>NC_022792.1:0-600000 GCF_000504085.1 Pseudothermotoga elfii DSM 9442 = NBRC 107921 | reverse complement strand
GATCTTCTTCTGACAATGCCGCAACAGCTTTAACCATTCTTTCTTCATCGTCACGCGTCAATGGTTCAATTGCTATAGAAATAACTGGCTCAGGAAAACTCATCTTTTCCAGAAGAACTGGCCGTTCCTGTGAACACAACGTATCGCCTGTGGTCGTGTTTTTCAAGCCTATAATCGCTACTATATCACCTGCTCTTGCATACTCGGCATCTTCTCTTTTATCAGCATGCATAAATATAAGTCTTGCCACGCGCTCACGAATCTGTTTTGTCGAGTTATAAACATATGATCCCTTTTCAAGTTTACCAGAATAAACACGCACATAAGCCAGCTTACCAACATAAGGATCTGTCTGTATTTTGAAAGCCAGCCCAGCAAAATCTCCCTCCACTGAGGGAGGAATCTGTATCTCTTCACCAGAAGGGGTAATTGCTTTGACAGCAGGAATATCAATTGGTGAAGGCAGATAATCCACAACTGCATCCAGCAATGGTTGAATTCCCTTATTTCTTGCAGCAGCACCACACAGAACTGGAACCAGTTTATTGTTTATAGTTGCCTTTCTCAGAATATCCTTGATTTTTTCTACAGGCAACTCTTGTTCTTCCAAATAAAGCTCCAAAAGTTCTTCGTCTTCTTCTGCAAGCATCGATATCATTTCCTCGCGCATTTCCTCTGCAAGATCCAACATGTTTTCGGGAATCTCGTGCTTGATAAATTCACTTCCATCTTCACTTGTCCACGTTATGGCTTTCATCTCAATAAGATCTACTACACCTATGAAATCTTTCTCTGCTCCTATCGGAACCTGTATCGCAACTGGCTTAGCATGGAGCTTTTCAACCATGCTTTTTATAGACATGAAAAAATCCGCGCCAGTTTTATCCATTTTGTTCATAAACGCAATTCTTGGAACTGAATATCTTTCAGCCTGCCTCCAGACAGTTTCACTTTGCGGTTCAACTCCAGCTGTAGCATCAAAAACAGCTACCGCGCCATCAAGTACTCTTAATGCTCTTTCAACCTCAACTGTAAAATCCACGTGTCCGGGCGTATCGATTATATTTATACGGTGTTCTTTCCAGAAACAAGTTGTAGCAGCGGCTTTAATAGTTATCCCGCGCTCTTTTTCCTGCTCCATCCAATCCATTGTGGCAGTTCCTTCATCAACGCTACCCAGCACGTGTTTACGACCGGTATAATAAAGTATACGCTCTGTTGTAGTTGTTTTACCGGCATCTATATGTGCCATTATTCCTATGTTACGCAACTTACTGAGTGGTACATAAAGCGCCTCAATCTCCAGCATAAGTTTTCCTTTCACCACCGCAAATGTGCGAATGCTCTGTTCGCCTCCGCCATTTTATGAACGTCTTCTTTCTTTTTCATTGCAGTACCGGTTCCTTGATAAGAAGCAAGAATTTCCTCAGCAAGTCTTACATACATTGGTTTACCTTTTTTGGCACGAGCCGCAGCAACAATCCATCTGAGCGCAAGAGAGGTTTTTCTTGGTTCTTGAACCTCTACCGGTACCTGATAAGTTGCCCCACCAACACGTCTTGGTCTGACTTCCAAAACCGGACGAACATTTTCGATTGCCTTTTGAAAAACTTCAAGTGGATCTTTTCCAGATTTTTCTTGAATGTATTCAAAAGATCTGTACACTATCTTCTGTGCCACTGCCTTTTTCCCATCCCACATTATTCTATTCACAAGTTTAGCGACAAGGATATCGCTATAAACAGGATCGGGAGCTATTTTTCTTACCTCAGCTCTTCTTCTTCTCATTCAACCATCCTCCCAAACTACTTTTTAGGCCTCTTAGCTCCATATTTGCTTCGGGATTGTTTTCTGTTTTCAACCCCGGCTGTGTCAAGAGTTCCACGAATAATCTTGTATCTTATACCCGGAAGATCTTTGACCCTTCCACCTCTAACAAGAACAACTGAATGTTCCTGAAGGTTATGGCCTATTCCAGGTATATAAGCCGTGACTTCTATACCATTCGACAACCTGACCCTTGCAATTTTTCTCAACGCTGAATTTGGTTTCTTCGGCGTCATCGTGGTTACACGAACACAGACTCCGCGCTTTTGCGGATTTCCCTGAAGAGCCGGTGCTTTTGGTTTTTCAACTTTTCTTTCTCTACCAAGCCTGATTAACTGGTTTATAGTTGGCATTTATATCCTCCCTTCGATGACGTACCAAATGGCGATTTTATTACAATAACTTATTTCTGTCAACTATTAATCTTAAAAACGGATTCAGCAAGCTTGATTATACTATTATTTTGAGCTACTCAGGCAACAATGAATTGAAATTATTATTTCGATTTTTTTCATAAAGATAGAAATTACTATATTCAAAACTAAACGACTGAATAATTTCGATGATATTCAAAATATCTTTTTGGTGATTGAAAATAAAAATGATGTGGGTAAACCCCACATCATTATATTTTGGCAAAATTTGACAGAGAAATATTATTCATCAGATTTCGCGAATTCTTCCTGATAAACCTGTTTTTTCTTATAAGCTTTTGCCATCGATATAAAGGCTTCTATTATCATCCATACAGCTATAATTAACGTAACAAGTGTTATGAAAACAAGAAGCCAGTTTTGTGACCGAATATAACCGGTTAGATTTGAAATAGTAGCCCAGACAGTCATGAGAAGCATAAAGATCATTGGAAGCAAGGTCGGCCAGATAGGTTTTCTCTTTTTAGCTAAGTATACTGTTGCTATCATCAAGGCAAGGCCGGCAAGAAGCTGATTCAACGCGCCAAACACTGGCCACAATTTTAATGCACCTTTTCCGTCAGGTGAAACCATACATAGTCCGAATGCGGCTATTACTACGACAAAAGTTGTAAAATATCTATTTTTAAAAGGTCCTATCGGTTTTTTGCCTTTGCCCCTGAACAGCTCTTCTAATCCGAATCTCTGTATTCTCGTAGCAGAATCAAGTGTTGTTCCAGCAAAAGACACAACAAAAATTGCCATTAATGTAGCTCCCAATTCCTTAGGTATACCTACTGTTTTCATTAAATTAGAAGCACCATCAACAATTGCTTTCAATTGTGCAGCTAACCCTGCTCCAGCGGTTGTGGACCAAGAGGAGTAATAATTGAAATATCCAGAACTTCCGGCTCCGAACATTCCCACACCAGCTGTCACTGCTATGATGATTAATGTCGCAAGAGCTCCCTCAAGAAGCATACCGCCATAACCGACAAATTGCGCATCTGTTTCTCTTTCAAGTTGTTTGACTGTCGTTCCTGAGGAAGCAAAACTGTGAAAACCGCTTATAGCTCCGCAAGCTATCGTCACAAAAAGAACAGGCCACAGATTTGGGGCACCAGGCGCATGCTGATAAACTGGAGCTACTACCTGTGGTCTTGATATTATAACCCCTATTGAGAGAACAGCCATGAGTACCAAGAGCTCGTGTGAGTTTATATAATCACGCGGTTGTAAAAGTGTTTGCACCGGCAAAGTAGAGGCAAAATAAGCATAAACAAGGAGTATCACTATCCAGGTTACAATCGGTGAAACAGGGCCCATTTGAGGTATCTTCATGGGAAGATATATACCAATAACAGCAAAAACATAGAGAAGTATCAAACCCAAGATAGAATAAAAGGTATCCTTTTTTCCCTTCTTATAGACCATATAACCAACCCAAATAGCTATGGGAACCTCCATCCAGATGCTCAGGACACTTTGAGGATACATGTCAAATAAAATTCCCATAATCATAGCAAAAACTGCAACAACTAACCAGAGAAGAAATTGAATCAGAATTAGAAAGATCACCCCTACCCTGTTTGAAACTATTCCCTTTGTCATCTCACCAAGCGTTTTACCACCATGTCGTGATGAGATAACTAACGAGGCAAAATCATGAACACCACCTGCAAATATTGGCCCAAGGAATACCCAGAGGAATGCTGGCAGCCAACCCCAAATGACACCTATTGCAGGACCAACTATGGGTCCTGTTCCTGCTATTGT
Source organism: Pseudothermotoga elfii DSM 9442 = NBRC 107921 (assembly GCF_000504085.1). Lineage (NCBI taxonomy): Bacteria > Thermotogati > Thermotogota > Thermotogae > Thermotogales > Thermotogaceae > Pseudothermotoga > Pseudothermotoga elfii. The sequence continues at coordinate 595,984 of NC_022792.1, read as the reverse complement.
GGTAAAGTGGTGACCGAGTAAAATATGTCTCTTGGTAGGAACATAATCAACTCCATCCTGAAATTTCTTTGAAGGTACTGGATTATCATCCTTAAGCTGAAATAATTTCCTTGAAAGCCATTTTCCATATGTGTTGTACGCAATTATATAACCAAAAAAAGAGATCAACATAAGCACCAGCGAGTTCATTTCCTTCCCTCCCACCTTAGTTTGTATTAACTATTCTATGGTCTAGGAAAAACAAGGAGGGAATAAATAGCATTTTTTTTGGAACAAATGAGTGGAAAATAATCTTCAACGCAACAAAACAGACTTGACAAATTTCTGATATTTTTTCGAAACAGGTATCAATTTGGAGTTCTCCATCTCTATTTGAAAACATGGAGAACATAATATTTTTTTCACGTGCTCGAGGTTGCAAATATAAGACTTGTGAACTCTGACGAATTCTCGAGGAAGTCTTCTCTCAAGATGGGATATATTCCAATGATAAACTTCATATTCTCCATTTATTGTGCATGCCATGCATTTTTTCCCAAAAGCTTCTATGAAAAGAATATCTTTAAAATCAATCAATAATATTCCATCAAAATCTTTTACAGGAAGTTTGGCAAGCGATCGTGAACAAATCTGTGAGATTTTTTCAACACATTCACTGAATCGCTCTTCACTCACAGGTTTAACCAGATAATCTATGGCATTTACTTCAAAAGCTTCCACGGCATATTCTGGATATGCTGTTACAAAGACGATACCCGTACTTTTTATTTTTTTTGAAACATCTAAACCAGATTCGCCAGAAAGCCGCACATCCAAAAATACAACATCGATATCTTTCAGATGTCTCAACAATTCTCTTCCTGTTGAAAAAGATCCCACCAGCTCAAATTCACTATATTTTCTGATCAACTGCTCTAAATTGTCCCTGGCAAGCTGCTCATCTTCCAGAATAGCCACTTTTATCATACATATTCACACTTTCACACTCCAGCGGAATTTTTATTAAAACTGTCAGTCCGTTATCGTTTACATATTTTACACTCGCTTTTTTTGAGTAAATATTTTCTAATCTTGTTTCCAGGAGTTTCATTCCAACGCCTTTCTTAAAACCCCTGGACAAACCTTTACCGCTGTCAGAAACTTTCAAAATCATATAATCGCCATATTTTTCAGCTTCTATTTTTACATAGATCTTTCCATTTTTTTCGCCATGCTCAACTGCATTCTCAATTACTGGTTGAAGAATCATGGGCGGAACAGGATGATTTCTAAAATCTCCTGTTACATTTATATGATAACTCAAAATATCGCCATATCTCGCTTTCATTATCGACAAATAACACTCGATTATTTTGATTTCTTCATCAAGAGAGACAAAAGCCTTCTGATTTTTGAAATAATATCTCAATAACTCTGATAGATTATCGATCATCTTTACAGCGTCATTTGCATTATTAACAGTAAGATATCTGATGCTTGCAAGTGTATTGAAAATAAAATGTGGACCTAACTTGGACATGAAATCTCTCATCATTGCTTCCCGGGCAAGTATTGCCTCACGAACAGCTGTAGCACCAATAACAACTATCTCAACGAACTTTGAAATTTGCTTTATCATGAAAATCTGGTCCTCGTCGAAACCATCTCGATTTTCAACGACGATTCGACCGATGATCTTTCCTCTGGAAATTAGTGGGATAAAGAGCCTGCATTCGCCCTTTTTTCTCTCTGGTTTAAACTCATCCTCGAGTTTTATTGTTAATTTATCGACATTCAGTATTTTTGCCAGATCTTTTGAAAAGAGGTTTAGATTCTCCATATTTGGATTTTCCAGTAGTCTAACAGCGCTTTCAAAAACTCTAAGTGTGATTGAGAAAATCTGCGAGGAAAAATTTTTTACATACAGCTCACTCTGTTTAACCAGAGTGAGTGTGAGTCCAACACCGAGAAAATTCGACACAGTCATCGGGATTAGTGCATTGAAAACGATATCTGCCGCCAGTTCTGGTGGGTATATAAAAAAATAGGCTATCGATAGGTGTATTAACTCCGCAAAAATAGCAACTACGCTCCCTGCAAGAATTTTGTTTTTCGAATGGAAAAATCGTTTTCTAAAAACACTTGAAAATAGCCCGGCGCCGATTGTCCCCAGGGCACACGCAAAAGCCGCTGGACCGCCAAGTAAATATCTGTGAATGGAAGCAATCGTGCTGCCTATCAAAGCCGCTGGAAAACCCCCATAAAGGGCTGTAACAATTATACCCATATCTCGAAAATTGATTATTGCACCTTTGTAAGGCAAACCAAGGAAATTACCTGCCACACCAAAGATGCCACCAAGCAAACCAAGTATATAGGGTTTTTTAGTGTTGAAGATTTTCGCCAGTGAAATCCTGGCAGAATAAGACTGAATCACAACAAATACTATTAATCCTAACAATGCCACACGGCTCAAAAGGGTTATAGCTAAAAACATGCAATCTCTCCAAAAAGATTCTACAACTTGAAAAGTAAAACTTGTGATAGAATTAAATAAAACAAGCCTTAACTTTTATTGTTTTTCCAAAATTTTAAGGAGTGAGTTTTATGGAGTATTCCTTTATTATTGCTGGTGAAGCAGGGCAAGGTATTCAAACAGTTGAAGTTTTACTGCCAAAAATTTTCAAAAAAGCCGGATTGAACGTCTTCAGCTATAAAGAGTATATGTCAAGAGTAAGAGGAGGAAGTAACTCTACTTTAATAAGAGTCAGCGATATACCGGTGCGTGCTTTCAAACAGAAAGCAGATTTTGCTCTCTTTTTATCAAACGATGTCTCGCATTTAAAACGTATATCAAACAGATTAAGCAGTGATTCGATTCTGGTGGTTGATGAGGAGTTTCCAGGTATCGATGATACTTTGAAGGTGCTCCGCATACCTCTTTTGAAGACTGCCAGTGCACTGGGAAACAAAATTTATGCAAATTCTGTGATGATTGGTTTTGCAACAGCTTTACTGGGAGTTGATCTTGAAAATACCATGAACATTGTCAAACAGTATTTTTCAAAAAAGAGCAAAGAAGTAATATTCCAGAATCTTGAGGCGGTAAAATCCGGATATAAGAATGGTCTTGCATCGAAAAAGAAGCTTTCGATTACCAAGCTGAAGCAAAATAAACAAATATGTGATCAATTTCTGCTGAGCGGTGCTGAAGCAGTTGCATTCGGCGCTTTAGCCGGCGGATGCAACTTTATCTCTTCATACCCCATGTCGCCATCAACAGGAGTTTTAGTGCAATTAGCAAAGCTTTCCGACAATTTCGATCTTATTGTCGAGCAGGCCGAAGACGAAATATCTGCAATCAACATGGCTCTTGGAGCGTGGTACGCTGGGGGAAGGGCCATGGTCACGACATCTGGAGGTGGATTTGCTCTTATGACTGAGGGGCTGAGCCTCGCCGGGATGATAGAAAGCCCAATAGTTGTACATTTAGCGCAAAGACCTGGACCTGCAACAGGTTTACCAACAAGAACCGAACAGGCTGACCTCATGTTTGCCCTGTATGCAGGGCATGGTGAATTTCCCCGTGTAATCTACGCGCCAGGAAATTTAGAAGAGGCATTTTTATGCTCCTGGAAAGCTTTTCAGATTGCTGATAAATATCAGATACCCGCTCTGATTCTAACAGACCAGTACTTGATGGATATGATTTACAACATTGAGAATGTACCTTTACCTGAGAATATAGAAAATTATTTAATAAAAACTGATTCTGATTATTTAAGATACAAGTTAACACAAAAAGGTATATCACCAAGAGGTATTCCGGGATGGGGTGAAGGATTAGTTTGTGTCGATAGTGATGAACATGATGAATCGGGGAGAATAACTGAAGATTTTGAGATGAGAAAAATGATGGTGGAAAAGAGAATGAAAAAGATGTCAAATTTCAAAGACTACTATACCCCAGAGTTAACAGGAAATAGCGGTTATGAAGTCCTTGCTGTATGCTTTGGATCAACAAAGGAAATTGTGAAAGAAGCCGCACAATCATTTGAAAACATAGCTGTCTTGCATTTGGTACAACTTTACCCATTGCCGAGGGACTTAAAGAAATATTTTGATATGGCAAAGAAAGTTGTCATCATAGAGAACAACTTTACCTCGCAGTTTGCTTCCTTGTTAAAAACTTTTGCAAATCTCGACCATTCAAAGAAGGTTACGAAATATGACGGTATGCCCTTCAGCGTTGAGGAAATAAAAAATGTATTTGAGCAATTTACAGAGGAGGGAGAAGTATGAATACAGAATATAATATTCCAAATATCGACATTGCCTGGTGCCCAGGGTGTGGTAACTACGCTATACATGATATACTGAGAAAGACTCTCCAGGAATTAAATATCCCTCCAGAAAAACTGGTAATAGTTTCAGGAATAGGACAGGCAGCGAAAGCACCTCAGTACATAAAGTGTAATTATTTTAACGGGCTTCACGGAAGAAGTTTACCTGTAGCAACCGCAATAAAAGCCTGTAACCCCGATTTAATAGTAATAGCTGAAAGTGGGGATGGATGTATGTACGGTGAAGGGGGTAACCACCTGTTACACACAATAAGAAGAAATCCTGATATAACAGTCTTGATTCACAACAATATGGTATATGGTTTGACTAAAGGGCAAGCTTCTCCTACAAGCCCAAAAGGATTCACAACACCTGTGCAGATTCAGGGAACAATATCTGATCCAATAAATCCTATATCTCTGGCAATTTCTCAGAGAGCATCTTTTGTTGCAAGGGCGTACTGTGCAGACACAGAGCAAACAAAAGAAATAATCAAACAGGCTATTACTCATAAAGGACTGGCCATTGTTGATATTCTTCAACCATGTGTCACTTTTAACAAAATAAATACATATAAATGGTTTAAGGAGCACACATATTATTTCAAAAACCACAATCCTTCGGATATATCTGCCGCTTTTGCGAAAGCAATAGAAGTAGACCCCCTACCACTGGGAATATTTTACAAACAGGAAAAACCTACTTTTGAAGAGCAATTACCAATTTATTCTAAAAACAGGGATGCAATTTTTAAAAGAAAACACGATCTTGCAAAAATAAAGGAAATTTTAGATATCAGAAGGGGTTGATAAAATGGAATTTTTGGGGAAAAAAATTGATAATTTATCGCTAAAAGACCATAACGGAAAAATAGAAAAACTTTATCATTTGCAAAAGAAGGTGCTCCTTTCTTTTCATCCGCTTGCATGGACATCTATCTGCAGCAAACAAATGCTTTCAATTGAAGAAAAATACGACGTTTTTGCCAAATTGAATGTTGCTCCCTTCGGAGTAAGTGTCGATCCACTTCCCAGCAAAAAAGCATGGGCGGAGTCTTTAAATATTAAAAAATTGCCCCTGATTACTGATTTCTGGCCACATGGCGAAATCGCAAAATCATTCGGTTTGTTTCGAGAAAAAGATGGCTTTTCAGAACGAGCCAATGTTATTCTGGATGAAAACAAGGTAGTAATCTTTTATAAAATCTATCCAATAGAAGAACTACCAGATATCGAAGAATTGATTGGTTTTCTTAAGAAATAATACATTTTACTTTTTACTAAACCATGATGGGAGGGATTCTAAAATCTCTCTCTCCGTTTCTTTCGCTTTTAGATGGAAAAAGAAGCGAGTGAATAGAAGTGGATTTGATATCCAAACGCAACTGGTGTTCGAACAATTTTTCATCAACCTCGAATCTTCCTTCTTTATTTTTCAGAGCTTTCGAGAGTATTTTTTTGTAAAGCGAACATACTGATACTACTGGCACTGATGCCTTCCTCTTTACTATGGACAGAAGTTTCCTGCCATTGTTTGTGAAGCCCAGAACTCTGAGATACTGTGGCCCCTTCTCATTGCACTGAACAATTAAATCCTGCTTTAACTCAAAGAGGGCATAAAGCGACAATCTTCTGATCTTGCTCATTGTGAAACGTTTTGCTTTAACACAATTGAAAAATTCTTCAAGATCACCAGTTTTCAAAGCACAATTTGAGAACCTCACATCAATACCTTCGCTAAAACCATACAGCATCTGAAGCTCTTTTTTAGAAGAAAGTCTGAGTTTTGCTAACAAAATCTCTTCAAGTTGCGATAAAGTAACTGGTCCTCGACCTTCGTTGAGCTCTCTGGAAATAATCTGAAGGCTGCTGTCTGGCACAGCACGACTGACGCCTGACCAGTCCCCTTTAAAAATCATATTTCTCACCGATGTGGCGCTTGGGAATTTACCTTTAAAAACTTTATCTTTTTCATCTGCTCCAACTCTTTTTATTAGTTGCACATTTATCTTGCTACCAAGTTCTTTCAGAGATCTCACATATTCCACGCCAAGTATATCATTGGACTTTTCTATTTTAAGCACTTCTCGAGGATTCATCTCCCCAGTTCGTTCAAAATATTTCATCAGTGCATATTTTCTTGCATTTGGGAATGAATAACCTTTTTTCAATTCTTCTTTCATAATTTCCGGAAAAGGATAGGGCTGATTTATCATAACATCAGCTATTTTGTTGAGAAAGCTGAGATTTCCTGATTCACTACCAAAAACCAGGTCTGTGACAACATTCATTTTTTCAAGTAACCAGACCGCACCTTTTGCAAATCCCCCGGCATCCTGCAGAGCATAGACAAAAGGCAACTCAAATACAACATCAACACCATTCTGAAGTGCTATCTCAGCTCTAGAAAACTTGTCAATTATAGCCGGCTCTCCCCTCTGACAAAAGCTGCCACTCATAACGGCAACTGTATAATCTGGTTTTACCAGTTCTTTCGCTTTTCGCAAATGATAAAGATGCCCGTTGTGAAATGGATTGTACTCAACAATAATTCCTAAAACTCTCAATGAGATACTCTCTCTCCCCTCAAAATACTCAAGCTGAGTACAAAATTAACTAATGTAAACAAAAGAAAACCTATCGACAGATACTGAACGGTTTTCACATCTCCATGCTCGCCAAGAAGTTCAACTCCTACCCAGGCAATTCCATGAACCACCATTCTGAAAAGCTGAACAAAAAATGAAAAACCATTTGCTATAACAGTAAATGAAAGAAATATCATATAATTATCCCTGTTAGCCTTTGCCAAGCTGTAATAACTGATACAGATACCAGAAGAAATTGTCAAAAGAACAACAAATAAAAACCACTTTGACGTATTTATCGTAAGATTTAACATTTCCTCGAGCATTGGTGAAAGATAGACTGCAACACCATATACTGAAAGCATCAGAAAACCTATAGAAGCACAAAAGATCCCCAGAAGCATGATCAGATAATTGGCTATTTTCATACTGAATACCACCTCATAATCTCGAAAGTATCTCAGCAGCTAATTTTCTACTTCCAAGTACTTCAGCGATCTCTTGTAAAGTGGCTGACCTGATATTTTTTACACTGCCAAAAGCTTCGATCAATTTTTTCTTTCTCTTCGGACCAATACCTGGAATTTCATCAAGAATCGAACTCAATGCACTCTTTCTTCGCAGTTTTCTATGGAAGCTATTTGCAAATCTGTGGGCCTCATCTCTAATACGCACAAGCGTCCTTAAAATAGGACTGTCAAACGGTAATATCAGTTCACCAAAACGTGTACAAACAATCTCATTCTGCTTTGCTAAACCCACAACGTCGCATTCTTTTCCGATCTCCATCAATGCCTCTACTACGGCATTAATTTGTCCAGTGCCACCATCTACAAAAATCATATCTGGCAATTCGTGCTTGGAATATCTTCTTTTGACAAGTTCTTTTAATGTCAAAAAATCGTCAATCCTGTCAGAATTAAATCTGTAATGCCTATATTCATTTTTACGTGGAAGGCCATCAAAGAAAACCACGACAGAAGCGACTGTTAATTTTCCATGCAAATGCGACACGTCAAAACCTTCTATTTTCATAGGATACCTGTTCAAATTAAGAACTTTTACCATCTTGTTCAAAAGATCTTTTCTCAAACCGCTTGTATAGGCCTGATTTTTAGCGTTTTCTCTGGCTTTATGCAGTAACTCTTCTTCTAATTTGTCTCTCGGTCTACCAAAATAGATTTCTGCATCAAAATTAATGTTTCTTTCAAGAATCACTGCTTCTGGTAACTCATTTTTACCAACCATATAATAATGAAATATAAAATCTTCTAATTTCGTTGAGTCCAACTCGTATGAAAGCTTTCCAACGACATGGCCTCCTCTGATTCTCAAAACAGCGTAACTATTTTTGAATCTTCCAATAACATCCAGATTTCTCCACTGCTCCAGAACAACACCCTGTCTTTGCATTACATTTTCAAACTTAACAAGAAGATCTCTATATTTTGCTGCATTTTCGAAATCCATCATTTTCGCGTGTTTTTTCATTTTTTCTTCTATCAGATCCAGTGTCTCAGATATGTCGCCATTTAGAACCCTCCTGAGTGGTTGTATAGATGAGTTTATATAGCTATCTGGTTCTAAATCACCTGTACATGGAGCAGCACATCGATGCATATAGAATTCCATGCATGGTTTTGTCGATTTGGACATATCTCTACGACAGGTTCTGAACTGATAAACCTGTTGAAGGCAGTCTATTAAATCTTTAACAAATTTCACATCTGTGTATGGTCCAAAATATTCACCGCCGGTAGATCTTATCCTTACTATCTGAACGGCTGGAAAAAGCTCCTTCGTTATCTCGATATAAGGATAGAATTCCGCATCCTTGAGCATTACGTTGTATTTCGGTTTATGATTGAAGATGAGATTTGCCTCCAGAAGAAGCGCCTCTCTTTCATTTGAAACTACTATATAATCCAGTTCTTCTGCTTCATTCACGATTGCCTGAATTTTTTTACTGTATTTTCCATTCGATCGGTTAAAATAAGAAAGCAGCCTGTTGCGGAGTCGCTTAGCTTTACCAACATATATATATTCTTTGTTTTTGCCATAAAAAATATACACTCCCGGCAAAAGCGGTGCAAGTTTCGCCTTGTGGAGAAGATCCACCTGATTACCTCCCAACAGTATTTTATCCCATCATTTCATTATTTCGCAAAGGCAAATATATACTGAAAATCTTGATTTTTCAGATAAAAGTGGTATTATTGAGAATGAATCTCAATAAGGGGGTGAAAAGGTGTCTTTATCAGAAGTCCCTGTTGGATTTTTCGCAACGATTAAATCTGTACATAACTCCCCCGCCGGCGCAAGACTGATTTCGCTTGGATTTATTCCCGGGGCTTCAGTAAAGGTCGTAAGAGCTGCTCCTCTTGGTGATCCTCGTGTTTATAACATAATGGATAAACTCATAACACTGAGAAATGACGATGCAAACTTGATAGAAGTGCTATTACAGGATAATCTTATTAACCTTTCCAATGCTCCGAGGGGCATTTACAGTGTAGTAAATGTAATAGGTGGAAGATTTTTCAAAGATAAGATGGCGCAGATAGGTGTAGAAAATGGTTCAATTGTTGAAGTTATAAAACCTTTTCTTATTAAAACGAATAAAGGGACTTTCCAGGTTGGTCGTGGGATGTCAGGCAGGATTATCCTCAGGAGGATTGAAGAATGAGCTTGAGAGTAGCTTTATGTGGCAATCCAAATGTTGGAAAAACGAGTCTATTCAATGCTTTGACTGGATTAAGGCAATATACAGCCAACTGGGCAGGTGTGACTGTAGACATCAAAGAGGGAATCAGAAATTGGAAAGGCATGCAGATTACATTTACTGATCTTCCCGGCACATACAGTTTATCGTCTTTCAGTTTGGATGAGAAAATTGCAAGAGATTACCTTCTCTACAACACCCCGGATATTTTACTTGTTGTCGCGGATTCCCTTTCTTTAAAGCAGGGGCTGTATCTTTTCCTTGAAGCAGCAGAATTAGATGTTAAAATTATTCTCGTTGTAAATGCTATAGATGAAGCAAAAAAAAGTGGGATTCACATTGACAGGTCAGAGTTATCAAAACATCTTGGCGTTCCCGTTATTTTGACAAGTGCTGTAACTGGCGAAGGAATCAACGAGCTTTTGGACAGCATAGTGAAAGTCGCGGCAGATCAGAAAAAAACAGTCAGGTTCGCCCTCAAAAAAGAGATAGAAGATGAAATAGAGGAAATAGAATCAAGTATCCAAAGCAAACCTGAGCTACGAACTTTTCCGGTCAGGTGGCTTTCAATCAAATATCTCGAAGGAGATCCAGATACAATAAAATTGATTGGTGAAATATCATCAAAAGCTGGCGCATTGAGAGAAGAAATTGCTCGGGAAAAATATAAGCATATAGATTTGATCTTAAAAGAAGTGATGAACTTTTCTCAACAAAAGTTCAGTATAAGTGAGGCGCTTGATCATGTATTAACACACAAATACACAGGTATACCCGTTTTTTTAGCTCTTATGTATATTACATTTACCTTCTCTTTCGAGATCGTTCAACCACTTTCCGATTTGATAGAAAATGCGTTTAATCTGATAGCAGATACTCTAAGGCATACGATAGGTAACAGACTTGTAGCCTCACTCTTGGCAGATGGTATTATATCAGGTATCGGCTCGGTTCTGGTGTTTATACCAAATATTTTTGGTTTGTTTCTAATTCTTGGTATAATGGAAGATTCAGGATACCTCCCCAGAGCTGCTTTCGTAGTGGATAGGATCATGTACAAATTGAAACTCTCAGGTAGATCTTTTATGTCTTTTTTACTTGGTTTCGGGTGCACTGTACCGGCAATCATGTCAACACGTGGTATATCTGACTCAAGAGAAAGAACAATCGCTGTTTTGTCAGTTCCCTTTATATCCTGCAGTGCAAGGCTACCAGTATATCTTTTAATCGCCAGTATTTTTTTTGACAAAAATAAAGGATTGATAGTTTTTATTGTGTATCTTTTGAGCATAGCTGTGACACTTATAAGTTCTGTGCTGCTTAACAAGATTCTTTTCAAAGGTCAACCGGGATTCCTTATTCTCGAACTTCCCAGATATCGAATGCCAAAGTTCAAAAATCTTGCCCTGTACGTATGGATCAGAGGAAAGCATTTTCTAATAAAAGCCGGTACCATAATTTTTGTAGCATCGGTCCTGCTGTGGATACTCTCGTATTTTCCATCGATGAATCCATCAGAATCCTTTGCTTCGTATATAGGAAAATTCCTTGAAACCATTCTCAGGCCACTTGGATTTGACTGGAGAATAAGTACATCATTAATTTTCGGCGTGGCAGCGAAAGAAGTTATTGTTTCAGCTTTTGGAATGTTTTTTGGTCATGAAGGATCATTCAGGATTGCTCTGGCAAATTCTATAGATTCAGTAACGGCATTCTCTCTGCTTATCTTCATAATGGCATATATACCATGTTTCGCCACACTTGGCTCGATATCAAGCGAACTCGGTAAGAAATACGCTCTTATCTCAGTAATTTACAGTTTTTCAATTGCCTATCTTCTGGCGTATATTGTTAGATTAATTGGAGGAATCTTTCTGTGAAGAAAATCATTCTGATTCTTGAGTTTATAGCCGCATTGATAAATTTTGCATTTCTTATAAAAATTGACCCCATGTTCTCAATCTGCGTACTCATTTTTTCATCCGTTCTCCTATTCGGAGTTTCTGAAAAAGATTCTGATAAAATAAACGCACATTTAATGGTCGGTGGGGGATTGCTTTTTTTGCTTTCAATTTTCTCGATATTGTACAGCATATCAAAACTTGAATTGCCTGAACCATCGTATTACCTAACGATCATTATGGGATTATGCGGTTTATTGCAGGCAATTTTCTACAGAAAAAGATTTAAATGATTAGCGTGAACAATTTGAACAAAATCGCTGAAAATACTGCGGCAAGTGGAACTGTAAAAAGCCACGAAAGCACGATATTTTTCAACACCCCGACGTTGACAACCTCAATGCCGCGGGCCATTCCAACACCTACCACAGACCCGACAACAATGTGTGTTGTCGAAACAGGGAACCCAAGGACCGAAGCCATTAAGACGGTAGAAGCTGTAGAGAAATCTATACAAAAGCCACGCGTATTGGTCAGAGGGGTTATATCACTGCCAATGGTTTTCATAACTCTATATCCAAGAAATAGAACGCCCATAGAAATTCCAAGGCCTCCAAGGAAAAGTATCCAGATTGGTGTATGTATTTGTGAAGAGACCATCCCTGTCTTAATAACAGAATAAACGACTACCACAGGGCCAACCGCATTTGCAACATCGTTAGCACCGTGCGAAAAACTCACATAACAGCTTGTCATAACTTGAAGTCGTCTGAACATGTTCTCGACGAAATCATAAGGATCCGCGTTGTGTTTTTGAGAATTTCTTTTGAGAAGAAAATAACCTGCGATCATAGCCAGTGCAGAAACGGAAAAAGAGAAAACGAAGCTTTTTCCATAACCAATTTTCACAGTCTTAACTGCAAACAGGTACACAATTATGAAAAATGTGACCCAGATTATTATAGGCCCGGTTTTTTTGGCGGCTCGAACAGGATTATCTCTACGAAGCACTAAAAGTGATATTAATTTGAATACTCCGTAAGCAAGCAGTCCTCCAAGCAGAGGAGAAATCACCCAGCTCATCGCAATGGATACCATCTTTGCCCAGTGTATTGCATTCCATCCACCAGCAGCTATTCCAAAACCAGCCATTCCGCCAACAATGGAATGCGTTGTTGAAACAGGCATACCCCAGAAAGTTGCCGCCAGAACCCAAACAGATGATGAGATAAGAGCCGCAAGAGCACCTATCATCAGAGTATTTGGATCATTCACAATATCTACCTTGACAATTCCCTTCGTTATTGTGGAGGTCACGTGAGATCCAAATAAAACTGCTCCCAAGAATTCCAAAACAGACGCTATCAAAACAGCCTGTTTCGGAGTAATTGCTTTTGCTCCCACTGCCGTTGCCATAGAATTAGCAACATCATTTGCTCCTATGGCAAATGCCATAGCAACGCCCGTTCCAAACGCAATTAATGTAACCATCGTCCAGTCCTCCTTAGATCAAATATGTGTTATCATTCGTACTCTCTCTGCCACATTTTCAGCGTGATCAGCAATTCTTGTAAGCAATCTGATTAACTTTTCAAGATAGTAGATATCTACAGGATGGATAGCATTTTTCAGGGAGAAAATCTTCTTTCCAGCTATCAAAGATAATTTGTCGGTGTTAGACTCATTTGATTCCACTCTCGTAGCTGTCCTGTCTTCTTCCAGAGCAACAGATGGAGCAAAAGAAGATTCTACTAATAAAAGCAGATCAGAAACAGATTTCACCATTCCTTCAACAGCATCACTACAGCTTTCAGCAAGTTCGATCATGATATTTTGAATTTCGGCAATAACAGGTTTCTCCACCTTATTCAACATCAAAGCTTTAAGAAAATCATCTACTGCATCAATTACACCATCTTCTTCATGCAGTATTGTCAATATATCCACCCTGTCAAAATAAACAAATTTGAGTTTTGTATAACTCTCCCTGATAAGAATTTTTATTTCATCTGCCTTGTCTTCGAGTACATCAACTTCTTCGCTCATCTTTTCAACCGGCAAATCTTCGAAATAGTTTTTCAAAGCGGGTACTATGAATTGCGAAACTTTTTTTGTTAAAAGGGCGTGTTCATAAAGCAATCTAAGTGGAGATTGTTTTGGAAACATCTTATCTATAAACCTTGTCATACCTGTCTCCTCCCCAATTTAAGGATAAAAAACCACCGTTATGACTGAAATAATTAGTATAGGTATTAAAATTTTTCCAAGCACCTTGATAAAATCAACCTTGAAATAGTTTGCTGTCAAAACAAGACACAGATGAACTGGTGAGAGCAAAACACCTGTGACGGAAAAAACATATGTCACTAAACCGAGACGATAACCACCCATACTCATTACTATTGGTAGTGAAATTCCAAGAGCGGCATGGGTCAGCCCTGTTGACATGCCGGTTATAAGAGGCAGTAGTATAGCTATCAACAACACGTTGAACCCGATTTTTGAAAGTTCCTCACTCATTTTCTGTCCTATTTGTAAATCAATCATAGAATGCTTATAAAGGAAAACGATTATCAATATGAAAATAATATCAAGTTTTCTAACTGCCCTCTTGAAGGCTTCTAAGATATATTTGTTACGTATTGATGCATAAAATACGGTGGCAATTGTCAGTGCGACCCACCCTTCTAACTTGAACAACAAGATCATTAACCCTGTTGAAAGAATCACAGCTATAGGCCATAATTTTTTCCATTCACTCAATTCTAAGTTTTTCAACTTTGGAAAATTGAATCCATTGAAAAAAACCCATCCTGATAAGAACGCAACAAGAAACAGGGGAAACAATCTTAGAGAAACAACTCCTATCGGCATATTTATTAAACTGGCCAGCAAATACATGGCAGGATAGACTGGCCAAAAAAACTCAAGACAGTGCCTGAACCAATAATTCACAGTTGTTTTTTCAAGCTTACTCATGTCAGAACCTATCTGGTCAATCATCGGAGCGGTAAACATCGCACCAGCTGGCATAGGCATCAAGCCTACAATGGCTGGTATAAAAACCGATGCACCCCGTGAACCCTCAAAGAGTTTCTGCACGGATTGTGAGAATCCATCAGAATCTCTCGAAACACTCATCAACTCCCCAAGAAAATATATCAAAAAAATACTTGGTATTAATGTTAAAAAAGACCCATCACTCAGTGAAGCACCTAACAATTTGATCATATGAAAGAAGATCTGCCTATTGAACAAAGCAAAGACCATGAAACCTGATATCATAGATATTATGAGGATTTTTGTGAATCTTTGAAGTAAGATTATAGTAAAAAGCGATATCATAACAGAAGCGGTTACCAAATTCAGACCCCCTCAATTTAGCGCTGGGAATATTTTACAAGCGAAGGAGGTAAAAACGTATGATCAAGATAAAAAAAGTTCGTGAAGAAAACGATAAATTTCTTGCCTTTGCTGAGAAAAGTCCGTTTTACCCCGATGGAAAAGGCGGTCAGCTTGGAGATAGAGGAAAAATAGATACAGCATTGGTTCTGGGTGTTGAAGAAAGGGAAGGATTAATATGTCACATTCTTGATGCACCTGTTGAACCTGGTGAACACACCTTTGAAATCGATTATCTAAGACGTAAAGATATAGCTATTCAGCATTCTGCACAGCACATCCTCTCGGCATCTTTTCTCAGAGTAGCAGATATTCAGACTTTAAGCTTTCACATGGGAGAAGAATTCTCAACAATTGATCTGGATGTTCCTCAGATTACAGAGGTGGTTCTTCAGGAAGTGGAAGAAATGGCAAATGAGATTGTGAGGAGTTGTATAAAAGTAGAGATAGTCGAGACAAATATAGAATCTGCAAGGAATTTAAATCTCAGAAAATCTCTGAGTGAAAAAGTTGGTGAGATTGTTCGAGTTGTCAAAATCGGGGATTTCGATTTATCAGCGTGTGCAGGTTTTCATGTTTCAAACACTGGTGAAATCGGTATTATTAAAATTGTTTCATGGGAAAAAGTCAAAAAAACTTTGACAAGAGTATATTTTTTAGCTGGTAACAGAGCTTTGAGAGATTATTCAATTAGAGTTTCTGTGTTAAGAGAGCTTTCAACACTTTTAACAAGCTCTGTTGGCGAAATGCCTGCGCGCACTCGGATCCTGCTTGAGAAAGTTAAGGACCAGGCAGCGTTAATAAATCGCATATCTGAAGAATATGCAAAATATCTATCGAAAGATCTCGAAACGCACAAAATAAAAGGAATAAATGTCTCAGTCTATAATGGCTTTGACGATGTTGCCAGGTTTTTGCCAAAATATTTTCAGGGTGATTTACTGATCTGTAAAACGTCAGACGGATATCAGTTCAGCTCAGAAAAAATAGACTGTTCAAAATTGATAGCTTTTTTGAGGGAAAAAACTCAAGGAGCTGGTGGCGGTGGAACCAAAAAAGGTTCATTGAAGACATCTGCACCAATAAACAAAATTTTCTCATTGATTGATAACTATTTAGGGGTGATATAAATGAAACTTTCTTTTGCGAAACTTCCCACGCCTGTTGAGTTTTTGTCAAGATTGAGTAAACAGTATGGAAGAAATATATATGTGAAAAGAGATGACATGACCGAATTTATTTCAAGCGGAAATAAAATAAGAAAACTTGAGTTTCTTCTTGCCGATGCATTGAGAAAAAACTGCGATGTGGTGTTTACGTGTGGAGGAATTCAATCAAATCACGCCCGTGCTACAGCCCACATGGCTGTTAAACTTGGATTAAAACCCGTTTTATTTCTGAGAGAGAATCCACCAGATCTTCTGGATAACAAAATGCAATCAGTTTTCAAAACAGACGAGGCAATGCACAGCAATGGCAACTTCCTGCTATGCAAATTGCTTGGAGCAGAAATAGTTATTGTCAATTCAAAAGACTATGCAAGAATTGAAGAAGTGTATGAAGAATACAAGAAACACTACGAGAAAAAATCGCACAGAGTTTACACAATACCAGTTGGTGGTTCAAATTCACTTGGAGCAATGGGATATCTCCTTGCTGCATCAGAGATGGCTTCGCAAATCGATTTAAATGAAGTAGATGCTGTGTATTGTGCAGTGGGTAGTGGTGGAACTTACGCAGGTTTACTGTCTGGGTTCAGATATATGGGATATAAAACCAAAGTGATCGGCATTAATGTGACAAAGACCAGCAGGGAAGAATTTACAAATACTGTTTTTGAAATAATAAAAGGCATGAAGCAGTACGGCATCGATACATGCGTTGATAGAGAAGAAATAAAAATAATTGATGATTTCAGTGGACCAGCTTACGCCATTCCATCAGAATCAGATATCAAATGTATAAAATATGTTGCTTGTAAAGAAGGTATAATACTTGATCCTGTGTACACAGCCAAGGCATTCAGAGGCATGCTGGAGATTTCCAAGGAAAATCAGACTGTTTTATTTATTCACACAGGAGGGATCTTTGGGCTCTTTGCTCAGGCAGCAAAATTTACTGAAGCATGAAAAATTAGTAAATAGAAACTGCTCTTGACAGAAGAAAAAAATCTATTTTTTGCATATCCAGTTCTGCCAGCAAAACTACATCACCCTGCAGTGTATCGCTCTTTACTATGTACCCATCCTGGGATCTCGTTATTGGTACAGGGGCTGTTACACAGGCTCTTCCTTTGATTTCTTTCCCAAAAACTATACCACTCATAAGAGACCACAAGCCGTAAAAACCAACCATTTGAGAATGAACCCACATGGAAAACCTGTCGTCCCATTCATTGAAATCCACCACACCGCATCCAGTGGTCGCTATTATCCTGACTCCATCTTTAATGTATCTTTCCAGCTTCTCACTATTAACTATATCTCGCTTGGGCAGTACTGCAATTTTATAATTTGAAGTGCTGAAAACGTTTTTCTGTTTGACACCACAGTGATAAACAAATTGTCCAACTGTTGTTCCAAAAACAACAGTACATTGCCACTTATTCGAAAGCTCTGCCATGATTTTCTCACATGCATAACTCGTTATCGAAGAGCACGATTTAATCAATTTAACGGTGCGCCGGCCTTTTAAATAAAAGAAAGCGGGAAATGTACCAAATATAATTGTGTCCAATAGATTTGGAAAGACAATTATCTGTGGAGAGAAATTTCTCATTTTTTCCAGGTATTGATTTATCAACTCTACGAAATTACCTATTCCAGACACCGGAGAATAATTCATCTGTATGACAGCTACTCTCACGACATTTCCAGACGTCATCTTTTGCAGTGGCTCTTCTAAAAACTTCGAATAATATCTCAACTTTGTATCGTTAAGCAAAAAACGTAAGAAAAATCGAACCAGGTTCACCAAAAATCAGCCCTCAGCGAAACTTCGGATACGGAACATCACTCCATCGTCAGTTTCAAACATATTCGCTTCTACCACGCATGTGGTTGTCGAATCAAAAATTATTCCTGATCTATCTTCTCCCTGACTTGGCACACACAGCTGATGATGTAAATTTCCCTTATAATTTGCAATTAAAACAACTGGTATATTGAACTCGCGGCTGGACCCCCAGCAAATAGTTTTGGTCAAAAATAAATCATCATAGCTTTCCAGATACTTAAAAACCACAGCAAGCAAGGCTTCATGGGTTTTTGCACTTTTGAATACCTTCCACGATAGATCTTTATCAGAACAAATTACGGCTATCTTACCGTAAATTGTGTCAAGATAATCAAGTCCGCTGCCGTAATGTATATCTTCAGAATTAGCAAGTATATACATATAGCCTCTATCGCTACCGATGAGATAGGCAAGAGCTCCAGCAACTGGCTCTTCAATCCATGATATCACCAGATCTATAAGAGGAAATTCCTTCAGGACAATCTGTCTCCCAAGAAGAAGCTTCACGCAGTCACCTCTAACTGAATTATAACATAAAAGGGAGGCATTTGCCTCCCTCTGGCGGGGACGACGGGACTTGAACCCGCGGCCACCGGTGTGACAGACCGGCATGCTAACCAAGCTGCACCACGTCCCCAACACCAATTTATTTTGACAGAAAATCGGTAGAAAGTCAAGTACCTTATCAGATTTCTCTTCAGTAAAATGGCCGTAAAAACTCTAATACAACCACATATTTCACTCTGTTTGAACAGTTTATTTGCTCTCAAAACATCGAGAAATCGTTCTCTAAAAGATTTAATTTCAATTTTTCTGATTTACCGTTCCGTATATTATATTATGGAAACACTGGCGTGCGCACGAAACTTCAACAGGGATAAATCTAATCTCCATCTGCAGCCATTTTCTGGCAATACATTTATTCAAACTATCAACGAAAGATTGATTTAATGGCATTTTTTCACGATTTTTAGAGCCTGAACAGATGAATAAGCCTTTCTTAAGGTCTGTTTCCTATCAAAGTGCTTAAACATCACAAACAGCGAGCACCTGAGATAAAAAGGTATTTGATCACCTCTGAGCCCTTCTGGATAACCAGAACCATTCATGTGCTCCTGATGACGCCTGATAATCTGAGCAATTTTTTTCAGTTCGAGAAACCTTTCAACAATTTGAGCCCTTATCACTGAATGAATTTTCATGACTTCAAATCCTTCATTTGAAAATTTTTCTTCTTTACCTTCCGTAGAGAAAGCCCATTCTTTTGAAGGTGAGATGAAAGACAGGTGTCCTTTTAAGCGTTATATATGATGCAAAGCTGGCGCAAAATACTGAATAACCGAAGCTGATAAATACTTAAGAGACAAGAAAACGCCGGAAAGCCCAAACACGTATTGAAGCTTCCAGAAATTTTTTTGATAATGCTTCAAACATATCATTTCAGTGAAAATAACACTCAGATCCTTCGCTATATATTTGCGATTCGAGGATATTCCGGGAAAGTTGCTTTATTTAAGTAGCTCTCGATCTACCATCTACTATTCACAAATCCAAGTAGCAAAAGAGCACAAGAAAAGGCGCAATAACTTTCTCAAGTGGTATCACTCAAGGCTATTTATTTTTCGAAACAAAATACTCTATTGACCTATTCCAACTTTTTTCATCTTCGTCAGAAAAATAACACGCCGGTAATTCACCATGAGACCGATGGTAAGAAAGACATTCACAGCAAATTCCTTTTCGGGGGCAGCCGGGATAAGAACAATTGCACTTTTTGAGGTTTCTTTCCTTGTTTACGCAATTCACAGGTATTCCTCCTATTCGGGCTTCATGAACATCTTGGAAGAAAATATCAACCCTATTATGCCACAGGCAAAGAAAACGGAGTTTACTATCAAGTAAAATGCAAAACTCATCTGCTGAGCATTGGCTGCAAATCTCAAAAGATCTGCCGCATATTTCACAGGAGAGATGTGAGCAATCCAGCGAATGTACGGCGGCATAAATCTTACGGGAAAATAAATACCAGAAAAAAACACCATGATCACATTCATGACAGAAGCGGCATTTGAAGCAGCATTTGGATTTTTCAAAAGGACAACGATTAAGATTCCTATTGCCATCATGCCAAGGGTAACAAAAACAATCGAAGGTACTAAGAAAAACCAGTTAAATTGTATGTTGCTTCTAAAAATTAATTTGGATATGAAGAGGATCATAGCGAGCGATATAAAGCTCATAACAAGCCTTACAAACGAGATGCTCACCAGTATATTCATAGGATCAGCACCTGTTGTCATAAGGCGTTTGAGAACATTCTGCTTTTTATACCTACCAAAAACTGTTACCATCGAAAACATGCCGTTGGAGAACAAAGATAATGCGATAACCCCCATCATCATGTAATCGAATTCCGATACATCTATTCCAGTCTGGCTAATCTGAGATACATTTACCGCAAGATATTGTTTTGCAGAATTCAGAGCTTTCTCAACTATGGGAACAAGAGATGATTGCAAAATTTTCATATCTCCGAGGATAGATACTTCACTCCGGCTATAGTAAAGTATTACATTTTCATCTTTAACAACTACCCCGAGTGGAATTTTTCCGTTTTTGATATCTGTGAGTAATTGTTCTGTATCACTGTATGATTTCAATTCCCAGTTCTCAAGCTTTTCAAGTTCTGAGTAATAAATCTCTCTGTCAAAAAAAACTCCCAAAGTTTTATTTGATGGAGATGTATCTGAAAACATGAACCCAAATATTACAAGAAAGACTATTGGAAAAAGAACAGAAAAAAATAACTCAACAGAATTTCTCAAAGATTCCAAGATATATGCTTTAAGAAAGCTGCTAAATTGTCTACTCATATCCCATCACCTTCTTGAAATTTACCATAAAAATAAGCATGGAGATGGCAAACCAAATACCCGGGAGTACCCACAGATCAAAGGCAGAGAAAGAGTAGAAATTATACCCGAGAGAAACCCTGAGATCTTCAACCAGATATGTGGTTGGCAGCATTCTGGCGATCACTTTCAAGAACTCAGGCATATTATAATTCAAAACAGGAAAATAAAAGCTACCAAGGAACATCAAAATCTGGTAAGATATCTGAGAAATAACCATCGCAGTCGAAATTTTTTTGCAGAATGATGCTATCATTATCCCCAAACCCGAACAGACTATCATTGCATAAAACAATTTAACCAGAAATTCCCCACTTAAACAATTATGGCTTACACCGTAAATAAAGATGCCCATCGAATAAACCACCACACATGAGATAATCATCATCGAGACAAGACTCAAACTTAATGAAGTGAAGTAATCGAGCACACCAACCGGAGTAGTGTGCAATTTTTTGTTTATTCCCTCATATCTATTGTAAATAAGCGTCAACGGTAAGTTAAACACAGCTATAGAAAGAACAGACATCAGCAGTATGCCGGGGAAAATATATGTAGCATAATGAAATTCATTTTCGGTTTCTTTTTCAACAGCCACAGTTTTTGCCTCAACTGAGACATATTCTGCAGATTGATTTTTCATCTGCCTGGATATGCTCAAATCTACTTGCTGAAAGATCATACTTAATATCTGCGCAGCTGTTGAAGATTCATAGTAATTCGAAAGTGTATACAGATCAATCTTTGCCGGCGCATCGGAAAATAACACAGCCCGCATTAGTTTGACGTTAAAACCTTCAGGGATGCGCAGAATCAAATCCACCTTTTTGCTTTTCAACGCTTTTTCTGCCTCTTCAAAAGATTGGAAATACGCCACCTGAAAAGGATCGGGCCGAATCTGATCGAGCACTCTTTCAAGAATTTTTCCAAATCCGGCAAGCTGTTCTTCTTCAACAATTGCCAAGCTGAACGTTGTTGAGTAGCTTTCCGTTGAAACACCTGAAAATATCGAAACGAGTATAAAAAAAAGAATTCCAGGGAAAATTATTGGCCAAAAAAATCCATTAAATTCGCGTATTTCATTGAAAAAGAGAAATTTAGAAAGCTTCAGTATTCGCATCGCGGTCCACCTCAATCTCTGAGGTACCGGCCTGTCAGATGCAGGAAAACATCCTCAAGATTTGGCCTTCTAATTGTTATGTTATCGATTTGAAATCCCATTTGCTTTACTCTGTTCAACAACACCTGAATAGTTTCTTCGACATCATTTGTGGCTAATGCCGCCCTCTGTTCTTCTAAAATCTCCATTCCATCAATTTCTTTTCTCAATTCTGCTATTTTCTCCGCATCATCTACAGTAAACTCAATATAACTATCCATATTCAAAGATTCAACCAGTTGCCAAACAGTACCTGAGGCAATTATTTTTCCGTGATCCATTATTAAAACTCTGTCAGCGAGTCTTTCTGCTTCCTCCATATAATGGGTTGTCAGCAGAATTGTTTTTCCCTGTTTTTTGAGTGTTTCTATAATTTGCCAAACATATCTGCGCGCCTGTGGATCGAGGCCTGTCGTTGGTTCATCAAGGAATATAATCTCAGGTTCATTAACGAGAGCCGTTATAAGCGCCAATCTTTGGAGCTGTCCACCGGAAAGATTTTTCACCCGGCTTTTAGCTTTCTCACCAAGTGAAACGAGCTCCACAAGATTTTTAAGTGTTTTTTTATCAACTTTCATATCATAGAGACCGGCAAAAAGTTCCACAGTTTCCTGAACCGTGAGATATTCGAAAAAAGCTGTTTTTTGGAGCTGGACCCCTATTCGCTTTTTTATCTCTTTATCTATATGATCAACTTTTCTGTCAAAGTAGTAAATTTCTCCGCTATCTTTTTTTCTGAGGCCTTCGAGTATCTCAATAGTCGTCGTCTTGCCAGCACCATTGGGCCCAAGCAGAGCAACCACTTCACCCTGGTTCACATCAAAACTTATATCATCAACAGCTTTAACCGCTCCGTAGTATTTTTTGAGATTTTTGACAATTATCGCTTTCATCCCATCCCCCCTTATGGTAGTATATTAGCAGGGTGGTCTAATGAGAAAGAGTGCTTTTGATTATTTGTTGCAGGGTGTTTACCTTGTATCAACACGTTGTGAAAATCAACTGGCAGGCTTAACGGCCGCCTGGGTTATGCAATCTTCTTTCAAACCAGCAATGATAGCTGTTTCTCTTGGTCCTGATAGAAGAACCGCAGAATTAATAGAAAAAAGCGGAAAATTTTCAATTCAGGTACTTGATAATTCTCAAAAAGATATCGCTAAAATATTTGGTTATCAATCGAGCAGAGATATCAACAAATTTTCCATAGTTGATTGGTTTGAGAGTGAAAAGCTCAAGCTCCCAATCGTTAATGGAATCCTGGCTTATTTCGAATGCGAACTGTCTGGAAAACTTTCATCGGGAGATCACGTGATCTACAATGCCACTGTTTTAAACCATAAAGTTTTGAAAAATGGAGAACCAATGATTTTCTCCATGCGAGACTGGTTTTAAGGAGAGATCACAATGTTCATTCAGATAACCAGAGGTGTATTTGTGAACAAAGATAGAGTCAAAGCAGTAATGCCGCTGAACAGTGTAATGGCAAAGCAGATGAGAGAAGCAGCAAATTTTTCGAACAAGACACTTAACCTTACTTATGGTGCACAGGCAAGAACTGTCGTGATTACAGATAGTGGCCATGTTTTTCTGCTTGGTGAAAAAGTAAACAAGGTTAGGCAGAAGCTTCTTAAAAAGAAAGAGCAGGATCAGCAGTCACATTGAGTGAGGCATAACTTTCATTTTTCATAAGATCTATTGCTGCTCTTGCAACCATTGCAGCATTATCGGTACACAAGTTTTTAGGAGGAATGTATATCTGAAGATCATTTTCCTTTGCCCAGAAGGTTATTTTTTCCCTGAGTCTTGAGTTTGCTGCAACGCCCCCCACAACCACAACTTTTTTCATACCTGTCATTCTAACAGCCATGGCTGTTTTTTCGATAAGAACATCTACTACTGCTTCCTGAAAGGAAGCTGCTATATCAGGCTTGCAAATTTTCTCATTTTCTTTTAATGTATACAAAACCGATGTTTTTACCCCCGAGAAGCTGAAATTCAAGTTGCCTTCCTCCAACATTGCTCTCGGAAATCGATATTTATAAGGGTTTCCCGTTAAAGAGAGCTGTTCTATCGCCGGACCACCGGGATATCCAATTTCAAGAAGCCTTGCCACCTTATCGAAGGCCTCTCCTGCAGCATCATCAAGTGTTCTTCCAAGCAAAACAGGGTTAATTGAAGAGTTCTCAAACATGAGAAGTTCCGTATGCCCACCAGAAACAAGCAATGCCAAATAGGGCGGCTCAAGCTCAGAAAAAGCCAGTTTTGCAGCAAAAACATGAGCCAGCAGGTGATTAACACCGATCAGCGGTTTTTCCAAGGCTATCGCTACACCTTTGGCAAAAGAGATTCCAACAAGTAAGCTTCCTGCAAGACCTGGTCCAGTTGTAACAGCTATTGCGTCAATTTGGGAAAGTGAAATATCTGCCTGCTGAATAGCCTTTTCAAAAACGAGTGGCAGGTTTTTCAAATGGTGTCTTGCTGCAACTTCTGGCACGACACCACCAAAAACAGCATGAATATCTATCTGGGATGAAATAATATTCGAAAGTATCTGATTATCTTTCAAAATAGAAACTGATGTCTCGTCACACGAGGTTTCAATCGCGAGAATTGATGGCACTAAGCTATCTCCCTCATAACTATTCTTGGTTTTTCCTTTCCTTCAACAGATTCTCTTGTCACAACCACTTTCTCGACATTTTTTGTCGAAGGTATCTCGAACATCACATCTATCATTACTTCTTCGAAAACACCTTTTAATGCACGTGCCCCTGTTCCTTTCGTAAGTGCTTTTCTGGCAATAGCGTAAAGTGCATCTTTTGTTATCTCCAGCTCTATATTGTCAAGCTGAAATAATTTTTTGTATTGTTTTACAATGGCATTTTTAGGCTCATTCAAAATTCTTACCAGATCTTCCTCAGTAAGATCATCAAGTGTGGCTATCACCGGGAAACGTCCAACAAACTCTGGAATCATCCCATATTGAACAAGATCATCAGGTACCACGTGAGAAAGAATTTCACCAAGCCTCATACGCTTTTTGCTCTTTATATCCGCCCCGAATCCCATTGAAGAGTCTTGTATGCGCCTTTTCACGATTTCTTCAAGTCCATCAAAAGCTCCACCAACTATAAATAATATATTAGAAGTATCGACTTTTATGAACTCCTGATAAGGATGTTTCCTCCCCCCCTGCGGTGGTACGTTTGCAACTGTTCCCTCAACAATTTTTAAAAGTGCCTGCTGAACACCCTCGCCCGAGACATCTCTTGTTATAGATGGGTTGGGAGATTTCCTCGCAATTTTGTCAATTTCGTCTATGTAGACGATCCCATACTGTGTTCTCTCCACATCAAAATGCGCCACTTCAAGCAGTCTCAATATGACATTTTCCACATCTTCGCCTACGTAACCGGCTTCTGTTAAAGGTGTCGCGTCTGCAATAGCGAAAGGAACATCAAGGATTTTTGCCAGAACTCTTGCTATCAGAGTTTTTCCACTTCCAGTTGGACCAATTAACATGATGTTGGATTTCTCTATTTCAACATCATCATTATCACTCTCGTAAAATACTCTTTTATAATGATTATAAACAGCAACTGAAATTACACGTTTCGCCTTTTCCTGACCTATAACATATTTATCTAACTCGGCTTTTATCTCAGCCGGTTTTGGCAACTCGCGCCTCTTTTCTCTTTTAACCCTTTTGTCGGTGACTAATAAATCATGGAAAAGCTCAACACATTCGTCGCATATATATGCATTGGGCCCAGCTATTAATTTATTCACTTGATTTGCAGATCTTCCACAAAAAGAACAGAATTTTTCTGCCAATTGTCTCCCTCCAAAACAAATGTAACATATAAGAACCCTGTAGATGTTAATAAAATTTCACAGAAAGATTAGCAAAACAAATTTAAAGCTCGGATAAATACTTGGATAAAAACAGCTGTTTTTCCCAGTAACCATCGAGATTTCCTTCCTGTGCAAACCTGCTCAATTCCCTTCTCACCCACTCTGGGAGAACAGCATGGCCAGATGACTCTAACTCTGTCCCTGGTAAGGGCATAAATGTGTGGGCATGAATTTTGCAACCCATCTTAACTAATTTTTTTATGAGATCAAATGTTTTTGCCAGGTCATCCTCGTTTTCAAATGGAAATCCAAAAATAATATCAACGCGTGGAACAAACCCATTATTTAAAACAATCTCGGCTGATCTGACGACATGCTCAACTGTGTGGAATCTTTTTATCAATCTTAAAACTCTGTCGCTACCACTCTGTGCACCTAAGATTATATATCTGTTGTTGACATATTTCTTTATTGTTTTCAACACTTCATCAGTGACAAACTCGGGTCGAACATCTGATGGAAAACTGCCGAAATAAATCTCTTTCATTCCTACTTTTTTCAGATTATACAGCAAGTTGTCTATCGCCTCAACGTTAACTTTCATCCCATCTGAACCATATCCAAACGCATTTGGTGTAATGAATCTTGCAATGTATCTTGATTTATTTATACCACTTTTGCAATGGTGAACAATCGACTCAACACTTCTATGCCTTGGTTTTTTGCCACCTATTAGTGAAACCTCACAATAAGCGCATCCAAATGGGCAACCTCTGGTTATCTCAATAGGCATAAACAGATCCAAATCGCTACAAAATGGAGGATATTCATCTATATTAATCCTTTTAACAAGTCCATCAAAAACAGTGCTCCTTTCGCCTTTGAGAAAGAGCAGTATATTTTCCTCTCCATCACCCTTAAAGACATGATCGAACCCCATTCTGATGACATCTTCTGGTTTTGCAGTTGCATGAGGGCCGCCCGCTATCAAAGCGTATCCCTTTTTCTTCAAAATATTTACCTCTTGAGATACCCAATCAACGTCAAAACTCATGAACGAATAAGCAACAACAGCAGGTGGAGAAATGTTCATTATTTCATTTAGGCTGCCAACAAATGCCATCTCAATTGATGGAAATTTGTCGTGAATCGCTGCGATAAGGGGTATCAAGCTGTATCTGTTGTGTTTGTGAAATCTAAAAATTATCTTCAAGTTTCGCCCTCCATGAGACGAAATACGAAATCTATGAAAACATGGATAGCAATCAGGCGGTATTCTGAGGATTTAACTTCACGATCCAGGTATTGAAGTTGCCTTAATATAATCCTCAATTTTTCAAAACTATAAATCTTAACGTGGTTTATGGAAGATGGCTGATTTTTAAAGGAAAAACCGAGAAATTTAGCCGATTTTACAACGGGTATATTCAGTTTTTGAGATATATTCTTTATATACATCCAAGAATAACTATCACGTTTTTCAACAGCAGAAAGTATCCTGTACAAATCGACAAAGTGTTTGCTAAGGACATTTACTAAAGCAACGATTTCGGTATAAAAAGACATATCATGAAGCAAGTAATGAGCATGCCTGTTTAATGTAGAAACTGCAAAACAAAACTCTTCCATCTGAATTTTTGAATAATTGCATACTGCCAGAGACACTATATCTGGAGTAACCTTTTCACCAATACATGCAAGTTTTTCCGTTTCTCTTTCTATGAGAAGATCATCAGCTCCGACAAAATCAAAGAATTTCTCTACTCCTTCATAATTATATTCCAAAGAGCTCTTTTCGAACCTTTTGCTTATATACTCAATCCATTTTTCCTTTTCCCAAGGTTTGGGAAGAGAGAAATCAATCACATCTGTTTTTCTGGAAGTAGAAAATGTTCTAAGCACAGCTAAGAAATTGCTCGATGAAAGTTGTTGAAGCAATTCTTTTTGATCAACCTTCTTCCATTCGTCAAAATCCACCACATCTATTAGAAAATCCTTAGAGAACAATCCCATTTGAGAAACAAGCTCTGGTATTCTTTTAGATTCTTCAAGAGAAATTTTAATTTTCTTCAGCATCTTTTTCCTGCAAAGTGCTTCCACATATTCATCTTTTAGAACTCGAGCATCTCCACTCAAAAAAATAACTGCCAAATTCTCACCTCTCGTTAATATATCATCTTCTCAAAGATTTGACCTGCGAAATAAAAGCATCTATCTTGGCTTCAACAGAAGGCGTGAATGGATTGCCATCAACTTCAAGGGCTATAAATGGATATCTTTTTTCTCTCTTTTCTAAAGCGTTCTTGATTATAGCTTCAGCAATCCTGCTTGGCATGCAGCCAAACGGTCCTATAGCAACGACTCCTTCGTAATGTTTTCCAATCTCTGTGAGTGCTGAGCCAATTGTGAGGATCGCTTCTCCGGTCAGAGCAGGATCAAGATGCAAAGAAGCATTCGCCATTATTTCATTTATATTCAACATTCTTGTATCGCACAAACCCGCAGCTTCGAAAATATGTTTTACTCTTTTTTCAAAGTATCTCTTAACAGCTATTTCTAAAGCCTTTTTTATTCTTTGCCAGAAAGGAGCATCTTTACTTGTCAATTTTTTCATAAATATATAATCAGTATAATATATCCATTCATGTATTGGGGATACTTGCATAACCACGCCATATGACGCAAACAAATCTTCCAGTTTTTTTCTGCTGAATTCATCCCACCGGACATATATTTCCCCGGTTAACAGAACCTTTGGCGCATTTTTGTATTTTTCTGATAGATTCATTTCGATCAGATCAGTAGATATATTTTTTAATGTTTTAAATATTCCTGATATATCTTGACTTCTTAACGATTTAACAATTTCACTCTTGTGAGTTTGTACGAGTTTTGATGCAAATTCTCTATCGGGATGAAGTGCTAAGATAGTTTTTTCAATATTTGAGTACAGATCAGATATAAGTATAGAAATCCACGCCCTGATAGTGAAGTTTATCCCAAGACCTCCGTATGCATTTTCAGAGTTCAGAGATAGTAATGCAACATCTGAGATTTTGTTTTGCCTGAGCCATAATTTCATGTAAACGTTGTATTGCCCGAATCTACACGGCCCAGATGTCTGTGGCATAAAATACAGAGTTATCTCATTTTCTGGACGGATAGATATATATCTTATCAAACTACCAAGTGTGAGGTGCAGAGGCAGGCATTCTTTCGAAAGAGAATTCCCCCGGCCAAGCTTATATTCAATTTCTCCCATTTCTGGACAAACATGTGTACGCACACCAAAGTGTTCAAAGGATGCCACTAAACAGGATGCGCCAAACGCTCCCATTGTTGGAAATACAAGTCTTACCCTTCTATCTGTCCATGGAATTACCATGTCATCTTTTTTTATAAAAACACCTGCTTTATCCACCTTCACCTCCATGAAGCTGTTAATTGCAGGTTTCTCAACTTTCGTTTTTCTATGTTTTATCACATCAAAAAAAGCCTCCAGACGTGTTTCGATGCCTGCATCAGCTGTATGGCTGTCAAGCTCAAGAATTAAAGCCGGCTTGCCTTTCATTATTTCTTTAAAATAGGATATTACAAAAGAATCTGGCCCGCAGCTAAAATTGGTTATATAAACAGGGTAAAGATCTGGCATATTTTTGACATATCTTGCTGCTTTTAATATCATTTCTCCCCATGCCCAGTACATGTTTTCATAACCACTCTTATCTTCAAATGGCAACATATCAAAACTCGAAACAGGATAACCATAACTTGCTATCTTTTTTGGAATTCCGAGATTGGCATAACTCAGAAAGGCATTATAAGATCTCCCAAAAATTACTATTCCCGTTCCAAACTCTCTGACTTTTTTGAGAAATTCAACACCAAATTCCTTCAATTTCTCTCCAAAATTTTTTTGGGCTTGCATACCTGCTGAATATGCTCTCTCAACATCACGCAATTTAAAACCAGCTTTTTCAAGCATTTTATACAAAGATTTGATAACACTGTCAGGTTTCTCTGTGAAATCTATCCTGCAGCTTAAAATGTTCACATTCTCCAATTCACTTATGTCTGCCTTAAGCCAATCATATTCACTTTGGACAAATGGACAAAAGACACCTTTACTGCTCGAATGGTCAATTTTTATGGCTCTAATTTTTGGAATAAAAATATAATCAGGTTTTTTTCTGAGCAATGAAATCAAAAAGCCATGGGATTGTTCGACAGGAAAACAAAACTCTGCTCCCATGATATCTTTGGCATGTTCATCAGGTTCATCAGGTAAAACAATCTCAAATCCCATGTGAGCAAAAAAAGCCGAAAAGAATGGAAACAAGCTATTCATAGCAAATGAACGGCTCAATCCTATTCTTTTTTGCGCATTTTCAACACGAGGAATCGAATAAAGAAGGTTTTCTCTTTTTTTGACAAAATCAAGTGTATCATCGGTTACTCTATTTTCCCTGATATTTTCATATAAATTGCACGAGCCACCAAAAGGTACCCGCTTACCATCAATTTCTATCACACTGATATTGCATTTTCTATCACATCCACTTTTGCCGCCTTTACAAACAAACGGTTTCAAATACTTCACTTGGCGATCTGCGAGTTCTTTGAGATCATACAGATTTTTTTTGAGGATACCTTTTTGTAAATTTTCAATTGTTATCAGAGCCACGCCGTAAGCTCCCATCAACCCCGGATAAGGAGGTACAACAACTCTTTTACCGGTGAGTGCCGCAAAAGCTATGGGCACAGCTTTGTTGTAGCATGTTCCTCCCTGCGCAAAAAGTTTGTTGCCAA
Source organism: Pseudothermotoga elfii DSM 9442 = NBRC 107921 (assembly GCF_000504085.1). Taxonomy (NCBI): domain Bacteria; kingdom Thermotogati; phylum Thermotogota; class Thermotogae; order Thermotogales; family Thermotogaceae; genus Pseudothermotoga; species Pseudothermotoga elfii. The sequence goes on along the minus strand of NC_022792.1, from coordinate 565,299 downwards.
CAGGTCTGTTTCCTTTTACCCTATTCATATAGTTCATACATATTGAATAGACTAAGCCAGCACATATATCCTCAGAAGAAATACCATCCTGAATGGCTGTCTTGATATCACTGTTAATAAATGCTGCACACTGATCGCTGAAATTGGGAGGGTTTTTCCCTCTCAAAGCTCTGTCGGCTATATCTGTGTAATTTATTCCCAGAGCTTCCCGCGCGGCTTCTTCCAGAAAAGAACCTGTTCCCGCAGAACAAGCTTCGTTCATTGCATAATCATAAGGAACGCCTTCATTTAAATATGTATATTTTGCATCCTGACCCCCTATTTCGAAAATAGTATCAACTTCTGGGTCAAAATATGCCGCGGCTTTGGCATGAGCCATGATTTCGTTGTAAACCGCTTCTGTTCGCACGTGCAATCCCACAACTTTTCTTCCTGAGCCGGTTACGCCAACTGCAACTATTTTTACAGGTAGATGCTGTGATAATATCTCCCTGTAACAGTTTTTTGAAGCATTTACCGGGTCACCAAGTGTTCTGAGGTAACTACTGGCAAGAATTTTTTTATCACTGATCCTTACAACAACTGCTTTCGTGGTTGTTGAACCCACATCAACTCCTAGAACGCATTCGTCATCAATTTGTGGAATCCCCATGTCCATCGACTTGAATTCTACCAGCTCAACAAATTGAGAAAGAGGTGGATGACGAGGAAATTCTGAAGAACGTTTAAAATCAAATAACCGGCTTTTACCAATTCTGGGTGGATTTTCCATAGATACCCATATATATGCGCCATACGCTTCAAAGTAGGTGGCTTCCTCCGGTACAGTGAATTCAATTTGGTTTTCAAGATGCCTTAACATAAGTGGATTTTTTGTGGTTCCACCAACAATTAAAACTTTATCAACTTTCGCCGCTCTGGCGAGTTGAAGAATCTTATCGGCCATAACCTTGCCAAGTCCATTCAGTATCATTTCTTTTGGTATACCTTTATTCAAAGCATGAGTACAATCACTTTTGCAGAAAACAGTGCACCTCGATGAGAGTTTGTATAAACCATCATACGTGAATGAATTTATACTCCCAAGGTCTATTCCCATTCTCTTTATTTGCTGTAAGAAAAACTCCCCTGTTCCAGAAGCACATTTGCTCCCGGTATAAATACCCGCTATTTTTCCATCGCTACCAAGTTTGTACAGGACAAAATTTTCGCCACCAGCAGTTACTATGGCCTGATATTCACCATATTTTCGTTTTAGACTGGAATATGCAAGCTCGCAGGCTTCCGACTCTGGCAAAGAAGGAACCTTGAACTTTCTTCTAAGTTTTCGACCAGTAAAAGCAATCTGAATAGAATCTGGAAAATCTCTGAGCAAATTCGAAAGTACTGAAAAGGGATCTCCGTTGTGCTGGACCCATATCGGCAGCATCTCATCACAATAAAGTGAAATGCTGCTTGAACCCAAACACAAACCTATTTTCACACACTTTCACCTTCTCCAAGGAAACTCATTGTTTTAACAAACTCTGCCAGCTCTTCAGCAACACTTTTTACAGACGATTCATCTTTTCCCTCTACCATAACTCTGATTAACCGTTCTGTTCCAGAAGGTCTCACAATAATTCTATAGCCATCATTTTGAAATTGATCTATCTTTTCTTTTAATTTTGGGTGCTCTGCAACAGATTTATCTGTAACATCAACATTAATCATATGCTGTGGATAATCAATAACCATCGATTCCAGATAACACGGATCCTTCCCGGATAAAACCATCACTCTTAAAAACTCTATGGCTGTTATCAATCCATCACCTGTCGTTGAGCGATCCAGAAAAATGATGTGCCCTGATCTTTCACCACCCAAATTGGCTTCAAGTGATATCATCTGTTCCAAAACATATCTGTCTCCAACCTTTGTTCGAATCAATTTTATACCACGCTGGCTCAGAAAAATTTCTAAGCCAAGGTTACTCATTACAGTTGCGACAACTATGTCATTTTTGAGCCTCGATTCTTGCTTCATCCAATCAGCCAGAACACCCATCGTTTTGTCGCCGTGTATTTCTTTACCATTTCTGGTCAAAAAAATGCACCTATCAGCATCCCCATCATGAAGAATACCGAGATCAAAATCATTGATATTCTCTTTAAGAAAAGAAGGGTAAAGAGAGCCACAACCCTGATTTATATTTCTTCCGTCCGGCTGATCTGCAAAACACGAAACTTTTACTCCAAGTTTGTTCAAAACAATTGGCGTTGTTCTGTAAGCTGCACCATTTGCAGCATCAACTGCCACCTTTAAACCGGAAAAATCGATGTCTTTAAACATATCGTAAATTGCGTTCACATATATATCCAGAGCTTCGGCAAAGTTCATTACTTTTCCACATCTGGTTTTATTCAGTTCTTTTTCATTTTCAAAATCTCGTTCTATTTCAATTTCTTCTTCATCTGAAAGCTTGTAACCACTCTTTAAGAGCTTTATACCATTGTAAAAGTAAGGATTGTGTGATGCTGAAATTACCACACCAAAACAGCCTTCAACTCTTGTCACCAGAGCAGCCGCTGGTGTTGGAAGTATCCCGCCACGCAAAACCACCACATCGTTTTTCAAAAGTCCTTCACAAATTGCTTCTTCTATTGCCATTCCCGATTCGCGTGTGTCCCTCACAATGAGAAATTTACCGCCACGGTATTTCTTGCCAAGAATAAATCCAAGTTTGTAAGCCATGCTTTCTGTTAAATCAACCTGATACACTCCCCTGATTCCATCGGTTCCGAAAAGCTTCCTCATTATTCCACCTCCATGAGTTTTTCGATTTCTTTTGCTCTGTCCAGATTCCCCGTTTTTGTATACAGTTTTATCAGAAGCCTTAGACCTTTTTGAGCGTATATGGAATCTTTAAAATCCAGAAGTCTTTCAAGTGTAATTTCTGCTTCCTGATATTTTTCAGCGTTTATCATAGAAAGCCCAAGATAATACAAAATTTCAGTGTAAAGTGGATTACTAATTTCAACATTTCCAAGCGATTCTTTGAAATAATCTATAGCTACTTCATAATCACCGGATACGCATTTTTTCAATCCCTCTATGTAAAATTCACTGTAATTCCTTTTTAAGGACTTCAGATATGTCAGATTTTGCAAATTGTTCTGCTCAATATAATGAAAAAAATCCTCATAATAACCATTTGTGTATAGTTCATATGCTCTGATCATTTTTTGATACTCTGCCAAAGAAGATTCCATCGCGCGGTTATTCAAAAACGCTATGACGAACAATATAGCGAAAATAGACATCAAAACCAGAAAAAACTTCTCTCTATTCATATCTTCACCAGCTTTTTGATTACACTGACAATATCGGGGTAATCCAATCTTTGTGGAATTATTGCTGAAACAACTACATCATCTGAATATTCGATGTTTTTAACCCTCCCACTCAAACTTTGAATCGATCTGATCAAATCACTCACTTTGGCGTAATCACAACGAAAGATATGCTCATACATCAAAACCAGTGCAACCGTTCCTGCATCTTTCAAAGCCTGATAAGCTGCCTCGGAATAAGCATCTATCAATCCTCTTACACCAAGTTTTACACCACCAAAATATCGAGCCACCACACAACAAGTATTCATCATGTTATTTTTCTTCAGAGTATTCAAAATGGGTAATCCTGCTGTCCCACTTGGCTCGCCACCATCTGAAGAGAATTCAATCACATCTGTTTCGTAAAGCCTGTATGCCCAGCATACATGGGTTGCATCAATGTATTTTTGCTTATAATATTTTATTTTTTCTCTAATACTCTCATTATTAGAGACTTCGAAAATATGAGAATAAAATAGCGAACGTTTCACATTTAATTTGAATGAACCCTCTTTTGCCACTGTATAAAAACCATTCACCAGATTTCCACCTCTAACTGCAGCTGAATACCACAATGTTCCTTAACACGGTGCCTGATTATCTCGATCAATTTCAATACATCAGACGATCTGGCTTCCCCGAGATTCACTATAAATCCCGCGTGTTTTGTAGATATTTGTGCATCTCCAACGCGCAGCCCTTTTAGCCCGATTTCTTCTATCACCCGGGCAACATAGAAATCTTCACCCGGTTTTTTAAAAACACTGCCTGCGCTTGGCATGTCCAGAGGCTGAGATTCCATCCTTCTGGTCATAATTTCTTCCATAGCATTATTTATTTCATTCATATCGGCCTTTTTCAATTTAAAAGCGGCTTTGAGTATCATCCATCGTGTTCTCTGGAAAATACTCTTTCTATAACTGAACTCGAGCTGCGATCTGTCTAAGGTCATAACTTTTTCACCATCATAAACTTCAACCCATGCCACAACATCACAAATCTGACCACCATAAGCTCCTGCATTCATATATATTGCTCCACCAACGGAGCCCGGTATACCATAAGCAAATTCCAGTCCTGAAAGACTGTTATGAGATGCCTTTTTGCAAACCGAAAACAATGACGCTCCTGACTCGCATACAATCAATTCATCGTCAACAAAACATTTATTTAAATTGACTGTGCTTATTACAACATCGACACCACTATCCGGAGCCAGGATATTCGTGCCCCTTCCAAGGATTTTCGCATCCGGGAAATGGCTCAGAGCACAAATCAGCCCCTCGATTGAGTTTGGAACAACGAACAGACGGGCAGGACCACCTATTTTAAAACTTGTATGATATTTTAGAGGTTCGTCAAGTTTTATTTCGCAAAAATCTCTTTCCATCAGGATAATTATACTCTTTTGTTGTCTATCATATTTATATAGCAGGTGTTTTCAGAAATATCAATCTATAAGGTCACGAATTTTTCAACCTCATCTGTTATGATTCCATCAACCATATTTACAAACCTTACGCATTTGTCCGGATCATTAACTGTATAAATGTAAATATCTACCTTTTTCGATTTTATAGCCGTGCAAATAGATTCGAAGTATTGTGGGTAATCAACAAGCTGAACAGGAAGATGAATCGAGTAAGGCTTTTCTTCAAGCAGCGAGTGAATCAAACCAATTGGATCATTTCGAAGTTCTTCTCCAACAAGAAAACCAAATTTGAAATCCGGATAATGTTTGATGAGAAAAGATATCAGATCATGATCAAAAGAGGAAACAATTGTGTTTTGAGGCGAGAACAACTTTCTCACGGCCTGCAGAGCGCTCTCAGCTGGCGTACGTTCTTTCAACTCAACGTTCAAAATTTTTCCAGGTGGTATTATTGAAAGCACTTCTTCGAACGATGGAATCTTTTCACCTTCGCGATTATACTCTCTGAGTTCTCTAAGGTTAAGATCGGAAATTTTTACGTTTATTCCACAGAATCTCTCGAGATTATCATCGTGAACAACCACAATCTGATTGTCTCTGGTCGACCTCAGATCAAGCTCCACTCCATCTGCCCCAAATTCAAAAGCTTTTTTAAATGCTGTCAGTGTATTCTCAAAAAACTTTGCCGAATAACCCCTGTGCGCCAATATTACCATCCCTCGCTACCTCCTAATTTTGCGAACCAGTTCATGGCATAATTTGCAAAATCTTCCGCATTTGAGGATGACTCCACGATAAACATCCACACATCTTTCCACCAGACTACTATATACTTTCCGTCTTTCTTTGAGCTGTATAACCCACTGTTTAACAGATCAAAGTAGGTACGTGAACTCCATATTCCAATTTCCTTAACGATTTTCTTCCAGTACACTTTTGGTGAGTCGTCATAAAATTTGAATCCGTAGAAAAGGTAATTCTTTCCATCGTGAACATAGCTTGCAACCACGCCCTTTGCCTCAACGGGGCCATATCCATCCACTTCCTCAACAAAAACAAGCAAATACGAATCTTGCAAAGATTTCACAGCAGAACTTATCGAATAAACTCTTGGTGGAACGTAAATTGGCCTGATCATACAGCTTGAGAAAAAGAACAAAACAAGCAGCACAATCAAAGTCTTTTTCAAATCAGCGCCTCCCTTAGAAAATAGTTTCTTTTCAGGAGTTCTTTAACTTTACCCCATTCCATATGTCCAGGCAAAACCAATAAATCCGGATCAACTTTTTTAAAAATATTCAAAAGCATTTTTATACTCTCTACCATCTTTTTTTCATCAGATTCCGGGAAATCTGTTCTGCCTATACTATCCATAAAAATTGTATCACCAGTGAAAAACATCCCATCTGTTGAAAGGACTACGGAACCCTTCGTATGCCCGGGAGTTCTTATAACATCAAAATGCCATTTACCTATTGTCAGAGTATCCTGAAATATATCAAAAGATCCATCGTAAACGAAAGAGTTTCCAAAAAAGCGTGATTTATTGACTGATGGATCACCAAGACCTTGAAGATCTTCCTCAGAAACATAAACTTTCGTAACTTTTATTTCATTCAAGCCACATATGTGGTCATAATGGCTGTGGGTTAACAAAACCACACACTCTTCTTTTAAATGATGCCCTATCCCAAAACCTGGATCTATAACAATCACTGGAGAATTTTTCAAGATATATGTGTTTGTTCCTATAGGGCCTGTTGAAACAAGAGATACAATTTCGTTTATTTCATGAATCATGATATCTACCTCCTGTATAATCTGATTAGTATGATCAGGCATCTTACCCTTTGTTTATTAATAATAGCACGTTTGATTGTAGCTATAGAGGTTATTTTTACACCTATGTCTGCTATCGACATAGTGAGTATTCTTGAAAGAGCCGAATACAGTATTTCGATATGCACATTTTCAATTGATGAGCCGTCTATAATAAAATCACTTGAAGGAGCAGTAAAAAGAGGAGTGGATGTCAAAGTTATTTCAGAAACACCATTATATGCGAGTAACATACCATTGAAAATCGATGCTGAGAGTTCGTTATTTCATCTGAAGGTGATTCTGGTTGATCAGAAGATTTCAATAATAGGATCAGCGAATTTTACTTCTCATAGTATACAGAGATCTTTTAATGATATTCTGATAATCAACGATCCAAATATGGGGGCAAAATTTCAGAATTTTTTTGATGATCTCTGGAACGGATTTTTTGGGAAAATACGATTGAGATCTGATGATCTTTATGCAACAACAACCAATATTGAGGAAACAGTTTTGTGTGAACTTTCAAAAGCCAAGAAAAGCGTCGATGTGGCCATGTATGCCCTGACTCATCCGTCAGTGTGGGCAACGTTGAAGATACTCTCAAGCAAAAAAATTCGTGTAAGATTATTAGTCGATGAATGGTTCCTTAATAACTCAAATTTATGCAAACTGCCATTCACAGCCATACAAACGAGAGTTATAAGAGATATGACATTGCATAGCAAATTATTTATAATCGACGGCAAAACTGTTCTAACAGGCTCTGCGAACGCAACAAAAAGCGGGTATTCAAGAAACGCCGAGATGCTGATAGTTTTGAAGAACAGGAATGTTCTGAAAAAATATATGGAGTACTTTGAGACTATTTGGGAGAGAGGTGAACCGTTCTGAAAATCTTCATATTTGATCTGGATGGAACGATTTTGATGGACTCACATGATATCCATCCGAAAAATCTTGAAGCCATCAGATTACTTCTGGAAAGAGGAAAAGAAATTGTTTTTGCCAGTGGCCGAATGCTCCCGTCTATCACAAAATTATTGCGCCGTTATTTTGACAGGGAATTTTCTTTAATAGCTTACAATGGATCTGTTGTTTGGATCGAAAACAAAGGTAAGATCCTTGATATAAGGATCAACCCAGAAACGGCCGAGGAAGTTGTTAAAGTGCTTAGAATATTGAAAATCCACAGGCAGGCATATATAAATGATAAACTCGTAGTCGAGGAAGAAAATGACTTTGCGAAAGCTTACAGTGATCATTCACAAATTGAGCTAACAGTAGTACCAGATCTGGCAGAAGCAGTGAGAAAAAATGCCCCCACGAAAATACTGGCAATCGACAGCCCGGAAAGATTGGAGCCTGTTATACCAAAATTGAGAGAAAGTTTTCCCAATCTTTCAATCTTCAAATCGTTTGAAAATTATCTTGATTTTGTTCCATTTGAGATTAACAAAGGAAGAGCTCTTCAGATACTGGCAAGAGAAAAAAACTGGAACTTATACGAAGCTGCCGCATTTGGAGACAATGACAACGATATACCCTTGTTGATGTCTGTTAAAGTAAAAGTGGCTGTCAACAATGCAACCAGATCACTTAAGGAGGTTGCTGATTTTGTTACTGAGGATAACACAAAAGGTGGTCCTGGTACTTTTATCATTGATATGTTTGAGCGAGGCATTTGGAATTGATATTTGCACACAGCTCAAATATGTTCACGCTGATTGTTTACTAAATGTACCTCTTCAGGTTCTTTTGAAAGACATCTCACTTTTAAGTATGGGGTGCAATCAGAATCTTGATATAGCCAGAGATGTGGGGTATTTTGCCGGGATGGTTGCACGTTCATACGGTTTTAATTATGTTGCTTTCGGTACACTTGACACACTTGATGAGCTCGATCCCAATCCAGTTGATAGAATTTCCCGTTCTCCATATATTACCGCACAGGTTATCACATACCTTGCTGAAGGCTTTGTAAACAGCGGCGTTATTCCAGTGGTGAATGCTACAGGAAATATAGATGCAGAAGTTGTAAGGGCCTTAGTGAATCGAAAAGCAATTTATCCATCCCTTGTGGAAAGTGAAAATAAGATTCAAAAACTGATAGATCTGGGTTATGAAACAGTTTTCGTCTTGGTTGATGGCTCTGTAAAAGGAAAATTGCCGAATCTAAGAATAGATACCAAGGTAAATCTTTCAGAAATTGAGCAAATAAGAAAAAAAGTCCTTGAGGGTGCTATTGTTCTTTTAAGCAGATCAGAAGAAATTATCAATGTGAACCAGCCTTTCTCAAAAACAGGTGTTCTGGTCTTTTCAAATGAAGAATGGCTTCTTGAACAAGCAAAAGAGGTGATTCGCGGCTCAAGAATTCCTACTGGAAGGGCCCCTTAACAAACATATAGTCAACACGGAAACCCCATCTTGAGATTCAAAACCAAGCCCGTTAGCACTTTTGAATTTTACACTGATTCTCTGTTCAGGTATATTCATAATCTTCGACAAATTTTTAATCATATCGTCTCTGTAATCAGAAAGTCTGATTCTACCACAGGTAACAATCGTATCTATATTCACAACTTCCCAGCCCTGATCCCTTATCATGTCAATAATTTTTTCAAGCAAGAAAATACTCGAAGCGTCTTTCCACTCATCAGTTTCTGGAAAATACTGGCCAATATCCCCCAAGCATACTGCTCCAAGCAAAGAATCTATCAATGAATGGCATAGAGCATCACCATCTGAGTGACCTAAAAGGCCCACAGATGAGTTTATCTCCACACCTGCAAGAATCAATTTTCTTCCTTCAACAAAAGGATGTCTGTCCGTACCTATGCCAACACGAAGGTCATTCATCCGGCATCCTCTCCATCTCGTAAAACGAGGCTGTTTTCGGTTCGAACATGAGAACCACGGTGCCTATCGGGCCATTTCGCTGTTTACCGATGATTATTTCTGCCTCATGAGGCTCATGTATTCGATCGCTCTTCTTGTAATATTCATCTCTATATATAAAGAGCACCGTATCTGCGTCTTGCTCTATTGCGCCAGATTCACGTAAATCACTCAAACGAGGCCTTTTGTCTTCTCGGGATTCAACGGCACGAGAGAGCTGCGAAAGTGCGATTACAACCACATTCAGCTCCCTTGCAAGCAACTTTAAGGATCGCGAAATCTCAGATATTTCCTGCTGTCTGCTTTCAGACGAACCTCCTCGTACATGCATTAATTGCAGATAATCAACAAAAATTGCATCAACATTGTATTCTCTTTTCATTCTTCTGGCTTTTGCACGGAGTGTTCTTGGGTCCAGCGATGGTTCATCATCAACTATCAAATTGGCTTTGTATAATCTCGATGCTCCTATCGTGAGTCTTTCCCATTCGTCGTTGGTAAGAAAACCCGTCCTGAGTTTGTGTAAATCCACACTGGATTCGGTGCAAAGCAATCTCTGAGCAAGTTGTTCTTTCGACATTTCCAAACTGAATACACCTATTGATAAATTGAATTTCACAGCCATATTTCGTGCAATAGTCAACGCGAAGGCCGTCTTTCCGACTGATGGTCGCGCCGCAACAATTACAAGGTCCGATTTGTGGAAACCTGTAGTCTGCCTATCAAGAGACTTCAACCCTGTTGGAAGTCCACTTACCACTGCTCCAGGTTCCAGAACATTCGAACTCCTTGTTCGTAGCTCTTCGAGATTCTCAAAAACTTGATGCATAATCGCTCCAATATGGTTGTAGGTCTTTGTTGCACGAGATTCAGCTATTTCGAAAACCACCCTTTCTGCTTCGTCAAGAATTTCATCCACTTCCCTTTCCTCGTAAGAAGATTCAACAATACTCCTGCCAGCTTCTATTAAGCTTCTGAGAATTGATTTGTCCCTGATTATCCTGGCATAATGCATGGCATGAGCTGATGTTGGAACGGATTCCGCAAGTTTTGCGATATCCAGATCACTTCCGACAAATTTCATCTGGCCGTTTTTCTTCAGCTCCTCGCACACAGATAATATATCTATTGGATCTCCTCTTTCGTACAATCTTTCCATGACTGCGAAAACGACTTGATGCTTCTTTGAGTAAAAATCTTCACTTTTCAATATTTCCATCACATCGTTAACAACACTGGGATCAATCAAAATGCTTCCCAACAAGGCTTCTTCTGCTTCAAGATTGTGTGGGGGAACTAAATTCATAATCACCAACCTCCAATTAAAATCTAACACAAAAAACGGGGCATTTGTTCGCCCCGTTGGTGGAGCCGATGGGACTTGAACCCACGGCTTCTACCTTGCGAAGGTAGCGCTCTCCCGACTGAGCTACGGCCCCAGCAGAATAGATTATAAAACCTTCACTGCCAAATTTCAACTTTCTTTTATCAATCCACGCAAAATCAGCAGTTGTAACGACTCTGCTATCGGAGGGTCGGATGTTGAATCACTCATTGCTTCTGCAATCAACTTTGCCGCTGCTTTGGGGTCTATATCCGGATGTATCAATTCGTTCTCTTTTCCCTCTTCGATCAACTTTGCAACTCTTTCCACAAAAACATTATATCTGTCTCTTAACCTCGACCATGTTTCTCCACTGTTCGCAGCATTAAGTACAGCAGGTTTTTCTCTTTCTATGACTCTTGAGAGAATTTTTCTGCTCGTCACAAAATCCACATAGGCTTTGAGAAAGCGCTTTATTTTCTTAATATAATAATTTTCTCCTTCTATTTCCTTAAAAATGTGTTTTTCAAGTTCTTCAAGCGCATTATTCCATACTTCTTCAAAAAGAGTCTCCTTGCTGGAAAAATAATAGTATATGAGCGCTTTTTTTACTCCGGCACGATGCGCTATTTCCTCGACACTAACGCCATCAAAACCCCTTTCTGAAAATGCGGCCCTGGCAGCTTGAAGAATCTTTTCACGAGCATCGGACATTTTTTCACTCCCTGCCATGAAGTGAGGAGCAACTCCTCACTTCATTTTTTTATCAACAGCAAGGGCTTCTTCTTTATTTGCATAGCGTTTCATGCGTGTCTCGTAGTTGTATATTCCTCGATTAACGGGATATCTGTCTATATAGCCTTGTTCATACCATAATTTATCGGCGTAAACTTTCCATTCATCAGCTAATTTGTCAATTTCTTCTGCTAACTCTTCTACTACTCTTTCTGATCCTTCATGCTGGGGTATTGCATTGAAATGTTTTACCATAGCTCTGTAAACTTTCGGGTTATCTATGATTGGGCATGGTCTGAAGAGGTTGTTTGAATAAGGAACCATACGCTTATAAGATTCAAAGAATGGGGATTTCAAAATTTCGAGCACCGACTTTTCTCTGATGCTATCTACTGCATATTGCTGGAAAACGCACGGTTCGACATAACCTTTTGCATTTACATGGAAGTATTTTGAACCTGCTGCAAGACATCCATGTGTCAAAAATCCATGGTTCCAGAAATCAGCAACAAATGCAAATTTTCCACCAAGCCTGACTTCATCAGTTTTAAAGAACCTCTCGTATCTCTGTTGTGGTGTTGGAACAAGATCCATCGATGCATTAATTCCAACAGGCATATATTGGAAGACCCATGCATAAACAACCTGCTGCTCTTCCAAAAATTTCCAGAATTCATCCTTCATAAGGGTATCGTGATTCATTCTTGTTGCAGTTATAGATGCTCCAAAAGGTACCCCATGTCTTCTCAACCTATCCCAGGTTTCCATAATGCTCTTAAAGACGCCTCTACCTCTTCTCCAATCTGTATCGAGCTCAAAACCTTCCACAGATATTGCCGGTGTAGCATTCCCAAGCTTCGAAAGTTTCTCTGCGATCTCCTCCGTGATAAGAGTGCCATTGGTGTAGATCAGGAAGTAATTATCGTTGAATTCCTCCAGGATATCCATTAAATATGGCCAGTAAAAAGGTTCTCCGCCGGTGATAACCCAAAAATAGATTCCAAGTTCATTGGCTTGCTGTATAACTTTGCTAACCTCTTCTTTTGTCAGTTCGTATTTTCTGCCGTAAAGACCCGCATAACACCCCACACAGTTCAAATTGCAAGCATAAGTGGGGCTTATAACACCAAGTTTCGGCAAAACAACTCTGTGGTCATGCATTTTCTGCTGTCTGACTGGTTCTCCTATTGCGAATTCATTGATGATCAAATTGTTTATGATCTTCTCAACACATTTTGGACTTGATCTTCTGAATACGTTAACCCAGCTGGTAATCATCGGATGTTTTTCCTTAGCCATGATTGCAAGTTTTTTCAGACCACTCTTAGATGGTTCCTTGGTAAATGCGCTGAGTGTTGAAAATAACTTGTACAATCCTTCTTCATCGGTGTTTTTTAAGACCATTGAAACAAGCTTGCCAGCCTGTCTATAAATCAATCCTTTAACTCCTCCCACAACCGCCATAGTTTTACCTCCTTTTTACTGACTGGTCAGTCAAATTATGGAGCAAGAAAATTACTTTTTGATTATCTGTAAATTACTTTTTGATTTCGAAAGTAATTTAGTTTTTCCACCACGAGCTTTGTAGCACGCGTGTCATCTTCGTTATATTCAAGGAGAATATCGAGATATTCCTGATCACGTGTAGAAAGCCATAATTGATAATATCTCGAAGCTCTTAGACCATCGAGATTTGTGCGCCATTGATAACCCAAAAAGCGTGCTACACTTTTCAGTGAGTATGTGAAAAGAGGAAGAGCAATATGTTTCACTAAAATTTGATAGACATCGACAAATCTTGTCTTTATCTTTCTATATACAGTCCCCAAATCACTCCATCTGTTCACAAGAGAGGAAAATCGAGAAGGTTCATATGGACAATAATGATATATGGGACCACTTGTTCTATCAAGAAAATCGAGGAGTTCTCCAAAAACTCTGTATTCATCTTCTATTGACTCACAGAGATAGGGAATATATTTATCGTCAACAAGCACACCAAATAAGTAATCAAAATCTTTCAGTGGGTGTGACTCTATATCAAGAAAAACACCTTCTTCCAACCTGTCATACTGGGATATGACCAGAACCTTATCTTCAAGTAAGGCGGTCACCTTTTTCCTGAGTTTTTCAACAGTATCTATAGAGATATAATCTATATCTTTCGATAAAATATCCGGAAGATCTGTCACACCTTGTTCAATCAATTTCATCTTCAATTTGCTGTTCAAACCGTGTATCGCTAACAAACTCCCTTCTTTAACAAGTATTTTTGTACATTCAAGAACGTGTCTGCAGGTTTTGCACTGAGAAACAGGTTTTGGCACGGGAGGATCGTCCATCTGTGAATAAACAATGTTTTCTATAACACTAAAAAGATGAGGGATGCCTTCTTTCCAGTCTATACTTGCTCTAAAATAAGGCGATTCAACAATAACCTGAGAAATTATATATCCGTTGCTTGAAAAAACATATCCGTGAAAAGCTGCTTCCAGCAAATACTTCTTCTTAAATCTTTTGGCAGTTTTTTTCATTAAAATCTTCCACATCTCTCCATGGGGAACTATCGCGTCGGGTGATGAGATGAGGGTATTCCCGAAAAGATCGGCGGAGATTACAGGTTTTTCGATAGAAAATTTTAGTTTCATCAATTCTCTTGTTTTCTGTTCGTCTGGTATACGTTCATAATTTCTGGATGTTTTTTCTATGCAATACCTCCTTGGGCAGACGAGAAACTGTTCAATGTCATCAAACCAGATATTTTCATTCATAACTTCTCCACCATTCATTCATAACAACTCTGGTTTTCTCTAAAACAAATGATCTGATCCTTTCAAATTGATCCTGAACAAAACTATCGCCCGAAACTTTATCAATCAATGGTACTGTTGATTCAAACAATTCTTCGTTTTTTGGTGATGTCTTGAGAGGCCTTCTAAGTTGCAGAGCTCTAGTAGCACACATTAGCTCTATAGAGACAAGCGAGATTATATTTTCATATATTCTCATCAATTTTAGACAAGCATTCATTCCCATGCTGACATGATCTTCCTGATAACCACTTGTTGGAATCGTATCCACCGATGCTGAATGAGACAAAATTTTATTTTCATTGCAAAGGGCCGCTGCTGTGTATTGCCATATCATGTAGCCAGAATTTGTTCCCTCGTCCCCGATAACCAAAAAGGGAGGCAAATTCGCATTAACTTTCGGGTTCACCATTCTATCTATCTGTCTTTCCACCATATTGCCGAAATCTGACAGAGATATAGCAAGAAAATCAGCTGATAGAGCCAGAGGTTCACCATGAAAATTCCCCTGAGACAGTATTTTTTCACCAAAAACCAGCGGATTATCTGTAGCTGAATTCAGTTCGATCTCGACAATCTTTTTTACATATTCTAAGCAGTCCAGGACAGCTCCATAGACCTGTGGGATGCATCTGAGAGAATAAGCATCTTGAACCTGTGAACAATTTCTGTGAGACTCCCTGATTTGACTACCTTCAAACAGTTCTTTCATCAATTTGGCAACGATTTTCTGACCTCTGTGTGGCCTTGAAATCCATACGATATCCTCGTACGCATCAGGAGAAGCCATCAATACATCTGCAACCAAAGCAGCCACACGCACAGCAAGATAAATCAAATTGGCTACATCATTCACCACAATCGAAAGAATAGCTGCCATTGCTTGAGTCCCATTTACAAGACTCAGACCTTCTTTTTCTGAAAGAATAAGAGGATCTATATTTTTTTCGAGCAGAACTTCCTTAGCTGGGACTTTAACTCCGTTTTTGAGAATATATCCTTCGCCAATTAGAGGCAGAGCAATATGGGCAAGTGGAGCAAGATCTCCACTTGAACCAACTGATCCTTTTGATGGGACATATGGAGTTACTCCTTTGTTCAAAAACTCGCAGAGTTTTTTGACTATCACAGGTCTGACTCCGGAAAAACCAAGAGAGAGAATGTGCCCTTATCAGCATCATCGCCCTGACTATTTCTTCACTCAATGGTTCGCCTACACCGCATGCATGAGAAAGCAAGATATTTTTCTGTATTTGCAACAGATCATCTTTTGGTATCTTAACATTGGCAAAGGCCCCAAAACCTGTATTCACACCATAGATAGCTCGTTCCTCTTTCAATATCTGTTCTACCACTTCGCGACTTTTTTGCATCTTCACTATAGATTCAGGAGAAAGTTCTACTTTTTCACAATATCTGGCAACTTTAACAACATCAGAAACTGTTAATCGAGAACCACCAATTTCTATCATCATGTTCGCCTCCAATCATAGTATATCGAAAAGCAAAAACAGTTGTGATATACTTTAATTTCAAGGGGTGAATGGATTTGGACAGGCTGGCTGAACTTGAAAAGCTTGTAGACAAACTTCTGGAAGAGCACAAGAAAGCAAAAGAAGAAAATGAACAATTATGGAAACAAATTAACGAAGCTTTAAGCAAAATCGAAAAACTTGACAAAGAGAAAAGGGAACTCGAAACCCTTGTTGAAACTTATAGAAACTCCATGAATTCTCTGATTCAAAAACTTCAGAACATGATTAATGTCACGGAGAGTGTTTATGAAGAAAAGCGTGAATATTAGACTTGACGATAAGAACTATGATTTAGTCACAGATGCCACAGAGGAGGAATTACTGAACGTTCTGAATCGTCTCCAAACAGAATATTCTCAGATAAAAAATATCGTCGAAGAGGCAGAAACAGATGAAATATTGCTCGTGATGCTTACAAATGCCCTTTTGAATGAGATAAGGTCTGAAAAAATCATAAACCATTTGACATTCAAGATAAAATCATTTTTCAGTGAAAAAGAGGAAGGTAAATCATGAAGATAGGAGTTTTTGATTCTGGAATAGGTGGATTTACTGTGTTGCAAAAGCTGGTAGAATATATGCCGCACAATGAATATGTGTATGTTGCAGATACACTTTATGCTCCCTACGGTACTAAAACTCATCAGCAGATCTTCGAAAGGGTAACCAGGATAATAAATTTTCTCGCTTTACAGGGTGCAGATTGTATTGTTGCTGCGTGCAACACTGCAGATGCTGTCCTTAAACTATCCAGTTTATCAGCCAGAATACCTCCCTATTTCGGGATACTTGATTTTGACATCAATTTTTCCTCTGCGCAATGCATAGGGGTTGCAGCAACAGAACTGACAATCAAAAGTGGTATATATGAAAAATTACTATTAAATCGAGGAATAAGCAAAATTATTCAACGGCCATGCCAGAAACTTGTCGAACTTATAGAAAACAATGAAGTTCATGGTAGACAAGCAGATATAGAGATTAAAGAATGTTTCGAACCATTTAAAAATGCCGATCTGGTAATTCTTGGATGCACACATTTACCTCTTCTTATAGAAAAAATTCAGACGATCTTTCCTAAATTACGATTTTACGATCCTGCCGAGAGTTTGGTTAAAAATATCTGGCTGAGCTGCCGACAAGATGGAAAAATCATCGGAAAAATTAGCTTTTTCGTGACTCAGGACCCGCTTTCATTTCATACGAAGATCTCAAAATACCAAACTTTGTTGAAACTTCCATATACTGTGCAGTTCACTGACTTGGAGGATGAGAAAAATCATGAAGAGAATACTGGTAGTCTCGGGTTTGTCTGGAGCGGGAAAAAGTACAGTAGCGAGAGTTCTTGAAGACATTGGTTTTTTTTGCATAGACAACCTTCCACCAGCTCTTCTGAACGATTTCATGGTGTTGCTCTCAAGTTCATCTATTGACAAAGTGGCACTTGTCGTGGATATCAGGAGCGCTCAGCTGGGTAACGCCGTTCAGGCTATTAAAAAACTTGTAGATAATTACAGTAACATTGTGACCGTGTTATTTCTGGAAGCTTCTGATGAAGAACTTCTTAAAAGGTTTGCCACAACGAGAAGACGTCACCCGTTGGAAGGGCAATTGAGCTTGAAAGAAGCTATTTCAAAAGAAAAAGAATTGCTCGGAGATATGAAAGAAATGTCTGTAGTTATAGACACGACAGGTCTTGACATCCATACGCTCAGAGAAAAAATAGGATCTCTGCTGAAAGAAGAAGCACAATTTGTTATCAGAATAAGAAGTTTTGGCTTCAAGTACGGATTACCAGCCGACACTGATTTTATAATCGACACACGCTTTTTACCAAACCCATATTATGATCGCAAGCTGGCACAGTTAAATGGTACAGATCAAGAAATAGTAAACTTTTTTTCCAAATATCCCATAGTTGAGGACTTTATACAGTACACTTACAAGCTTTTACATATTGCTGCCACAAGATACAAAAGTGAAGGCAGGCCATTCATGACAGTTTCAATAGGCTGCACCGGTGGAAGACACAGATCAGTTTATGTTGCCGAAAAACTCTCAAAAATACTTAAAGATAGATTTTATGTCTACGTTGAACACAGGGATGTGAATAAATGAAGGTAGTCGCCGTAGGCGGGGGAACAGGTCTTTCAGTTTTGCTGAGAGGATTGAAAAATACTGGGGTAGATTTAACCGCAATAGTTGCGGTTACTGACGAAGGAGGGAGTTCTGGAATAATCAGAGAAGAACTGGAGATGCCTCCTCCAGGTGATGTAAGGAACAATATCATTGCATTAGCTAAAGACGAGGATTTGATGAGCAGAATTTTCTCTTTCAGGTTCAAGACAAATGGTACACTGTCAAATCACAGTGTTGGGAATATAATATTAGCTGCCCTGACCAGAATGACTGGAAGTTTTAGCATAGCTGTCAAACTTGCATCGCAAATACTTGCTATAAAAGGAAAAGTTCTCCCTGTTTGCGAAGAATTGATCAGATTGATCGCTATATATGAAGATGGTAGCGAGATAATCGGAGAAACTGAGATTGTGAGGCAAAAACGCAAAATAATATCAATTAAACTAAACAAAAGGGTTAAAGCCCTGGATGAGGTTATTAACGCACTATCTGATGCGGATGCAATTGTTTTCGGCCCAGGCAGTCTTTATACAAGCGTGATTACTAATCTTCTTGTGGATAATGTTGCTGACACAATTAACAGCAACGAAAAAGCCATTAAAATATACGTTGCAAACATAATGACTCAACCAGGCGAGACAGCGGGACTGAGCCTGCAAGATCATGTAAAAGAATTAGAGAAATATCTTAGAAGTAGGGTTGATTTTATCATCGCAAATAATTTGATGCCACCTGAAAAGCTTTTGAATTCTTATGCCAGGGAATTAGCAGAACCTGTTTTGTCGAATGGTGATGTGGATGAGCGTTATATATTTGAACCTCTGCTGACGATAGAATTCGAACCCAATGATACCAGACCAAAAGCAAGGCACAATCCACAATTACTTGCAAAAGTAATCATGAAACTTTTGGAAAGGGGAAGCTGAAGGATGAGCTTCTCTGAAGAAGTGAAATATGAGCTGTGTTCTACAGAAATTAACGATAAGAAAGAGGCAGAAGCCGAGCTCATAGGTTTTATCAAAGGAAAAGGAGTTTTAAGGTTGTCAAAAAAACAAATGAATCTATCTATTATGTTCCCGAGCATAAAGATTGCGAGGAGATTTATAACTGTTATGAAAATCCTGTCATCTGGTGATTATGAAATCTTTGTTGTTCAAAATCAAAGGTTGTGGAAACAAAAAAACGTTCAATTAGATCTGACGGTTAGTTCATTTGGGAACAATGAAATATATTTTCTGAATACTGATATACCCGAATGGGTCTCAATCGATCCAGAGCTTTTTGGTGTCTTTCTTCGAGGCTTATATTTAGTCTGTGGAACAGTTATAAACCCTGTTGCTTCATACCATCTGGAAATCAATCACTCGGATGAAAACCTACTCAATCAAATATCATTTACCCTGAGAAAAAAATTTGAGATACAATCAAAAGTTCTCCAGGTAAGAAACAATTTCAAACTTACAATCAGAGCAGCGAGTGATTTGATAGAGTTTTTGAACCTTATTGGCGCAATTCAGTCGGCTACAAAGGTCGAACAGATCGTTCAGAGACGTTCTGTGATTTCTGATGTTAATAGAAGTATGAACTTTTTGTCAGCAAACGCTGATAGAATAGGTAATAGTACCGCAAGGCAGCTCAGGGCTATAAAGATAATAGAGGAAAGCATAGGTCTTGATTCACTAAACGATGAGCTGAGATTATTAGCTTATTTAAGACTTGAAAATGAAGATATGAGTTTGCGAGAGCTCGGAGAAATGATGGAGCCAAAGATGACCAAATCAATGGTTTTTACGAGAATGAAGAAAATAATCTCACTCGCCGAACAGATAGAGAAAGGAAAGTCAAGATGAAATGTCCATTTTGTGGTCACCCAGATAGTAGGGTTCTAGATTCAAGACCAACTCTGGATGGCACAGCTATTAGAAGAAGAAGAGAGTGTATTGAGTGTGGCGCTCGTTTCACAACATACGAGCGTTACGAACTTTTGCCTATAATAGTAGTCAAGAAAGATGGAAGGAGAGAGACGTTCGATCGTTCAAAATTGCTCAACGGAGTTTTAAAAGCGTGCGAGAAAAGACCTATTTCTTACGAAACGCTGGAAAAGCTGGTTGAAGAAGTAGAACTTGCTCTTCAAAAACAGGGTAGCACAGAGATCCCATCAAAACTCATAGGGGAGCTGGTTATGTCGAAATTGAGACAAATAGATCAGGTTGCATATGTCAGATTTGCTTCTGTTTACAAAGATTTTAGAGAGATAGATCAATTTCTCGATATTGTCCGGGAATTAAAAAAAGATCAGGAGGTGGATTGATGAACAAGAAAAACGTGATTTACCTGACAAAGGAAGGATACGAAGAATTGAAGCAAGAACTTGATTCTTTGAAGCAAAAGTTGATGTATGAAATATCAGAAAGGATAAAGGAAGCAAGAGAGCTTGGAGATCTGTCTGAAAATACAGAATATGATGAAGCCAAAAATGAACAGGGACGTATAGGAAGCAGAATAACGGAATTAGAACAGATTCTCAACAACTCTGAAATAATAGAAAATACAGATTCGAATCAAATATCCGTCGGTTCCTATGTGATTATTAAAAACCTGAACACAGGCGAGGAACGTTCCGTAAGACTTGTCAATCCTCAGGAAGCTGATATCTTTTCCAACAAAATAAGTGTCGATTCTCCTGTGGGAAGAGCACTAATGGGTAGAAAAGTTGGTGAAGTAGTAAAACTCAAAGCACCCGCAGGTTCGGTAAGATATGAAATTCTTGGAATAAGCTCCAAATCACTTAACCAAGAATGAGGTGATCATGTGATAAAAGATATACTAAGCCAGCGGGCTAAGGAAGTAGAAGAACTCAGAAAACTGGGAGTTAATCCATACCCATACAAATTTGAAAAAACACACACGACGAAAACTATACAGGAAAAATTTCAAGCACTTCAGCCTGGCGAAGTTTTGCAAGATGAGGAGATATCCACTGCAGGACGTGTTATGACAGTTCGTTTACATGGAAAATCCTGCTTTTTCACAATCAAAGATTTCTACGGAAGAATACAAGCATACATAAGACAAAACGAAATTTCAGAGGAAAAATACAACCTTTTCAAAAAATACATTGCACCAGGTGACATTATCGGTATCACAGGTTTTCCATTTAAAAGCAGAACAGGAGAACTAACCGTTTATGTTAAGAATTTCCAGCTTCTTAGTAAATCAAGAAGACCATTACCAGAGAAATGGCACGGCTTAAAAGACAAAGAAGTTGCTTACAGGCAGCGCTACGTTGATATGATAGCTAACGATTCTACCTTAGAGAGGTTTAGAATCCGTTATGAAGCGATAAGATTCATAAGAGATTTTTTAAATCGGCTTGATTTTGTTGAAGTAGAGACACCTGTGTTGAATTTTATACCTGGCGGAGGTGCTGCAAAACCGTTTATTACAAGACTTGAGGCCCTGGATTGCGAAATGTATCTAAGAATTGCCCCCGAATTACATCTCAAAAGGTATATTGTCGGTGGATTTGAAAAAGTCTACGAGATAGGAAAAAATTTCCGGAACGAAGGTATATCGTACAAGCATAGTCCGGAATTCACCTCTATAGAAATTTACCAGGCCTATGCTGATTACAATGACATGATGGAATTGACAGAATCTCTCATTTCTGAACTTGTACTTCACCTTTATGGTTCGTACAAATTAACTTATCAGGGTGTGGAACTTGATTTTAAACCTCCCTGGAAAAGAATTAAAATGAGAGAGTTTATAAAATCGAGATTGGATGTGGATATACTCGAAGATAATGATGAAAAACTATACTACGTGCTCAAAGAGCGGGGCGTCGAGCCGGATACCAAATCTCGAGAAAAAATGATAGAGAAATTGTGGGACCTGGTAGAAGAAGAAGTGATACAGCCAACGTTTTTAATGGATCATCCAGTAGATATATCCCCACTTGCAAAAAGGCACCGTGATGATCCAAGATTGACTGAGAGATTCGAACCGATTATTTTTGGAATGGAGATGGGAAATGCATTCAGTGAGCTGAATGATCCAGATGATCAATTGGAGAGATTCAAAGCCCAATTAAAGCTTAGAGACGCAGGTGATGAGGAAGCCCACAGAATGGATCTCGATTTTATAAGGGCTCTGGAATACGGGTTACCTCCAACAGGTGGCTTGGGAATAGGCATAGACAGGCTGATAATGTTGCTAACAAATTCACCGTCTATAAGAGATGTGATAGCTTTTCCTCTTGTTAGCCAAACCGAAGAGGACGATCTTGAAGGGAGTGCTGTTGAATGAGAGAATGGTTTAAGAAATGGCAGAAGGTTATCGTCTGGATCATAGCTGTATCTTTTGTTGCCGGCATAGCCTGGTGGTCAGTGGCAAGTTACCTATCGGGAAGGCAGGAAAGTAGCAAGATTTCCTTAGACCAGGCAATAGGTTATTTAACTATCGCTGGATCACCTATTGAGGATTCAGATACATGGGTATTGCCTTCTGAACTTGATTCAGAATACGGAAATCTTTTAAGCAATTACGGGATCAGTCAGTTAGATCCCATCTTTCAGGAACCATCACAGAAGGCATCTTTGCTCGAAGATTTGCTTAAAAACAAGGTTATTCTTCACTATGCAAAACAGAATAAGCTAACAGCGTCAAATAAAGAGATAGAAGCAAAATTAAATGAGTACAGGCAGCAGATTGAAAAAGATCAGTCACTGGTCCAGTATATAAAACAGCGTTATGGAAGTGTTAATGTATATCTAAATGCCGTACTGAAACCAACTCTGGAGAAATCTTTAACCCAGCAGAAAGTTGTGGCTTCAGTAGCAAATGTTGATAGTGAAGAAATGAAAAAGTATTTTGAGGAGAATATAGATCAATTACGAAAAAAATATGACAAAGTTGATGCAAAATTAGTTTCATTCACTGATGAAAGCAGTGCAAACAAGTTCATAAACATTCTTCTTGAAAAAGGATTTGATGGGGCAGCGAGTGAAATGGGCTTATCTGTGCAGGATATACCCAATCTCACCCGCGGAATCTTTGATGAAAAATTCGAAAAAGATATCTTTTCAGGGGCTACAAATACAACCGTTGGTCCTATACCGCTTGGTAGTTCGTGGTATGTACTTGAAGTTCAAAGCGCGACTGTTTTAACTGATTTTGAAAACTTTGCACTTTCGGACACATATGAATCAGAAAAAAATTCTCTCCAATCTCAGAAAATGCAGCAATGGTACGAAAATTACACCAGCGAAAAAAATATAGAACTCGTCATCGCAGATGAAGTGTACAGTACATGGAGAAAAGTCAGCTCGGTATCCACGCCAACAGAATATGAATCTCTCAGGGAAGAATTAAAAGAAAAGATTTTCCAGGACAATTCAATCTCGCCTCAAGCTCCTGATACGCTTAAAAGTGCTTATGTGGTTTTGTTAGAAAAAATTGAAGAATCCTTAGATCAGAGTGATGATCAAAGTAGCGAAAAACTTAAGCAGATTATGGCGGAAAAAGAAATGCTAATCAAAGACTTGTATGAACAATATCCAACATCACTTGAAGTGGCAAGCCGTATGTATCAATTAGATCAGAATAATCTACAGGTGAAATACAATTATCTATCTCTTCTCTATTCAGAGATTAAACCATATTTGTATCCCGAATATATTCAGTACTTGCTGCAAAGTTTAATTGAGATCGAATCTGGTTTTTCAAGTATTGCACTGGATACAAATGCTTCTACTGAAATGCGGGCGAGCTCTTATTACAATCTTTACGACTTGAGCAAATCTCTGGAAGATGCAACAAGCGCAAAATTCTATCTTGAGCAGTTGAGAAGAATAGATCCAAATTACATTGACTTCGACGCTGCATTAAGTGAACTTGAATAACAACCTTGATGAAAAAAGAAAGCGGGCATATGCCCGCTTTTCTGGCTGGGGCGGGAGGATTCGAACCTCCGAATGTCGGATCCAAAGTCCGATGCCTTACCAGCTTGGCTACGCCCCACCGTGGTATAATTTTATCACTGCTGGAAACCAACGTCAATAGACTAAGAAGGTGGTACATTGATAAAACTCTACTTTTTAGAAACAAATGAAGAGCTTATCGTCCCTGAGGGCACAAAGCTAATTGATTACGTCTCAAAATTCAGCAAATATCATCAGACAGCCATTGTAGCAGCAAAAATTGATAATTCTATAGTGGAACTCAACAAAAAACTGGATCGCGGTGGTAATGTTTCTTTTATAGATCTTACCACCCTGGATGGTTTGAGAATCTACCAGCGCGGTGTGCTGTTTCTTCTTCACATGGTTTTGAAAGAAATGTATCAGGATTATCAGCTGTGGGTACTACATTCTGTTGGTAATGCCCTGTACTGCGAGTTAAGAAAAAACGGGTACAGAAAAGAGTTTTCAGAAGAAGAAATAGTCAAAATCAAGAGCAAAATGAGTGAACTGGTAAAAATGGATATAACTTTCGAAAAACACGAGTTTTACAAAGAAGATGCCTTCAAAATTTTTACAGAGCAAGGTGACGCAGACAGAATAAGATTGTTCAAATTCAGAAAAAAGAAGACGATAAAGCTTTATAAATGTCTCAACCATTATGATTATTACTATGGTTATATGCCTCCCAGTACGGGTTATTTAACTCACTTCGATCTTCAGAAAGATGGCGAGGGGTTTCTCGTCGTTTTGCCAGACAGGGCAAATCCTGAAAATATAAGCTCACCAAAGAAATTGCCAAAATTGTCCTCTGTTTTTCTTGAATACGCACGCTGGCTTGATGTAATAGGTATTAACACTGTCGCGGATTTAAATGAACTGATAGCCAGGGGTGAGAGAGAAGTAGTTGATTTGATGATACTCAATGAAGCCCTTCACGAGAAAAGAATAGCCCAAATAGCTGAACAGTTTTCTGAAAGCATGGCTCGTTTGATTCTCATAGCGGGCCCTTCATCATCTGGAAAAACAACCTTTGCCAAACGCTTACTGGTCCAGCTTAAAGTATTTGGTTACAAGCCAGTAACAGTATCTCTTGACGATTACTTCGTCGATAGAGAAAAAACTCCTAAGGATGAAAATGGTAATCCGGACTTTGAATCAATTGAAGCCATAGATCTGGATCTTTTTAACCAACATCTGGTTCAATTGCTTGACGGGAAAGAAGTGGAATTACCAAAATTCGATTTCAAAATCGGAAAAAGAATACCTTCTGGTAAAAAAGTTAAGGTTGATAAAAACCAACCAATAGTTGTTGAAGGTATACATGGATTGAATGAAAAGTTAACCTCTTTGATTGATAGATCATATAAATTTAAAATCTATGTGAGTGCTTTAACTCAACTCAACCTTGACGCACACAACAGAATCACGACAACAGATACAAGATTGCTCAGAAGAATAGTCCGAGATTACAAATTTCGTGGCCATTCGGCACTCGAAACAATTATGATGTGGCCAAGTGTCAGACGCGGAGAAGAGAAATACATTTTTCCATTTCAGGAAGAAGCAGATACAATGTTCAATTCTGCTATTGTTTACGAATTAGCGGTACTCAAGACCTTTGCCGAGCAATTGCTTGTTCAGATATCTCAGAATGCCTCGGAGTACACAGAAGCTCTGAGACTCACAAAGCTTCTGGATTATTTTCTACCAATTACGAATATAGAAGATATACCAAGAACGTCGATTCTCAGGGAATTTATAGGAAGGAGTGCCTTTAAATATTGAGAAAATTATCTTTTTTCCTTGCTTTTATAGCCTTCTCTCTCTGCTTTTCAATTGAAATATATGTCGGGACTAACATGATATATTCATCTCCTGCTGAGAATTTTACAGTGGATTGGAATACATTTGCGACTATATGGGAAAACTACTGCAAATTGATGGGACTAGAAGAGCCCGCCACAGGAGAAATTGGTGATTTTTCTTATTTTGTATGGAAAGGTCACACGGCAGGATTTTCCAGACAGGCATCCACTTTTTTTATTGACGGAGTTGCAAAAAAATCAGATAAAATACCTTTAAAAGACACTCTCGATACCTTTGATATACCTGCAATGATCGAAAATAACAGATTGATCCTGCCACAGATGATTGTTGAAGATATGAAGTTCGATGAAAATATGATAGAAGTAGTTTACAAAGGTCGCAATGAGTTGATATTCAGCGAACATGATGGGCAAATCACTGTATCGTCTGTAAATTATGTATCCTACAGAGGTTTGCTTTACAAACCAGGTCAAATGATAGCAGCTTTTGATACACCACAAAGAAAGATTGATCAGCTCATAGAGCTGAAGGGGCTGATCAGAGTAATACTTTATTCGAAAGAATTAATACCAGGAAATGTGGTTTTAATCCCATTTTTTTCTGAACATAAGGTCGATCAGAACGGTATTTTGTTGTTTTATGCTGAAGGTGACGGAAGAATCATAATAAGACCTTATTCACCAGATTTCGAAGGATCTGACTGGGCAGTTTATGCCCAGACAAAGGAGATCGCTGAAAAAATAGCAAACCATTTTGGTTTAAAGATTGAAATCTGTCCTATCTACGATATACCTGTTGGCAAAATTGGAATGATATTATTGTTAAACAATCAGGACATTGAACAAGTAAGAAAATTCGTTGAGGAGATGCTTGAATAAATGAGAAACCTGAAATTTTCGATCCTGATGTGCCTGGTTGTGGTAACGGCGTTTTGCAGAAATTTCACGCTATTTTATCTGAATGACAATTTATCTCCTGTGAGTTATACAATTGATTATGAGGGAGATAATGCTGTGGCTTTTTTGATGGAAAAGCTTGCACAACCTGTAAAAGACACTATCAGCTTTGTTCCAAAAGAACTGCTAAGGGCATATTTTTTTGTAGAACGATCGCTTGTAATCGATTTGAAGTCATCAGCTATAAAAAATTTGAACTTTGATCAGGAAAGGTATCTTCTACATCAGATTCTGAGAACTATTTTTGAAAATTTCAAAGGATTGGACTCAGTCTACATTTTAATTGATGGTAAAAGACAAGATAAATTAGTAAATTATGTGGACATAAGATATGGTTTTTCAAGAAAAATATGGTCAAGCTGGCCTGTAGAGGGAGGATTATGAGCGAATTCATCAAACAAGATGACAGGGCACTGTTATTATTTGAAGATGATACTACATTCATAGTGCAGGTTCAAGACAACATTCTTGGGACCCACAAGGGTGTAGTGGAGTTGAAAAACCTCATTGGAAAAGCTTATGGAGACAGAGCAGAAACAAAAAATGGTGAACCATTTTTGATTTTACGCCCAAGACTTGTGGATGAAATTTTTAAAATGAAACGTAAAACGCAAATTGTTTATCCGAAAGACATGGGCTATATATTAATGATGCTTGATATAAAGGAAGGAGATGTAGTTATAGATGCAGGTGTTGGTAGTGGAGCAATGTGCGCGGCCATAGCAAGAATGATCGGACCAGATGGAAAAGTTTTCGCTTACGAAAGAAGGGAAGATTTTAAGAAAATAGCTGAAGCCAATATTGCAAAATGGGGGCTTTCTGAAAGAGTCGTATTTAAATTGAAAGACATAAAAGATGGTTTTGACGAGAAGGCTAATGCAATCTTTTTGGATGTGCCAGATCCGTGGAATTATATACCGCACTGTCATAAATCTTTGCTTGGATCCGGTAATATCGCAATAGTCTGCCCGACAACGAATCAAGTTCAATTAGTACTGAAAGAGTTACATGGTCATGCATTTGTTGATATTGAAGTATGGGAAAGCCTGCTTCGACAGTACAAACCAGTTCCAGATCGACTCCGACCATTCGACAGGATGGTCGCTCATACAGCCTTCATGGTATTCGCCCGAAAAGTTAATGATTTTAAGGAGGGATAAAAAATGAAAAAGAATTCACTGGGTTTCATAGTCATACTCGCTGTTGCAGTAGTTGCTATTAGTTGGCTTTTATCAGCTGCTGTTACTCCCAAAGAAGTCAACACAGCATTAGAACCGTTCTATCAGACTCTTTCCTATATTCTCAACACTTACTATGAGAAAGATGAAATTGATTTGAATAAACTGATGGATTATGCCATAGATGGCTTGGTAAAAGGGCTTGGAGATGATTTCTCATATTACGAGAACCCCGAAAGTACTGAAGAAAAACAAATAGAACTCGAAGGGGAGTATGGTGGTCTTGGCATAGAAGTAACTTATGACAGCGAATATAAAGCTATCAAAGTCATCTCGCCGATGTATGGCACGCCCGCGTGGCGTACGGGCTTAAAGGCCGGAGACAGAATAGTGACGATAGACGATGAGCCTGTAAGTGAAATGACTTACATGGAAGCTGTCAGGAAGTTGCGAGGCCAGCCTGGAACAACCGTAAGAATAAAGGTACTCAGGGAAAATGTTGAATCTCTTTTATCTTTTGAGATAGTAAGAGAAGTAATACAGATTATCCCTGTGAAACACGCCTTTATAGAAACTTCTAAAGGTAGAATCGGTTATACACTCATAACAAGGTTTGGTGCGAAAACATCACAGGAAATGGCAGAAGCACTGGATGATATTTTTTCCAAGGGAATCAAGGGTTTAATAATCGACCTGCGAGACAACCCTGGAGGATATCTCAATAGCGCGATAGAAGTTGCAAGTTACTTCATAGACAACGGTATCATAGTGAAAACAAAAAATGCTTACGGAGTCGAAGAAGTCTATGAATCAAAGGGCAACAATTACCCAAATATACCGATGGTCGTGCTTGTAAACGGAGGCTCTGCTTCTGCAGCCGAAATACTAACGGGCGCACTGAAAGATCATCAAATAGCCAGAGTGGTTGGAACTAAGACATTTGGAAAAGGGTCTGTACAAACAGGATTTCCCCTGAATAACGGTGGAACATTGTATTTGACAACTGCCCATTACATGACCCCATCTGGAAAAGATATACATAGGATAGGAATAGAACCGGATGTCTTTGTTGAGGAAAGTACAGATGTTTCACACGAATCTGTCGTGATCGATTACACCAAGAAAATCATCGATGTCAATACGGAAGATCCGTTCATAATTAAAGGATTGGAAACTTTGCTGGAGTTGATTGAATGACATCAACGGGAATGGCTGTGACGTGCTTTCTGATATGTATTTCACTTTTTTTGTTTATCATCCTTTCTATGAACCAGGAGAAACAAATATATCAGATACAGCCGTTCCCGAACGTCGTCTTGGTGTCTCCGCTTGATTGGTTTTTAAACCAGATGAAAATAGTTGCCGAGAGAATTCTTTTATACAAAAAAGCACTCTTGACTGGAAAAAGGATCGATATTGATCTTTTATCAGATAGAACAGTATTCCGGGTAAAATCTCTGGATGCTTATCAAGGATTATTTGAAGAAGCCAGAAAGAAAGCTCCATCAGTTTTCGAAAGAAAAAAATTCTTAAAGTTTGGTGACTATGAAAAATTGATGGAAGCATCTTTTGAATTCAATGGAGTACTTTTTGTTTATAAGCCCTGTGTGACTCTTACAAATAATGGTTATATTTTATCCGAGCATATAGATGTCGCCAGAGTCATAATCTTAGCATTGAATGGCGAAGGGCCAGAAGTAAATATACTGGAGAGCAACAAAGATCTGATAAACTCACTTCTTTCAATGGTTGAGAAATACAGGATAGAGGTGGCAAGGACAGAATGAATTACTTAGTATTACTTTATTCACCAAAAAAAATTTCAAAATCGTCAGATTACAGATCAATGATAGTCCCATTTTTGCTCACAAGCACGCTGTGGTTTTCATTTTCAAAAGAAGTACACTATATCTTCCTGTGCACAAATCTTGCAATTAAATTTGTTGAGTTTAATATTCTGATCTACACTTATATAATGATCCTGTGTGGTTTAATCGCTTTTATTGAAAAAACCCCTAAAAA
The DNA here is from genome assembly GCF_000504085.1 of Pseudothermotoga elfii DSM 9442 = NBRC 107921. NCBI lineage: Bacteria > Thermotogati > Thermotogota > Thermotogae > Thermotogales > Thermotogaceae > Pseudothermotoga > Pseudothermotoga elfii. The sequence continues at coordinate 535,285 of NC_022792.1, read as the reverse complement.
AGTTCTATCATTTCCCATGTTTTTCTTGCCTTATTTTTTTACACCAATTTATTTCAGAATTCTTGAACTTTTGAATTTTCCAGCTATGATGGCTTTCACAATAAGTTTTGTTCACTCTCTTTTTCTTTCGCGCAATCAATACGGTCTTTATTTGCATTTAATTCGTACATCAGCATTTATAATTGTGTTATTGGTGGTGAGACGTTGTTTCTTGGTGAGTTTATAGTCAAATATCGTATACCGATTGTACTGATATTTATTGCTGCCGCTATTTTTCTTGGCTATCTTGGTATAACGAATCTAACTATCAATTCCGACCTTGCTGGACTGGCTCCTCAGGGGAACAACTTTTACACAGAGCAGATAGATTTTCTTGCTGAAAAGTTATCTTCAAACACGCTAACTGTTATTGCTTATACTGATAACAACATTCCAAAAACAAAGGCAGCATTACAAATTTTGAAAGACAGATTCGAAAATACCGATCACATAATTGAAACTATGAAACTCGATAATCCTGAACTGTTCATCAAATATGGTTTTCTTGCGATCGATTCCACTGGATTGAAAACCGTGTCTGATACATTGAACCTCAGTGTTGAGAATATGCTTGATTTTTCTGAATGGAGAAAAGTAATAACATCTTTCTCCACTGCTCAGCAGCTGCTGGAAGAGTATATTTCTCAACAGGGAATAGATCAATATACAATGCTTTCACCCGACAATCGTGTCATGGTTATAAATTTCGTTCTGAAGGATAACATCATAGATGTTGGTAACGTGAGTAATGCTATACAGAACCTGAAAAAAATAGCCAACCAGGTAACAAAAGAAACTGGAGTGAGATTTCTTTTCACTGGAACGGCTGTGGGAGTCTATGAATCGAACGAACAGGTCAAAAAAGACTTTTTCCTAACCACTTCGATATCGTTTATAGGAATCTGCCTTTTGATTTACTTTGGTTATGGAAGCCTATGGATATTGATTTTCCTGATGATATCTATGGCAGTTGCTATGTGTATAACCCTTGGAATTGTCAAGTTATTTTCTGGTGAAATCAATATAGTCACTTCTTTCGTGAATGCAATGATATTGGGGCTTGGTATAGATTATGGAATCCACATGATCACCAAAATAACCTCTCACTCTCAATTAGGAAAAATTGAAGAAAAATCTATAGTCGCTTCTGTAAAGGAATTTTTCAGACCTGCTCTTGCTGCTTTGATGACAACTATAGGAGCTTTTTCATCTATGTTCTTCGGTCTTTCAAAACCATTCATGCAAATGAGTATTTTTTCAATTGTTGGCGTTGTTTCTTTTTTCTCAACCATGCTCTTTTTCCTTCCGGCGCTGTTGATAATTATTAAGCCAAAATTTAAGGAGAAAGGAAAAAACCGAAGATTTGATTTTTCCTTCCTTGTGGCTGGTAGGACAAGAAAAATTTTGAGGTTCATTGCTATAGGTGCAATTGTTGTGTTTTTACCACTTGGAATAATAAACTTGAAAAACTACTGGTATACCCCTTCAGGCCTGGTCTCGGAAAAATCGGAATCTTCCATAGCTTTTTCAGAGGTGAAAAAGAGTTTTCAAAAGGTTGGTTTTGGCGAAATCTGCGTAATAGCTGACAATCTTGAAGAACTCGAAAGAATCAGCAATTTGATCAAAAATTCCGGTTTCATGACCACTCCTCTTTCTATGATGAGCATTTTAGAATATGCATCGTATGAAAACATCGATAAGTTACCGAGCGTTTATTCTGATCTGTTTCAGATTGTGAACAACCCAGTTCTCACAGCAGTTTTCAAGAAAGTTGGTGTCTACCGCCAGATATTAGAAATGTTGTCAATGGCAAAAAATTCCAAAAATCTGCAGGATGTAATAAACGAACTAAAAAAAGATGTCCCCATGCTCTTTTATGAAAAAGATGGTGTTACAAAATATGTTCTCTATACCGACACAACGGAGGATTTATATAAAGAAAACAGGATTAAAAGGGTTTTCAACTTTTTCAAAGAAAACAATGTCCAATCATATGGATATCCTACAATACTTTATAGTGTGATGAACGATATGAGGGGAACTATATATTGGATAGCACTTCTGGTTTCAGCAGGTGTTCTGGTAATGCTTTTGATAGATACAAAATCATTAAAGATGAGTGCTGTAATTCTTGCTTGTGTGATGGCTGCTGTTGTGATTGCGTTCGGTATAGGGTATGTACTTGAAATTCACGCTTCTTTCATGACACTGTTGCTCATACCGATATTGGTTGGAATTGGAGTTGATGGAATGATACACATCAAACATATTTCAGAAAGCAATTCGAGAGAATTAATTTCAAGAACATTGAAATCAATAACTTTCTGTACTTTTACAACAGTTGCAGCATTTGGAAGTTTCTCGCTGGCAGAAGGGAAACTACTACAAGAATTTGGAATATTAATGGGGATAGGTTTATCTGCATCATGGTTGATAACAGTCTTTATAGCTGGTTACCTTCTTAAAGGTGGTGACCAATTTGAAGATAGCGATGTTCACTGATTCTTATTTACCACAAACTAATGGAGTGGCAACTTCAGTTTATTTATACAAACGGGCGCTTGAGCGCATGGGGCATGAAGTTTACATAGTTTCTCCAATTGGTCCAAAAGATGAAACTGTCCTGGTACTAGGAGGAATTCAGTTTAAGTGGGAAAAGAACCACATTATACCAAGCAGTGGGAGAATTTTACCCATAATCGATTTTGTTAAAAAAAAGCAAATAGATGTAATTCATAGCCATGCACCATTTGCTCTTGGTTTTCGGGCATTGATAGTCCAGAGAAGACTCTTTCTTCCACATGTCCACACCTACCATACACTACTTGTTGAATACAGACATTACATTCCCAGACCGCTCACGCCGTCGGCAAAAAGCGTGGAAGAGTTTTCTTCATGGTTTTGCAATATGACAAACCAGGTGATAGCCCCCACTGAAAAAATCAAACTCGAATTATTGAGATATGGTGTAACTAAACCCGTACATGTCGTCCCAACAGGGATTGATGTCGAATTATTTGAAAAACCAAACGACTTTGACATAAAAAAGCGACATTCTATCCAGCCAAAAGCAAAAGTACTCTTATTTGTTGGAAGGTTGGCAAAAGAGAAAAATGTCACTTTTATTCTAAGAGTTTTCAAAATTTTGCTGGAAAAAAAATACGACGTGCACCTGATAGTTGTTGGCGATGGTCCTGAGAGAAATGCATTACAACAACTGGCAAAAGACATTAAAGTCGATCACAGAGTAATTTTCACAGGATATATGCCAAGAACAGAACTCGCGAACTACTATCGACAGGCAGACCTTTTCGTTTTTGGTTCTCAAACCGAGACACAAGGATTGGTGGTGCTCGAAGCTCTTGCTGCTTCAACACCTGTCGTAGCAGTTGCTAAAATGGGCATAGCAGATGTTTTAAAAGAAGGAAAAGGGGCCCTTCTAACAAAAGAAGCCAGCACAACGGAGTTCGTTGAAAAAGTTGAACAAATCCTGAGTGATGAAAGTCTTGCGGAAAAGCTTCGTTTAGAAGGTAAGAAATATATCCTTCACTACTGGTCAATAGATTCTAAGGCAAAACTCATAGGGAAAATTTATGAAACTGCTGTTGAGGAAGGTGCTTGCTTCAGTGATTTCAAATCTAATATATGGCTTGAATTGATGGTTGAAAAAATGAGAGGAATCTCTGCTAAGATATTCGAAAGTACATCAAACGGAGGTGCGAGGCGTGCTGCCATTAAACGTGCTGTTAGGACACATCGTCGCTGACCACGCATTCACAAACAATGCGAAGATAAGGACCTATAAAGGCTCGAAACTGATCGGTCATATTCTCTGGTCAGTTCTGGCTATTCTGGCTTTTACATTCGATACACTCCTGAAATCTCCTTCAGGAATAGCACTCCTTATTGTTTTTGTATCTCTGCACGCATTTTTGGATATTGGACGAGTGAAGATGTATCAAAAAAACAAAAGAATAGTTGACCTGATAGAAGCGGCAGGTATACTTTTAGCAATAATCATAAACACTCTTTGCTTTGACACATTAAGCCAATCTTACCTAACACCAGAATTCGTTCTCTATCTCTTGGGTATGAGTGCTGTATCAGTCGGTGTTACATATCTTTTCAGAAATTTCTATCCGGCCAAGGAATTTCTACCAGATGTTGACGGTATATCAGAACGACTGGCAATTTTTATATTTCTTCTTGCTTCCAAACCACTTTTTGTTGTGATATCGATTGTTATAGCCTTTTTATATCGACTGGTGTTTGTGAAAAAGGCAGACCATACATGGTGGATAAGTCCTGCAAGCGGCATTCTAATAAGTTTGTTGTGGAAAGTGTTGCTTTACACATGATAGGTGAAAAAATAATCTGGACCGCGATTTTGCCTTCAACAAATGATTTTCTGAAAGAAAACTGGAGAACTTTATCGCATGGTACCGCAGTTGTTGCGGAGATGCAAACCAATGGAAGGGGCAGATACAATAGAAACTGGTTGTCGCCGCAGGGCGGTTTATGGTTTTCCATACTTTTCAAGCCAAGAAAATCGCTTCGTCCGGCATTTTTCACAAAAGTGTGTTCACTCTCTGTTATAAAAGCATTGCAAGCATTGAAGGTTGAAGCGAGAATAAAATGGCCAAATGATATATATATCAATGGTAAAAAACTTGCCGGTATTCTTACTGAATCTGTTTTTGATGAAAACATTCCAAAAGCCATCATAACGGGAATAGGTATAAATGTAAATAATAATATTCCACAGGAACTTTCAAACAAAGCTATTTCACTTTATCAGATAACCGGACAAATATATGATCCGAAAATAATTCTTAAAATGATCCTCAGACAAATCGATGGAATGATCAGACGATATTCGAAAAAACCAGAAATAGCAACACGCCTCTGGAAAAAGTACATGATCCAGAAAGAAGGACAGGTCATTTCTTTTATAAAAAGCAATATAATACAGAGCGGAAAGCTTTTGAAAATTCTTGAAGAATCCCTTCTCATAGAAATTGATGGAAAAAAGATTGAGATCAGCTCGTTAGAGATTCTCGATGTTTGACTGGTTGATTATTTCGTATTCAGAATCGGAGACCACTCTTACCACAATTCTCCTGAGCGGATGAATTATTGTCACAATATCGTTTGTTTTGATTTCATATGAAGCCTTTACAGCTCTGCCATTCACAAAAATTTTCTCGTGCTTTAGCATTTGTTGAGCAATCGTTCTTCTTTTTATAAGTTTTGTAGTTTTTAAATATTTATCTATTCTCATAATGCATCACCATCTTGTAGTATACTCAATAAAAAGGAGGATGCAAATGGCTTTCTACAAATATATTGCTGTCGAGAAAAGTGGAAAAAAAGTTAAGGGTGTTCTTGAAGCAGATAACGAATCGCAAATAATAGATCTTCTGAAAAAGAGGCAGTACGTGGTCCTAAATGTCCAGCAGGTTTCCTCAAGGAAGAGTCGGGAACTTCTTAATGTATCTCTGAGTGAGCTGGTAGTTTTTTCAAGGCAATTGGCCACGATGGTGGGAGCAGGTGTCAGGATAAAAGATGCCCTTTCTATACTTTCGAATCAAGTTGTTTTTTCTTCGCGATTCAGAAAAATTATAAACCACCTTGTTGTGTCCTTAGAAACCGGTTCGTCATTTTCTGAAGCTCTCAGAAACGAAGGGGTTTTTGATTCAATCTTCATCAATCTGGTCTCTGCCGGTGAAGAAGGTGGCGTACTGGATAAAACTCTTGATAAAGCCGCTGAGTTTTATGAATCTTCAAAACGACTTCAGGATGAAGTAAAATCTGCTATGGCTTATCCTATGTTTGTCTTAGTATTTGCAATTGGTGTGATATTCGTAATATCGTTTTACATACTCCCAAGATTGATAGGTGCTTTTGGAAGTATACCCTCTTCCGGAATAATAGGTTTTCTTATGGGAGTCAACAAATACCTCAGCACTCATTGGTTGAGCACCATTATAGTTCTATTGACGGTGATTCTGGGATTTGTGTTGTTCATGAAGACTAAATATGGCAATTATGCCAAGGATTTTTTTGCGGGATTGTTTCCTCCAGCAGCCAAATTGAGAAAAATGATGTCGGTTGAACGGTTTTGCAGGACTCTTTCTGTTCTGACAGGTAGTGGCGTTCTTTTGACAAAAGCTATAGAAATGTCTGCCGCAGCTTCGAATAGCCCAAAGATGGTCAAAAAAAGTAAAATAGTTAGTGAGAGAGTAAAAGAAGGGGCCAGTTTGCGGCAGGCAATGATCGAAGCAACGATTTTTCCCCAGATAGTTTACGAACTTGTGGGAACCGGCGAAGAGACAGGAAAATTGGAAGAAGTACTTGCAAAAGTTGCAGATTTTTATGAAGAACAGGTCAGAATAGGGGTTAAGAAATTGGTTTCACTGGTTGAACCAATGCTAATAGCCGGTGTAGGTGGGTTTATCGCGTTCATGGCTTTTACGATGTACAACACTATTTTCCAACTACAGCAAACTATTGGAAGGTGAAAAGATGCTGCTGAAGATGGTATTTAATCTTCTACTTGTTGCTGTATTCCTGTCAACAGTCTTACCAATAATGTCGGTAATTGACAGAATCACTCAACACATACAACCTTACTATATCAAGTGCGCCGTCTTTAAAGCTCTGGAATGGGTGCGCAGAGAAATCCCGGGGCAGGTTGTCATCAATAATACCAGTGGCACCAAAAAACTTATAATAAAGACTATACGAATAGACGAAAAAGAGACAAAAATACTGAGCCTTGATTTCAAAAATACAGTTGAGTTTAACACCAGAAACAATAACGCAATTGAACTGAGCCCGATATGTGTTTCAAATGCAGGAAGCATTGATTTAGGCAGCTGGACCATCACCTTTCCACCGGCTGTAGTGAAAGTGAATATCAGGGAAGAGAGGTGAGATTTTGCAAATCTTTCATAAAATGATCACGGCGATAGATATAACCAAAAGATATGTTGAAGTTATCCGAGGGAGAAAATCAAGAGGCGTTCTGACTTTATTAGATAAATTTTATCAGCAGGGGGAAGATACATCGAAAATTCTCGAACAACTTGCAAAAAAAGTTAATTCCGATGTTGAAGACATTGTAGCAGTAAATTTTCCAAGCGAAAACCTTCTGTTTTTCACAATTGACATACCAGGTGGGCTCAAGATGAAAGATGAAAGAGATTACACAAAAACTGAAATTTCAAGATTATTGAACCTTTCAGCTCAAGAAATTGTTGTGGAACCGATAAGAAATCCGTTAAACAAGGCTCTTGTTATAGTGGCAAAACAGCGGGATGTAAATGAAGCTATAACGAAAGTTGTCAGTGCTGGCTTTCCAGAACCCGATGTGATGCTGCCTGATATTTTTAAATATCTCGAATTAGTAGAAATCAAAAACAGTTCAATAACAACTTTAATTGTGTTAGCACCTGATTATGGTGCGATAATATTATTCATGGCTCAAACACCAATTGGTGTGAGAACATTCACATACTCAAGCTGGGAAATACTTGATATTTTGCGTGAGGAAACAGGAATCACGGCTGAGGACTTCATGAATAATCCCGCCATTCTAAAAGACAACACGAGCGCTGACTCTATAATAGAATCGGTTCTCGTAGATTTGCCTTATACCGTTGAGAGAGAAACTATATTTTTGTTAAACACTATCTTACCAGGTACTTCTATAAGAGAAATATCTAAATTCTATCTGCTTTTCGACCCGCCAATTCTTACGGAACAGAGTGTAAAAATATTCAATTCAATAGATTCGTTCCAAAACAAGATTGAAAATGTAAAATTATCTGTAAATCCAGATAAAGTTGGACTTGGTGCACTGGGAATTTTTATAAGGGGTGGTGCTGAGTTTGGAAAAAATAAACTTGTACAGACACAAAAAACAGATTCTTAAACTATCATCGTTTTTGATTCTTCTGGTATCTCTGATTTTACCTGTGATTGCTGTTAGATTTACAAGTGAGTTTTATAAACAATCTGCACTCGCCTCCTTAGAAGCACAGCATCATCAGATTCTGAGCAAGTACAATTTAGACTTGACTGTCTCTTCGCTTGAAAAACAGGTAGATGATATCGCGTCTGAAAACCGTTCCCTCTTTTTGCTTGGAAGGAAGCTGCAAAATACTATAAATCAGATAGAATCTCATCTGATCAGATATACGAATGGGACCCATCCTATAAAAGAGGTATTTAACCTCTGGAGCAAATCATCATCAAACTGGATGATGCTCTCAGAACTGAAATTTGACGGTTCAATGAAATTAACGATCTACGAATTGTACCAGAATGGTTTTTCACCAGCAGTCGATCGCATATCACAAAAATTGATCGAGCTTGGGTACACAGTAAGCAAATCTGTAGAGTACGATACTTCTATGGATTTCTTATCCAAAAGATTGACAAAAGTAACTGTTGAAGGCAGGCGATAACTGTGCCAAGAAAAATGGCAATTTTGATAGCCGTTCTTGCATTTGTGGTCTGTGCCGCGTATTTTGATATATATGATTATCTGAAATTCAACGCAGTGCTGAAAAAAGCAGATAGTGAGCTTGTGAGGCTTACTGAACTTGATAAAGACGTTTCTCTGAAAAGAGAGTATCTCCTTAAACTCGAAGCCCTGTTAAAACCAAGAATAAAGCTTGAGGAGATCGAGAACACTGTCAAGCAAGTAGGGGGGAGTTTCAAAATCGAAAAAGATGAAAGCTATTCTTTATACGGGGTATGGTCGTCTGAAACCACCAGAGCCATACTGGAAAAGATACTGGATTCTGCAAATATAAATGTAACATCTGTGAGTCTGACAAACAATTTGCAGATACCAGTGTCAATAAGCAATATGGAACAACAACCTTATATAGAGGTGAAAATGATCTTTTCGGGTGTGATGCTTAATGAGTAAGCGATTGATAGGATTGTTGATTCTGGCAACTGCTGTCTGGATAGTGGCTCTGTATTTTCTGCTCTTCTACGATAAAACGCCTCGTCAAACGGCTCAGGAATCTCAGCAGCAAATAGAACCGCTCAGAAGAAGATTGACAGATCAGCAGTTAGAAGAAATAGTGGGTTACATAAAAACGGATCTCAACAACATTGATTTTTTCGAACCATATTTGCTCAAATTCAATGTGGAAGAACTCACAACACAAATGCTTTCTTCAATGAGCAATCTTCAGGGTTATACCTTTGCTGGATATGCCAGAGGAGATAAGGAGCAATTCATATTGTTAGCGAGAGACAAAAATGTTCTTAAAGTTTCTCTTGATGATGTTCTTGATGGCAGATATTTGCCAATACACATAACCAGTTTTGCTGTTGCAGTTTTAGATTTAAGAACGGGGAGTATACTCGCAATAAGGTGAGGAGGGGTTTTTATGAAAAAGATATGGACAGTGCTGTTACTTTTGATATCAATTTTCCTATTTGCTGCCGAAATAAACAGTATATTGCCTGTTTATCAACAAAATGAGGTAATCTTTCAGATTCAATCCAGCGAACCTTTCAACAAAGCAGATATCTTCGTGGAAAAAAGTGCATCAAATGCAGTCATTTCGGTGCATTTGAAGGGAACAGAGCTTTTGAACACACCTTTTTTCCTTCCCATCGCCTATGGACCTGTTGACTCTCTGAGAGCCATCGGTACTTACCAGGGAACTTTGCTGATTTTCCAGCTTTTAATACCGGTTGATGCAAAAATAGATATTTCACAACAAACATTACAGGTTAAATTTCCTGTTTCTGAGAAACGCATAGACTTAGTCTTAACATCAGAAAGTGATTTTGAGACGGCTGTCAAATTTCTGGCGGAAGAGATGAATTTGAATGTGGTCGTATCTGATTCTGTGAAATCAATCAAAATGGCATTAAAATTGTCCGGTATTTCACCAGAAGATGCTCTGAGAAATCTTCTGATAACAGCTAAGGTTGGAGATGAACCCATTGCATACAGTTATATGCCGGATGGGACATTACATATAGGCACCAGAAACGAAATATCTTTTCGCTTTAACCAGTTCTGGGGCATTTATGATGTGAAGAATGAAGAAGTAGTTAAAAAACTCGAAACAATCCTTTCTCCGACAACCGTTATGACTTACCTGCCAAACAAAGCTGTATTGTTCGTGTATGGCAGCTTATTTGAGCAAGATTTAATATCAAAGATTCTGTCAGTAACTCCACCATCTATTACAAAAGAAATCACTATATCTGTCCCAAAAGACGATGTTTTCAAACTTCTTGATTCTCTAAGAAATATTTACAATTTTGAATATAATTCAATTGAGGGACTCAATAAAATCATCATCAAAGGCGATTCGAAAATTGTCCAAAGCGTTCTCAGCTACATAAAAGAACTTGAGACAAAGTTTCAGCAAATAAGTAAATCAACCGAGGAATCAACCCCTGTGGTCCAAACTAAAATTAAACAGTTCAAAGTTGTTTATCCAGAGGAAGCTACTGAAATTCTCTCCCAGATAGGTCTTGAAACAGTAAAAATGCCTTTTGGCGTGATAGAAGTCAAGGGATCGGATTCACAGCTAAAAATAGCTGAAAGTATTCTCAATGATTTTGGTTTTTTCAAAGCTGAATACGAGCACATTTTTATTCCAGAAAAGTTTCAAGAAAGCTTAATTTCAATACTCAGCAACATTTTTGGAATACCAGCTTCTCGATTTATCAAATCTGAGGACAACGGTATTATCGTTTTTGCCCCCGAAGATATAAGAAAAAGCGCAAGGGATATTTCAGATGATTTCGTCAAGTTTCTCATGAGTAGAAAAAAGTCGGAGATCTTTTTCCTGAATGACTACGAAGTAGCCAGCCAGGTATCTGACATTCTAAAGCAAATTTATGGAATCGAAAGCAACAGTGTTCAAAATGTACTGAAGGTGGTTGGTACAGATGAAGATCTCAATAAAGCAAGGAATTTCATTGCTACCTTTGTAAAAGACAGAACGATCAGAAGTCTTGAAGTACAACTGGATGATGATGTCTATTCTGAGTTGAAAACCCTTATGGAAAGTACACTTGATGTGAAATTTGAAGCAAACCTGAAATCGCTGCGAAGAATCCTAATAAGTTCATACAATAAAGAGGACCTTAACAAAGCAGCTGCTGAAATTAAGAAAATTACTGAAACTATCTCATCTTTAAAAATCGAGAAAGACACGAAGCTGGTTCCCGCGCTAGAAACAATCAATTTTGACGACATAAAACTGCTTCTCACAAAACTCTATGAAGTTGATGTGGAAAAAACTGACCTATTTTATATTCTCAGCGGAGAAAAAGCAAAAATCGAGCAAGCAGAGAAATTTTTATCTCAACTGAGCGGTCAATTAAGCGAAAAACCAAGTAAAGTTTACAGAATAACACAAATACCTGAAGGTTTTTCTGTACAGGAATTAGTGGAAGTCCTCAATAAATTGACAAAAGTTGAAGTTTTAACAGCAGGTCAAACTATGGTTTTATGGGCCGATAAGCAGTCTGTAGAAAATGCAGAGAAAATTTTGCAAGAGCTTATAGCAAATCTTCCAAAGGTTTCGGAAACAGAAAAAAAGATCACAGTAAAAGTAATCGAATACAGTGAAAAAGTACCTTTTGAGGAATTCACTGGCTTTTTACAATCGATTGGAAATACATCGAAACTCAGTGCCTATCCAAACCTTGGGGTTGTAGTGATATCTGGATACGAAGAAGATGTTCAGGATGCAATAAACAACTATAAAAACTTTCAGGAAATTGTTCAACAGAAATCTGAGCTTGCAAAAGTTGAGACTCAACCGGTTAAAATATCAAAAAATGAAGATGGAAGTATAGCTGTGAAGTGCAACGAAATTTCTCTCAGAGAAGTAATATCAGAAATTGCCAGAGAATTGAATATTTCAATGGTATTTATCGCTGTACCCGAAGAAAAAATAACGATGAACGTTTCCTCAATAAACTGGAAACAATTCACAGATCTGATACAAAGCCAGTATGGTTATGCCTTTTTAGAAAGCGATAATGTTACGGTCCTCATAAAACCCAGGTCCGTTACTGATACGACGACTGAAGAAAAATTTGTATATACTCTTCCCCATAATCTCGACAGAATAAAGTCACTGATCGAATTTTACGGTGGGAAAGTCTATATTGACGAATTAAATGATTTGATGGTGGTTACTGGTTTGAGTAAAAAAATGAAAGACCAGCTTGATCAGACAATTCTGCAGATTGCACAACCGCTTAAACAAATTGAAATCGAGGCAAAACTGGTGGACAGATCTCTTATAGATGAAATTACCAGGCAAAACTCTTTGAGTATTTCTTTACCCGGACAGGCTCCAGAGATAACTGTAAGCAGTACATCGCTCAGCCTTAGCACATCTGTAATAAATCTTTTTGACTATCAGAAACTCTTCTCTTATCTTTCCGGCGCATCTGTAACAGCTGTTTTTGAATTAAATAACTCAAACAATTTAGACAACTTGCTGGCAAGCCCAAGAATAGTTACAAGTAGTGGAAAAGAAGCAAGAATCCTTATTGGGGACAGAGTTCCATACCAGACTATTGATGCTGATGGTAATGTTATAGTTAATTTCCTGGATACAGGTATAGAACTGAGAATAACTCCATATGTTCGTACAGATGGCACAATTGAATTGAACATTTTTACAAAAGTTAGCAAGCCAACTTATTATCCAAATATAGACATTCCTGGCGAGAGCACGCGAGAAACAGAAACTGATGTGATACTCAAAAATGGCGATACATTGGTAATCGGCGGCTTGATGAGAGAAACAAAAGAAGAAACAAGCGCAAAAATGCCATTTCTTGGTGACTTACCCTTCATTGGACAGTTATTCAGGAGCAAAACTGAAAAGGCCGATAAGAGAGAATTACTTATTTTCATAACAGCGAGGGTGATTGAACAATGAGGAGAACCGCTGTCGCAGCAGGAAGTTTTTATCCTGCTTCTCCTGAAAGATTAAAATTTTCTATTGAAGAGGCCTTTACATCTTCGCTTGGTCCTGGGCATATTCCAGATAAACCTGATCAGCCTTTGAAAAAACATAGTTCTGTGATTGTTCCTCATGCAGGTTATATCTACAGCGGTCCCGTTGCAGCACATGCTTATGCTGAAATAAGTAAATTGGGAAAACCAGAACTTGTGGTTCTGGTTGGTCCAAATCACACAGGTTACGGACGACCCATAGGTGTTTACAATAGAGGAACCTGGGTCACTCCATTTGGAGAGCTCCATGTTTCAACAGATGCAGCCGAGATATTTCTACAGTACTGCGATGAAGCAAACGCTGATTTTAAATCACACATAAGCGAACACTCCATAGAAGTCCAATTGCCTTTTTTGCAGTATTTGTTTGACGATTTTCAAATATTACCTATCGCAGTGTTTCCCATATTCATAAAAAGTTGTGAAAAAATAGCTATAGCGCTTGACCACATTGCAGAAAATTTCCCTTCGACGTTATTTGTTTTCACAACAGATTTTAATCACTACGAAAGTGATGAAATAACCGTAAAGAAAGACCAAATGGTGATAGATAAAATTCTAACAAAAGATCCCACAGGACTTTATTCCGTAGTAGCAAAAGAGAAGGTAACAATGTGTGGTTTATCTGTCGTGACAAGTTTTCTGTTCATGAAACATTTTGGTTTACCAAGACTGCTAAAACATGCAACAAGTGGTGATGTCACTGGAGAAAGAAGTCAGGTAGTTGGCTATGCCAGTTTCATTTGCGAATCAATCTAAAAAATTCATTCAATTCAGGTAAATTGAGCAATTTACAGAAAATCACATAAATAACCATCCCAAGTAAAACGAGCAACAAAGTCAACATGTGTGACGATCCAAACAAAGATATGATCATAATAATTATTCCCATAGCACTCGAAGCAACCAAAATTTTTGCTATATGTTTCCAATCGATAGTGGGCTTTATTCTAAAGGCAAGATAGATCATTCCACAGAGTCCCGCTAATGAAGTTGCCAGAGCAATTCCAATTATATTCATAGTCAAACCGAGAACAAAATCCAGAACGCTGTTTACGATAAAAGAAATGACTGTTGCAATAAAAGGTGTTCTCATATCTTTTTTTGCATGACAAACACGCGAAAGAACGGCCATAATAGAATAAAAAGGTAACCCTATAGAATAGTAAAACAGAACCGCGCTTGTTTTGATAGTATCTTCGTATGTAAAAGCCCCATGCTGGTAAACCAGCGATATTAATCTTTCACTTAAAGCCATCAAACCTACCGCCGAAGGCACTGTTAAAAAGAGTGATAATCTAATGGATTCAGAGGTGTACTTCTTTGAGTTTTGCATCTCATTTGATATCACCGGCAAAACAACAGTAGCCATAGCAACACCAAAAACTCCAAAAGGTAATTGATAGAATCTGTTCGCATACTGCATTGCCGAAACACCGCCAGGGCCGAGTAAAGAAGCAACGTTTATATCTATCAAAACGTTAAATTCCGAAACTGTCATAGCCAGTAATGCTGGAAAAAAGAGTCTCAGAAAATCTCCTGTACCTTTGAAGGTTGGTTTGTATCTAAATCCGGATTTTCTTGCACCGGGTATCAGGCTGACAAACATTAATGCTCCTCCAACAGTAAACCCAATCGTCGGACCGAGTACTGCCGGTTCAAAAAGATCAGACATCAGGGTTCCGAGGATTACCCCAAAATTCATCAGCATAGGAGAGAGAGCAGGAATGAAAAACTTATTATGCGAATTTTGAATTGCATATAATACCGCCCAGAGAAATATAAAAACAACGAAAGGCATGCTAAAGCGAGATAATGATGATGTAAGTAGTCGGACTTCCTGCGATGCCCCGCTCGATAGTAATATCGGTACTATCTTTGGATAAATCTCTACAAAAACTGTCAGAGAAATGGTAACTATACCTATGCTCGTTATAACGGCAGAAGCAAACTCATTGCTCTTTCCACGATCGTTGTAAAGCGGTACGAAAGCCGAGGTCATAGCCCCTTCAGCAAAGGCGCGCCTGAGCAAAAAAGGAAAAGAAATGGCAATCACATATGAATCAAATTCAACTCCCGCGCCGAATTTGTGCGCAAGAAGTACATCTCTAATCAAACCGGTTACGCGGGATATTAGAGTAGCCAAGGAGAAAAGAATCCCGTATTGAAATATCTGCGGCATTTTATTTATTTCTTCTCTCTATGTAAGTTTTCAAACCTGAAGTCAAAATTGCAACTGCATCCCTCAGTTGTTCGCGTTCCAGAACATACGCTATTCTGATCTCACTCATCCCCGTAGATGGTGTTACATAAAATCCACTGAGAGGTGCCACCATTGTCGTTTTTCCTTCAACCTCATACTCCGTCAACATAAATTTCACAAAATCTTCAGAATTGTCGATTGGAAGTTTCACCGAAATATAAAAAGCCCCGTGAGGTTTCTTGAAGACTGCTCCATCAATGCGCTGAAGTTCTTCGTAAACAACATCTCTTCTCATTTCATACTCTTTTCTCATTTGTGAATAATACAAATCGTCAAGCGTCAGAAGACCAATAGTACCGTATTGAGATGTCATAGCAGGACAGAGTCTCGCCTGAGCCAGTTTCATAGCTGCTTGATATATATCTTTATTCTTGGTAATAAATGTACCAATCCGCGCGCCGCAGGCACTATATCTTTTAGAAATACTGTCAACAACTATGACTTTGTCAGAAATATTAGAAAAACTCATCATAGATATGGCCCTAAAACCATCAAAAGTGAATTCTCTATAAACCTCGTCTGAAATCACAAACAAATCTCTCTTCAAAGCAACTTCAGCAATAACTTCAAGTTGTTTTTCATCGTAAACAGCCCCCGTAGGATTGCAGGGATTGGAAAAAATGATTGCTTTAGTCCTGTGACTGATTTTCTCCAGAAAATCACCCATCTTTGGTATTTGATATCCATCCTCCGGGCGAGTTCTAACTGGAACAAGATTGATACCAAGTTGAGCAGCAAATCCAGCGTAATTGGCATAGAACGGCTCCAGAACAAGTATTTCATCTCCCGGATCCGCCACGACTGTCATAGCGAACAGGACAGCTTCACTTCCACCATTGGTAACGATGATTTCATCCGGGAAAACATCTATATCGAATCTGGCGTAATATTTTGTAAAAGCCTCCCTCAGTGGCAGAAGACCTGCTGAGTGTGTATAAGCTACAATCTGGGGTCTGTGTTTTTCCTCATACTGAAAATAAATTGAAGGTGTTGGTATATCAGGTTGACCTATGTTTAAATAATAGATTTTTTTACCTTTTTTTACAGCTTCCTCGGCAAATGGCACTAATTTTCTTATGGGACTCGCCGGCGCCTTTTTTGATCTTTCCGAAATTCTCATCAATCTCGCCTCCAGGCTTCAAATATATAAAATTTCAGATATTCTGTCTCTGGCACTCCAAGTAAAATAGGATGATCCTCAGGTTGACCACCTCTGTAAGCAATCCTTAAATTAACCTTGCAATCACTCGCCACCGATTGCATAACTCTTTCAAAATCAAAAGCAGACAGTATTTGCGTACACGAGGAACTCACCAGCAGACCAGGTTTTTTCAAGAGCTTGATTGCACGAAGATTAACCTCTTTATGGCCACGTTCTGCTGACTCTTTTGCAGAGGATGTTTTTGCAAAAGACGGAGGATCAAGTACAATGAGATCGTATTGCTCTGTGAGCGATGTTTCTCTTTTCAACCAATCGAACGCATTGGCACATATCAGATCGTATCGTCCTTCAAAACCATTCAATTTCATCAATTGATCAGCTATTTGCAACGATCTCTGAGAATAATCAATCAATTTTACATGCTTGGCACCATATTTCAACAGATGCAAGGCAAAGTTCCCTGTGTAAGAAAAAACATCTACGCACTTTTTGCCTTCAGCGTATGGAAAAAGAGCCCTGGCATTTAATCTCTGATCCAGGAAAGCCCCTGTTTTTTGGCCTTTGAGATCAGATGCCAGAGTAAGGCCATTTGATCTGTAATAAATTATTTCCGGACCATTTCCATAAATCCAGCCACTTCGTTTTTCCAGGCCTTCTTTTAATCGTGCAGGTGAATCCGATTTTTCGTAGATACCTGACACCTCTACCTGCTGTAATAGGATTTTCACTGAGAGTTCTTTCAATTTCTCCATGCCAAGTGTGTTTATTTGAATAACAAGGTAAGGTCCGAATTTATCAACAATTAAACCTGCAAGCCAATCAGATTCGCTGTAAATAAGCCTGCAAGCTTGTTCATACTTTAGAAGGAAACGGCGTCTGTGAATAGCCTGCTCTATTCTGCTCTGCAAAATCTGTTCAATTGTTTTTGGCTCGAATGTTAGAATGCGAACAGTTATTTTTGATTTCGTATTTATATAACCACGGGCAAAGAATTGACCGCTTTTCAAAAATACGTCCACAATCTGACCGTCTTCGAAATCACCCTTGATAGTCATTATCTCGTTTTTGTATATCCATGGATGGTGATTTCTTTTAAATTTATTCAATATTACCTGAGCGCTAATCTTTTTTCACCCTTTCATACAAATGCCTCAGCAATTTTTCATCAAAAATACCTCTTGTCCATTGATTGTGAGCAGCCTGTTTGGCTCTATTTACCCACGATTCAAGCTCTTCGTCTGTTATTTGAACTGACACCTTCAGACCAACTGATGCGATAAATTCACCAATATCTGTGAAAATCTTTTTAATTGTTGCAATCTTTTCAGGAATTTCTTTTTCAGCTTGGTTAACTATTGAATCAAGAAACAGCGCTGTAGCGTCACCATGCCTTATACCCTTGAAAGTACTCAAAGGATATCCCAAAACATGGGCAAGAGTCGTGCTGGTCTGGCTTATGACCATTCCGGCCAAGCAGGATGCACACGCCATATTTTCCCTGGCGCCTAAATCTTCAGGATTTTCCAGAGCCTTTGGTAAATTTTCCTTTATCAATTCCATTGCCCGCACTGCGTACAGATCAGAAACAGGTGTGGCTCGTTTCGAGACAAACCCCTCTACAGCATGGCACAGTGCATCCAGACCAGTTGATCTGGTCAGAGAAGCATTCATACTTATTGTATAAATCGGATCGATCAAGGCGAGCGCAGGAAAAATAGAAAGATGAGCAAACCCTTTTTTATAACCACTATCATCCGTCAATACTGAGTACTGCGTCACCTCACTTCCCGTACCGGAAGTAGTAGGAATTGCACATATTGGAAGTGATTGTTCGTATTTTGATGCGTTGTAAAGATCTTCCACGTTCATATCTTTGTTTTTTAAAAGCACCGCTATGGCCTTTGCAGAATCAAGCGGGCTACCACCACCAAGACCTATTATGAAATCGAAATTACGATCTCGAAGCGAATACACTGCTTCACGTATAAGAGAGTATGTTGGATTTTCTTCAATTTTATCGTAGATTTCATAATAAACACCAGCAGATTGAAGAGATTTTTCTAAATCTTGCAAAGATCCATTCTTTTTAGATGAATGCTTTCCGGTAATTATCAGAGCTTTCGATCCAAAATTCTTGAACAAATCAATGTTTTTTTCCAGTACATTCTTTGAAAAAATTACCTTTGTGGGCATAAAATATTGCCACATTCAGATCACCTCCTAAGAACTAAACCCTTTCTCTTTTACTCGTTGTTTTTGAGAAATAAGATGAGCAATTCTCGTAGGTTCAGGCAACCTGTAACCGACACAACACGATAAAACAAGCTCGATAGCAGACTGAACATCACATTTGTGACCGGGAGAAACAAAAACCGGTTTACAGTTGTTTTTAGTTCTGATAACAGCACCTATTATCTCGCTTTCGTCGTAAATGAACTCGTACTCTCCTTTATGTTTCCCCGGCTGTTTGTATGTTCCATAAAGATGGGACTTTGCCACTCCAATAGTTGGCAGGTTAATAAACAACCCCATGTGAGCCGCTATACCTATTCGACGGGGATGAGCAATGCCTTGCCCGTCAAACATAACTACATCTGGTCTTATTTTCAATTTTTCCCACGCTCTCAGAAAAACTGGTCCTTCACGAAAAGCAAGCAGGCCTGGTATATATGGAAATGAAATATTTGACACTTCAGTTACATAATCAACAATTTTCAGAGTTGGGAAATTCAAAACAACTATCACTGCACATCCTTGATCTTCTTTTGGAAAAGACAGATCAACTCCTGCTACCAAATCAACTTTTTTTATCGAAGATCTTTCCAGAAGTTCGACAAGTTTTTTCTGTTCTTCAATAGCCTCTTTTGGCGACAGATTCCATTTATGAAGTTCTTTCACCTGACCACCACCACAAGCGCATCGAATGGAAAACTCGGATAAATCCTGCTATCTGACATTTTTTTAATAATGCCTAAATATTCATCCATGCCGCTTGTTAGCGAAATTATCTTAACATCAAAAGTAATTTCCGGATAAACAGCCTCAACAACCTTCGTAATTTCCGTTTTCATAGCTTTGTTAAGAACAAAAACAGTATTTTTTGAATAATTGACGCCTATATCTTCCCAGACAATTTGATGTGGTAAAAACCCCACTTTGGAATTCCACAGTTCTTCCAAGCGAACCAGAAATCCCCTTGTTTTATTTGTTGAGCAATTGATTATAAGGATTTTTGGTATTTTTACATCCTCAGATAAATTCTGAGTAATAATTGAATTTCTATAACTTTCCAATTTCTGCGAATCGATAATTACATTTCCATCACTATCCAGTTTATACGGAAATGACAAAAAACTCATGTTCATTTTTTTCTTCAGCCTGGAAAACAAATATGCCATTTCTCCCATACCAACATCTGTGGTTACATTCCTGTATACATGAGAAAATATCGAGACCATTTTTGCCAAATCGAGAGTTCTTGCCCTGTCAATCAATTTAAGCAGGACTTCTTTTTGTCTCTCTATTCTTGATATATCTCCCATCGAACCACGTCTGTATCTTATGTAAGCAAGCAATTGCTCACCATTCATGAGATATGTTCCTGGTTGAAAATCGATATTCAAATTCTGAACAGAATCAACGTATTTCATAGGTTCCTGGATCTGTATCTCGATCGGTCCCAGACTATCTCCTAAAAACTTGAAAACATCATAATCAATAACCGCATACCCGTGTATTTCAAGATTCAGGAGATCTGAGACCGTATCTTTCAATCCAGATATGCCGGTTTTTTCGTATTTTGCATTTATCTTACCATCTCCAATAAGCAGATCTCGTGGTATATTGGTTAAAAGAACATTTCCTTTCTCATGGTCTATGATAACAACCATTATTACATCAGTTCTAACAGTCCTTTCAATCACAGCATCTGTCCCAACCACAAGCAAACAGTAAGGATTTACCTCTATTTTTTTGAAAAACAAATCTGTTAAAATTCTCTGGGAGAAGAAAATTGCAAACAAGAGAAAGCTCAAGCTCATAACCACAGCCACGATCAAAAGTATGAAGGTTGGTTTTCTCAGAATCTGCACCTCCAGAGATAATTTTATCACCTGGCGTTGTACAATGTCTAATTGTGGAGTGAAAATATGTTCTGGGTTAAGATACTTGTTTTTATAATAATCAGTATACTTCTTGTAAAAATAGCAAAAAAACCTGTATCTTCTGAAAAAAACATTCGTGAGTCACTTATAAACTCTGGCTGGAAGTGCTGTGCAGGTGTTAAATCCGGTAAAACGTGGATAGGTCTTTACAGAAAATCTTTTCAAAAAAAGATAGTTTTGATATGTGAAAATTCGCTGAATTTTGCAGATGTTAAAAAAGCTGTTGTAATGGCTCTCTTATCAAATACCAGGTTAATAAAGCTTTACTGCTCCGAAATTACTCCGCATGCTCAAAAAGCCTTGAATAAATTGTCCAAGACAAAAAAATTACACCGAATAAAATTTGTTCAGGAGGAAAGATTCCTTTGATTTTAATATGGATAACACTGATTTTGCTTTTGTGCCTTTTGCTATTATATGCTTTTAAAAGAAGAAAAAAATCGACCATTTTGAAAGAAAAGTGGAAAACTGGCTTCAGCGATGGGTGGGAATTCGAAAAGTTCATCGCTGAGGTATTTAAAAATGCAGGATATCGATCAACCTTAACAAAGGGTTCTCATGATTTTGGAGCAGATTTAATAATCAAAAAAAGGAAAGTTTCGTATGCTATTCAGATTAAATATTATTCTAATCCTATTACATTGAAAGCTCTTGAAGAGGCACTTGTAGCCGCTGCCATCTACGGAGTAGATAGAATAGGCGTAGTAACAAATGGAGAAATACCACAATCATTGAAGAAATTCGCACAAGAAATAGAGAAAAAAACTTTTGTCAAAAAAGTTATATTGATTGGAAAAAACGATATTGAAAGCATGTTGAATGGCAAGAAAACATTTCTGTGAGGTGGTAGTAAATGAGAGATTTCAGGGAAATTTCTTTATGGAAGAATGTTACTGAAGATGAGTGGAACGACTGGAAATGGCAATTGAGAAACAGGATAATGAATCTTGATGTTCTTCAAGAAGTTGTCAATCTAACCGACCAGGAAAGAGAAGGAGTGAGACATTCGCTGAAATTTTTGAGAATGGCAATAACTCCCTACTATGCTACACTGATGGACCCGGAGAACCCAAGATGCCCTATACGAATGCAGGCAATTCCAACTGCAAAAGAACTTAACATTTCACAGGAAGAGATGATTGATCCCCTTCACGAGGATGTCGATTCTCCTGTTAAGGGGTTAACACATCGATATCCAGATCGCGTTTTACTACTGATAACTGATCAATGCTCGATGTACTGCAGGCATTGCACCAGGAGAAGATTCGCAGGCGAAACAGATTCTCCATTATCAGACGAACTTCTAAACAGCGCTATTGATTACATAAAGCAAAACAAACGTATAAGAGATGTACTTCTCTCAGGCGGAGATCCTCTGACTTTATCGACAGAGAAATTAGAAAACATAATAAGCCGTATCAGAGAAATAGAACACGTCGAAATCATACGAATTGGTACCCGCGTACCTGTGGTTTTACCAATGAGAATAACAGAAGAATTGACCAGTATGCTGAAAAAGTACCATCCAATCTGGTTGAACACACATTTCAATCATCCAAAAGAAATTACACCTCAATCACGCAGGGCTCTTTCCATGCTCGCAGATGCGGGTATTCCCCTTGGTAATCAGAGCGTTTTACTCAGAGGTATCAACGATTGCCCACAAATCATGAAAAAACTGGTCCATGAACTGGTCAAAAATCGTGTAAGACCTTACTATATATATCAGTGCGATCTATCGCGGGGCCTTTCACATTTTAGAACAACTGTGGCTAAAGGCATAGAAATAATCGAATACCTCAGAGGGCACACCTCTGGATTTGCAGTGCCAACTTACGTTATAGATGCACCTGGTGGTGGAGGAAAAATACCCGTGGAGCCTCAATATCTTATCTCAATGGGTGAAGGTAAAGTTGTTCTGAGAAATTACGAAGGAGGAATATTTGTCTACCACGAGCCACGCAATTACAAAAGTGAATGTAATGACAATTACTTAGAAGAGGAAAGAAAAAGCACAGATGGGATCGCTTCATTGCTGAGTGGCGAGAGAAGATATTTAATACCAGAGTCAGCCGACAGAATTCGGAGGATAAAAAATTGGCACAGAGAATAGTCTACGTGATTGGCAACACCAAGAATGCGGGCAAGACGACAGTTGTTAAGCATTTGCTAAAGCAAATGAAAAATGCTTGCATCGCAAGTATAGGGCTTGATGGGGAAAATCTTGACACACTTAGTAATGTGCCAAAACCTTCAATTCAAATACCAGCGGGAACATATGTTGTTAGTTGTGAAAAATTTCTTCAAGGTTCTCACTTTGAATTATTAGAATTGCTTGAAGATAACCCATTAGCCGGGGCGGTTTTCCTCGCCAGAGCCCTTGTAGAATCAAAAGTCGTAATAGCTGGAGCAAATACCAGTGTAATTTCTTCAATTCAGAAAAGGAAAGAATTTGACAGCATCATCGTTGATGGCGCACTGGACAGGATCGTTCATGCCGGGTTCGCAGATAACGCAGAAATTGCCATAGTTATAGGGACAAGTAATCACAGTAACACAGTCGAGTTGCAAAAATTTATCGAACGCATACTTTCATCTTTAATGATACCACTAGCTCCATTTCAGATAAAAAAGCTATTTGAAAACAAACACACTGTTTGCGGATTAACATCAGATGGCAAAGTAAAAGATCTTGGTTCATCACTTCTGAACGATTTAAAAACCATCGAAAAATACGAATGGATTTTTGTGCCCGGTGTGATCACAGAAGAAATTGTTGAAAGATTGAGAGATATCAGAATCTGTTTACTGAATCCATTCAGCTTTTTCGGTATTGCCTCAAAATTTGATAATATATATACTATGAGAAAGCTTTTTGTGAGAGGAATTTATTTGAATTTTTTCAACAGGCCGGATCTCGAAATCCGAATCTGTAAAACATTGGAATCGTTTGGTTATAAGGCAGTTGATATACTCTATGTCACTCACAGGAGGGATAACGATGGTTAGGTTAAAAACAAATGTTGGGGAATTCACCAGTAAGATCTCGATCGTCTCAAAAACAATTCCTTCCAAAACTATCAAACCCATTATGGCCTGTATTCTGTTTGATATATCTCATGATGGAACTTTTCTGCATGCTACAGATCTGGAGACTGGCGTTAAAGCACGTATGGAATCTGAAGCAGATGGGGAAGGAAAGTTTGCGGTAGATGCAAAGACTGTTTATGAGATAGTCAGAACTTTGCCAAACGAAGAAGAGGTCCTCTTAGAATTCTCATCTAATCTGATGACTTTAGAGTGCGGACGGAGCAAGTTCCGCCTGCCGACAATGGACCCAGGAGATTTTCCAGAAATTTCACTCACCACCGAAGGCAATACTCTAATGCTGGATGCAAAAACAATAAACGACATGATTGAGAGAGTTACTTTCTGTGCTGCTAAGGATGAATTTATGAGAAATCTAAATGGGGTCTTCTGGGAAATTGGCAATGGCTTTCTCAGGCTGGTGGCTTCTGATGGCTTCAGGCTTGCACTAAGTGAAGAAAGATTAAATGCGCAATCAGAATCGAGTTTTCTGATATCCCTGAAGAGTATGAAAGAACTGCAGAGTATTGTTGAAAGCTGCCTCGATTCAGAAATCACTATAAGATACGATGGAAAACGCTTGTCGCTGAACACCAAGGATATAGAAACCGTTATGAGAGTGGTAGAAATAGATTTTCCAGACTACAGAAAAGTTCTACCAAAGGCATTTAAGAGCAAAGTTGTTCTGCCAAGAGATGAAATATCTGAGGCTCTGAAAAGAACAATGGTCATTGCAAAACGAGGAAGCGAATCAGTTCGACTTGAAATATCTGAAGACACATTGATCTTAAGCAGTCGAAGCCCCGATTATGGTGAGGTAAATGAGGAAATTCCCATAAAAAAAGAAGGAGAAGATATAACAATTGCCTTCAACCCTCTTTTCTTGCTTGAAGCTATGAGACATGTCCACACAGAAGAAGTCGAACTTAACTTTGTCGACAGCACAAGCCCATTGCAGATCAATCCGCTAAATGTTGAAGGATATTTGTATATCATAATGCCGATAAGAATTGTTTGAACATGGAGATATTGTGTGAAAGAGTGAATAAATCTTTTTCAGCGAGAAAAGCGCTTGACAGTGTTTCATTTCATGTTTGTGCAAATAGTGTGGCTATTCTGGGGTTGAATGCCGCAGGAAAATCTACCTTGTTAAGAATATTTGCAACAATTCTAAAACCGGATGGAGGAACAATAAGCATAAACGGGCTGGATATCTTAAGAGATTATCGAAAATTACGCCAGATTATGGCATTTGTTCCAGAAACCTCATTTTTGATAGAAGAGCTGAGTGCGGTAGAAAATATAAGGCATTTTTCAACTCTCAGGAAAGTCAGAGTTGACCCATCGGAGATAATTCAGAAATTTTCTATATCCCCTGCAAAAAAACCAGCAAGAACTCTCTCCAAGGGTATGAAACAAAGACTTATGATAGCAATCGCACTCATAGGAAAACCAGAATTATTGATACTGGATGAACCGACAACAGGTCTTGATAGAGAAGCAAAAATGGCTCTTATTGAGATACTCAGCGGGATGAGAAATCAGGGGACTTCAATCATCTTGAGCACTCACAGCGAAAAAGAAGTAAGGGAAATAGCCGATTCTGTTGTTGTGCTGGAAAAAGGCAAAGTGCTGCTTTATGGCAGCACGGATCAGGTACTAAAAGATCTTACATAATCACGTGTAAACACTTGAAAGAAAATCTCTCACATTTGTCGTGTGGGGGCAAGTGAAAAAGTCAACTGGATTTCCCTCTTCGATTATTACTCCATTCTCCATATAAACAATTCTCGTTGCGACATTCCTCGCAAACCCTATTTCATGCGTCACCACGACCATCGTGTGACCATCCGCTGCTAATTTTTTCATAACCTGATGTACTTCATTGACAAGAGTTGGATCTAAAGCTGATGTTGGTTCATCAAAAAGAATCAAATCCGGTTTCATTGCAAGTGCTCTTGCTATAGCAACTCTTTGCTTCTGCCCTCCTGACAGTTGTGATGGATAACTCCGCGCCTTGTCAGACAAACCAACCATTTCAAGGCAGTTCATGGCTACGTCATAAGCTTCACTTTTAGAAAGTTTTTTAACTCTCAATAAACCCAGCATAACATTCTGCACGACTGTTAAATGTCTGAATAGATTAAAATGCTGAAAAACAAAACCTATTTGAGATCTTATCTGCCTGAGAACTCTCATATCATCTGAAAGTTTTTCGCCCTTGAAGAGGATATATCCTTCATCTGGTTTTACTAAATAATTCATAATTCTCAAAAGCGTAGATTTACCAGCACCAGAAGGCCCCATTATTACAACTATTTCACTCTTATCCACTTGCAAGGAAACACCGTTTAGCACCTTTGTATTTCCAAAAGATTTGTGAACATCAACAACCTTCAATAAACTCACGGTATAGCAAGCCTCCTTTCAAGCCAGTGCCCAATCAAAGACAAAATGCTTGTAACCGCCACATAAAAAACAGCTATAGTCAAGTAACTTTCAAAAGAAGCGAGTGTTTGTGTACCAACCTGCCTGCCCGTCATGGTTAATTCGGCAAGCGCTATCACAGAGGCTAACGAACTGTCTTTCACAAGACTTATAGATTGCCCGATAAGTGCTGGCAAGGAAATTCTTATTGCCTGGGGAAAATGTACATAGAAGAAAACTTCTGATTTTGTTAAACCAAGTGAAAAAGCTGCTTCAAGTTCGCCTTTATCAACTGCATCAAGACCAGATCTTACAATTTCCGCAATATATGCTCCTTCAAAAGCAGATAAACCCATCACAGCCGCCCAGAATCTATCGAATGGAATTATACTTCCAAGACCATAGTAAGTCAGCAAAATCACAACAAGTAAGGGGGTGTTCCTGAAGAAAAAAACGTATAGTATCGCAAATTCTCTGAAAATACCACTTGACCTTCTCATAAGAGCGAAAACTATCCCCACAGCAAATGAAATAAGCAGTGAAAACCCACTTAAACTCATAGTCATTACCAAACCATTTATGAACACACGACGATATTTCAGAACAACTGTCCAGTCGAAAGGATAGACCCGGGAAATTGCAAGATAAATTGCAATCATAACTCCTGCCGTCATGGCAATGGCATAAACTTTTTTCACTGCTACCACCTCCAAAAGTGAGGGCAGGGCCCTCACTCGTTGCCAAGCCACTTCTGATGCAATTCTTCTATCAGACCACTGGTTTTCGCCCACTGAACAAAAGTATCAAACCATCTTAGAGCCTCCATGTCTCCTTTTCTGATAGCTATTCCAAGATCTTCTCTGCTCAAGAGTTCGTTTGTCATACCAAGGGTTTCATATTTTTGAGTGAGAAATTTGACATAGATAGAATCATTAACCATTATATCCGCGCGTTTCGAAACTACCTGAAAGGCTGCTTCATCCATAGTAGAGAAAGTTAAAATCTCAGCCTTTGGAAATTTTCTTCTTGCAGTAAATTCTCCCGTTGTTCCCAGCTGGACAGCTATCTTTACAGGCTTATCAGCCAAATCTTGATAGGTTGGTGGTGTCTTAAAAACACTTTTGTTGTAGAGAATTGCCTGACCAACTGTTAAATACGGCGCTGAAAAATTCACCTTTAAAGCTCTCTCTGGCGTGATAGTCATACCAGAGAAGATAATGTCGAACTTTCCGGAAATTAAAGCCGGTATGATTCCATCCCAGTTGACAATTACGTACTCTACCTTTACTCCAAGTATTTCTGCTATTTTGTTTATAAGTTCAACTTCAAGTCCAACTCGCTCACCTTTTTCATCAGTACCATAGAGCGGCATATATCCTTCATCCTGACCAACTCTGAGTACGCCTCTTTTCTGAATATCATCGATCAAAGAAGCCAAACCTGTAAACAAGAGAGCGGTTACAATTAAAATGACAAAAAACCTTCTCACCAAAATCACCTCCTGTGATATAAAAAAAACCGGGCTACTTTTCAGCAGCCCGGTTTTTTCTCTATCTTCCCTTTAAGCAGCACCACAACAGATGCTACCCGGGAAGAAAACCGGGCTGCCTCTGTTGTAATGCTTTATCATTTGAGATGCTTTCTTTTCAAATAAATTTATAAACATTTGAGCAACTCCTATCACTATTTTTCCAAAATAATACTACATTAAAGCACACATGTCAACCTGTTTTTAATCTCCAGCTACATCCAAAAACTCGACCAGTACAGAAGGAGTATAGAATGAATCAGAAACGAGCTTAATGTCATTTCCTACCCCTTCTATACGCCTGAGCAGGTCGATGAAGTTCCCGGAGATAGTAATTTGTTCAACTGGCTTGACTATCTTTCCGCCTTCAACTTGATATCCAAGTGCACTCACCGAAAAATCCCCTGAAACAGTTCTCACACCAGAATGCAATCCATCAAGCGCTGTTATAACAAGACCACTATCAAGTTCCTTCAGCAAATCATCAAAACTTTTACTGCCTGGTTCTACAATAACGTTTAATGGGACGCATTTGCTCTCAAAGACATTACCTGTTGGTAAGACTCCATCTTTTTTCGCTGATTTGAGAGAATGAAAATATGTAGTTAAAGTACCATCCTTAACAAATTCTTTTTTCATTGTTGGAACACCTTCATTATCAAATGATCTCCGAACAGGTGTTTTGTTCGAAAGAGGATCTTCTATCAGTGTCAATTTTTCACTCGCAATCTGTACACCAAGCTTTCCCTTAAGGGGGGATAGACCTTTCTGTACATTTTCAGCAGAGAAAATCGGCAAAAACGCCGTGAACAGTTCCGCAAAGACATCACGTCGCAGAATCGCCCGATATTTTCCAGAAGAAACACTACTTGCACCAAGCTGTGAAAGAGCTTCATTGGCTGCTTGAGAAACTACCTCTTCAAAATCTATATCTGATGGTTTTGAAGCAAAACAAACCTTTGTCCCTCTCTTTGGCTTCTGACCATCCGAAGCAATCAGATAAATGAAAGCAGCTCCAAGGCCAGTACTTTCCTTCAATTGTAGGCCACTGGTATTAAAGAGTGTTATGTTACGTCTTTCATGCTCATACGCACTCATTATGACCATTGTTATTCTTTTATCAACAGAAAGCGCCTTCTGTTCCATCATTTTTGCAAAATCTATTTTTTCTTTAACTGATATCCGCTCGAATTCATCCACAAAATTTTGGGCAGGTGAATATTCTCCTGAGCCATCGTAAATCACATCTTCTTCAAGAGTATCGGTAACTTCCAGATTCTCATATGCGCTTTCGACGAGAAATTCCGCAGTTTTTTCATCAAGGATTTCACTGGTTGAAAATGATGATTTGCCATTTTTAATACCCTTAAATACTATTTTGAAAGATTCGGCATCTGTGTAGTTTTCTATATTTTGCTTACTGATGACTACACCAAACTCTTTTCTGTTAGTTAAAAGTAATTGACTGTCATCAAATCCCTTCTTCTTTGCCAGAAGAAACACCTTATCTCTAAAATCATCTATTTTCATTTGTTTCGCCCCCCAACAATGAGTTCGCTTACCCGTATAGTGGGTTGACCAACGTCCGCTGGAATACTTCCTGAAATCGATCCACACATTCCCTGGCCTCTAGCTAAATCGTTGGCAACCATATCTATTTTTGCTATAACATCTGTTCCTTTACCGATAAGCGTTGCACCCCGTACTGGCTTTGTGATCCTCCCTTTTTCTATCAAATAACCTTCTGCTACAGCAAAATTAAACTCCCCTGTTGAAGGATGCACTGATCCGCCACCCATTTTTTTCGCATAAAGCCCGTATTCAGTTGCAGCAATTATTTCTTCTGGAAGATGTTTGCCCGGTAATATAAAAGTATTACTCATTCTGGAAGTCGGTGCAAATTTATAACTTTGTCTTCTGCCACAACCATTTGGCTTCATTCCCATTTTCTTTGCATGGAACCGATCAACCAGATACGATTTCAGAACACCATTTTCTATCAGCACATTACGTTGTGTTGGCGTGCCTTCATCATCGATATTCGCAGAACCCCAAGCATTAGGGATTGTTCCATCGTCAACAGCCGAAACACATTCGGCAGCAACTTTTTGATTTAATTTTCTAGCAAAGACCGAGGCACCTTTTGCAACAGAGGTTGCCTCAAGCGCATGCCCACAAGCTTCGTGAAAGATTACTCCGCCAAATTCATTTGCAATCACAACAGGCATTTTCCCCGCCGGCGCATGATCTGCTTTTACCATTCTGTCAGCTACCCTCGCTGCCTCAGCACCTATATCATGAGGATTGAATAAATTGAAAAATTCTATACCCATAGCTGCCCCTGGTCCATAAAATCCAGATTCCTGCTCCCCGTCTTTTGAAGCCACAGCATTGACCATTAACCTCGTCCTGACTCTGCGATCCTCAGCGATCAAACCATCAGAGTTAGCTATGAACACTTTTTGATCGTAATCCCAATATCTGATAAGAACTTGCGTTATAAGGCTTGAATAACCCTTGGCACCTTCATACGCCAATTTCATTATTCTCGCTTTGTCAGTTTTTGAAACTTCCTGTGGATAATAAAATATTAAATGATTGTTTTTCACATCATTTCTTGTCATATCAATCTTTTTTTCGCTTCCATTGCCTGCCGACAAAGCCTGTATAAGCCTATCCACCATTGAAATGAGTTGTTCTCTGGCAAAAACATTTGTGTAGGCATACACCTGCTGATCATTTTTGAAAAGCCTCAACCCTATTCCGAATTCTCTGTCACTACTGGCTGTGTCGATTCTTCCATCCGTCATCGTCATAACCGTGCTGGTCCTGTCTTCAGAGAATATTTCCACAAATTCGGCACCTTTTTTAATTCCATAAACTATTACGTCCTGAACAACTTTCTCATCAAGCAATTTTTGCACCTCCTCAAATATTTATTCTATCATTCAAAGATTTATAATGCTAAAATTATGGCCAGAGGTGAAAAAATGGAGTTAGTTGTACTTTGCAGTGCTGGATTGGAAAAAGCTCCGTGTATTGAATTAAAAAAACTCGGTTTCAAAATCAAAACAACAACATCTGGTCATGTTCATTTTGATGGCCATCTGATCGATATCCCTAAACTGAATCTTTATTTAAAAAGTGCTGACAGGGTGATGATCAATGTAACAGATTTTCCATCAGAAACCTTCGATGAATTATTCGAAGGAACTTTTAGCGCTAATTGGAATGAACTGGTACATAAAAGAGGAACAATAGTGGTTGAAAAAGTAAAGATTACAAACTCAAAACTATCCGCAAAAGGGGCCGTAGCTTCAATTGTGAAGAAAGCCATTTACAGCAAAATAAAATCCGACAATCAGCCCGATGGTATTATATATCCAATGTACATATACATAAAAAACAATTTTGTCAGTCTAATGCTTGACACAACAGGTAAAAACAGCCTGAGCAAAAGAGGTTACAGAATGAAAACCTCATCTGCCCCATTGCGTGAAACAATAGCAGCCGCCCTGATACTGATAAGCGGGTGGGATCAGGAGGTTCCGCTGATCGATCCATTCTGTGGTAGTGGTACCATAGCAATTGAAGCTGCGAGAATTGCTTTACAAATGCAAAATAACAAACGAAGTTTTTCATTTGAAAACTGGCCATTGTTTAAAGATTTAAAACCATCGATTGTCAACCAGCATGAATGCAAGCGAACAGTGGCGATAGGGTACGACAAAAACCCGGATATTTTGCAAGTGGCAAATGAAAACGCCATAAGAGCTGGTGTAAAAAAATATGTGAGATTTCACTGCAGCGATTTTGAAAAATTACCCATATTCCATGAAAAACTACACATTGTCACTAATCCACCATTTGGTTTAAGAATGAGAGAAGGAAATGCAAGTTTCTACAGAAAACTCTCAAAATTGAGAAAAATCTTTCCAGATGCCCGGTTATGTCTGATAACCCCAAGAGAAGATTTACAAAAAATGATCTCAATAAAATTGCAAAGAAAATTCAGATTTCAAAACAGCGGTTTGTGGACCTGGTGTTACATCTTTTGAAATCAAAGAAGGGGCAAAAGCCCCTTCTTTAAGCCATTTTTTCTGCTTCAGCAGCTCTCGGTGTTTCTTCTATTTGGATATTTGCAAAAGTTTCAAGGCCAGTTCCAGCTGGCACCAGTTGTCCAACTATAACATTTTCTTTCAGGCCTTCAAGCAAATCTATACTTCCCTCAACAGCAGCTTCAGTTAAAACCTGCGGTGTTTGTTGGAATGAAGCCGCACTGAGCCAGCCTTTTTGCTCAAGGGATGCTTTTGTTATCCTCAAAAGCCTTCGCCTGTACCTCATAGGTTCCTTAGGAGCAATTTGATATGTAATCTGTTTGCCTTCATCATATATGCATATTTCCTTTACGCCAGATTCCACGGCCTTTTCAAGAATTTCTTCAGTTACTTCTGTTCCCTCAGATGCTATTTCTTCAACTTCATCACTAACTTTTGCAACTACCTTTTTCGCAAGTATTTTACCCAGAACAAAATTTCTATTGCTTTGGGCATTTGCATTTTCTCTCAAAATTTTCTCGTTTATTTTCTCAGCTTCAGATATAGTCATAAGTTGGCCTGGCAGAAAATCTGTATCTCCCGGATCAACTATTTCAACTCTGCCAAGCATTTGTTTTATGATAATCTCAAAGTGCTTATTGTGTATCTCGACACCCTGCTCTACGTAGACTTTCTGCGTTTCTTTCAATAAATACATTGCCGTTGCCTCAACTCCAAGTGTATCCATTAATTTTCTAAGTCTGATTGCCCCTGTCGTGAGTGGTGTTCCAGGTAAGACCTTCTGACCAATCCTAACCTTCACTTTGGTTTTCTCCGGAACTTCGTATTCGTGTATACCTCCCGAATAATCTTCAATGTAGATTTTCTGCCTTCCTTCCACTTCTTTAATATCTTTCACAAAGCCTGTTTCAGTACTGAAAATTCCCTCAGGTTCTTTAAGTTTTTTCCTTGCTTCGAAAAGCTCTTCAGCTCTCGGCAACCCCTGAGTTATATCTGCTGTAGTAGCTATTCCACCCGTGTGAAAGGTTCTCATGGTCAGTTGAGTTCCAGGCTCACCTATAGACTGCGCTGCAATTATACCAACCGCTTCACCAACATTGACAACTTTGTGATTGGACAAATCCATGCCATAACACATTGCGCAAACACCTTTTTCTGCTTCGCATGTAAGCACTGACCGGACATAGATATTGGGTCTAACTTTGATCTGACTTACTCCATTTTCTTCCAGAATCTTTGCTGTTAATTCGTCTATTTCTTCTCGAAGGACCACCAGTTCCTTTTCGCCCTTTTTATCTTTAATAACTTGTTCGGAAATAGTACCAACTACCGGGTACATCTTTATTTTGAGCTGCTTTTTGCCAGCATTCTTAGCATTTCTGACAACATCCCAGTTAAGTTCTGTTCCCTCTTCATAATAAACTCCGTCAACTGTTCTGATTTCCTCACATACTTCTGCATAACAGTGCGGAAGCTGGAGGCCTTGTAAGTCCAGTACCTGCTCAACACTGACAGGCACAGAAACCACGTACTCAGCCAGAAACTCGGCATCTTCATCAGAAAGCATGGCATTCCTAACATATTCTCTTCCTGTCACCGGATTTTTGATAACCTCTCCTGTCAATGGATCAACAACATCCCTTGAAAGAACCCTTCCAAAGAGAAAATCTTTCAGTTTCTGCACAGTGAGATCATCACTGATAAGTTCTACAGCTTTTAAACCTTCATGCGTACCACAATCAGTTGTTGTTATAACTATACTCTGTGCCACGTCGACTAATCTGCGGGTTAGATATCCTGCAGATGATGTCCTTAAAGCTGTATCGGCTGCTCCTTTTCTTGCACCATGTGTTGATATAAAGAATTCCATACTTGTTAAGCCTTCACGGAAATTAGATATGATAGGTATTTCTATCGTTTTTCCGGAAGGATCAGCCATTAAGCCCCGCATACCTGCAAGCTGTTTTACCTGATCTATATTACCTCTTGCACCGGAATTGACCATCATGAAAATCGGATTGAACGGATTTTCACCGAGAGCCTGCTGAGTAACAAACTGTACATCCTCTGTTGCTTTATTCCAGATCTTTATTATTTCTCTATATCTTTCATCAAAAGTAAGAAAGCCTCTTCTATATTCCTCTTCAACCTGTTCGACTCTTTGCTCAGCTCCTCTGATTATCTCATCTTTTTTCGGTGAAACAATCAAATCTTTCAAAGATATGGTCAATCCAGAAACTGTAGCGTAATGAAAACCAAGATCTTTCATGTCATCAAGAAGATCCGCGGTTGCATCTATACCGTGGCGCTTGAAAGTATCGTATATAAGATTCTTTATCTCTTTTTTTCCAAAAACACGCGTATAATCTCTCAGATCGGGAAGAATTATCTCATTGAAAATAATCCTTCCTACAGTCGTTTTAACAATTTTTTCCTGATCAGAAACTTTCACCTTTGCGAGAACAGGCGTATGAAGATCAACATAACCCAGAGAATATGCAAGAATAGCTTCTTCTGTTGAGCCAAATCGATATCGAATCTCCTCGGTTTTAACATCATCAAAATCTTTTCCAATAGCAGTCAGATAGTAAACACCAACGATTATATCTTTTCCGGGCATAGAAATCGGTTTTCCATGCGCAGGAGATATTATATTGTATCTTGACAGCATCAGATATTTGGCCTCTGCCTGTGCAGCTGCTGAAAGTGGAACATGAACTGCCATCTGGTCCCCATCAAAATCCGCGTTGAAAGGTGGACAAACCAGTGGGTGCAACTGTATTGCGTTACCTTCTATCAACTTTGGTTCAAATGCCTGTATAGACATGCGATGCAATGTTGGGGCGCGGTTGAGCAGCACTGGATGACCTTTTATCACCTCTTCAAGAATATCCCAAGCCTCAGGCATTTCCTTTTCTATAATTGCCTTTTTCATCTTACGTGCCGTTTTACTTGATTCTCCGCCTTCTTTCAGCAGCTGTGCAAGTACAAACGGCCTGAACAACTCCATAGCCATCTTCTTTGGTAAACCGCACTGGTGTATTTTCAAATCAGGCCCAACGACAATAACAGCTCTTCCTGAATAATCCACACGTTTTCCAAGTAAATTTCTTCTAAATCGACCCTTCTTACCCTTAACAAGATCTGTCAAAGACTTGAGGGCTCTTCCGTTTCTATCTGCAACAGCCTTTCCTATCCTTCCATTGTAAATAAGACTATCAACAGATTCCTGAAGCATTCTCTTCTCGTTTCTTACTATGATATCTGGTGCATTCAAGTCTAAAAGCCTTCTTAATCTGTTGTTCCTGTTTATTACCCTCCTGTATAAATCATTTAAATCTGTTGTGGCAAATCTACCTCCATCTATTTGAATCATTGGCCTGAGTTCAGGAGGTATGACTGGCACTGCTTCAAGAACCATCCATTCAGGTTTTGTTCCCGATTTAATGAGGTTTTTTACGATCTTCAACCTCTTCAATAATTTGAGAGCCTTTCCGCTGCTTCTTGGCAATTGTGAAAGTTCCGATTCGATCTGAGCTTTCAATTTCTCAAGGTCTATTTTTTCAAGAAGCTTTTTGACAGCGGCTGCTCCATAATGTGCTTCGATTTTCCCCGGATACAGCTCTTTATAAGCTTCATATTCGCTTTCTGTTATGATAGAACCCACAGAAAGGCCTGTTTCCTTTGAAAGTTCATCGTCTATTTCGGTTACCGCAACAATTGGTCTATCATTCTCGACTTCAGCTTCTACGGTGAATTGCTGTGGGTAATAGTCTTCAAAAATCTTATATTCATGAGCTGACAGAACCTCATCTTCAAATAAAAATCTATCAGCTAAGTAATCTCCTGCTTTTACTTTGTCCCCATCATTCACATATGGAAGTGACCCTTCAAAAATCGGGTACCGCTTTTCTTGAATGAGCTGCTCGACATAAAGCATACCCGCTGATAGCACTTCGTAAGTGTCATCTTCCAGCGGTCTAACATTGAGCTCTTTTCCAAAAACAACTTTTCCTGAGGCAGGACTTGTAATTGCAGGTATTGTTCCTCCGCTCAATAATTCATCCGCTGCCTTGACTTTGCTACCATTTTTTACCAGAACTCTTACACAGTATGGTATGGTAACAGTCACCGGTTGTTCTTTACTTGTAGTAAGTGGTTTAATAGTCAAAGTTGAAGCGATTTCGTCTATCTCCACTGTTCCATCAAAAGGTGCATAAAATGGGGCGATTTGCTTTTCAGGTACTAATATTGTCCCTTCTTTGACCTCTTGGCCATTTTTGGAGAGTAGAATCATACCAGGCTGGAGCTGAATGGGAATTTTCTTACTATCCTTGACGGTTATCCAGATAATCTCCCGCCCTGTGTTGGTTTGTTCTGACTTTATAGACACTTCACCATCAATATCAGAAACAACTGGTGATTTTGGATTTTTAACAGTTACAGCAATTTCAGCGTCGAAATCTAAAACCTTTTTGTAAACCTCATATTCTGTCTCATAGAGAACATCACCAGCGGCAAATTGTGTCTTTTTTGAATCTGTGATTATATAACTGCGTTCAATAATTCTTCTGCTTCCATGATAAACTATGTTTTCAAGATCGCGAGCCGGTATATTCAACAGAGTTGAAAGTATGCTTGGGCTGCTCTTGAGATACCAAACGTGAACAACCGGCGCAGCAAGCTCAATATGGCCCATTTTCTTCCTGCGAGCTTCTTTTGACTCAACTCTGACACCACATCTTTCACACACAGTGCCTTCATACTTTTTTCCTTTGTACTTACCGCAGGCGCATTCATAATCTTTCGTTGGTCCGAAAATCTTTTCACAAAATAAACCATCTCTCTCTGGTTTAAAAGACCTGTAGTTTATAGTTTCCGGTTTTTTCACTTCTCCACTTGACCATGCACGAATAATTTCTGGAGAAGCTACACTTACTCTCACTGAAGCAATTTTTCTCTTAAAAGTTGATATCGCCATACGTTCCCCTCCTCGGCAGGTTTCTCAAACCCGGTCAATATCAATTTCGTTGCCATTCTCGTCGTACACCCTGATATCAAGAGCAAGTCCTCTTAACTCTTTGATCAAAACACGAAAACTTTCTGGTATACCGGGTTCTGGTATATTCTTGCCTTTGAGGATAGCCTTGTAAACCTCGTTCCTGCCTTTTATATCATCAGATTTAATGGTGAGCATTTCATTGAGCGTATGCGCAGCTCCATGTGCCTCCAGAGCCCAAACTTCCATTTCACCAAATCTTTGGCCACCAAACTGTGCCTTACCTCCAAGAGGCTGTTGATGTATTAGAGAATATGGTCCTGTTGAACGGGCATGTATCTTGTCCTTCGCAATATGAACCAGCTTCATCATATATATATAACCAACGACAATTGGCTCTGCAAATGACTCACCAGTTCTTCCATCCCTCAGCACAACTTTGCCTGAAGGTTCATTATCACTATCTCCTTCTTCAAGACCAACTGCCCGTCTTTCCTCATATAACCACGGCAATATCTCATTTTCCTTGGCACCATCAAAGACAGGTGTTGCAAACCAGTTTCGCGTAAGTTTAGCAAGCCAACCAAGATGTGTTTCAAGTATCTGACCAACATTCATTCTTGATGGCACTCCAAGTGGGCTCAAAACCAGCTGAACAGGCGTACCATCGGGTAAAAATGGCATATCTTCTTTTGGAAGAATTTTTGATACCACACCTTTGTTTCCATGTCTTCCAGCAAGTTTGTCTCCAACTTCGAGAGTCTTTCGACAAGCGACATAAACCTTAACCAGTTTGTTGACCCCTGCACCAAGATCTGTTTCTTCGTCTTTATCGAACACTTTAACATCTATAACTCTGCCATCGGTTCCATGAGGAAGCCTGAGTGAAGTATCTTTAACATCTTTTCCTCGTTCGCCAAAAACAGATCTTATGATCTTCTCCTCGGGTGTAGTTTCACCTTCACCTTTTGGTGTTACCTTACCAACCAGAATATCCTGGGGTCCAACATAAGCACCTACCCTGACTATTCCATTTTCATCGAGGTTTCTCAGCGCTTCTTTACTCACGTTGGGAATATCAACTGTTATTTCTTCTGGTCCAAGTCTTGTATCTCTGGCCTGAGTCTCGTAAACTTCTATGTGAATTGAAGTGAAGGTGTCCTCTTCCAAAAGTTCTTCGCTTACCAATATCGCATCTTCGAAATTGTACCCTTCCCATGGCATGAAAGCAACCAGTACATTTTTCCCGAGTGCGAGTTCTCCCATATCAGTTGCCGGACCATCTGCAATCACGTCCCCTGCCTTTACTATGTCTCCAATATCTACTATTGGACGTTGATTTACCGTTGTATCTTGATTTGTTCTCATGAATTTCATTAATCTGTATTCATCCAGAACAGGTTTACCATTTTTCAAAACAGGTTTACCATTTTCATCCATTCTTTCAATAACTATTTTTCTTGAATCAACTTTCTTAACTCTACCGCTGTATTTGGCTTGAACAACATAACCAGAGTAAAGTGCCGCATCATACTCGACACCAGTAGCAACAAACGGAGCTTCGGGTTTCACAAGAGGAACTGCTTGTCTCTGCATATTTGATCCCATTAAAGCTCTATTTGCATCATCATGCTCGAGGAATGGAATAAGTGATGTTGAAACGCTCACTATTTGCTTTGTTGAAACATCCATGAATTGGACTTTATTTTTCTCAACAAACTGCAATCTTTCCATGAATCGCACAGGAACTCTTTCATCAAGTATTCTGCCATCTTTGTCAATCTTGATTGTGCACGGAGCTATATTGTAATGTTCTTCTTCATCGGCTGTCAGATAAACGATTTCACTGGTAACAACCCCATTGACAACTTTTCTATATGGAGTGGTTAAAAAACCAAATTTGTCAATATTCGCATACACCGCTAATGAAGTTATAAGACCTATGTTTGCACCTTCGGGTGTTTCTATTGGGCACATCCTTCCATAATGAGAATGATGCACGTCCCTAACTTCGAATCGAGCTCGCTCTCTTTTCAATCCGCCTGGGCCCACTGCAGTTAATCTCCTTTTATGTGTTAATTCGGCAAGTGGATTAACCTGTTCCATAAACTGGGATAGCGGACTGGTTGCAAAAAATTGATTGATACCAGCTATTATCGTTTTTACATTTATCAGGCTCTGAATAGATATCTTGTCGAGTGAAGCATAAAGCGTCAAGCGTTCTTGAATTAATCTCTGAGCACGAGCAAAGGCTCTTTCAAACTCCAATTTTATTAATTCACCGACAGTTCTGACCCTTTTGTTTCCAAGATGGTCTTTTGTGTCCATTATTTCCGGATTTTTACTTACATCAAGCAAATATCTACTTGCAAGTACTATATCCATAGGTGTTAAAACAGGATCTTCAGGATTATATTCCACTGATTCGACTTCTTCTTCTGGAAGTCCTTTAACTTGAGCGAGATATCTTCTGTAAGCCTGAGTCAATCTCTTGTTTATCTTGTATCTTCCAACATCAGACAGTTCAAATCTCTCGGTGCTGAAATATAAACTCGTCAAATATGCTTTTGCTGTGTTAACCCTGGGAATCTCTCCCGGCTTCAACTTTCTAAAAATCTCTACGTACGCTTTGGAAGAATCAACTTCCCCATAGGTATCTACCATCTTTTCCAGGGTCTTTTGGGCAGCAGGATGCGCTCTCACTACGGTTGCTATTTTGGATTCTAAAATAGCCTGTGATGCTGCCTTAGTTAAAACCCCACCTCTTTCTACAATTTTCTTTCCATCTAAAACAACATCATGGAGAATTATTGATCCAACAGCTTTTTCCATAGTGTATTCATCGTCAGCATCAATCGGATCAGGAAAGAGGTCCAAAATTTCAAGGTCGTCAGTGAACCCCAATGCTTTAAACAGCAAAAAGAGATTTATACGTCTTTTTCTGTCAATTCTCGCATAAAACATATTGTCTGCGCTGTAGTAGAGTAATTCCAGCCACGCACCTCTTACAGGTAGAAAATGAGCAACATAAATTGGAGATACAACCTGAGTTTTCGGAATTTCATCAACAAAGTAAACACCGGGCGCTCTCACAAGTTGACTGACAATAACTCTTTCCGCACCGTTAATTATAAATGTTCCATTTTCAGTCATGTGCGGTATCGAACCAAGGAAAGCCTCTTCTTCTCTCATCTCACCAGTATTTACATCAGTAATACGTACTGTGGTGTAAACCGGGACAGTGTAAGTAAGCCCTTTTTGTTTGCATTCTTCAACGGGCGCGTTTGGTTGTCCCACTTTTGTTGAAACAAATTCCAAGACGAATCCTTTTTCACCTTTTTTCAAATCACCTTTGTGAGGTTGAGAAGTAATTGGAGAGAATTTCTTGAGGACTTCTATTAATCCATTCTCAAGAAAATCTTTGTAAGAATCAATTTGAATTGATATGAGATTTGGAACTTTCACAGCATCATGGATGCGGCCAAAGGTGAGACGTTCCCTCTTCCCGTAACAAACGGTTCGCATCAAATCACCTCGTTTTGCGGTAAAATATTTCTCAGGAGCCGAAAACATGAGGTACCATTAAAGAGTAGAGACACCAAAGTATGTTAACACAAAACAACCTATACCAGCGATGCTGGTATAGGTTTGATACATTTTCTTTGCCTATAAGAAAAGCTTTTCACACTATTTCAAAGTAACCTCGGCGCCAGCCTCTTCGAGCTTCTTTTTTATGTCTTCTGCTTCATTTTTAGGAATACCACTTTTTACAATCGCATCTGGACTTCCGGCCTTCTCGACCAGATCTTTTGCCTCTTTCAAACCAAGACCGGTTATTTCTCTGACAACTTTGATAACACCTATCTTGTTGCTGCCAAAGCCTTTTAACAAAACATCAAATTCTGTCTTTTCTTCGGCCTGAGCCTGTTGCGCGCCTGCAGCAGGTGCTGCTGCAGCAGCCACTGCTATGGGGGCAGCCGCACTTACGCCAAATTTTTCCTCTAATGCCTTAACAAGCTCTGCGAGCTCCGCAACTGTTAGTTTTTCAATAGCTTCCACAATCTGCTCTACATTCATTTTACCACACCTCCATCATTTCGATTTCTTATCATGTATTGCATTCAAAGCATACAAAAGCTTTCTTATAGTGCCACTCAGAACATAAACAAGATTTGTCAGAGGAGCTTGCACTCTTCCAACGACCATTGCATACAATTCTTCCTTTGTAGGCAACGATGCCAATTTGCTTACGTCATCAGCGGTAAAATAGTTTCCTTCCAGAAATCCACCTTTAAATATTCCTTCGAGTTTTTTCTCTTTCGAAAAAGAGTGAGTGATCTTTATTGCTTCAATAGGATCATCAGACAGAACATAAAGCACCGCCGTTGGTCCTGCAAGTATACTTTGAAAGTCTTTTTCTGCATAACCAACTTTTGAAAGGGCACGGCCTATCAAAGTGTTTTTCGCAACCGTAAAGCGAGCTTCACGTTCATATTTAGAGTACAACCTTCTTCTTAGATCTCTCATCATAGCGACATTGAATCCTGAGTAATTAATGAACATTACAAGCGACGAGTTGGAAAAGTCATTTTCCAGTTTTTCAAGAACTGCCTCTTTTTGTTGTCTCGTTATCAATTTTGCACCTCCTTTCAATAAAAAAGGTCTCAAAAAGAGACCCCGCAGCAAAAGAAACTATATTATTAAACGTTTCTTTCGCCTCGGTAGGCGGGGACTCCCCTTTTTCAGCATAGACCTACTGTCTTTGGCGAAAAGCAATTATTCAAATATTTTCTAAATCAGATTGATCAATTTTTATTCCCACACCCATCGTCGAACTCAGGACAACTCTTTTTATGAACTGCCCTTTTACACCCGCTGGTCTCAAGGCAATGATCTGTCTGTATGCACTCAGCAGATTTTCTCTGAGTTTTTCTCCGTCAAAAGAACACTTTCCCACCGGTATATGTATACAACCTGTCTTGTCATTGCGAACTTCAATTCTTCCCATTTTAAACGCTTTAACTGCTGTCTCAACATCCTCTGTAACTGTACCAGATTTCGGTGATGGCATTAAACCACGGGGACCTAAGATTTTACCCAACTTTCCTATCGATCTCATCATATCAGGCGTAGCTATCGCAACATCAAAATCGGTGAAATTCTCGTTAGTTATTTTTTCTACCAGTTCATCTCCTCCAACATAATCTGCGCCTGCATTTTTCGCAGCTTCAGCCTTGTCTCCTTTTGCAAAGACCAGCACTCTAACTCTCTTACCTGTCCCATGTGGAAGAGTAACAGTGCTACGAACTTGTTGTTCTGGTCTCTTGGTATCTATATTCGTGGACAGGTGCAGTTCAACAGTTTCATCAAATTTTGCCGTAGCAGTTTGTTTAACCAGCTCTATGGCATCATCAACACTATAAAAACGGGTTCGATCAACTTTTTGCCTTATTTCCTGATACCTTCTGGAGTGTCTCGGCACACGCCTCCTCCTCTCACAAATCAATCTACAATTTCAATACCCATACTTTTAGCTGTTCCTTCAACTATCTTGACAGCAGCTTCAAGATCATTAGCAGTTATATCCGGCATCTTTATTTTCGCAATTTCCTCTAATTGCTTTCGGGTAACCTTGCCAACATTTTTCCTTTTGGGTTCACCTGATCCTTTTTCAAGCCCTGCCGCCCTTTTCAGCAAAAACGAAGCCGGCGGTGTTTTAACAACAAAGCT
This sequence comes from Pseudothermotoga elfii DSM 9442 = NBRC 107921, assembly GCF_000504085.1. Lineage (NCBI taxonomy): Bacteria > Thermotogati > Thermotogota > Thermotogae > Thermotogales > Thermotogaceae > Pseudothermotoga > Pseudothermotoga elfii. The sequence continues at coordinate 492,799 of NC_022792.1, read as the reverse complement.
GAATGATCTGTCTTCATAAACCGTTATAATCACAGGAAGAATCATCCCTGCTTTATCAGCAGTTTCTGCATTGAATCTCTTACAGAATTCCATTATGTTTACTCCTCGTTGGCCAAGCGCTGGTCCAACAGGAGGAGCTGGTGTCGCTTTACCAGCAGGAAGCTGTAATTTAACCTCTGCGACTACTTTTTTAGCCATCGAAGTTTTCCCTCCTTATGGTGGTTTGGGAATATTCCCTCCCACTTCACTGGATCCTTTCAACTTCCGATATCTTTACCGTGACCGGTGTTTCACGGCCGAAAATAGTTACTGCCACTCTTAGCTCTTGTTTCTCAGCATCTATCTCTTTTACTACACCTGCAAAATCTTCAAACGGTCCTGATGTTATTTTGACAACATCACCAATGTGAAAGTCCAGTTCCACTTTGATCGGTTTCATTTTCTCCTCATAAGTTTCCAAACCTGCAAGCCTCAGAATCACCCGAGCTTCACGAGGTTTCATTTCTAAGGGTTGTCCTCCAGAAGAAACAAAATCTATTATGCTTGGAACATTTCGCGCAAATTGCCAGGTCTCATCATTCATCATCATTTCTACAAAAACATATCCAGGAAACAGTCTTCTCTTATGAGTCTTTGCGATTCTGATTTCCTTCCTTGTTCCGAGATCCACTATTTCCACACGCCCACCAGACGTCGCGTAGATTTTTCTTCCATCGGCGAGAAGCTCGCCATTCTTTGCTTGCTTTCCCTTAAAAACCTTCTGTGAGTCGTAGACATCTAAGGGTATATGGTAGATGTCTATTTCACCATCTTCCCTCTGAATCTCAACACGCTTAACCCTCTCGTTTTCAACTATTTTTCCATCCAGTTCGCAGATATGTTCAAAATCCTTCGTCAATGGCATTCCCTGTTTTATGCGAGCACCAATTTTAATACCCGTTTCGAGTTTTGACCCTTCTGGCAAAAAGTATGTTTTCGAGTATTTTCTGTCTATCGTTTCAACAGTTACTTTTCTGTAATTTTTAACATTCACCACCACACCACTGTGTCGAGCATGGATGGGGGGTTCCTCAGCCAGTAAATCTCCTCTCTCAACGTCGGCACCACTTTTAACAACCAGCTTGGCATTAAGAGAAACCGCGAAACGCTTTATAGATTTTGATGTAGCATCCAGAATCGTTTCTTCAGGAACCAGTATTCTGCCGAAATATCTTTCAAATCCTGTGGATCTTATTTTCGCTTCCAAGTTTTCCTTCGCCGTTTGCTCAAATCCGGCCATCGTTCTAAGGATGAACCACTTTTTTTTCACAAAAATCACCCTATGCCAATTGCTTTCAAAAACGTTCTAATTGCTCCAGAGAAGACCATGTCCAGCACAAAAAAATAAACCCCCATTACTACCAGTATTAAAACAACAACAGAAGTGGAGGTCAGAAGCTCATTTCTACTTGGCCAGTGGGTTTTTTTTGCTTCAGCAGCAACCTCCCGAAAGAATTTTTTTATTTTTTCCACAGATATCCCTCCATGGTACAAAAAAATTTGGCAGGGCCGGCAGGACTCGAACCTGCAACCCCCGATTTTGGAGACCGGTGCTCTACCAATTGAGCTACGGCCCTACATCGATCACAACTTAGTTTCGCTATGAACAGTATGTTTGTTGCACTTTGGGCAATATCTTCTGAAACTCAGCTTTTCCTTGGCAGTTTTGTTTTTGTCCGTATAATAGTTCTTTTTCCCGCACTCAGAACACTTAAGTGATATTTTCACTCTCATTTTCCACACCTCTTAAGATAAAAGTGGTGGTGAGGGGAGGATTTGAACCTCCGAAGGCGTTCCGCCAGCGGATTTACAGTCCGCCCCCTTTGGCCGCTCGGGCACCTCACCACCCATCTGTGGAGCCAGCGAAGGGACTCGAACCCCCAACCTGCTGATTACAAATCAGCCGCTCTGCCGGTTGAGCTACGCTGGCACCGTGCCTTTGATATTATATGCTTACAATATTCATATGTCAAGCAGTCGCAATTCTGAAGATACAATATTTTTGTCTAACAGAGATTAAGTGTTTGTATCGTATTGGAAAAATTATCTGATAATATCTCCAAGTTCCTCTATGGCAAAATCCAATTTTTGCCTTCTCAATGTTTCGGGTGTCGGGACACCATTTGAATCCCAGCCTCGAAGTTTGTAATATTCGCTCAGCAGTAGATCGTATTTATCCCTTTCAAGTTTCATACCATTTATATCGTTTTCAAACCAACGCTGTGGTGGATAATCCATGTGCCTGTTCCATTTGCCTCTATATTCCCTGATCCAGTAACATCTTATGAGTGAATATACCCGGTCGGCTGCTTCATAAAGTCTATCCAGTGTATATTGTTCTCCGGTTATTGCGCTGAGGATTTTTGCATACCACTCCAGATCAACACCAAGTTCGACCCATGGTAAACGACAAGCTGTGAGCATTTCAAAAAGTCCACCTCTTATTCGTTGCTGCTCAACAACTTTTCTTGCTTTCTCCGGCGTATAAGTCATAACATATTCGCTTGTTGTGGCTTCTTCAAGAGGTGTTGATCCTATTTCCCAGGCTATGACCCACGCTTCTTTATGATGAGCTCCAATGGCGCTCGTTCCATAAGCAAGAGCCATTGCGGGATATATATAGCAATTATAAGCAGAGACCTCTAAGCCCTTTACATGCATTGCTAAATGCTGGAGATTTAGCTTTTCCGAAGCTTCTTTAACGCCATCTGCCAGAATATTTGCCAGTTCCCCATCTCTGTAAGCTATCTTTCTGACCAATTCTATAGTGTTATCATAATCTCCAAATTTTGGCGCGCCTTTCACATACCCCTTTTCCGAAGCTTCCATGATAAATCCCATCACTGCTCCCAGCGAAATAGTGTCAATGCCATATTCATCCGCCAACCTGTTTAAAACAGCAACCTTGTTCAAAAAAGGCATGCCCATATTTGGGCCAAGCATTCCAACATTCTCATAATCCAGTTCACTTTCTTTTCCTTCCATATCAAGTACGACGTTACCACAAATCATATTGCAATTTGGACATCCTCTTTTAGTAACTTTCATCGCTTCCATTGAATAACCATCAACAGTTCTGGCATATTCGAATTTCACCTGCCCAAAATTTCTAACTGGAAGGGCTTTATTTTTGTTTGCCCACTCAAGAGTGGCCAGTGTTCCCTGACGCATCCAAAAATCGTAAGCGGGAAGAGTGGGAATCATTTTGTATACATCTGTTGTGTACTTCTTGAAAGCCTCTACATCTCTTACCTGGACATCTCCCGTCCCTCTTATAACAACCGCCTTCAATTTTTTGCTTCCCATGACTGCCCCTATACCCGGTCTTCCCCCGGCTCTTCCATCCTGAGAAATAATGACAGCATATTTCACCAAGTTTTCTCCAGCTGGTCCTATGCTCAACACTCCTACGTTGTTTCCATGAACATCTTTCAATTTTCGCTCTGTTTCAAATGTACTCAATCCCCATAACCCTTCTGCGCTTAATATACTCACATTTTCATTATCAATATAAATGTATACTGGTTTCTCACTTGCACCTTCAACAACTAAAGCCATATAACCAGCCTTCCTCAAATGTACCGAAGCCATGGTACCTATATTTCCATCACCGTAGCCTCCTGTCAGGGGACTTTTAGCAGCCACGACGAGTTTTCCCCCACTGGGAGTTCTCAAGCCATTGTAAGGTCCTGCAGCGATAATGAGTTTGTTGCTTTCAGATAATGGATCAACGTGCTTTACTTCATCCCACAAAATCTTTGCAGCTATACCTCTCCCGCCGATGAAATTTTCAAGGTCCATTTTGTTCAACCTTTCAGCAACTACTTTTTTGGTTGACAGATTTACTCTTAAAATCATGTTATACCTCCTTTGACAATTTGCTTACAGCAATGAGTATAGCAAAACGGCAACCCAAATTCGTTAAGATGCACATGACAAAAACTCTGTGCTAAAACAAGAATAATCAGGGATTGTCATCTATATGATATCGTTTTATTATATTTTTTCAGGGTATAATGAATTTATGAATCGGAGGTGCTCGAAGTGTATCTTCAAGATATCATAAAAAAACTTAACGATTACTGGTCAGGTTTTGGGTGCCTGATTGATCAGCCATATGATATGGAAGTTGGAGCTGGAACATTTCACCCGTCAACATTTTTTGGATGCCTTAAACATAGTGAATGGAGTGTAGCCTTTGTTCAGCCAAGCCGTCGACCTACCGACGGAAGATATGGTGAAAATCCCAACAGATTGCAAAGATATTTTCAATATCAGGTGATAGTCAAACCTTCTCCGGACAACTGCCAGGAAATCTATCTCAAATCCTTGGAGAGTTTAAACATAAATCTTAAAGAACATGACGTTCGATTTGTTGAGGATAACTGGGAATCTCCAACCCTTGGGGCATGGGGAGTTGGCTGGGAAGTCTGGCTAGATGGTATGGAAATTACCCAATTCACCTACTTCCAACAAATAGGCGGTATCAGTTTAAAATCCATTCCACTTGAAATAACCTACGGAATAGAAAGAATAGCAATGTATCTGCAGAATAAAAATAGTATCTTCGATGTTATGTGGAATGACAAAATTTCATATGGACAATTATATCTGGAAAACGAAAAGCAATTTTCAAAGTATAATTTTGATCAGTCATCACCACAGAAGCTTTTTCAATTGTATGATATTTACCAATCCGAGTTTGAAAATCAAATAGAAAATGGCAATTACTTAGTTGCATACGATTACATGATCAAATGTTCGCACACTTTCAATTTATTGGACGCAAGGAACGCGATAAGTGTTTCTCAGAGACAGGAATACATAAGATCTATAAGATCTATGGCAAAACGATGCGCAGAAACTTTTCAGGGAGGTTCGTCAAAGTGACAAATACAGCTCTATTAGAAATAGGTATTGAGGAATTACCGGCAAGTGAAATGAGTCAGATACAGCAGCAATTACAGTTACTAACAGAAAAACTCTTTACAGAGAAAAGGCTTGCGTTTCGAACCGTTTTGTCCGTGGTGACTAATCGACGGATGGCAGTATTAGTGAAAGAAATTGCTGAGAGGCAGGAAGATTCTATCCTTGAAAAAAGAGGACCATCGAAAAGCACAGCTTTCTTGGATGGAAAACCCACAAAAGCTTTAATTGGTTTTTTGTCTGCGAATGAAGCGAGTGAAGAAGATATCTACTTAAAAGATGAATATGTGTACATTAGGAAAAAAGTACCTGGCAGAAAAGCATCAGAGGTTCTGCCTGAAATCTTTACTGAAGTTATCCAGAGTTTGAAATTCACCAAATCTATGAGATGGGGGAACGGAAAATATCTATTTGTGCGGCCCGTAAAATGGGTAGTTCTTATGCTAAATAATCAAATACTCCCTTTTCAGATTTTTGGAAAGAATTCTTCCAATAAAACTCAAGGACACCCGAATCTGCAAAAAGTCATCACTGTAGAAAATTGTGCTGATTATATCGATCTTCTTAAGAATCATTATGTACTTGTTAATCAAGAAGAGAGAATTGAGAAAATCAAAGCAGAACTGGCAAAGATTGAGAAAGAACATTTTCTCACGTGCGATAGAGACAAAGAGTTAATCAAGAAAATATCGAATCTTCTGGAGTGGCCAACAGCAATCGTTGGAAAATTCAAAGAGGAATATTTAAATCTACCTGAGGAGCTCATCACTGTCACGGTGAAGCATCATCTCAGTGCATTCACTACATTTGAAAATCAAAAAATAACGCCATATTTTGTGGCTTTTATTGACAATCCTTTTGGAAATATCGAAAAGATAACTATCGGATACAGCAACGTAGTAAACGCAAGACTTGAAGATGCAAGATATTACTTTGAAATAGACAAAAGATACAATCTTGAGGATTTCAATGAAAGATTAAAGGGAATGGTGTTTCAAAAAGAACTTGGTACTTTGTTTGACAAAGTTCTGAGAATAAAGAAACTTTCTCTATACATGGCTGAGAAATTAGGACTTTCCCAAATGGCTGAGAAAATCGGCAGAGCAGCAATCTTGAGTAAGGCTGATATAGCCAGCCATGTTGTGTATGAATTTCCAGAACTTCAGGGAACTATCGGAAAACTCTATGCATTGATGAATGAAGAAGATGCGGAAGTGGCGGAAGCTATAGAAGAACAATATTTTGATGAACCAAAAACAATTACTGGATCTATCATAGCTATTGCCGATAGAATAGACACCATAATTGGTAACCTTGCAGTTGGAAATATTCCATCTGGATCCCGGGATCCTTTTGGTTTGAGAAATAAATCAGATGTTATTTTCAAAACGATCGTGAACAGGAAATGGGACTTGGATCTCGAAGAATTGATAAGAGAGACACTTAAGCTTTTAAGCATAACATGCAAATGGGAAATTATAAGTGATTTCATGTCTAACAGATATTATGCGTTTTTGAGTGGCGAAGGATTCAACTATGATTTATCCAGAGCAGTGAATCATCTCTGGTCAAAACCACTGAGAGGATTTCTCTCGGCGAGGGCTCTGGCAGAAATGGTAAAAAACAACAGCTTCAACGAATTATGCGTAGGCTTTGAAAGAGTGCACAACATTACGAAAAATTTCAATGATACAAAATTCGACGGGGCTCTTTTTGAAGAAAATGCTGAAATAGAGTTGTTAAATCGGTTTATCGAAGTCAAATCGACGGTAGTTAGTAGCCTAAAAGAACTCGATTATGAAAGGGGTGTAAGTTCACTTATAACACTTAAACCTTTCATTGATAAGTATTTTGACGATGTTTTTGTTATGGTAAATCGTGAAGATATAAGAAAAAACAGGCTTGCTTTCCTGAAAAACATAGATGAACTTTTCATGATGATCGGCGATCTGACGCAGCTGATTAAAAGAGAATAAGGGCGCTGTTCGCCCTTATTCTACATCAATTTGAAAAAGATCCATAATTTGAAGATTCTCTTGTAATTATTATATCGTGCGGGTGACTTTCTTTGACTCCTGCGGTTGTTATTTTCACAAACCGGGCTTTTTCCTGCAATTCTCTCAAATCTTTTGCTCCTACATATCCCATACCTGCCCTGAGACCACCAACAAGCTGATGAACCACATCTTTAATTGTGCCCTTGTAAGGTACCATACCTTCAACGCCTTCAGGAACAAATTTGAAATTTTCACTTTGGAAATATCTGTCCGCACTTCCTCTTCTCATAGCCGACTCACTGCCCATACCCCTGTAAGCTTTATATTTTCTTCCCTGATAGAGAATAGCCTCACCCGGAGCCTCTTCAGTGCCAGCAAAGATGCTTCCAATCATAACTGAATCTGCTCCTGCAGCCAGGGCTTTGACTATATCTCCCGAGTACCTGATGCCGCCGTCAGCTATCAAAGTAATTTCATGATTTTTGCATACTTTTGAACAGCTCATTATGGCTGTTAGCTGAGGAACTCCTATCCCGGCTACAACACGGGTTGTACATATAGAACCAGGCCCTATACCAACTTTTATGCAGTTTGCCCCTGCTTCTATAAGTGCGAGAGCTCCTTCTGAAGTTGCAACGTTTCCAGCAACTATCAATAATTCTGGAAAATCAGATCTAATCATTTTGACCACATCTATAACCTTCTTAGAGTGTCCATGCGCGGTATCGACAACAACAAAATCCACCTGAGCGTCCTTCAATGCTTGTACTCTCTCTAAAGTATCATTGCCTGTTCCCACAGCTGCACCGACTATTAATCTTCCCTTGCTGTCACGCGCAGCAAACGGGTGTTCGACGACACTCATTATGTCTTTAATAGTAATTAAACCAGCGAGATGATTGTCAGAATCAACCAAGGGCAATTTTTCTACTTTATGCGTATGCAATATACCCTTAGCCTCATCCAGGCTTATAGAAGGATCGGCCACAATGAGCTGTGTTCGTGGCGTCATAAGCTCTCTAACTTTCCTTGAATAATTCTTCTCAAATCTAATATCTCTGTTCGTAATCAATCCCATCAATTTTCCTTCTTCATCAACTACCGGCAGTCCTCCTATTTTATAAGTAGACATAAGCATCAATGCATCGTGAATTGTATCCTCCGGATGGATAGTCACCGGATCATAGATAACCCCATTTTCAGTTCTCTTTACCACCAAGACCTGGTGCGCCTGTTCTTCAATTGACATATTTTTATGTATAACACCTACACCACCTTCTCGTGCAAGAGCCTTAGCAAGTTCTGCCTCTGTTACAGTATCCATCGCTGCACTCACTAAAGGAATGCTTAAATAAATGTCTCCTACCAATTTTGTTTTCACATCTGTCTGAGAGGGAAGTACCTCGCTATAACCCGGGATCAAAAGAACATCGTCAAAAGTTATGCCTTCTTCAAAAATCAAGATTCCACCTCCTAAAAAGCTTCATTTTGATGTAAGATGTTTGCTGAGATTATATCATCAAGGAGGTTAAAGCATGCAGGCACTTTTTATAAAGATAAGTGGTCGTGTCCATGGAGTTGGTTTCAGATATTTTACATATAAATTAGCAAATAAAATGAAAATTAAAGGATATGTTAGAAACGCGGAAGATGGATCAGTAGAGATTCACGCTGAAGCACCCGAAGAAATCCTCGTAGAGTTTCTCAAGGCAGTGTCCATCGGACCACCGATGGCTACCGTAATTAGTGTAAAATACGAAAGAGTGGCCGGACAAAATTTCACATCATTTGACATTGTGCCGTGAGAGGAGGATTGTTCAATAATGTTAATATCTTTTGAGGGAATCGATGGAAGTGGAAAAGGAACGCAATTGAGACTTTTTTTGTCTTACCTTAAAAATAAGAATTTACCTTATATACATGTCAGAGAACCAGGAGGGACCGAGTTAGGTGAGATTTTGCGGGAAATAGTGCTCAAAGGTCAATTTCAAATTTATCCAAAAGCTGAACTATTGCTTTTTTTGGCCAGCAGGGCTCAATTAGTTTCACAGATAATATTGCCAGCTTTGAAGGAAAACAAAGTAGTTGTAGCGGATCGTTTTATTGACTCGAGCGTTGTTTATCAAGGTGTCGGAAGAGAACTGGGGCCAGAGCTCGTTGAGAAACTCAATGACTTTGCAACAGATGGTTTAAAACCCGACCTGACTTTTTATATAGATGTACCAGTGGAAACAGCTCTCAAGAGAAAAAGAATTTTTGATAGAATTGAATCTGAAGGAATTGAGTTTTTGAAAAAAGTCAGAAAGGCATATCTGGAACTGGCAAGAAAGGAAAAAAGGATTTTCTTGATGAACGGCGAAAAAGCTATTGAAGAAATACACTCAGAAATCATACTAATTTTTGAGCAACTCTACTGGGGGATCATCAGGTGATTAGGTTAATACTAACAGAAGTGAACAGAGTTTTCAAAAATAAGTTATCCTTTCTAATAATGTTTCTTGTTCCAATAGTTGTCGTTTTTCTCACGTTGATCATGTTTAATAGTTTCAGCGTTTTGAACACTAAAATAGGTATCCTCAATCTTGATGATGATCCACTGTCTCGTTTCACCGTTGGCACAGTTATGTCACTCTTTAGAGGGGGAACCATATCTTACGTTGGACCTAATTATCAAAGTAAGCTGCTTTCAGGTGAATACAGTGCCATAGTGATAATTCCGAAGGATTTCTCTAAGAATCTTTATGCTGCCAAACAAACAACTCTGAGCTTCATACCAAGTCCTGTAGATCTTCAGGTATCAACGATTGTCTATCGACTGTTTAATTCCATGTTTGAAGATCTTCAGGGAAGCCCTTTTTTTGATCCTCAGGTTATGAAATATTTGTTCACATCTCCCGGATACCCGGCACCAAAATTAATCCTGCCAGAAAAGGAAAAGCTCATGAGTTTTGAATCACTGTTAACACCTATTGCAATTTTTCTATCAGCAGCTTTTGTCATAATAGCTATTTCGTGTAGCTCAACTACCCTGGATCGCCAGATTAAACTAACAGATATGTATATGACATATAATCTGTCAGGTTTTCTCTATATTGCAGCAAAGGTTATCGCATATAGTCTGATAGGAATGGTCGAATCAGCTATAGCCTGCTTGATATTTGTTTCAATAGGTGTATACCTTCCTGTTGGATTACTTATCTTCTTAACTTTTATGAATTCCTTTTTTCACGCCAGCTTCGGTGTAATGCTATCGTGTATTACTGATAATCTTCAGATCGCAAGCTTACTTGGAGTGGGGACAATCATTGTTTCTTTCTTTTTAAGTGGCATGGTTGTACCGATAAGTTCTATGCCAGAGATTGTGCAAACTATTTCGAAGTATTCTCCTTTATTTTCAGTAAATTATGTCTTGAGAAAATCGCAAATATACGATGTAGTTTCAGCATCCGAATTAATCAAAGTTGCCCTTATAGCTGTAATTACTTTTGCCTTAGTATTATTAACCGGAGCATTTAATTTCAAAAGAAGGTGAGAAACAATGCTTAAATTCCTTATAATTTCGGATACCCACGGCTCGGTCAAAAGCTGGGAAGTCATCGAGAGATTATCGGGTTCGGTGAATAAATATTATCACCTTGGTGACGTTCTCTATCACGGACCAAGAAACCCTATCCCAGAAGGCTACAGTCCATCAAAACTTGCTCAAATTCTAAAAGATAAAAATATTATTTATGTTCGAGGCAACTGTGATGCAGATGTAGATCTTTCAGTTCTACACAATGAAGATATGCCGAAATTCATGATATTAACATTCGGTCATTATAAGGCTGTGCTTTTACATGGTGAAAATCTTCACTCTGATGAAGATATGATAGAACTTCTAAATGCGCACAATGCGGACATACTCTTTTACGGTCACACGCACATTCCAAGACTCGAAAAAATCCAGTCAAAGATTCTCTTTAATCCTGGTAGCCCATCTCTTCCAAAAAGCAATTGCCCGCCAACTTACGGTGTTGTGGAATTTTCGAATAAATTATATCTGGGTATTTATACTCTCTCTGGTGATTTATACATGGAGATGAGTTTATGAGAGATCTATCGAAAATTTTTGAGGATCTTAATCCTCGCATTCAACGCATCAACGATGAGGGCTTAATGATACCACCGGATATAAACTACCAAAATCAGTTCACATTACTTGAAGATGACTCAATTGATTCTGGAAGATTCTTGGACGATATTATATTCGTAGACAGCCGCAGGCGCACTTTTGAATCTATAACCGTCTCCGGCTATGTGACTCTTCTATGTCAGATAATAACTGGTTCTGTGCGCTTCAAGAAAGGGGAATGTTTTCCTCTCTTTTCACCTGACGATGGGCCAAAGTCGAAGTTAGTGCTTGGTATTCCAAAAGATTTTGCCAATATAGCAAATCTGAAAGATGGAGAAGAATTGAATATCGGTAAACTCAACTGCATAACCTGTGTTGGAGAAGACGCAAAGTCGGCTATAGAAATTTACATGCAGCATGCGGAACAATTAGAAGTGGAAAATCAAATATCAGAATGCCTTACCATAAAGGATGGGAGCATCGATTTTGCTACGCCCGCATTTAAAAAAAATCGTGGGCCTATTGGTTTGGTTAAAAATGTCCAGAAGGCTTTTGTGAATTTTGAAACTTTCAATGCATATGCATTTATGAAGAGTGGGGAAAGATCGAAAAGTATAATAGCAGAGCTCGGGCATGATAGGAATTTATTGAGAATTATGTCATATTTGAAATTGATCAACAAACCAGGCCTGAGAGGGCTTGTAAGAATAGAAACAATTATTGATAAAAGCGAATTCAACCAGACCAAAGAGAGTATTTTCAGCACATTTAATTCTCTTGCCAGAACCTTACCACTTCTAACTGATCAATCCTCCATTATACCGAGAACACCCGAAGATGTCCTACCGGTAATCTTTCTCGAAAAATATTTAGATAGATATTTTTATGATCCTGTGTATGTTCATTGCGCAGTATTAGAATCATTTGGAGAAAAGGTGGGATAAACATGAAAGGGTTCAGCACAAAAGCTATCCACATCGGGGAGATTCATCTTCTCGATTCAGTAACCACACCGATTTTTCAAACATCGAATTTTCTCATGAGTGCTGAAAAATATGAGTCTAACGATAGAAATAGTTACATCTATTCAAGAATGTCCAATCCGACTGTAAGAATGCTGGAGAAAAAATTGGCGGCACTTTGCAACGGAGAGGACGGTGTACTTCTATCTTCTGGAATGGCAGCAATAAGTTGCTCTCTCTTATCTGTTTTATCTGAAAACGACAGGGTGATTTTCTCGGCGGAACTTTACGGTGGCACATATGCCATGATCAGAGAAATTTTATCAAAATTCTGTATAAAATGCGAATTTACACCTGTAGATGAGTTGAACCACAGAGATTTTAGTGATGCGAAGGTTGTTTTTGTTGAGTCATTAACAAATCCATTGCTAAAACTTGCTGATATAGATTCATTGGCAAAAAAAGCACATGAGCAAGGTGCATTACTTTATGTAGATAATACCTTTATGTCTCCTTACAACTTTAGACCGCTCAAATTTGGAGCCGACGTTGAAATCCATAGTCTAACAAAATATGTTGGAGGTCATTCGGATATCATACTCGGTTTTGTCACTGCCAGACATCAAAAATTGATTGAAAAAATCTGGAGACAAATGTATACCTTCGGTGCCAATCCAAATCCATTTGAAGCTTTTCTAACGGCTCGGTCGGTGAAGACACTCTCATTAAGAATGACGCAGCATAACAAAAATGCTGAAATTATCGTAGATTTTCTCTTAAAACACCCGAAAATAAAAGAAGTAAGATATCCCTCATTGCAACAAAATATCCCTGAATGTTACAAAGATTGTCCTGGTTTTGGAGGAGTCATTTATATTGATTTAGAAACAACCGACAACGCTTTGAGATTCGCCAGCAATTTGAAGCTCTTTCGCCAGGCCACGTCACTTGCAGGTGTAGAATCTCTTGTAACTATTCCATGTCTAACATCACACTCAGCATTGAACGATGAGGAACTGCAAAAAGCTCACATATCTAAGGGAGGAGTCAGATTATCCGTAGGGATTGAAGATGTTCAAGATCTTCTCGAAGATCTTTCCCAGGCACTGAATAAAATATAAAAGGCGCCTTAAGGCGCCAATTTTATTCCTCTCCCACTCGCATTCTGACGAACCTTGTTACTCTGATATTTTCTCTTATCTTTCCTATCAACTCATCAACAACTTCTTTTACTGTTTTTTCATCGTCAAAAATGTATTTCTGATCGTATAAGCAAACTTCTTCATAGAATTTTTCGAGTTTACCCTGAACAATTTTCTCCACAACAGCCGCTGGTTTATTGGAGTTTTCCAACTGAGCTCTGTAAATTTCTTTTTCTTTCTCTAAAACCTCTTCCGGGACATCCTCCCTGGTAACATATTTTGGATTCATAGCCGCAACATGCTTGGCAAGATTGTATGCAAGTTCCTTAAATTCCGGCATTCTGGCCACAAAATCTGTTTCGCAACCCAATTCTAAGAGCACACCAATTTTATCATTAAAGTGAATGTATGAAGTAACTATACCTTCTTTTGTTAATCTTCCTGCTTTTTTCTGTGCCACCGCAGCACCTCGTTTTCTGAGCACTTCCACAGCCTTTTCAAAATCACCATCTGCTTCAGTCAGAGCCGTTTTACACTCCATAACGCCTGCACCTGTCATCTCTCGCAATTTTTTAACCATATCAGCGGTTATCTGCATAAAATGACCTCCTTCTCATACTATTACTAAATTGAGCAAGGCTTATTATAACATAAATTGTTTTCCTTTAGACCTGAGTTTTTCGAGAGCTTCTGCAACATTTGGAGGAACCCATTTAGTCACATCTCCTCCCATGGATGCAACTTCCCTAACCAATCCAGATGATAAAAACGAAAAACGTTCATCAGTCATAAGAAAAACCGTTTCAAATTCTTTGCACATACTTTTATTTGCTATAGCCATCTCAAGCTCATACTGGAAATCTGTAACGGCTCTAAGACCACGTATAACTACCTTTATATTTCTACTCCTGAGGTAATCAACAAGTAACCCCTGATAACTATCCACATGTACATTTGGTTCTTTTTTAACAAGATCTGATATCATCTCTACTCTTTCTTCAACAGTAAAAACGGGGGATTTTCTTGGATTGCTCATTACTACGATCCACAATTCTTCAAAAATTTTCAGCGCTCGATTAACTATGTCAAGATGACCATAGGTAATTGGATCAAAAGATCCCGGGTAAACTGCCTTCACCTTAAGTCACCACACTTAATCTGAAAGATTTTTCTATCATACAACCGCATTGCTGTCAAATTACCTCCATAAACACAACCAGTATCTATTCCTATTTTATTCTTACCGAAAAAAACTTTTTCAAAAGGCGTATGCCCAAAAACAACAGTATAGTCTTTTAAAGGTTCATCACAGAAGATAAATTCGTCCCTTATCCATACCAGATCAAAATAACTCTGTTTTTCCAATGGAATTGAAGGTCTCACCCCTGCATGAACAAAGACAAAATCTGTTTCCACGTGGTAGAAAACCGTTGAATGAAGAAACTCAATATGCTCGCGAGGAATCTTTTCTATTCCCCCGTAACTTCTAATTGTAGCCATAGCTCCATTTATAGACCACAACTCGAAATCGCGACCTTCATCCAGATAATTAAGCATCATCCATTCGTGATTTCCTCTTAAAAAAACACAGTCATATACATCTCTCAGAGATATCAATTTATTCAAAACAAGTTTGCTATCTGGCCCACGATCTACATAATCTCCCAGAAAAATCAATCTGTCACTTTTCTCCAGAGGGAGCAAATTGAGAAGCATTTCAAGCGCTGAGGCACAACCGTGGATGTCACCGATCGCGTAGATCAGAAAGACCGCCCCTTCTGTAAATAAACAAAATGAACCCTGCTATCATCAATATTGCACTAAAAAGCTGAGCAACACGAACTTCCCCCCAGAAAAGGCTATCAAGCCTGAGGCTTTCAATGCAAATTCTTCCAAGGGAATAAAAACATAAATACAGTGCGAAGACCTCGCCGTGATTTTTTCTATGCCTTTCAATATACAAAATCAACAATAAAAAGATCGAAAAATCCCATATAGATTCATATAAAAAAGTGGGATGAAAATATTCATAATTTATATATTTTATCGGGCGAAATCCTGATGGCACATACATTTTCCATGGTAACGTGGTAGGGCCACCAAAGGCCTCGTAGTTAAAAAGATTACCCCACCTGCCTATAGATTGACCTAAGGGAAGGTACAGAGCTCCAAGATCGAGTGCTTGAAATATACTGAAGGTAAGGTTTTTCTTAATCTTTGAGTACAAAATGAAAACAGTTATACCAAAAACAATCGCGCCCTGTATGGCTAATCCCCCATGCCAAACCATGAAAATTTCAATGAAATTATTTCTGTAATAATTCCAGTTGAAGATTACGTAAAATAGACGAGCACCTACTATGCCAAAAATAATCGCATAGAAAATCAACTCGTCCAGCTGTTCAGCTTTGACTCCTTCTTTCAGAGCTCTTTTTCTTGCAAGAATATAGGCAAGTATAACACCTGTCAGTATGAAAACTGAGTAGTAACGTATCTCAAATCTCCCCAGCTTCAATATTGCACTGGACAGAATGAGATTTCCCGAAAAAACATTGGAAAGGAAAAAAAACAACAAAACAAAACAAAGGCCAAAAATTATTATTCGACCTACCATAATCATTTCTCCAGAATACGTTCCCTTATATCATTAATCTGCTTTTTTATCTTGTTCGCCGTTTTGTAATCCTCCTGCTTTAGAGCTTCTTCCAATCTATGCTGGAGCACATAAATTCTCCTCTTAGCTGCTTCGTTGAGGTCGGTTTGAGAAACATTATCTTTATCAAACAAAATTCTCAAAACAGCGACTGGAGCTATTGAAAATATGACATCACTGGTACCCGAGCCATCTGGTGAAATTTCCCTCAGATCTGTATCCTGGACAATCTCTATGTGAGCTGCGATATATTTTATTCCCTCTTTTGAGAACACAGGAGCCTCCCTGAGTGATCTTCTCAGGCAATCTGTGCAGTAATTAATCTCTTTAACCATCCCATCAGACACAAATCTAATAAATTTCTCACCTGGGCCTCCACAAGAATTACATTTCACAAAACCACCTCGTAAGAATTGAAAACAGACATCGCTTTGCTTAAACCTTCATTCAACATGACATCAACTGCTTCCACTGCTTTATCAAGAACCTTATCAATCAATCTTAACTCTTCTTCAGTGAAATCTTCAAGCACATAATCAGCTAAATCAATATTTTCTGGTTTTGGTCCTATTCCTATTCTCAAACGAACAAACTCGTTGGTCCCAATATAATCAATGATTGATTGTAATCCCCTGTGACCACCAGATCCTCCCTGGGCTTTTATTCTGAGCCTTCCACACGGTAAATCAACATCGTCATATACAACAATTATATCAGTAGTCGTGACATGAAAATCTCTTTGACATTTTATAACAGCTATCCCACTTAAATTCATGAAAGTATTCGGTTTCACTAAAAAAATGTCTTTGCACTGGCTAAAAGTATACCTATCTCTGTGTTGCCATGTGCTGCACTTTTTGAACTCTTTGAATCGATCTACAAACATAAAACCCACGTTATGCCTGTTAAAGGCATAACGTGGACCGGGATTACCAAGTCCTACAATTACTTTCAATCCTCTTCTTCCTCTTTCTTGCCTTTCTTTATAACCTCTGGTTCAGCTGTTTCCTGTACTTCAACAGCTTCATGTGCCTCTTCAACAAGCAAACCACGGGGTACAACTATTGTTACCAAAGCCTCTTCTGGATGCAACAACGCCTTCATGCCTGAAGGCAATCGCAAATCTTTCACATGTACAGATTGTCCAAGTTCCAAATGTGTAACATCTATTTCTATGTGGTCTATCAAAGCAGATGGTAATGTTTCTACAGGAAGCTCGTTATGAACTATCTCCAGAATTCCTCCTTTTTCGACGCCTATGGCTTTCCCAAAAACACGAATCGGAACGTTTATCTTCATAGTATGACCTTTGGCAGGTTTGTAAAAATCGATATGAACAATTTCATCCGTTACTTTATCCACCTGTACTTTTTTTATGAAGACCTCCATTTCCTCGGAACGATCGTCATATTTTATTTCTAATCCTACTGGAAGAGCCTCGGAGGCCTTAGCCAGCAACTTTTCTACCTCTGACTTATTTAGATTAATACTCAGAGGCTCGGTTTCCGGCCCATACACAACAGCTGGGATCAAACCTTTTGCTCTCATTTTTCTAACAGATCTTTTTCCTCGCTCGTTTCTCAACATTGCTTTAAGCCGCATCGCTTTTTCCCTCCTCATCTAAACAATATACTCACAGAAAGATTCTTTCTTATCCTGATTATCGCCTCTCCTAAAAGAGCTGATACACTGACAACATGGAATTTACTCGACAGTCCTTTGTGATAAACTGTATCAGTTATATAAACCTTATCAATATCACTTTTCTCTATTCTATCAACGGCATTTCCAGAAAGAATACCATGCGTTGCACAAGCAAGTATGCGTTCTGCACCTGATTTTTTCAAGATCTCCGCACCCTGAACCAGGGTACCAGCTGTATCGATTATATCGTCAAACACAACTGTTACTTTTCCCTTAACTTCTCCTATCACGTGAACAACCTCTGCCACGTTATCTGTTGGGCGCCTCTTGTCAAGTATAGCGAGTGGAACACCAAGTTTTTCGGCAAATTTGCTGGCTCTTTTTACTGCCCCTACGTCCGGAGCTACGACTACCAGTTTTTCTTTTTCATCTCCATGCATTCTCATTATTTCGTCTATAAATACAGGAAAACTGTAGAGATTATCCAGCGGTATATCGAAAAAACCCTGTATCTGCTCGGCATGAAGATCAACAGTAAGCACCCTGTTTGCTCCCGCAACGGTAATTAAATTCGCAACCAACTTTGCTGTAATAGGGTCTCTTCCTTTTGCCTTCCTATCCTGACGAGCATATCCATAATATGGCAGTACAACAGCAACACTATTCGCAGAAGCCCTTCTGAAAGCATCAATCATTATAAGGAGCTCCATTACATTTTCATTCACCGGGGGCGAAAAAGATTGTAAGACAAATACATCATGTCCTCTCACCGTTTCATTTATTTTAACATTTATCTCTCCGTCGGAAAATCTTGAAACCTGACAGTCACCAAGTCGAAGTCCCAAATAATCAGCTACTCGTTTTGCTAACTCCGGATTAGAATTTCCAGCGAATAACTTCAAATCATTTCTCTGAAACGGCATCAATCTTCCTCCTTTTTCCTTTTATCGATAACCCAGTTAAGCTTAATTTCCTGTCTGGCTCTTGCTATAGCCAAACTCCAGGCGGGCACATTTCTGTTTATCGTTGATCCAGCAGCAACAAACGCTCCTTTTTCCACTTTTACCGGTGCCACCAGCGCTGTATTGCTTCCAATAAAAACTTCATCTTCGATAACTGTTTGATTTTTTCTCTTGCCGTCGAAATTACATGTTATTGTCCCGGCACCTATATTAACACTTTTTCCAACAACAGCGTCTCCCAAATATGTCAAATGTTGTGCTTTCGTATTTTGGTCTATCTCCGAATTCTTAATTTCCACAAAATTGCCAATCTTCACACCATTACACAAAACCGTTCCTTCTCTTAATCTGCTAAAGGGACCAACAGAAACATCGCTCATAATTCGAGCCCCCTTGCACTCAGATCTGACAATAGTAACCCTGTCTCCAATATAAGAGTCAATTATCCTCGTCATGGGGCCTATAATACAATCTTCTCCTATTTTAGTATCTCCATGTATGAAACTCATTGGATATATTATGCTATCTCTACCAATCTTAACATCAGCATCAATATAGGTTGTCTCCGGGTCCACAATGGTAACACCTTTAATCATTAATTCTTCAAGTATCCATTGTCTGCGAAATTTTTCTGCCTGTGCAAGTTGAATTCGATTGTTTATCCCGATAAACTCACAACTGCGTTCTGATTTATAAATATTGACCCTCTCCAAGAATGCAAACACATCTGTAAGATAGTACTCACCTTTCTTGTTTTTACAGTTAATCATTGGTAAAACTTCTAAAAGTTTTCTCCCATTGAAGATATATACTCCTGTATTTACTTCCACAATGGCTTTTTCCCTATTTGATGCCTCAGATTCTTCAACTATCTTTACAAACTTTCCAGATTTGTCTCTAACAATCCTGCCATATCCCGTCGGATCATTCATCTCAACAGAAACAACTGTTGCATCACAGTTTGACAAATTATGTGAATTGATTATTTTCTGGATAGTACCCTCAGTGATCAAAGGCATATCTCCATAAAGAATAAGCAAGTTATCGGCTGGATCTATAAAATTTCTTGCACTCATCACGGCATGCCCCGTACCGAGCTGCTGACTTTGATGAACCACTTCCACATTTTCAGGTAAAAGCTTTTTAACTGAATCAGCATCGTGGCCAACAACCACACATACCTTATCGAGCAGATTCAGTACTGTATCGAGAATCCAACGAATCATAGGCTTGCCACAAACGGTATGAGTGACCTTTGCGTATTTCGAATTCATCCTTACACCCATTCCCGCTGCAAGAACAATACATCTCATACTTTCACCCCTTACCACAAATGTGGAGGATTTATGAACACCCTCCAACCCTTCCATCCTATTTCATTCAGTTTGCCGTCCAGTTTACTTAGTGTATCATCAAGTTCACGAGTTTTGATAAGAAAGTGAAACCTGTACTTACCTTTTAATTTGAAAACTGCATGTTCTACAGGCCCAAGGACTTCTTCATCCCTAAGCGAATCCACACAGGAACTTATGAGATCCCATCCTATTGAAGGATTATCGCTTTCCAGGACTACCTGTACTAAAAACGAATATGGCGGGTAATTCCCAGATTTTCTTCTCTCAAGTTCTTCTTGATAAAAACAATACTCAGATGAAAACAAGTATTTTATCAAATCACTGTCAGGTTCTGCTGTCTGAATAACCATCAATGCATTCGGTGCCATCTGTAACCCCTGGCGAAGTTGCTGATATACCCGAATTTTGGAGTTATAATCCGGTTGAAAAAGCAAGCTATCTATATCGACAAATCCGAGCAAACCAAGCTTTGGGTAGGTAAATCCATGCAAAATGATTCTTGTCCCCACAAGGATGTCAAGTTCTCCTTTTTGAAATTCAAATAAGCGATTGAGTAATTCTCGAAAATTTGTTGTGTCCCTATCAATCCTTGCAACTCTGGCTGATGGAAAATTGTATTTGATCAATCTTTCAATTCTCTCAGTTCCAAAACCTTTTGGGTACAATGCGTGAGCCCCACATTTCGGGCAAATATCTGATACTTGCTCCACATAACCACACTGGTGACATTTGTAAAGATTTTCCGATTTATGAAACGACATGGCTACGTCACAGTTTGGACAGAGAACAGTATATCCACAAACAAGGCATCTGACAAATGGAGAATAACCTTTCCTTCTGGTCAGAAGTAGTATATTTTTGCCGTCATTCAAAACTTTTCTCATGTTTTCAACAAGCTGATCTGACAAAAAGCTGTTCTGTTTCTTCATATCAACAAGGATTACATTTCTGGAAGATGTCTGTAATTTTAGAATGCAGGAGTTTTCTAAATCGCTAAAATCATCAAGTCTACCAGAAGCTGAAGAGAGTATCAGAGGTACATCGTATAAAAATGCCCTCTTCTGTGCAACCTCAACACAATCAAACACAGGCTCCTCAAACTGATAGTAGCTCTCGTCCTCATCATTTTCGACAACAATAGCCCCAAGTTTTTTGATAGGAAGAAAAACAGTGTTTCTGGTCCCGATATATACCCCCGTCTCTCCTTTGTAGGCTGATATCCAAACCAAAGCTTTTTGCGATTTTGAAAGATTACCATGATAAACATACGTTCTGACATCAAGAGATTTCTGAACCATACCGGCGATATAAGGTATCTGTGAAGAAAGAGGAACTAAATATAAAACCGAACAGCCGGATTCAATAGCATTTTTTATCAGCGGAAGAATCAAATTGAATCTTTCCTCAACAGTTCCACCGGAAATTACCTTTTTCTCAGGCTCATTATCATCTATTATCAATTGATTTTCTCTATTTTTTTCTATCAAAGCACTTTGAATAGATGGCATATCTGATGCTCTGAGTAAACCCTTATCCATCATCTTCCGAATCTTTTTGACAGTTACACCTGTAGATTCAACTACCTGATTGACAGTTGCACCTTCATTCGCAAACAAGTAATTTAAAACATCGTACTCATCTGGATTTTTTGCCGTTAAAATGGCCTCTTCAAGATTTTTGTTCAAAAAAAGATAAAGATTCCCCACCCTTGGCCTTGGTTGTTTTGCTGCAAAAATTCTACGAAGTTTTATATAACCTTTCTTCAAATACATCTTCAGGGTTTTCTCACCATATTTTGAAATAAATTCAGATAAACTCATTGATTCTAATGGGATTAATTCAGAAGTTGATTCAACCATTGTTTTTGCATAATCATCTACAAAAGCCGGTATCATCATATCAAAAAGCTGACCAATCGGGGAATAAAAGCGACGAGCTACCCATTTTATCAATTCCACATCCCTCGGATTGACAAAACTCAGCCCATCTATTCTTTCTTTTATTTCTTTTATTTCTCTCAAATCAATGTTATCCGATAACTCTGATTGACATAAGACATAACCAACACAATCTCTACTATTAAAACTTACCAGCACTCTCTCGCCAGATTCCAACTCACCACTATATTGATACAGAAAACTTTTTCTCAGCGGGATCTTAGATATTGCTATCTCGTAAATCATGATCGCGTTTCCACAATGTTTTTCCATCGTATGTTATAGACTCAAGCGCTTCTGGATACTCGAGCTGACAATTTTTAATGATTTCCACTATCAAGTCTTCGGGAATAGATGTATCTATCCATAACTCACTGACATCGACATTGACACGTTCTTTTTCTACCATGTTGTTCAAAACTTTTTCAATAGCCTTGATATACCTTTCAAATGAAATACCCATTAAACCGATTCCTCCAAATGAATTATATAAACTCCGTCTTCTCCATCAATTTCTGATAAATTCACATTAACTCTCTCTCTGTTTTTCGAAGTTGGAAGATTTTTTCCAACAAAATCTGGCCTTATTGGTAACTCTCTGTGCCCTCTATCAATTAGTACCGCAAGCTGAACCATCCTGGGCCTTCCAATATCTGATAGTGCGCCCAGAGCTGCTCGCACGGTTCTGCCGGTAAACAATACATCATCCACGAGCACAACGATTTTACCATCGATTGGAAATCTAACTTTTGTTTTGCAATAATCTGTTTTTTTTCCGTCATCCCTGTAAGGTCCCACATCAAGCTCTCCAACAGGTACCGTCACTTTTTCAATTGATTCTATGAGTGCTGCAAGTCTTTTTGCAAGAAAAACTCCCCTCGTCATGATACCCATGAGTATCAGGTCTTGAGCGCCGCGATTTTTCTCCAGTACTTCGTGAGCTATTCGTTTTAAAGATCTTTCAATATCATCTTCGGAAAGAACTTTAACTTTTCTCACCATCTCACGCCAACACGGAAATCTATATGCCAATCATAACCCAATTCGCCGAAAAGATCCGAGCTATTTAGCTTGGTAAAAGGATAAAAAACCGAAGCTCCTATATTAAAATTGCCTATCTGCACATCGCCACCAAAATCAACTGACAAAGCGCTTTTCGAATTTTCTGGTAAATAGAAAAGAGGTATACACACATATAAATTAACTGGGGCAAGACTCAGTTCAGCAGCGGGAGAAAAATTCCAAAGCTCGTTTGAAACATACATTACATCAAATGAAAATTTCATCTGGTCGAACTCAAGGGAGACCCCTCCACCAATGTCTGCCGTATTCATAAGATCGGATTTACTTGACCAAACTCTGAATTTTTTCACCACAATACTGTAATATGCATAACTATCTTCAGAAAATTTTCCCCGCGCTCCTACATCAATGAACACGGAGTAATCCTCCTGAGAATCTTCTTCAATTCTCTCAAATCCGATGTTCAATCCAAGATCGACAGTCGATGCTCTCCCCGCAATGCCATAAAGAAAAGAAAGCCTTCCCATTTCGAAATCAGTGAAATCACTTGATAACTGTAAAACACCCGCTAAGGAATCTTCTGAAGGTTGCAGCAACGATACTGAAAAACTTCGAACATTGTTGCTTCCCATCCTCAACGTGTTGGAAATCAAAAGCTGGCGAAATTCATTTTCCACTATGCCAGCGGGATTCATTCTAAATGCCCAGGGACCTGTTGCAGATGCATATCTCCCATCCCCTGAAAAATCAATTATATCTCCCATTATTGTTGTCAGAAATAGCAGCATCAACATACAAATCAGCTTTTTTACCCTTTCCATAGACATCCAGCACCTCCCTTTTCAAAGTTTTAAAGGTCCCGTCTTCAATTGAATTACGAATCTTGTTCATGAATTTCATCATAAAATGCAGATTATGGTATGTGAGAAGTATACCACCGAGTACCTCTTTTCTGTCAAAAAGATGGTGCAAGTAAGATTTACTATAGTTCTGGCAGACAAAGCAATCACAGTTTTCCTCAATTGGCTGGAGGTCTCTTTTAAATCTGGCAGATTTAATATTCAACCTTCCTTTCCACGTAAGCGCTGCACCATGTCTCGCAAGCCTCGTGGGAAAAACACTATCAAACATATCAACCCCCATCTCAACAAGTTGAATTATCAGAGCAGGTGAACCGCCCCCCATGAAATATCGAGGATTCTCGGAAGGCAAGGCTGATACAGTAATTTGTGTTAAATAAAGTGTTTTTTCAAATGGTTCTCCAAGGCTTAAGCCACCAATCGCAAAACCATCGAAAGGAAGCTGAGAAAGCTGTTCTGCGCTAAGTTTTCTGAGATCTTCATATACGCCTCCCTGGGCAATCGCAAACAACAATTGATGTTCATTTACCCCATGTTTTAAGCATCTCATAGCCCAATTGTAAGTTCTCTTAGCAGATACCATGGATTCCGTATAACTGTCTTCAGGACCTGGGCAATGATCTAAAACCATTACTATGTCCGAGTTCAAGGTGCTCTGGATTTCCATAGATAGTTCTGGAGTTAGCAGCATTTTAGAACCATCTACAGGAGAAGTTATTAAGACGCCGTCGTCACCAATATCACGAAGCTTTCTCAAGCTAAAAACCTGAAATCCCCCACTGTCGGTGAGTATACCTCCTTTCCACCCCATAAATTGATGAAGTCCTCCGTGCAAACGTATAACATCAAGTCCCGGTCTAACAGCTAAATGATAAGAATTCCCCAGTATTATGCCTGCTCCTATTTCCTTCAGTCTCATTGTGTCAGTTAGTTTAACGTTGGCATTAGTTCCAACCGGCATAAATACTGGTGTTTCATAATCACCATGATTCGTGTGCAATTTTCCTACACGTGCTTCGCCAAATTTTGATACTATTTCAAAACAGGATCTTTGCTCTTTCTGAAGCAATCTGTCGCACACTCTTTAACGCTCCTTCCATTTCTCCGGCAAATGTTTTCAATTCGTGAAGCATATTATTTTTAAAGTCTTCGTCTTTTATGGATTTAAGATTTATCAGCACATTAGCCCTTGCTGAGTAAAAGGATCCCATAGCAAGTTCAGCAGCACTTATAGCATCAGATATCGCATTCACATTTCCCCACTTTGCAACAATAAGAGCACATTTCGCAATTTCTTTCAAATGTCTGCAAGTCTCGTATGGTACATGTGCAGCAGCTTTTAGCGCTTCTTGGATTGCTTGAGTTCTGCGTTCTTTTTCTTCGTTTGTTGATTTTGGTAATCTGTATGCATTCATAACTTCGTCAAAAGCCTTAATATCCAGATCAACACTTTCCAGCAGCGCAACTCTCGTTTCTTCCATAAGTTCTATTACTCGTTCCATTTCAGTATGCCATTCTGAATAATCCTCTCTCAAAAGAGTCAGATTGGCAACCATTTCTACAAGTGAAGCTGCCAGAGAACCAACGAACGCACTAACTGCACCTCCACCAGGTGTCGGATTTCTATCCGATACTTTTTCAGTGAACTCCCTTAAGGATATTTTTTCAATACTCATTTCTATACCTCCTCAGAGATTATCTTTGTTCCTGAGCTTGTACCTATTCTGGTTGCCCCTGCTTTAATTAAATCAATTGCCTGATTGTAAGAACGAATCCCGCCAGATGCTTTCACAGAAAGCTTTGGTGCAGACCATTTCATGAGATTTACATCTTCTGCTGTTGCACCAGCAGGACCAAAACCTGTCGAGGTTTTAACAAAACTTGCGCCAGCAAGTTCACTGATGACACAAGCGGCTATCTTTTCTTCATTAGTAAGATAGCATGTTTCAATTATAACTTTTACAGGCTTACCCTTACAAGCTTCAACAACCCCACGAATATCTTCATATACATATGACCATTCGTGTGATTTGAGCATACCAACGTGAATTACCATGTCTATTTCATCCACACCTATTCTGATTAATTCAGATGCTTCCTGTGCTTTGGAAAGCTGAGTATTTGTCCCAAGAGGAAATCCGACAACACTTATGACTTTCACACCACTACCCTTAAGCAATTGTAAAGAAGTTTCGGCAAAGGATGGATTAACACAAACACCACAAAATTTATATTCCTTGGCTTGTTCACATAGAGCAACGATATCTTCGACAGTCGCGGTAGGTTTTAACAAAGTATGTTCTATGCTCTTTCTGACCATCTCACGTGAAACTTCTTTGAGAAAAGGTTCAAATTTATATTCTTCTTTATAACGAACAATTCTTTCTTCAATAAGATACTCTAAACTGCTCACTGCTATCACCTCACAGACCAAGATCATGACTAATCGATTTCATAGCATCTAACGACAGAGTTAAAAATTCCTCAAGTGATAATCCAAGATCCTCACATCTTTTCATTTGATCTCTATTAGCACCTTTTGCAAAAAGCTTTTCTTTAAATCTCCTCAACAGAAAATCAGTGTCAACAGAAGAAAGGGATTTCTCAGGAGTTATCAACGCTGCAGCTACGATAAAGCCGGTTGTCGGATCAGCAACGTATATGGCTTTTTCCATATTAGTGACACGATTTTTCTTATCACAGTGAGCAAGTATTGCGTCTTTCACAGATTGTGGAATATCATAATTTTTAAGAAGTTCAATGGTTTTTAAGCCGTGATTTTCCGGATTATCTTTCGTATAGTCATAATCCAGATCGTGAAGTAACCCTGATATAGCCCATAAGTTCACATCTTCTGAAAACTTTTCAGCCAAAAACTTCATAACAACTTCCACTGCCAAACAATGTTTGATCAAATTTTTGCTTTTCACGTGCAATTTGACAAGTTCTAACGCTTCTTCTCTACTAATCATTTTGAACCCTCCTGAAGATAATTATTTTTGCAAAATCTCTCACCATAATACAACCTCAAAAACTCAATGTCTTTAAAGGTAACGTAAACATCCCCGAATTGCTCTATGGATTTTTGAATAATTGTTAGACCTTCATCAGGATCATCAATTAAAATTGACTTTCCCATCGGTTTTCGCATGCTTACAACACTTTGTAGGCAAACGGGGGCTTTCGATTTATTGACAGGTGTTACAGATACACCTTCTGCTGAATTTATAATCATAGAAAGAATTTCTCTTGCCATTACGAGATCACCGCGCCTTAAAGCATTGCTAAGCAAAAGTAAATAAGCCTGTGGGTCATGTTTTGAAAGAGTAGAAATGAGATCTTCATCAAATCTCCCCGTTTCCATAAATTGAATCGCATTGTTTAAAATAAGTGATCTTGGGCAAAATGGGAAAAGCTCGTCTATGGAGAGATTTGCTCTTGAAACTATGTATCTTACACACGTATATTGCTTTTTTTTGATTACATCTATTACTTTATCTGCTTTGCTTTCATCTTCGGTAAGTGCCGAAATCAGCAATACCAGAAGTTTATAATTTCCTTTCGATGCACAGTTAGCAAAAAGTGCCCCGTCTATTTGAGCTGAATCATATGCACTTGTTAAAAGTAGTATGTATGGATCCTTAGAGGTTTCATAAGCTATTTTGAAAAGTTTGGCAACCTCTCGAAATCGCCCCATGGAGAGAAGCACTTCCCCAGCAGATAGAAGAGCTACAGGCGAAGATGAATAATTTCTGAGGAGGGAAACCATTTTTTCAACAGGTGGAGTTTGGTTTTTGTAAAGATCTGCAATTAGATCAATGCTATCAAGATACTGATCGCTCTTTTTACTCAAGCCAACACAGCCGTCATAATCTCCCTTGAGAAGGTGAACAATCTTTTCCAGAATCAAACGCTGGTTTTTGTCTCCTACAGATATTATCCTTTTCTGGACAGATTTTTCGATCAATAACTCGTCTTCACCATAAGTAAATCGATTCAAATCATACAACGACCATATCTCATTAACCGGCACATTCAGATCTTCCTCGATTGACACCTTCACTTTTGGAGGCACGAAAGATCTCTTAGGGTGATCGGTTTGTTTTACACCGCGCTTTTGAAGATCTTTTTCAAGTTCCATTTTGAGTCGTAACAGATTCAAAATTCTTTCATCTTTTTCTTCTTCCACCTTTTCTATCCCCCAGCAATCTGTTTTCTCGAAAACTATAGTACCTTTCTCTGCCAACTATCAAATGATCAATAATCTCTATTCCGAGTATATCACCTGCAGAAATTAACATCTCTGTTGCTTTTTTGTCTTCGGCACTGGGTGATGGATCTCCGGAAGGATGGTTGTGAACAACTATAATTGAAGTTGCATTGGATCTGATAGCGATTCTAAATATTTCTCTTGGATGAAATATCGTTTGATTGTTCGTACCTTGAGTAATGTCTTTGTGAAATACCGAGAACAACTTACTGTCCAGAAGAATAACTCTCAGCACTTCTTTTTCAAAAAACCTCATCTCATGGCAATATTCGTATACTGATTCCGGCTTGTCTAACAAAATACGGTTATCTGATAATTCACGATAAAGTCTTTTTCCAAGTTCAAGAGCAGCTTTTATCGACGCAGCCTTTGCTATACCAACCCCATCTACTGAAGCTATTTCCTCTATTTCTGCATTTGCAAGCATCTTAAGAGACGAATTAAAGCTGTGTAGCAATTCATTAGCAAGCTCTAATACACCTTTTCCACGGGTTCCTGTACGCAATAAAATGGCAATGAGTTCTTCTTTTGAAAGGCCTTCAGATCCAATTTTCAGCATCCTCTCTCTCGGTTTCAAAACTCCACCACCCTTTTGAGTAAAAATATTCCCACAAATCTCCTATAGGTAAACCCATTACAGTATATAAATCACCATCTATACCTTCCACAAGAACTCCACCCAAGTCCTGAATACCATATCCTCCTGCTTTATCAAATGAATATATTGAAATATAACTATCAAGGAATTCATCGGGTATTTTTCTGAATTTGACTGTGGTATAGCGATATTTGGTCCAGACCTCTCCACGGCTGACAACCGCCACAGCTGTATGTACAATATGTGAACGATTCGACAACATGCGCAAATAACATCGTGCTTCAGAATTATTTTCTGGTTTTCCCAGAATATTTCCATCCACTTCGACTATCGTATCTGCTCCAATAACAATTGCATCACTGACCTTTTCATAAACATTCAAAGCCTTCAAAATTGATAGTTTTTCAACTGTTTCCTGGGCAGTCTCGAAATTCTTTTCTTCAATTTCCGGAGCGATTATTTCGAATCTGCGGAACAGTTTCTTGAGCAGCATTTTCCTTCGTGGTGAAGTCGAAGCCAGTACTAACCTGAATTCTTTCAACATACGGCAACACCCTCTTAACAATATATGCGTTTGCAAGGGCACCTGGTATGCCAAGAAAAAGCATATAAGGTAGTATTATAAAGAAAGATTTGCTTTGCAAAAAAACAGAGCCAACAAATATTTGAGCAATATTATTTGCAATACTTCCGCACAAACTTACACCAAATAGACCAAAGAACCCAACCCTGGATAAGACAGTTTCAATCAGAGCTGCAGACGAAGACCCAGCAACACTCATAAAAAAAGCCACATCCATAAAGTGGCCGGTCAAAATAGACCCGATCAAACTTTTCCCGATCGCAACTTTTATTCCTTCAACTCCCCCAAAAGCAAAAATAGAAAGCAACACAACAAAATTTGAGAATCCCCATTTTCCATTTGGAATGGGAAAAGGTACTACACTTTCCAGAACATACGTTACCACACCCAGGCTGATCATTAACGCTGTTAAGGCTATTCTCTTCGCTCTCACCAAGTTATCACATCCGCCTTTGGCATTTTACCACTGAACTTTATTAGAACCCTGTTCGGAACACATATGATAACCCCACCAGGTCCAACTTTTCCAGTTTTTTCACAAATTTTCAATGAGCATGAACTATTCTTGACAAAGACCGTCTTCCCGTCAAAATATATGTTCATCAAATGATTATCACCTTCTCTGAGCTCGTATTCCCCTGCCTGTTTGATTACCATCGCGATCTCTCCATTTTTCCATACCTCTACTTGCGAGGAATTTTTATCCTTAACAAAAAAACTGATAACAATTATCAGCAAAATTACCAATATTACAAGAAAATCTGCTTTTCTGAAAAACTTATTTCGCCTGCTCATATACTCTCATTGAAGGTGATCTGCACACAGATCCATCCTCTGTTATTATCAAAACACTTCCTCCAAATTTTGGATATTCCAGGACTACGTACTCCCAGTCTTTCGCCATGACAAAAGCAGCCGTTGAAAGTGCATCAGCTGTTACCGCGTCTTTTGCAACAACGGTTGCTGATTGAGCACCCTGTGCAGGATAACCTGTTTCAGGTGAAAGAATATGATGATACCTCACGTTGTCCAAAATAAAGTATCTCTCGTAATCGCCAGAAGTGGCAACAGCACCTTCTGTCAAATAAAGGTACGTTACCACCGAGTCTGCTTTCCGCGGATCTTTCACACCAACAACCCATGGTCGAGATCCAAATTTTGGCCCAAGTATTCTAATATCGCCCCCGGCTTCAACAAAACCCGTACACTCCGGATCAATTTCTTTCGCTATCTGATATGCCCTATCAAGGGCATAACCCTTAGCTATCCCTCCAAGATCAAGCTTGACACCATTCAGCAACCTTATTCTCCTTGTGTTCCGGTCTAATTCTACGTTTCTTACCCCTGATTTTTTCAATGTTTCAGCTATATCAAATTTTGATGGTACAGTCTCTGGTGAATGTTCAGCTATTTTGTTGAATCCCCAGAGCTCTATTAGATTTCCAAGAGCAGGGTCAAACGCCCCACTGGTTATTTCCGAAAATTTGACAGCAGCATCAAGAAGAACAAATGTTTCCTCGTCAAGGTCAACCCAATCTTTGGAAGTGTTTATTTTACTCAAGAAACTATTTTCATCATTCAGGTTGTATTTTTTATAAATTCTGTCCATCTCATCAAACATGATTTCCGCAAGGGATTTTGAGCCTTTTTTCGACGAAACAACGATTCTGCAGTAGGTTCCAAGCGTAAAGCCATCGTACTCATAATAGTTGTGCTGTGATCTGACAAAGACTGCGGCAGTTAAGGAAAAGATTATCGCCAGACCAACGAAAAGAAGAATAAACAACAAACGATTTGTTCTTAAAAAACTTTCGCGATCTTTTTTCCGCATTTTTTGCACCTGCCTTCTCGATCTAAACCTTCGTTTTGAATCTCATACCTATCACGCCTGACTACGAGGGTCCCACACGAAGGGCAAACCGTGCTTTCGTAATTTGAATCCCAAAGATTTCCTATATAAACATAATCCAGATACTGTCGCGCCAGGTTATAGGCCTCAATAAGTTTTGAATTTGATGTGGCAGGATTGCTCATTCTATAGTTTGGAAAATAACGAGATAAATGAAGAGGCAAAGATTTATCTAAACTTGCCAGCCATTTGAATTCTTCCTCAAGATGTTCCATGTCGTCACTGATTCCTGGTACAATCAGTGTAGTTATCTCAACATGTATACCTGCCTCAACAGCTACTTTTATGGTCCTCTTAACAGTGTTCAAATCTCCCCCGAGACGACGGTAAGTTTCTTCCTCGAAAGCTTTGAGATCAACATTTATGGCATGAATTGATTGTATCAACAGGCTGAGAGGGTCTTCTTCTACAAGCCCATTCGTGACTAAAACGTTATACAAACCTTCCTTGGAAGCTATTCTGGACGTATCGAGAACAAATTCAAACCAAACGAATGGCTCATTGTAAGTATAGGCTATACCACGAGAACCTCTCTCCAGAGCTATGGAGACAAGCTGTTCAGGAAGAACCCGGCGAGTTGGAGCCGGTTGCTGGGATATTTCCCAATTTTGACAAAAAGCACATTTCATGTTGCAGCCAAAGGTTCCAACAGATAAGATCTTCTCCCCTGGATTGAAATGAAATAACGGTTTCTTCTCTATTGGATCCACGCAAATAGACGTAATCTGACCATAATTCAATAACTCCATAATCCCTTCCTTATTTTTTCTGGTCAGGCAAAAACCGATCTGCCCATTCTCCAAAACACAATGATGGGGACAAAGTTCGCATTTAATTTTTTCATCTGAAAGACTGGTAAAATACAACGCCATTTTTTGCACAAAATCACTCCTTAATAAAACCTTTCAACTGTAAAACGGTATACGGTAATTTTCTCATTATCCAGAATGCCCGCTTTTCTCCTGGCTATTTTTAATTGTTCCTGAACAGTATCGATACCCTCTAAATCAGGTAACAGAAGACCCCTTCGATATCCTTTCGCAACTATAATGCCATATTTCTTAGGGTCAAGCTGGTTTATACCCGACACCTCTTCAGGTTCGCTCAATATATCAACACTTACTTTAATATCATCAAGCTCATTTGTGCTAACTGGAAGAAAGCGAGGGTCTTCCACTGCTGCAGCAATTGCATTATCCCTTATTTCTTCAGCAAGATTTTCTTTCGTCGGAACATATGTTCCTATACACCCTCTGAGAGATCCATCCAATTTATGGAGGCTAACAAAAGCACCCGCTCTTCTTTTCAGTAATTCCACAGGTGCACCATCTTTAAGTGGGTTCAGCAATCTTTTCTCTTTCAACCATGCCTCAATGCTTTTTATGGCCCACTTAACATAAGGATGTTCTCCTTTCATGATTTATTCCCTCACTTTCTCAAGAATCCTCTCCACAGTAAATTCAGTCTGGCTTTTAATATATTGAAGTGGAATGATCTTCAACCCCCCGTCAATTTCTGCAAGTACTCCTCCTTTTGGATTATCAAGATAATCAACCAATTTTTTGGCGCAAACTCTTGCAAACTCTATATCTTTTTTCTCTGGAAATGCTGAACTGAGCATACCAAGGATTTTTATCGTAGTGGTTTCTCTTGCAGGGTGATTTCTGAAAATTACAGAGGCCTTATCACTTTCACGCAACAAAACAAAATCGCTGGCAAGCCTCAGCTTAGAAATTACATCTTCAATTCCATTCGGAAAAAGAACTGTAACAGATCCATGATCATATCTATTGAGAGAATGAAAAAAATTCAACAATTGCAAAGTCACGGTAGTTAACCCAAGTCTATAACTGAAGCAAAAAGAACCAGAATCTGCGCATGGTAATAGAACAACTTTTACTCCGGCCGAAAATAACTCGCTAACCATGGGAAACGATCTTTCAGACCCCAGAACAACCAGCAAATCTATATGATTCATCGTCAAAACTCTGATAACCTTCGACTTCCAGTCATGAAAAATCGATATCTTACGTGTGCTTCCTACAATAGAACCACCCATTTTTTTAAATTGCTCAATTTCGTTAGCCCTGATTAACTTAAAATCGTTTTCCAGCAAGCCTTGCCATCCATGGAAAAACCCAGTAATACTTGATAAATAATTCGTCAGAGTGTATATAAACTGATTGGCACCCGGGCAAATACCATCTATCAGAAACCCCACCCTCAATTAAAATCCTCCCAAGATTTATTATACCCCTAACGTGCCATGAAAGATTTTTACGCGAACTCACTAAATCCTCTCAAAGTGAAATGCTGAAAATGATTTCTGAGTAATTTGATAATTTCTCCTAAACTGTAATATACTGGCATTTTGTTGAAAGATGGATCAAGATTTTCTCCGATTCTACATCGCTGAAGAACGTAATTTGATGACCTGTCCAGCCATTTGCAAATCTCCAAAAAATCTTCTACGGAGAGCAGGTCCGGATGATAAGTAGTGCGAAATTCGTATTCTGGGGCAAGTGATCTTATTACCTCAACTGATCTTTTTATGGAATCTAAATCTACAGATGCACGACATACCTTCTCATATTTGCTCAATGGAGCCTTTATATCCATTGCAACGAAATCAACCATTTTCAACCTGATCAATTTTTCAATAATATATGGTTGGGTGCCATTTGTATCAAGTTTGACCTTAATTCCTAATTCTTTTGCAAGATGGATCATTAAATAAAGATCTTTTCTTAAAGTTGGTTCTCCTCCTGTTATACATACTGCATTTATAAGTTTTCTGTTGCTTTTGATCCATGCGAGAACTTCTTTCCATTTTGTCTGTGCCAGAGACTTATCAACTGTAACAAGCATCGAATTATGGCAGTATGGGCATCTCAAATTGCACCCAGAGATAAAAACAGTAGAACATGGTTCTTTTGGAAAATCCAGCAAACTTACTTTGACCCATCCTTGAACATACATCGGTCCATCAACCTCAATTAACAACATAATTTACTCTATGAATGAATTCTTCTCGTTTTCCAGGATTCCAGTTTTGAACTGGTCTGTAGAATCCCACCACTCTGCTCCACACTTCTGTCGGCTGACCACAAACTGGACAGGAATATTCCTCTCCACCGATATAACCATGATCACGGCAAATGCTGAAAGTAGGGGTTACGGTGATATAGGGAAGTCTATAATTTTCAAAAATTCTCTTTATGAGTGCTCCAAGGCTGTATGCATCCTCAACTTTTTCCCCCAGAAATATGTGAAAAACTGTTCCGCCTGTGTATTTTAACTGTAAATCCTCTTGAATCTGTAGAGCTCTAAACAAATCATCTGTGTAATTCACCGGTAATTGTGTAGAATTTGTGTAATAAGGCTCATTTTCTCCACTTGTGTAAATATTTTTGAAGCACTCTTTATCAAGTTTTGCCAGTCTGTAAGATGCACCTTCAGCTGGCGTTGCTTCAAGGTTGAAAAGGGTACCGGTTTCTTGTTGAAAAATCAACAGCTTTTCCCGCATGAAATCAAGAACACGCATTGCAAAAGTTTTTCCTTCTGGTGTATCTATTCCTCTTTTGAAAAAGTTCATCAAAGCTTCATGCATACCAACAAGTCCTATCGTACTGAAATGATTGTGCCAATACTGTCCAAAAAATTTTTTAACTTTTTTCAAACAGACCTTTGAATACGGATACAATCCCCATTCTGTGAATTTCTCTATTGCATTTCTTTTTACAATAAGGCTTTCTTTTGCTATCTCCATAATAGAATTCAATCTTTTGAAAAACTCTTCCTCGGTTCCAGATAAATACCCTATCCTCGGCATATTGATAGTTACCACACCTATGGATCCCGTCATTGGATTTGCCCCAAAAAGCCCACCACCTCTTATGTAAAGCTCTCGGTTGTCTAATCTGAGCCTGCAACACATGCTTCGAACATCCTCGGGCGATAAACCCGAGCTCACAAAATTGGCAAAATAAGGTATACCGTACTTGGCAGTCATCTGTAAAATCATATACCCGACTTCACTTTCCCATGGGAAATTCCCGGTCACATTATATGTAGGTATTGGAAAACTAAAGACTCTTCCTCTCGCATCGCCTTCTAACATCACTTCACAAAACGCCTTGTTAAACATATCCATTTCCTGCTGAAATTCACCATATGTTTTTTCCTGAAACTGACCACCTACAATAACAGGTTCATTCGCCATATACTTTGGAACAACTACATCCATTGTTATATTCACAAAAGGAGTTTGAAATCCCACTCTGGTTGGAACATTTAGATTAAAAACAAATTCCTGAAGACATTGAACTACTTCTTGATAAGAAAGTTTATCGTAAGCAATAAAAGGTGCCAGAAGCGTATCAACATTTGAAAAAGCTTGAGCACCGGCAGCTTCGCCTTGTAACGTGTAGAAAAAATTGACAATTTGCATCAAAGCTACCCTGAAATGTCTTGGCGGTTTACTCTCTATCTTTTGATCAACCCCACCAAATCCGTTGATTAAAAGATCTCTCAAATCCCAACCACAACAGTATGGAGCAAGCAAATTCAAATCGTGTATGTGAAAATCTCCCTCCATATGGGCTTTAGAGATTTTCTCTGTATATACACATTTAAGCCAGTAATCGGATGTAATCTCTGAAACAATGTGATTATTTAACCCCTGCAACGAATAATTCATGTTACTGTTCTCTCTGATACGCCAGTCTTTCAACAGCAAATACTGTTCAACCATGTTTTTCATGCAAACACCTCCATACTATATATAGTATCTAAATAACATAATATACAATATATAGGATAATGTCAAGAATCTTTTCAACAAATGACCTTAAAAAAAACGCAAGGAAAAATATGACCGACCTTACTGAGTTCTTTACAGCGTTGACAAATTGCACCATTAAAATTTTTACGTGGTAGTACACGTGAAAAATAGTGTAATGACCTGAGGAGAATGCTATGGGTGGTTCAGGTTATAGAAAAAACAGATATTTTGCAGATATTCTCAGCACAAAAAAGGTGCTCACCAACAAATTGATATTTAAAAGTTTCCTGACTGGCGCTGTGTCTGGTCTGGTAGTTGTTCTTTATAGACTTTCGATTACATGCGCTGAAAATATAAGAAGTTCGATAAAGTATGGCAGCTGGTTTATTTTCTGGATATTCATGACAGTTGGCTTTTCGCTCATCATTTGGTGGATTACCAAAAAAGTACCGCATGTAAACGGCAGTGGTATACCACAGGTCAGAGCCATTTTGCTGAGAAAAATTAATTATGAACCGTTAAAAGTTCTTCTCGGAAAATTTTTTGGAGGTTTCTTGGCAATAATAAACGGCTTTTCACTTGGCAGAGAAGGACCGTCTGTTCAGATAGGAGCTTCAGTAGGGCTCATATTTTCAAATAAATTTGCTAAAAATGATCTTGAAAAAAAGCATATGATTGTTGCTGGTTCAAGTGCCGGACTTGCCGCTGCCTTTAATGCTCCATTTGCCGCTGTCATTTTCTCGATAGAGGAACTGCAAAGAAATATATCTCCGCTAACTCTTTTAACTTCGATGATAGCAGCTATAACAGCTGGATATATTTCAAAAGTTGTGTTTGGAGTGGCTCCAATATTTGATCTGAAACTCTCCAGTGTATTACCTTTAAAGTACTATCCACTCATACTTGGTTTAGGAGTAGTAATTGGTATTTTTGGTGCATTCTTCACCAAGAGCATCCTGTGGTTTTCAGAACAGATGGGAAAATTGAAGGTATTCAGTTTAATGATCCCTACAATAGCTGCCTGGTTTTTCCTGTTGAAAATCCCGCAGGTTCTGGGTGGAGGACACGAATTAATAATGGACGTTGCACATGGACTTTTTTCAGCAAAAATGTTGATTGTCTTACTTGTTTTGAAATTTTATTTTACAATGATCAGTTATGGCTCAAAGGCACCTGGTGGTATTTTTTTGCCAATGCTCGCAATTGGTGCTCTTATTGGTAGTGCATATTATCATTTGATAAACGTGTTCTGGAATTTTAATGATTCCTATTTAACTAATTTTGTAGTCCTGGGTATGGCCAGTTATTTTGCCAGTGTGGTCAGGGCACCAATAACTGGCATAGCACTTGTTACAGAACTTGTTGGATCTTTCAACCATTTACTGTCGCTTTCCGTTGTTTCCATATCTGCCTATATCATATCGAGCCTGTTTAAAGTGTCTTCCGTTTATGATATGCTTTTCGAAAGGCTTCCTTTATCAAAAACAGCGCAAGCAAAACGTACATCTGTCATCAGAGTAACTGTCACACCCGATTCTGAGCTTGCTGGCCTGAAAATTAAGGATTGCGTTTTGCCTGAAAGCTGTCTTATCGCATTCATAAAACGCGATAACAATGAAATAATACCAAACGGTGAAACAGTAATTCATCCGGGAGACGTTTTGACTATTATTCTCAACCAAAACGATGAGATTCCACATTTTCTGCCTCCCGGAAGAGGGGTTATTGAAAGTAACGAGGTTCTTTCATTCATCAAAAATGAATAGAATTCATATTCCAACAGCTTCGAATTGCCTTTCAAAAACTATTTCCGTAAAATGCTTACACGGTGCCGATTTAGATCTTTTTAAAAGATTGGTGAGCACTTTCTGGGGGCCCACCTCAATAAACGATTTCGCACCGAGCTGAATCATTCTATTAATGCTGTCATACCACAAAACAGGTCCACAAATTTGACTCAGAATATTTTCTCTTATTTTCTCTGGATCAGTCGTTTCACGACCGGTACTGTTCATAACGATTGGCCAACGAGGCTTCCTGAATTTTATTCCGCGCAGTTCATGGGCCATTTTTTCCCTTGCTGATTCTAATAGAGGAGTATGAAACGGTCCACTGACTTTTAACTCTGCAACTCTCTTTGCAATTTTTTTCAATCTCTCTATGGCAATTCTCACGGATTCAACCATACCACTGATAACTACCTGATCTTCG
The DNA here is from genome assembly GCF_000504085.1 of Pseudothermotoga elfii DSM 9442 = NBRC 107921. Classification (NCBI taxonomy): domain Bacteria; kingdom Thermotogati; phylum Thermotogota; class Thermotogae; order Thermotogales; family Thermotogaceae; genus Pseudothermotoga; species Pseudothermotoga elfii. The sequence goes on along the minus strand of NC_022792.1, from coordinate 454,831 downwards.
GAATTATGATTTGCAACCCATACATTGTCTATATCCGATATCGCAGCTTCTATCTCATCAATTTTTGCACCTATCACTGCTGCCATAGTTCCTTCGCCGGGTTTGACTGACTGAGATATATATTCTCCTCTTTTTCTGACAAGATACAGGCCGGTTTCAAAGTCATACACATCTGCCGCAGCAAGTGCTGTATATTCACCGAGACTGTGTCCCGCCAGCAACGATGGAACATATCCTGCCCTTATAAGTTCGTCAAAAGCAATGTAGCTTGCTATGTAAATAGCCGGCTGAGCATTTTCTGTTAACTTTAAAAAATCTTCGTCACCGTTCATTACCTGGAAAATATCTATCCCAAGTACCTCTCTCGCGGTCTCGAAGAAATAATATGCCCTTGAAAACGAAGTGAGATCATTCCCCATTCCAGAATATTGTGATCCCTGACCCGGAAAAAGAAAAGCTTTCATTTTTTCACCTCCTCATAGAGTTTTTTCACAGTCTCTACGAACTCTCTCATAATTTTCTCAATAACATCCTTAACAGATAATATTTCATCGATTAATCCAGCGCACTGACCAGCCATAAAAGATCCTCTCTCCAGATTTCCATTCAAAACAGCTTCACGAAGGCTTCCAACCAGAACCTGTTCCGCCTCCAGAGAATTATTGACTTCAAGCTCGCAAACTTTTTTTGCAAACGGTGTTTTCAGAACTCTTGCTGGATGACCGAGTTTTGCTCCCGTGACGACTGTGTCCCTTATTGAAGCTGTCAGTATCTTTTTTTTGTAACTTTCGTGGATCTCTGCTTCTATCGTCGCCAGAAATCTCGTTCCCATTTGAATACCCTCAGCACCAAGCGCAAAAGCTGCTGCCATACCTCTGCCATCTGCTATCCCTCCGGCCGCAATAACTGGAACTGTCACACTTTTAGAAACCCTGTTAGTGAGAACCACCGTACTTACTTCGCCAATATGCCCACCTGATTCCATACCTTCTGCTACAACTGCATCAGCACCTGCTCTCTCCACCAATTTTGCAAATGAATCTGATGCAACTACTGGTATGACAGCTGCACCACTTTTTTTAAGATTCGGAATGTATTTTGCCGGGTTGCCAGCACCAAAAGTCACAACAGGAACTTTTTCAGAGATGACGACTTCCACAAGTTGATCTGCATAAGGTGAGGCAAGCATTATATTTACCCCGAAAGGTTTATCAGTAAGGTTTTTTACAGTTCGTATAGCTATCTCAAGTTCATCCGGTCTCATTGCTCCTGAACCTATTATCCCAAGTCCGCCCGCCTGAGAGACAGCTGCGGCAAGAGCTGGAGTTCCAGCCCATGCCATTCCACCCATTAAAATCGGATACTTTATTTTCAAAAGTTCGGTTACCCTATTTTTCATTCTTTCTCACTCCAACCAGGAGAGTTGCTGTTGCAACTATTTTTCCCTGAACTTTCGCAATTGCTTCCACCTTCGCCATACCAAGTTTTCTTTCCTTGAGCCACACCTCATATTCCAGAACATCCCCGGGTCTAACTTCAGATTTGAACCTCGCATTATCTATACCAGCAAAAACTGGAATAACTGACTCGCCCCGATTTAGAAGCATCAACCCGGCCGTTTGAGCAAGGCCTTCTATTATCAAAACACCCGGATAAATGGGATATGCAGGGAAATGACCCAGAAAAAATATTTCAGATGCAGTCACATTTTTGATAGCTTTAGCGTGATCTTCACTTTTTTCAACGATTCTGTCAACAAGTAGCATAGGAAACCGGTGTGGCAGAATTTGCTTAATTTCATCGATATTCAAGATTCATACCTCCCTATTACAAGGGATGTATTGTGACCACCAAAGCCAAATGAGTTTTTCACAAAATTGTCAAAATGAATTTCAACCGGTTTCTTACCAACAACATTAATTTTTATTTCAGGGTCTTTTTCATCAAGATTGGGCATCGCATGAAGAAAATGGTTGTGCATTTGCAGGATCCCAACAACAGTTTCTGCTGCCGCTGCCGCTCCGAGAAGATGCCCCATAAGAGTTTTGGTGCTATTGACAAAGACTTCTCGTCCAAAGAGTTTTTCGATAGCTTTCGCCTCAGCTGCGTCTCCCGCTGGTGTACTTGTGGCATGGCAACTAACATACTGTATTTTGTCAGGAGAGATTCCAGCATCTTTCAAAGCCATTCGCATAGCTTTTTCTGCGCCCGTCCCCTCCGGATCCGGGGCACTCATATGATATGCATCGTCGTTCATTCCATACCCTTTTACTTCAGCAAGTACATCTGCTTTCCTATCTTTCGCAATTTCTTCAGCCTCAAGCACCAGAACTGCCGCTCCTTCTCCCATGACAAATCCATCACGACTGGCATCGAAAGGTCTCGAAGCTTCTTTTGGTTTATCGTTTCTGGTTGACAAAGCCTTCATATTTGCAAAACCCGTTATTGGCAACGGTGCTATTGTCGCTTCCGCACCACCTACTACAGCAACGTCAGCATAACCGTGTCTGATCAACATTGACCCAAGCGCTATAGCATGTCCTGACGCTGCACATGCACTTACAGGGGCAAAATTTACTCCCTTGAGCCCATATTCAATTGCTACAATTCCAGAAGCCATGTTTATCAAAAGCATTGGTATCAAAAACGGGCTCACTTTACCCGGACCGCCCGAAAGAAATTTGTTATTCTCATTGTCCAGCGTTATGAAACCTCCCATACCTGAAGCTATTAAAACTGCTGTACGTTCAGAATGCAATGACAGATCCAGTTTGGCCTGTTCAAGTGCTTCTTTAACAGCAACAAGAGCGAAATGTACAAATCTATCCGTCCTGCGAACAAGTTTTCTATCCAGAAATTCTTCAGGGTTGAAGTCTTTAATTTCAGATGCTATCTTCACCGGAAGGTCAGCTGGATCAAAACTCTTTATCGTATCAGCTGCTATGTAAGACTTTTTAAGTGATTCGAGTACTTTTTCTTTTCCTATTCCTATTGGAGATACGATCCCCATACCTGTTATAAGAACCCTACGCACTTTTCAATCTACCTCCTGTTGGTCCATTATAAAAATGTAAAAAGGGGCAGTCAAACAGCCCCTTTACTATGTAAATAAATTAACTGTGTTTTGTTAACACAAAAACTCTTACACCAAACAACTTTTTTCATAAAGAAGTTATTCTTTTAAAAACCAATATAAAATTATGACGTGAAACAAATAAAAATGACCTGAATCAATCTTTTTAACAGAATTCATTCGATGTCCAGATTGTCGCATTACATGGGAAAATCGAATGATTTCAAGTCGCCCCTGCTTTACAAAATTGCAATATATTCGTCACAAATGGTACACTTCGAGTTGTCCAGTCTCAGGTTCGAGAAAAACAGCTGTAGCTTGATTAGATAGATACCCACTTGCATCTCCCGGGTTCAGGACCACAGTTTTTGAACTTTTTCTCACATCCACTTTGTGTGTGTGGCCGTAAAAAACAAAATCGAAGAAATTCGCTTCTAAAAAAGCATCGATACTAATCGGTTCGTGCATCATCAAAATTCTGTATTTGCTGATAATCAGTTCAGCTGGGCCTTTCTTCATTCTGCCGGAGGATTTCTGATTCAGCAATATTTTTTCTCCGTCATTATTTCCAAACACACCATAAAAATCACAGTCTTGCTTGAGAAACTCGGCAAGTGCAAAGGGAGAAATTACATCTCCACAATGAAAGATGTGAGTTACATTTCTTCTCTTCGCTTCATCAAGAAATTGGCGTATTTTTGGTATATTATCATGCGTGTCTGAAATGATCAACCACATAGATAATCCTCCTTTCAATCAACACTCACTCCAAAACAATTAACTGGAAAGATCGTCGAAGTTATGAAAACAGGCATCGATGGATTGATCAAATCATAAACCAGTAACTCGTTATTCTCGACAATATAAAGTTTTTTATCGAAGATTTCCAGATCACGTATCAACAATCCTGAAGCAATCGTATTCTGACTGCCATCATCTATGTTTATTATGTATACTCCATTATCTGTTCCTGCATAGATGTAGTTATTATAAACACGCATATTCAAGGGGTCTCTACTGAATGCTATCTGTTTGTTCAGAGTAACATCCTGCCCATCCACGTGGTAAATATTGATCTGCCCCTGGGAAAACACATAAACACTTCCTCCCCTGGTGAATGCAAATGAACCGTTAACTCTATCAAGATAGTTTGAAAAATCCGAGAGCGCGTATATACTCACCATTCCGGTATTATCTGCTGCGCACAAAAAGTCATCAACAGAAATTCTTGCAACTCCAGGAAAAGGAAATTGCTGATAATCCAGCGTTTTACTGCTTAATTTTAGTAGATAATTCCCTGCAACAGTATAAAAATAATCGCCATTAAAAGAAGCAGAAAGTGGGTAGGCTTGAAAAATGTTCTGGCATTCTTTAGAAAAGGTAGTTCCATTGTATCTTGTAAATGTACAAGGATAGTGACCAACTGTGATCAGGTATCTGTTTTCAGCCCCTATATCAAGCAGAGTTTCTGAAACCTGTATTTCCTGAAAATTATCGAGTCTGTCTTCATTCCAGTGGAATACATAGATTTTTTCATTTGAAAACACAAATACTCTCCTGATATCACGAACAATTGTGAATGGCTGGGAAAAACCGCTGTGTTTTCCATCGATAGATCTTGCGTTTATGACATAACTGTACTCTTCGCCTTCTTCAACATATGTGTCAACAAAATTTGTTTCCGAAAGATCATCGGTATTCATTTTAACCCACAGATTTCCTTCTTTTCTGTATATGTCGTAGTAATCTGCCCCATAAACCGCTTCCCATTGTATACTTATTCCTTCATCAAGATTTACGGCGGTCGCATTTGAAACTGCTTCCAGATCATTGCTCAAAATCTCTATTGTAACTGATCCAAAGTTATCTATCTCTATCTGAAAAACATTCGTTCTCCCTGGCTGAAGTTCTAATCCATAAGCTCCACTTGAAGGGCAAACCATGATCAAGTTGTCAAGAGAATAGAGCTCTATTCTCAGATTCCATACTGCACTGAGTAGCCCGCTAAAATTAAAGAATGCTGCATTGTTGATCACTGTAGATTGTTCTTCTATTTTCTCCTCGTTACATGAAAGTTCTATATTAATTCGATCAATCTGATCAGAATTAACAGAAATCACAAGCTCCAAATCCGCCTTATTCAACTCTAAGCTAATCGAAGTGCTTGTCGTCTGACCAGCAACAACAGTTACCTGTTTATGTGCAGAATACAAAGCATATCCATGGCTGTCGAGCAAATTTACCTCAATATTCCAGAAACCCGTTTCAAGTCCTTCAAAACCGATCTCTGACTGACCGGGAAAATTGAAAAACTGTTGAATCGTCCTGGAGTCGTTTTGAAGAATTATCAGTCCTTGAACAGCTGTTGAATCAGGAATTACTTTCTCACTGAGGATTTTTACAACCAGAGATCCTTTTGAACTGTCAAGTTTTAAACAACCACACAGCAGCAAAAAGGCCGAAAAAAGTAGCGCCCATTTTTTCATACAAATACACCCCCACTCAAGATTGAGATATTTGTGAAAAAATGGCAAATGGTTGTTCTTTCCTTTTGGCAGTATAAAGAGCCATGTCTGCATTTCTCAAAACAGTTTCAAAGTTATCGCCATCTGCCGGATAAACCGCTATTCCAAGATTGGCAGAAATTGTAAAAATCTTATTCTGAAGCACGATTGGTTTTTGAATAAATTCAAGCAGGCGCCTGGAGAACTCTATGGCTCCTTCTACTGAGACATCATAAAGAACAAAAACAAACTCATCTCCACCAAATCTGGCAACCATATCTCCTCGCCTGATTTCTTTTTTCAATCGGTTGCCCAGAATTTTCAGTAGATCATCCCCAACAGGATGGCCAAATGTGTCGTTTACATCTTTGAATTTATAAAGATCCATATATATAACACATACTGGTTTGTTTTCCCGGCTCGCAATGGCGAAAGTTTTTTCAACGTATTCTTCAAGCATTCTTCTGTTTGGCAAATCTGTAAGTGGATCATGGTATGAAAGATATTCCATCAACTGTTTTTGAATTTTCAATTCTTCCTCCAGTCTCATTCGTTCGAACAATACACCAACATGGCCCGCAAAAAGTTCTGCTATGTTTACAGCTTCCTCATTAAAAGCGTTCTCGTTTTCAAAGTTATCGAGATTCAAAAATGCAACAACTTCATCTTTTGCAATGATGGGAATAGATAGCAAAGATTTTATCTTAGCAACTTTATCAACTGAGTAGAGGAATTCCTTTCTCACCTCATCTAAGTTCTGGGTATTGATCTGGTGCAGATCTTTTATTATTCTGATTCTTCCATCAATTTGCTGCGCCAGTTCATGGGGTTTGAAAAACATCTTACCAGCTATTTTTGGATCGTATCCAGCAACATGCGTTAGAACAAAAACATCGTTTTTCTTCATCAGCAAACTTCCAGCCTGGGCACCAGGAACAAGCTCAACAGCCTTTTCCAGAAGAAACTGATAACTATCTTCCACCTGACCGCTCAAGACGATTTTCGTGAAATTAAGTATAGCTTCCTGACAAAGTGTCCTCCTGTGGAGTTTCTCATGATACCTTTTCTCTAAGTTTAATTTTCTCCATCGGGCCACAAAAGCAAAAATGAAAGTTGAGCATAACGCTATTAAAGCGGATGTCAAAATCTCAAGAGAAGAAATCAATGGGCCACTGTATTCGTACGATGCACCATTGATCTGTATATCATCAAAACCGAGAGAGTTTATAAACTGCTGCGCATTCAGGATCACTCGCGCAAGTTTTCCCGAAACGTAAGCGGAAAGATCCTTTTTGCAAATTTTGAAACTTAGCCTGAAATTTCCATTTACAATATCCACAGTAAAAATTTCTAAAGAATTGAGGTATTCCTGTTCAACTTCCTGGATATATACCCTGATCACATTTGGATATTTATCAATTATCTCCTGTAGTTTTTGCTTCAAGAAAACCTCATCTTCCTGGATTACTGCTCTGTACACATTATCATCGCGAAAGAAGTTTTCATGCACCGTCATTCCAACAAATTCAACAGCTCCCTTCAGAGTTTTTTCCGCCTGTATAATCCTTTGACGCGCTTTTGTGCTATTTGAAAGATAAAAAATGTACAGACTGAGCAGGAAAATACAGAGGGCTATTAGAAAAATCAAAAGTTTATTCAATTTACTCAACAAAGTCTCCCCCACATTTTGCTTTTCCTTTTAATAATAACACAAATTTAAAACAATAGCGTGATTTTTTGTGATATACTGAAAGTGCGTATTACTAACAATTCTGGAGGTGAAACTGTGAAGATTCTTTTCAAGGGAGCACACGTTTTTCCAATAAGCAAAAAGCCTTTCACTGGCGATGTACTGGTAGAAAATGGCAAAATCAGGCAAATTGGCGAGAAGATCAAACCCGGCAAAGGTACAGAGATTTTTGATGTATCGGGAAAATATCTTTTCCCGGGTTTTATCGATGCCCATTGCCATATTGGGTTGTATCCAGAGGGCCTTGGGGCAACGGAGAGCGAAGGTAACGAAATGACTGATCCAGTGACAGCACATTTGCAAGCTCTTGATGCTTTTTATCCAGACGATGTGGCTATAAGTAAAGCTCTATCTGGAGGTGTTACAACTGTTTTCGTAGTTATGGGAAGTGCCAACCCGGTCGGTGGGCAGGGATTCATAGCAAAATTCAACGGAAAAACGGCTGCTGAGATGTGTATCAAAAATCCCGCGGGTGTTAAAATGGCTTTCGGAGAAAATCCCAAACGTGTATATTCAGAGAAAAAAATTATGCCAAACACTCGAATGGGTACCGCGTCGGTTATCAGATCATTTCTTATGAAATCCCAGGATTATATGAAAAAGAAAGAGTCAATTTTGAAAGAAGGCAAAGAATTTACCGAGAGAGATCCAAAATACGAAGTGGGTGAAAAATTACTCAAAAGAGAACTTCCTGCAAGAATGCACGCTCATAGAGCAGATGATATATTGACTGCTATTAGAATAGCGGAAGAATTCAACCTGAGCTTCGTAATTGAACATTGTACTGAAGGATACAAAATAGCGGATATACTGGCATCAAAAAAGGTACCCGTTGTCGCTGGTCCTTTGCTTACTTTTGCAACCAAACTTGAACTCAGAGATATGACAATGGGAGCTTTAAAAATTTTATCAGAAAAAGGTGTTTTAACTGCTCTGATGTGCGATCATCCTGTCATACCACTTGAACATGCGACTGTCCAGGCTGCAGCGGCAATGAGATATGGTGTTAAAGAAGAAGAGTTACTGAAAATGTTAACAATAAATCCTGCCACAATTCTTGGTTTATCAGAAAAGGTAGGCTCTCTCGAACCAGGAAAGGACGCTGACATAGTTATATGGTCAGGGCATCCTTTCGATATGAAATCCGTTGTGGAAAAAGTTTTTATAGAGGGTAATATGGTTTACAGTAAATGAAAGGCGGTTCATCCGCCTTTCAATGCACCTATCGCCAGAGATATTATATTGAAGACAGATTCATCCTGAGGCAAGCACATAATCAGAGTTTTTCTCCTCATTCCAACTGTGGGAGATGTGAGGAGGCATCTTTTTTCCCTGGCAAGCATTTCGCAAACTAATGTTTCAAGTGTGTACACTCTCTGATCGCATATACGCTTCAATGCTATGCTTGAAGTCGCTCCTTCTCTTGTATCAACACCACCAAAAACAAGTAAAAGATCGTTTTCTTTTTCAGCATAATTGAAAATCATCTCGGTTATTTCATCGACATCATTCGAAACGAAAACACATCTCAAATTGAACTCTGACAATCTGAAAAAATTTCTCACTTGCTTGACAAATTCCTCCGAAATATTAACAAATATACAAGTTATTTTCATCTAAAACTCCCTCTCACTTCCAAGGATTGAACTCGCCTTCAAGATACTTTCCTATCCAGTATGCAGCTTTTTTTCCCGCTCCCATGGCCTCTATAACCGTAGCGGCGCCAGTAACAATGTCACCACCTGCAAAGACTTTTTTCAGAGTTGTCGCGCCTGTTTGTTCGTCCGCAACAATATAACCCCATTTATTTATTGATAATCCTTTAAACTGATTCAGCAGAAACCTGTTTGCGTCCGTACCGATAGCTTCAACAACTGTGTCCGCTTCAATGACAAAATCACTATCCTCTATGGGTATAGGTTTTCTTCTGCCAGTTTTATCTGGTTCCCCAAGCTCCATCGTTATGCATCTCACACCAATCAAAGTACCTTTTTCATCACCGAGATACTCAATTGGTTGCGTAAGCCATCGGAAATGTACACCTTCTTCAACAGCATGGAAATACTCTTCTTTTCGAGCAGGCATTTCCTGCTCTGTTCTTCTATAAATAACTGTTACCTCTTGTGCGCCAAGCCTCAGGGCACTCCTTGCCGCATCCATAGCGACATTTCCTCCTCCGACCACAACTACTTTCTTTCCCTTTCTTATCGGCGTGTCAAATTCTGGAAAGAGATAAGCTTTCATCAAATTTACTCTTGTAAGAAATTCATTTGCAGAATAAACACCATTCAAATTGGTTCCCGGGATATTCATGAATTTCGGTGTACCGGCACCAACTCCAATAAAGATGGCATCGTAATTTTGCAGCAACTCTTCAACAGTTACTGCTCTGCCCACAGGTGTATTTACCAAAATTCTAACGGAGAGGGATTTAATGTAAGCAATCTCTCTGTCAACTATGGATTTTGGCAACCTGAATTCCGGTATACCATAAACAAGGACACCACCTGGTTTATGAAGTGCTTCGAATACATCAACCACATAACCCTGCTTTGCAAGATCGGCAGCCGCTGTTAATCCGGCAGGTCCAGAGCCAATCACAGCCACTTTTTTATTTTTATTTTCGGGCAATTCGATTTGATTGTCTTTAACATTAACAGCTTCCCAGTCTGCGACAAATCTTTCCAGCCTACCTATGGCAACAGGCTCAGAACCAGGTATTTTCCCAACAACACACTTTGCTTCACATTGAGTTTCCTGTGGGCATACCCTTCCACAAACAGCCGGAAGGTTATTGTAATATTTGAGAATTTTTACCGCTTCATAAAATCTATTTTCTTTAATCTTTTTTATAAAACCGGGAATATCTATCCCAACAGGACAACCGCTTACACATGGGTGATGAACGCACTGCAAACATCTTTTAGCTTCTTCCATTGCTTCACGCTCTGAATAACCAAGAGCAACTTCAAAAAAATTGTGGATTCGTTCCTGAGGTTCCTGCTCTTTCATACGCACTTTCTTTGCTGGAGGCTTTAAAGCCATGAAAGATCACCCACTTGTTCTTTGAATTTTCCAAAACTTATTTCCTCTTCGTCTCTGTACTGACTCAAACGCTTAAGTAGCTCATCCCAATCAACCTTTTCCCCGTCAAATTCTGGACCATCAACACACGCAAATTTCATTTTTCCATCAACAGTTACTCTGCATGCCCCACACATACCGGTGCCATCTATCATAATAGGATTGAGTGAAACCCAGATCTTTTCTATTCCAAGCTCTTTTGCCTTGATGCTACAGAATTTCATCATAATTGTAGGTCCAACAGCCCATGCAATATTTATTTTCGTATTTTTCATAACCAGATCCATGCCATCAGTTACAACACCTTTAATTCCCATAGAACCATCATCAGTCGTAATTATCAATTCATCGCAGAGATTTTCAAATTCTTCGAGCATGATTACGTAATCTTTATTCCGCCCACCAAGAATTACATGTAATCTGTTGTTGAATCTTTTCAACTCCTTTGCAATTGGCAGTAATGTGGCTATGCCAACACCTCCGCCAATCAACATCACATCTCCAAAATAATCTATTTCACTTGGATTCCCAAGTGGTCCAGCTATATCAGATAGATGCTGCCCTTCTTCCATCATACACAGCTCGTACGTTGTTTTTCCTACCGCGCGCACTACCATTCTAAAGCTATTTTCATAAGTATCTGCTATTGTCAATGGTATTCGCTCACCTTTTTCCCCTATCCTTACCACAACAAATTGACCTGGTTTTGCTCTTTTTGCAATCTCTTCATTTTTTATGATGAAATCATAAACCTGCGGGGCAAGTTTTGTCTTCTTCAGAATTTCGTTGCTCAAAGGGTCACCTCCTCTAAACGTTGTATTTATTTTCTGTCATTGACATTTAACAACTTTGGCGTTAGTATTATTTCTGGACAGCGACCCCCCTATCCCCCCTTGGATGGAACCAAGCTGCCTGAGGAGCCTGTTCTTACAGGCTCCTCTTATTTTGGTATATATAAACTCAGATCTGCTTCTAAATTGCTTATCTTTGCATCTTTCCAGGTAACTATCTTTGTTGGATGGTATCTTGTGCCAACGCCGTAAACAAGGAAAGAAACCAGACCAGGTTTTCCAATAACAATTGTACAATCTCTTGGAATTTCCAGCGAATATTCCGTTTGAACAGCGGGAGATTTGAAATAATAAAATTTGTAAGGAGCCAGACCCGGTTTTAATTCCCTTGAAAAATAAATTGTTTCGTTTTTTCTGAATGTCACCCATACATTTTCCTGACCCATAACGAACAACCTTATGTAACCTGTAGTTGGATCGTCGTAAATCTCTTCAACGATTCGCTCTAAGTCAACGGTGGTGTTCGACAAAAAACCGGAGATTGAAATAAGTTTATCCATCGTAGAGTTGGGTCCAATAAAATTTTCCAACCTGTTTATTCTTTCATTCAAGGTAGTTATCTTTTTCTCAAGTGAAGTTAAGCTCTTTTCGTATTCTTTTTTCTGATTCAAATAATAGAAAAAAGAGAAAACGGATAGAAACAGACCGCCTATCAGTGCCACTATGAAAAGAAAGATCAGAAAAGTAACTATGCTTTCCCTTGTTTTCCTTACCACAATTACCCTCCTTCCAATTTTTTACCAGCTTTGCCAACAGCATAAGATTTCATTACTAAACCCAGCTGTATACAGAAAAAGAGTGTGGAAGAGCCTCCATAGCTGATAAAAGGCAGCGGAATACCTGTTACTGGAGTTATTCCCATCGCCATTCCCATGTTTTCGAAAACATGTAAAACGAAAGTTGCCATTATACCAGTATTGATGAGTTGCCAGAATTCATCTTTCGCAAACATGATAGTGCGAAGTATTCTAAAAGCCAGGGCCATATACAAAAAAAGGCAGGTCAGGACACCAGCAAAGCCAAATTCCTCACCCAAAACAGATAAAATGAAGTCAGTATGATTTTTCGGTACATATTTCCATATCGTTGCAGGGCCTTTGAGATAGCCTCTTCCCAAGAGTCCCCCAGAACCAATCGCGTGCAAAGATTGAATAACATTGTAGGCACTACTTTGTGCATACGTTGATGGCGAAAGGAAGGAAAGAATTCTATCTCTCTGGTAATCTTTTAAACCAAAGAAATACAAAAACGGAATCATTGCAATTATCATAATCAAAATGATCGATATTAGCTTCATAGACGCTTTCGAGCAAACGAGAATGATAAACCAAACGGCAGCTATCAAAACCGCTGTACCAAGGTCTGGTTCAGCAGCTATCAACAACAACACAGCAGACATAGAAATCAAAGAAACCAGAACACGCTTTACAGTCGGCTTTGAAAGAAGTGTTGCACTCACAAGCACGACGGCTATTTTTCCAAGTTCAGATGGTTGAAAATAACCAGCCTTCAGGTCAAACCATCTACGTGCACCGCCGGAAGTTGTCCCAAAAACAAGAACAAGGGCAAGTGAAGCAATGGCTGCAAAATAAACCATCCAAACTGACCTTCGAATATCCCTTTCGCGTAAAAAAACGCTAGCGAAAAGAACAATAATTCCCAAAATGTCCCATATAATCTGTCTTTTCAAATAATTCATACCAGAATCTCGTGTGGCACTGTAAATAACTGCAAGGCCTATTATCATGAGCAGAGCAACGAAAACTGGGATATAAAATTCAATCCTCTTGTTTTCCCATGGCATCTTTTACCATCTCTTCCAATCTGCAGAAACTGCACACCTTACCCGTAGTTGGGTATCCGCAAATTGCACATTCTGATAATCTGGCTTTTTCTTCATTATCTGAACCAAAAAGATCTTTTTTCTGAAATTCTTTGTAAAATCTGAGTTTGACACCCGGTTGAGTTATTTCAAGTTCATTCAACACCTTTTTGTATTTGAGAGAACTTGCATTTTTTGAAAAAGGGCATCTTTCAGTTGAGAAAGTTAAGCGATTGATTAAAGCATACACATAAATTTCTTTTTCTGTCAACCACACCAATGGTTTGGCTTTTTTAATTAATCTTCCGTTAGATTCCAGAACAGGTGCCTGTCTTTTTATATACTCTACCTGCCAGTTGAGAACATTGCCGAGTAGAAACGAAACCTCATCATCCAGATTGTGTCCTGTGATAACAGCGTCGAAATTTTTCTCATAAGCGACCTTATTCATTATATATCTTCTTATAAGACCGCAAATCGAGCATGTTGGCCGTTTAACAATACGAGAAATTTCAGCTACAGTAAGTCCTCCAAAATACTGCTTTCCATTGACAATTAACAGTTCTTCACCTGTTTTTTCAGAAATTTTCTTAACAATTTCTGTATTGTTTTCAGTACCAAGATCTATAAACAACCCCGATGTGGTATAACCCAATTTTTTTAAAACATACCAGGCAACTGAGCTATCCTTTCCACCAGAAACAGCAACAAGAAGCTTTTCCGATTTATTGAACATGGAATATTCGTTTATGGTTCTTTCAACACGTTTTTCAAAATATTCGTTAAAATGTTCCTCACAAAACGCAGTATTGTGCTGCCTCAAACGTATCACAGCAGTTTTCGAACATTTTCTGCACTTCATTTTTTTCCTCCTTGCGTAACTCTTCCACAAATTAATTTTACCATCTCATGTGGTTTAATTTATTTGGTGATGAGTTTATGAATATTAATGTAGTTGGTACAAGTAAAGTGGCTTTCGTTTTATGTAAAATTTTATTGGAGGAGGATTTTTCGATTGGCTGTGTTGTTTCACGTTCGAAGCAAAGAGCTGAAGATTTTGTTGCAAAAATAGGACAGGGGTTTCCAAAAACCTATGAAGAAGATTTCACCTTAAAAGGAGTTACCTTTTTTGCCGTCCCAGATCAATCGATCTCTGAAGTGTATCACAAATTGAAAAATAGATTAGAAGAAGCCAGTGCTTTTCATTTCAGCGGCTTTCTTGATTCAGAAATTTTCAAAGATTTTGATCAAAAAGGCTGGGCTCGTGGTTCGATCCATCCAAATCTGTCATTTGCCGATGAAGAAAATGCCCTCAAATATATAAAAACATGCTGCTTTGGCATAGAGGGAAATAGAGAAGGCCTTCTGGTTGCAAAACAAATCGTAGAAAAAATATCAAATTGCTGGGTTGAGATTCCTTATGGGTCCAAGGGGGCTTATCATCTTGCAGCTGTGATTGCGTCAAATTTCAATGTGGCACTGGCTTACCTTTCCGAGAAACTCTACAAGCTTTACAATATAAAAGGATTTCAAGAAGTGATACCAAAACTCATGATGAGCTCTGTGCATAATATTCTTAAAAAAGGTGTTCAAAAGTCTCTGACGGGACCTGTTGCAAGGGAGGATTGGCTTATCGTTGAGAAAGAACGGGAGATCTTCGTGAAAACGTTTCCTGAATACAAAAAGCTTTATGATGATATGATAGATATTCTGATCAAAATCAAGGGTGAGGTGGGATAATGAACGTAAACAAATTCAAATCTATGAAGGGGAAAAAACCAATAGTAATGCTAACCGCTTATGACTCCGTATTTGCCAGTATTGTCCATCAGGCTGGTGTAGATGCCATACTTGTGGGAGATTCCCTGGCAAACAATGTGCTCGGTTATTCAGATACATTGCCGGCAACTATGGAAGATATGATCCGCCACACGCAGGCTGTGAGAAGAGGGGCGCCCGAGGCTTTTATAATAGCAGATATGCCGTTTTTATCGTATCAATGTTCTTCAGACGAAGCGGTGAGAAACGCCGGTAGATTTCTAAAAGAAGCTGGCGCGAATGCTGTAAAGCTTGAAGGGGGATCTTTTTTTTCAACGACAATAGAAAGAATAGTGAAATCAGGAATACCTGTCATGGGTCACCTTGGATTAACACCACAATCGGTGAATGTGTTTGGAGGATATAAAGTTCAGGGCAAGGGCGATAAATCCGCGAAATACCTCCTTGAAGAAGCAAAAGCGCTTGAAGAAGCAGGCGTCTTTTCAATCGTGCTTGAAATGGTTGTTGAAGAAACTGCCAAAATGATAACAGAAAATCTTTCTATACCTACAATAGGTATTGGTTCAGGTAGATTTTGCGATGGTCAGATCCTGGTTATAAATGATCTGCTCGGAATGAATCCATCTTTTCTACCAAAATTTGCAAAGCGTTACAGTAATCTCTTCCAAATTTCCTTAGAAGCTGTCAAAAATTATGTCTCAGACGTTCAAAATCATCGTTTTCCCTTCGAAGAAAACGTTTTTAAGGCTGGTGAATGAGTTGAAAATACTTCATACTTCCGACTGGCACCTTGGCTTAGAATCGTGGACGGGCTCCAAGACTGTTGATAGACTCGCCGAAACCGAGAATGCGTTGAGGTTTCTTGTTACTGCCGCGAAGAAAGAATCAGTTGATCTGATAATTATAACTGGCGATGTGGTACACAACAAAATTTCACCAAAAATAGAAGCTCTCAATGTTCTCACAAATATCCTGGCAGAATTTTCAAGTCTTGCTCCAACTTTTCTTGTCCTTGGTAATCACGACTGGAGGGGAATCAAAGCTTTGAAAAACCTGCCCGTCAAAAATCTGCATATTATAGATTCACGGACGGAAATATCATCTGGCGAGTTCAAACTCTTTTTCCTGCCATATCTGGATTTTCAAAAGACACTTGATGAATCGAATGACTTTGCTGGCGATTATCTTAGCAGTGTCTTCACAGATATCAGAAACAATATCGACCGGGAAAAAATAAACCTTTTAGCAGCTCACATCATGATAGAAGGTCTGATAGAATCTGAAAGAGAAAATTCAATGGAAGTACAGATTAAAGCATCCATGATACCAACCGGGCTGGATTATGTAGCCCTTGGCCACATACATGCGTTGAGTATTGTGGAGCAATCACCTTTAATGTGTTATGCAGGTTCCCCGATAGCTATGGATTTTGGTGAGGAAAAAGATAGAAAAGGAGCTATCATTGTCGATTTCTCGGGAGAAAGGACAAAAATTAGAATCGTTGATACACCAAGAAAACAACTTAAAACCTTTAGAAAAACAGACTATTCAGAACAATCTCTTGAATCCCTCAGTAATGAACTGAAATCTTTTGAAGGTTATGTGAGAGTCATTTTCAATGCACCGCCGTCGAACGAGGTAAGAAAGTATCTGATGGAAAATTTCGAGTGCGTTAAAAAAGTAGAGTTTAGAAACGAGCACGAAAAAGGTGGATATCAAAATTTAAACCAACAAAAATTTGACATAATCCAACTGTACCAAGCATATATAAAAGGAAAATACGGAAATCTGGAACAACCAATGGTCAAATTGGTTGAAAAGTTGTTCAGGGAGGTTGAGCAAACTGAGGCCACTGACAATTGAAATAGAGAATTTTCTCGGTATTAAAAAATGCAATTTATCTTTCAAAGATGGCGTCTTTCTTATAATTGGGCAAAACGGCGCTGGAAAATCTTCTTTACTTGAAGCAATTGTTTTTGCACTATATGGAACAGGAGTCAGATACGGGAAAAAAAGTCCGTCAGAGTATATTCGTTCGAGATCCTCAAGCTGTCAGATCAAGTTCTCGTTTCTGAGAAATGGAAAAAAGTACGAAGTCATAAGGCGCATCAAAGCTTCCGGCGGTTCCGAGGCATCTCTGTCTGAAAACAACGCAGTTGTTACCACGCACAGGACTCTGGTAGATAAAGAATTGAGAAAAATCATGGACATCTCTTACGACAGTTTTATAACGACATTTTTCCTGCCTCAGGGCAGGGCAGCTCACCTTTTAACTGCAAGGAGATCTGAGATAAATGATATTGTCTTTGACGTGATTTCCCCAAAGAAAACAATCAAAGCAATGCAAGAAAAGATAAGTGAAATAGTCAGAAAACTGGAATCTGAGCATGAAAAATATCAGGCTCGATTAGCAGATTTTAGGGGCAGATTAGAAAAACTTTCGAGCCAGAATCCACACAAGCAAATATCGGAACTGACAAATGCTATTCAAAATCTGTCGGGAAAAATTGACATAAAGCAAAAAGAATTGAAACAAATCGAGAAAGAAAAAGATCTGTGGAATGAAATTAATCAAATCGAGAAAACACTTGAAAATTTAGAGAAAAAAAAGCACCGGGTGCTTGAAGAAGCAGAGGAAGAAAAAAAGATTTCCCTTGCAAAATCCTTGGGAGCAGAATACCAGATCTTTCTAACATCAAAAAAGCAAATGGAATCTCTCAAAGATGATGCCAAAGTACTTGAAAAACAAATCAATAGCCTTGAGTATGAGTTCAAAAAGGTCAACACTCAACTTGAGCAACTTTTCACAAAACAGCAAGATATAGACAAAAGAATTTCCCAATCTACATCCGAACTGGAAAAACTACAGAAAATAGATATAGAGAGCAACGAATTGCTGAAAAAATTGAATGAATTAAAAGCAGTTAAATTAAGAATCAGCAAAGACATAGATGATCTGCAGAATTCTTTGAACAAAACACAGGACTTGATTGAAGAAAAGCAGCGTTTACTGTTTCAAAAGCAAAAACAATTTTTCGAACAAGAGTCTGAATTCAATCAGATTAAACAAAAGGCTATTATCCATATGGCTCAGGAAATAGCTCAAACTTTGCAAGATGGAGATATTTGTCCTGTGTGTGGAAATTCTTATAAAAAAAGCGAATTTTCAACCACAGTAGAGGAAAAGATCGAAAAATACGAATATCTTAAGAAAGCAATAGAAATGCTATCCAAGGAAATAGATCAAATCCAGTTTGAGTTAAAAAATCTCCTTGAAGAAAAAGAAAACCTTACGAGAAAACTCTTAGAAACTCAAGATGATCTTTCTCTTCACGAAGAAGAAATTTCAACTGTTTCAAAAAAGCTTTTGCAAATTGGCTACAGTGACGATCTTAAAAGCAAGATCCATAATCTTTCCAAACAGATACAGAACGCCATGAACAACAAGATCACAGTTCAGTCGGAAATTTCCCAGCTGAAAGAACGATCAGATCAAATAAACAAGCGAATTAGTGAATTGAAGGAAAGATTGAAGAAAAATTCAGAACAGCAGGAAAAAACAGCGAAAGAACTGCGATCGAATAAGGAAAAGTTTTTCGAGAAACTCGGTGAGATCAACTTTACCTTAGAACAATTTGAGTCATATTTTAAAAAACAACTCCCGACTCACAGCGCTGTCCAGGTGCTTCAAAAAATAGAATCGGAAATAGTTTACAACAAAGAAAAACTTACCCAGTTAAGAAACCTAACGAAGATATCCGCACAACAGTGCGAAAGCCTTTTTGCCGAATTAAATAACACTGTAGAATTGCTGAAAAAACAGCGTGATAATTTTATTCGGCAGAAAGCAGTGATGGAACATTTGATAAAAGAACTGGAAGAAATTCGACGGGAAAAAGAAAATCTGGAACGGATCTTCAACCAGATTCATAAAGAATATCAAATCGCTCAATCAGTTAAAAGCACCTTTTCGGCGAGAGAATTTCAGTCTTATATAGCAAAAATTGTACTTGAAAATATCCTCATCAAGGTTAATGATATTCTCGATATCCTGACAGATGGCAGGTTCAGATTATCTATAGATGAAAATGGGTTTGCCGTGATTGATGACGGTATAAAAAGAAATGCAGACGGCCTCTCCGGCGGGGAAAAAACCTTAGTATCACTATCTCTGGCGATGTCAATCGCCGAAATCGCCGCAGGTCAAATGGAAGCCTTTTTTATAGATGAAGGCTTTTCAGCCCTTGACGAAGATAATAAAGCGAAAGTAGCACAAACACTAAAACAAATGGAAAAATTAAACAGGGTAATTGGATTTGTCACGCACGACCCACAGTTTGCTGAATTTTTTGATAAAAAACTTGTTGTCGAAAAAGGTGGTGTGGTGAAATGGATTTAGACAATTACAAATCACTCATAGAACGTATTGTAACAGAAAAAGGTGTTGATGCTATTCCAAAACTTGTCGAGCTTCTCACTGATGAAAACGACGAAGTTAGAGAAATAGCTTTTGAAACAATACAGAGATTTGGTGATAATGCAAAGCCCATCCTTTTGAAAATATTCAAAGACAGAGTTCACAGAGCGCAGCAAAATGATATTGTTTTGCTTTATTTGATCGATGTACTGGCTGACATGGAAGAAAAGTGCATAAAACAGGACCTGTATCAGCTGTTGAGCAGGTACGATAATGAAAGTGCACAGCTTGTAATTTATGAAGCCCTTGCAAAACTTGGAGATGGAGATACGGTGATAGATATACTATGTTACTTTGTACTTGAGGATGAATACAAAGACCAGTTGGCAGAACAGGCAATCATGGCTTTAGCACATATTCCATCAGAAAAATCACTCAATTGCCTTGTTGATGCTTACAAAAACAAATCATTTTCAACAGAGATCAGGCAGGATATCATAAAGGCAATCTCCATGATAACGATGAAAAATCCTGCATTATGGGACAAATTTACGAAATTAAACGAACCAGAGCTCGTAGAAAAAGTGAGGCAATTTGTTTATTGATTTGCCAGAACTTGTTCAATTACGCGCGAAATTTTCAATAAAAAAGCGTCCCTGCCACTTGCAGCAACAAGCTGAACTCCTACCGGTAGCCCTTCGATTTTGCCGTATGGTATGGTTATCGCCGGAAGACCTGTTATGTCAAATGAAGCTGTGAATCTTGTTAATTTTCTCGACAACTCAACAGCCCCTTCACCATGAAGCAGAGGAGCAATCACAGGAACTGTTGGCAGCAAAAGCAGGTCATAAGCCTTAAAAAATTCATTGAAACGATGCTTTGCTATACTCTGAGTATGCCTTGCAAGTGCATATTCTACACCGCTGGCTGATTTACCCTGAATCAACCTTTCTCTCACATCTTCTGAAAACCACTCTGGTTTTTCCTCGAGTCGATTCCTGTGAAATGCAGCTGCTTCAACCTGTGTCATTAAACCATTTGCAGCTGCTACATCCTTTAACCAGTCAGTATTTTCCATTTCAATTTTCATGTCAAGCTTCTCGAGTTCTTTTGAAAACTCATCAACAAGTTTCAAGATTCTTTCATCAGCTTTGCCAACAAAATCCCCAACTCCTTTAGCTACTTTTATCTTTGTAGTTTTTTTACCATCTATTTTTGAATTTCTCATTCTGATCGAAAATGGATCTTTTGAATCATAGCCTTCTATCACTTTCAAAACTATTCGAGCATCTTCAACACATTTTGTTATTGGTCCAGCATGATCCAGATGCCATGCAAGAGGCATTATCCCCCTTAGACTAACTCTTCCATAAGTTGGCTTGAAGCCAACTACCCCGCAAAGCGCAGAGGGAATCCTGATAGAACCTCCTGTATCTGTCCCAATGGCTGCAAGACACATTCCTGAAGCGACAGCAACAGCTGAGCCGCCAGATGAACCTCCAGAGATTCTTGAAGAATCGTGCGGATTCAAACACGGTCCAAAATGTGGATTATTATTAGTAACGCCAAGTGCGATCTCATGCATATTAGTTTTTCCAATAAAAATAGCCCCCGCTTTCCTGAGTTTTTTCACTATAAATGCATCTTCATGCGGTATGAAATCTTTCCAGAATAAACTTCCCCCAGTTGTTCGTATTCCTTTGGTAAAAATAAGATCTTTCAGGGCGATAGGAATGCCAAACAACGGAGGTAACTTTTCCGGATCTGCTGTTTGGAGCATTTCATCTTGTTTTTTTGCTTGCTTCACCGCCGAGTCCAGAGTAAGAGTAATGAAAGCCCCCAATTTTGCGTTCGCTTCTATATTTTTTATGCACTCCTCGAGTACTTCTGAAGGTTTGATTTTTTTCTTTCTGATAAGTTTCTGAATTTCATATATAAACATAGATCCCGCCTACCTTGCTTTTATCTCTGGGCCATTTTGAACAAATTTACCTCTGAATTCATGCTCCTTCATCATTAGATGACTATCAAGATCATGAAAATCAAACACACCCGTCCCAAGCGCAAAATGTACACTTTGATTTATGCCAACGCTTGATTCAGACATGCATCCTATCATCAATCTCAGATTGGCACTTCTCGCAAGCTCAACAATTGAAAGAGCATCACTTATGCCAGATTTCATAAGCTTAATATTCACATAATCCACCGCTTCCTCTTTTATCAATCTGATTACATCAAATCTCGTTCTTGCAGACTCATCTGCCGCAACTGGAAATGGGTTATTAAATCTCACAAATCTTAATCCATCAATATCTGTTGCTGTCACAGGTTGTTCGTACACCGCAACATCGATACCCGCACTGTAAAGTTGCTGAGCGAATTCTACAGCTTGCTTCGGTGAATACCCCATATTCGCATCCACAATATACTTTGCCCCTCTTGTAACTTCATGTATTTCAAGCATCGCATCAATATCTTCCTTAAGATTTTCTCCAACTTTAATCTTTATAACCTTGAAACCATCATCAAATATACTTTTTGCTTCTCTAACTCGATTTTCAACTGTATCGATACCCACCGTCCTGTCTGTTTCTATTTTCTTTAATGCCCCTCCGAGAAGCTGGTAAACTTCTACGCCTGCGCTTTCAGCAAAGGCGTCGAGTACAGCATATTCAACAGCGGCTTTTAAACTCGGAGTTGCGAAAAATTTGGATGTAAGTTCAAAAATTTTGCGATATTCTTTCACGTCTAAACCAACAAACATATCCTTGACAATATTCTCAAGAGACATGAGCATCTCAACTTTTTCCCCGTTCACCCTGAATGAAGGTGATGCCTCACCAATTCCTTTGATCCCACTGTCTGTGACAATTTCAACTTCAACATTTTTTGTCTCCGAAGAGACACTCCCGGTTATATGAAATGGTTTTTCATATTGAAAATACTTCAAATTAAATTTCACATCAATTATTTTGCTCATTTTTTACCCCTCCTGAATTTCCTCAAATTTTACTATCTGTATCTTACTTTTAAGCCTGACTTTCCTATCTTCTGCCTCCGCTTCTCCAACCTGATTGTCTGTGGGATCATCTCTGTAGAAATTCGTTTTTGGAACGAAATCTCTGGCAAAACCTGAATTAGCAACCATTCTAAAACCATCCAGATTCCCAAAATAAAACTGACGGAATTGCTCATTATCCCGTCTCGCACCACCAAAAGAAAGATCTGCGGGAAGCCAGCCATAAGGCTGCACGTAAAACAACGCCCAATCATGTGGAGAAGCAAAATAAGGATTTGCATACCATCCAGATTGCCACCTTGCGGCTATACCGGCTATGCGGCACATCGTTATGAACAAAATCGCCTGAAAACCGCAATCACCTTTGAGATTTTCGGCGACGTACTGAGCTATGTTCTCATAAGTTGCATAAGGCCTAACATAAGAGTATCTTACATGTTTTGTAATCCAATCATATATTTTTCTCGCTCGCAAATATGGATCTTTCTCCTCACCCGTAACTGTATCTGTCAATTTTCTAATGTAAGGTGTAAAAACGATATGTGGCGGTTCTTCGCAAAGGTACTGATCTAAATTTGAATCAATGTTGTAGCCTGAATTGTGAACCCATTCTCTCACGGTATATTCAAATTCTACAAAATATTCTTTTTCTTTCCCTTCAAAGTACACGATCCTCTGTTCAGATGAATTTGGAGAAATGAAGCAATCTTTTTGACTCGCTCTCAAAAATTTAACATCACTGATCTGAAACTCTTCTTTTGGAAAAGGAAGCCATACTCTGAAAAAACCGGCGCCATCCTCGATTTTTGCTTCAATTCTCGCGTGCACTCTGTATTTTTTTGGTTTTGCTCCGCTGGTCAATTCTACTAATCTATCATTCAACGATGATCTCGCTTTTTCGGAATCAGGATCTTTTTTGATTCTCTCTCTGTACTCATTCAGGGCAAAACCTATATTTGGTATAAATCTTTCCTCAAATTTCTTCTCACCTTCTACAACAATATAATCTATATATCCCTCTTCAAGTAAACTGTGGAATTCTTCAGTAGAAAAATCCTGTATTATCTCTTTTGCTTTGACTATTGCCTGTTTTTCGCTGAATGGATATGTTTCAAGCAGTCTATTTATTCTCTCCTTTTCATACAAAAGCCTCTCTTTTTGAATTGGCGATATTCTTTCATCTTTTAACCATCTTTCAATCAGTTTCAGAGCTTTTCTGAAATTTCCCAGACCTTCTTCTCTCTGAATATCCTGTGGTAATGAGCACATCATAAAATGCATATTATCACCTCTATTTAAGATTGCATGCAACTTTAACTAATTCGTATTGTCGCGAACCAAGGCCCAGATTTTCTGCATATTCCAGCTGAGTTTTCCAAGTAACTTTTGGATGAACCTTTAAAAAGGGATCTCCTCCGGTAGATTGAACGACGAGATCTATGCAGGCCTGATCGAGAGCAACAGGATCTGTGCTCGCTGCTATACCAATATCCGGTGCAATCGGGGGCCTGTTCGTATGCCAGCAATCACAATCCGGAGAAATATCCATGATAAAAGAGATGAAAACTGATTTTTTATCTTTCAAAACAGCATAAGTATATTCAGCCATTTTTTTGCTCAGAATTTCAGAAGAACTATCCCATTTTGGAACCATGGCTCCGTAATTGCACATCGCTATACACTGCCCGCAACCGATGCATACATCATAATTTATAGCAGCAAATTTCGAAACAGTTATTGCATTAACAGGACAATTTCTTTCACACATTCTGCATGCCACACATTTTTCGGAAGCAACTACTGGTTTTGATTCAGAATGTTGCTCAAGTTTTCCCGCCCTCGAGGCACTTCCCATACCAACATTTTTCAACACACCACCAAATCCTGTCTGTTCATGTCCTTTAAAATGAGTTACAGCAATTAAGACATCGGCAAGTGCAATAGCTGAACCAATTTTGGCTTCTTTAACGTAAGTCTTATCTATCCTAATCCTCATTTCATCTGAGCCCCTCAAGCCATCGGCAATCACAATCGGCGCCCCAACAACTTCATAGGAAAAACCATTAAGGTAGGCGTTCAGCAAATGATCAACTGCATTGGAACGATGCCCTCTGTAAAGCGTATTCGAGTCAGTCAAAAAAGGCTTCCCACCAAATTTCTTCACCTGATCCACTATAACTTTGATATACTGAGGACGAATGAAAGCAAGGTTTCCATATTCACCAAAATGGAGTTTAACAGCGACAAATTTATCCCTGATTATAATTTTTTCAAGCCCTATTTTCTCAAGCAATAACTCCACTTTTTTCAGTAAATTGACATTCCCATTCGTGGACATGTCTGTAAAGTAAACAATAGCCAAAACAAACACCCCCTGTTTCAATCATTATAGCAACAATTTGTTACCTTAGCAAACAAAAACAGGGGATCAATATATCCTGAATTTGCCAATTATATTTTCAAATTGTTCTGATTCAGATTCCCATATCTGTTCAAAATCCTTAGAAAGCGCCCCATCTTCAATGGCTTTTCTGTAAAAATCGTCCCCAATTAAAAGATCAAAATGATATCTTTCATTGTCTCCGTGAAAATAACTATCCCATCTAAAATCATCAGGATGAATCCGCCGGAGCGTGGATATGACGTCTACAGCAAGATGGAGAGGCTTGATCTCTCTTCTGTCTGTCACGAAAAATTCAAGCCCATAGCATGGCTTATTCTGTAACTTGAAAGCCGCTGGCAAAAATACCCTTTCTCTGAAAACGACTCCAGCAGGCGAGAGTTTTTTGATTTCCCTGTAAAAACGCTCGGAATCTATCCAGGGGGCACCAATATACTTGAACGGATGAACAGTTCCTCTACCGACAGATACATTGACTCCTTCCAAAAGGCAAAATCCTTCGTACAAAATAGTGTGCTCTAACGATGGCAAGTTTGGAGATGGCGTGTTCCAGAGCAAGCCAGCTTCATCATAAAAAAGCGATGGTTCAT
The DNA here is from genome assembly GCF_000504085.1 of Pseudothermotoga elfii DSM 9442 = NBRC 107921. Classification (NCBI taxonomy): domain Bacteria; kingdom Thermotogati; phylum Thermotogota; class Thermotogae; order Thermotogales; family Thermotogaceae; genus Pseudothermotoga; species Pseudothermotoga elfii. The sequence continues at coordinate 429,538 of NC_022792.1, read as the reverse complement.
AATCCTCCATTTCTATAACACACAGATCTGCCCCTATCCTGAACGCGGCATTGACATATTTTGCAAGCTCTCCTGGAGTCATTCCATATCTCAGAGCAAGTCCGTATCCACCAACAAAACTTTCAAACTCCTTCTTAACAACAGGCCCTTCTATTTTGCAAGAAAGCGGATCCGGTCTGTCGAGTACAACGAATCTCACGCCGTATTTGGCACATTCTTCCATGCAATAAATCATTGTGTAGATATAGGTATAAAACCTCAAACCGACGTCCTGAATATCATACACCAGAACATCTATGCCTTTTAGCATATCCTCAGTAGGCCGAAGTTTTTCTCCATACAGAGAATAAACAGGTATTCCATATTTCGGATCGATAAAATCCGATAATTTTTCCCCGTCCGGGGCTGTGCCAAAAACTCCATGTTCTGGGCCAAACAATTTGACAACCTTTAATCCATTTTCAAGAAAAAGATCTATATTCCTTCTCAGATCGCTATTCACACCTGTAGCATTGGTAACAAGACCTATTTGCAAACCTCTGAATTCAGGGAGATATTTTTTGACAAAAACATCTATTCCAAGTTCCATTTTTCCACCTCACTTTATTGCCCCTTGAGTCATTCCTGCAATGAAATATCTTGAGAATATTAAAAACAAAATCACAGTTGGTGCTATAGATAGAGTCAGGCCGCTAAATAAAAGGTGCCACTGAGTTGAATATTCCCCAAAAAATATTGATACTGCGAGTGTAATGGTAGCCTTCGATTTATCATTTATAAGGATCAGCGGAAAGAAAAAATCGTTCCATACGTTCACGAAAGTAACAATAGCCACAATCGAAAGAGCAGGTTTAATAAGTGGAAGTATTATCTTGTAATATATATTGCCAACCGAGGCTCCATCTATCCTTGCAGCCTCACAAAGCTCATTGGGAACAGAATCCATAAAGTTTTTCAGTATGAAGGCAGAAAATGGTATATTCACTGATGAATAAACAATTATCAACCCAAGCAGGGAGTTAGTAAGATTAATACTTCTAAGCAAAAGAAATATTGGTATCACCGCGAGCCTTGCAGGGAGAGCAAGACCTAACATTGAATACACAAAAAGGAACCTTCTCCCCTTGAAATCATATTTCGATATCATATAAGCAAACATAGATGCAAGAAACACTACAGCAACAACAGAAGAAACCGCAATAATCGTGCTATTGATGTAGCCTTTTCCTATACCAGCCTGTCTCCATGCCTGCAAATAATTTTCGTACATGAATTTCGAAGGGAGAGAAAACGGCCTTAAGAAGATATCTCTCATCGATTTGAATGAATTCATAACCATAACAAAAAAAGGTCCAGCAATGATAAAGGCGTAAATCGAAAGAACTATATAAACAATCAACCGGTTGAGTTTTGAAAACTTTATCATCTCTTCTCCCTTCTTTCAACCAGATACACATAAAGTATAGACATGGGCATGACAATCATAAAAATAAACACCGTTACAGCTGCCCCAAGTCCCATATCTGTGTATGCACTTCCAAGTCCGCCAAAAGCAGTTCTGTAGAAAACTGTGCCGAGGACATCCGTCGACCTGAATGGCCCTGCCTGTACCCCTTCAAGGGCATAGATCATATCAAAAACATTGAAACTGCCTATAAAAAGAAGTATTAATAGTGTCCTAAATGTTGGTACAGTGAGCGGAAAAATTATTTTCCAGGTGACCCTCCAGTTGCTTGCACCATCTATATACGCTGCTTCTATCAATTCTGGGGAAATATTTAAAATTGACGCAAGAATAACCAGTACATAAAATCCCAGATTTCTCCACACATTAACAAGTATAATTGTAGTTAGAGCAAGGTTTGGATCACCAAGCCAGGGTCTTGCAAATGCACCAAGACCTATCGCCTTAAGAAATTGATTCACAAGCCCTATTTGGGGGTGCAAAAACAAATTCCACATAAAACCAACCATTACAAGAGGAATCATATTTGGTATATAAACAACTGTCCTGTAAAACTTCGCCCCTTTTATTTTGCTTGCTATTAACAACGCTATAAGAAATCCCAAACCAAGCTCAAGAGCAGAAACAAGTATAAAAAAGTAAATATTGTGAGAAAGAGCGTTGAAAACCTCTTTCGAAAATCCTCCGGTAAAAAGTTCTTTGAAATTTTTAAGACCTACAAAGGTTTTCTCGCCTACACCTCGCCAGCTATAAAAACTGAGCCTTAAACTGTCAAACAGCGGATAAGTAACAAACATGGTATACAACAACATGGCGGGTATAACGAATATCAATATATATCTGAGTTTTACCTTCATTTTCAGCACCTCTCAGAAAGCCCCAGCTTTTGCTGGGGCATAAACTACTTTTTCATCAAAGGTGGATACCATTGAGATATTGCGTCCTGAGCTCTTTTTGAAAGTTCCTCCGGTGTGATCTTACCGGCGTAAAGTTCCTGCATTCCCGGACTCAAAACATCATCGTACAGAGATGGTTTTTGCGTCACAAAAACAGATCCTACCCAGTAAACGTATGGAGATGCGTGGTTGACATAGACATCCATTATTTCTTCAAATAAAGGCTCCTTTGGCAGTGTAGCACCAGATACACCGGGTATGTTCTTCGTAATGTTAGCAAAAATTGTACCAAATTGTGGCGTGGCACAGAATTTGAGAACTTCTATGGCATCCTTTTTGTTTTTGACATTTGAAGTAAGCGTGATGGCACCATCCATATAAACATAGGCATATGGCTTTTGATCTTTTGTGGCTGGTGGGACCATGAAATATCCAACTTGAATGTCAGGATTTAAATTTTTCCAGTTTTGATAACCCCAGATGCCATAAAATACCATTGCCGCCTGTCCAAAAGCAAACGCAGCATCCTGATCTGTTGTGGAATTTGCAAGAAATCCATCCTGATAATACACTTTCAGATCGTTCAGTTTTTTGTTCAAATCGGTGAATTTAGGATCAAGAAAATTTGTTTCTCCATCCGTGAGCTTTTTAATCCATTCTGGTCCCAACACACTCACACCGCACATGGCGTGTTGCATGGTCAAAGCCCAGGCTTCTTTTCCGGGAATGAAAAATGGAGTTATACCGTTCTTTTTCAGAACCTTGGCGTTTTCAACCAGTTCGTCCCATGTTTCAGGTTCTTTCAACCCGTATTTTTCATAATATTCTTTGTTATAGAAAATTCCTACAACCTGAACCGCAAATGGGACACCATAGATTTTCCCTTCGTGTGTAACAGATTTCAAAATCGTAGACGAGAAATTGGAAAAATCTACGTAATCATTGAGTGGCAAATAAAGTTTGTTCTCAATCATAGTCTGAGTTCTACCACCTGGAAGTCTCCTGGAATAAACAATATCCGGACCAGTTCCAGTCTGAAGTGCCAGAGCAATTTTGGCATCGTACTCAGTTGGGGCATACGCTGTGAAGTTGATCTTGATATCATATCCGGCTTTTCTGAGTTCTGCTTCGACTTGTTTCCAGACCTCTGCATCCTGACTTCTCCAGCTCCAGATAGTTACTTCTCCTGCCGTAGCCAAAACAGCTACTATCAACAGGAAAATCATAAACAACTTACTTTTCATGCGAACCCCTCCCTTTAAAGGTGTCTAAATGATTATACAATATATCTCAATTTTTTGACATATTTTCTTAATGCACTTCAGAAAAGAACTTTTAAAATGAGCATACAAATATCCATTGCCAGATATACCACTTGAAACTTTTATCGGTTTTCACATTCACTGAAAAATTTTTAAAAACTCAATAATAACATCAAGAATGAAAGGAGGGAGGTATTGCATGAACAGAGTGTTGAGTTTATTAATTTTGTTAACGTGCTTTTTCACAGTTTTCGCTGTCAAAATTGCCGGGATAGTGACTGACGGTGAAAATCATCCCATTGTTGCACAGGTCAGATTTTTGAATCCTGAAAATGGCATACTTCTGACAGATTACACAAACTGGTTTGGAAGGTTTCAGCAAGAATTGCCTGCTGGAAAATACACTATCGAGGTTTGCAAAGGTCCCGAATACGAAATCAAGAGAATTTCAATTGAACTTTCACATGATACAGAAGAAATCCATATCAATCTCAAAAGACTTTACAATCTTGAAAGCATGGGCTGGTTCTCAGGAGATGCACACCTTCACACCATTTACAGCGATGGAAAACAGGATGTCGAAACAGTTGCGAAAGCATGTGTGGCTTGCGGTTTGTCCTGGGCCATTTTGACAGACCACAACACTATCAAAGGTGGAATAGAATGGACAGCTGCCTCAAAATATGGATTGTTACCCATACTCGGCGAAGAAGTAACAACCCCTCTTGGTCACTTCAACGCACTTGGAATAAGCGAGATCGTTAACTGGAAAGTCAATGAAAAACAGGACATAGGAAGAATATTTGCAGATATATCCAAACAATCAGCTATTGCTCAGATAAATCATCCATTCGACATGAAAGATTATTTCGTCGATTGGGATATAAAAGGATATGACGTTATAGAAATCTGGAATGGTGGCTCAGCACCAAATCTCAATGGGATGGGGAACTACGAAGCAAAAATGTACTGGTTCAAAATCCTCAATACTGGCACGCAGATTCACGCGACAGCTAACAGTGACTGCCACGATGTATACAGCAATTACTCTATGCTTGCTTTTTTACCGGTGGATAAGGTTCTCTCGGCAATTGAAAAAGAATTTTCCGAGCCCACAATGAAAAATTACGTCATGGAAAATGAAAGTGCTATGAGAAACTGGGTTAAATACGGACTTTATCCAGGTACACCACGCACTTACGTCAAAGCGACAAAACTTACGCCTTTTGCCGTTTTAAAGGCACTTGCGAGGGGAAATAGTTTCATGACAAATGGTCCGTTGCTACTCATAGAGATAGATGGTAAAGGGCCAGGAGAGATGGTAAGCGCTTTGAATAAAGAATCGCTAAACCTTGACATCAAAGTTTTTTCCAATACTCCCCTGGAAAAAATAACAGTTATCCAGGGCGGAGAGATTGTCCAAGAAATCGATGTAAATGGTCAGAGAGAATGTATTTTATCCAAGGAGATTAATCCCGATAACGGTTCATGGATTGTCGTCGAAGCTTACGGACCTTACCCAGTTTATGCAATCAGTAACCCTATTTATCTTTCAAATTCGTATCAAACCACACGATGAATTGTAAAGTTTTGGCCAAACTCAAAGAGCGATTACGCCTTTCCACGCGGTGAATGGTGATTCTCGCTGATGTTGATGCATCTGAACAATTCGCCACTGTATAAGATGAAAATAAAGTTTATTTTGGGGGCGGCAAGCCCCTTTATTTTTGCAGCAATTGTTTTTCAGTGCTATAATTTCAGCAATAGATATTAGAAATCTCAAAGCAAGAGCATGACACAAGGGGGGATATTTATGCTGAAAAAATTTCTCATTTTGTTGTTTTCAACCATTGCTCTGAAAATTTATGCAGATATGGGAGCAATCCATGCAACAGATGCAGTAATCAATGAAAATTCCCAAAAAGCCATTATTTTTCACAATGGCGATGAAGAAATCCTCATATTAAGCACAGATCTCGTGGCAGATAAAGAAACAATTATCGTGCGTTTTATTCCCTTTCCATCTCAACCACAGGTAGACCTGGCTTTTCCAAAGGTATTTGAAACTGCTTCGGAATTGATTAAAAAGTACAAATTGCAACTCCTTGAGATGAGCAAGGGTGGTTTATCATCTCAAGGAGTTGAGATGCGTTTTCATGAAAGACTCGGAGCCCATGACATAACGATTATTAAAATTAATGACCGGTTTCAATTTCGAGAGTGGGTAAATGATTTTTTCCAAAAGAATGGCATGTCTTACAAAAAAGAGTATCCTGAGATTGAGAAAATAATCGAAGATTACGTAGAAAGAAATATAACTTATTTTGTCTTTGATTTAGTTAAAGTTTCAGAAAATATTCATTTAATAGAACCTATCATGTACAGGTTTAAAAATAGAAAAATTTACTATCCTCTCAAGACTACAAATACATTCAAAAATCAGGGCGAAGTAGATCTGATACTTATCACCCCATGGACTGTTTGTTTTCCATCTCAAACACCATTCGAAGAATATGAAGGTTTTCCAGAATATCCAGCATCAACAAGGGCAACTACGTCGGCAAATATAGCTATCTACGATATAAACAAAATTTATCCAAACGCAGAAAATTTCTTTAAAGACAAGAGAACAATCATTCAGCTCATAAGAATAAGTTATCCCGATAATTACAAATTTAATAATGATTTATTTATTGATCTTTCGAAAACTCTGCCATATGCAGTTGAGCTTGCACCTGATTATGACCCATTTAACAATATTTTTAAAGACGAAGAAGACATCGAAAAAGATATTTTCTCCCGATGGAAAAAGGAAGAATAGCATGTCTTCGTATGGGGTATAATTTTCGTGCCGGGGGTGAAATAGTGTTTGTCAGAGACGTGATGACGACAGATGTTGTGACAATTTCTCCAGATGCGAGTTTTTCCGAAGCTATGGAATTGATAAGAAAACGTGGCGTGAGAAGACTTCCTGTTGTGAAAAATGATAAAGTTGTTGGAATAATTACTGAAAAAGATTTACTGTCAGCCTCTCCATCGCAGGCAACAACACTTGATGTGTGGGAATTAACGAGTTTGCTCGGTAAACTCAAAATCAAGCAGATAATGAAAAAAGATGTTATCCATGTTCACCCAAACACACCTATAGAAGAAGCTGCACGAATCATGACAGATAAAAAGATTGGTTCACTCATTGTGCTTGAGAACGAAAGAATGGTCGGAATAGTCACAGAAACTGACATATTCAAAGTTTTCATAAATATGCTTGGAGCCCGGGAAAATGGTATAAGATATGTTTTCCGAGTTCAAAATGTACCAGGCATTTTGTCAAAAATACTTTATTTAATGTACCAGTGTGGTGGAAACCTAATAGCAGTTACAACTTATGAAAAATCCAGAGATGAGTATAACGTGGTTGTCAAAGTCAGGGATCTGTACAAGCAGGAATTTGAGCGAAAATTTCTTGAAGGCATGCCGTTTGCTTCAATAATAGATGTAAGAGAATGAGAGGGGAAGTCCCCTCTCATTCTACTGGATAATTCTTAATGTCGTGCTGACAGTTACATTTTGCTTGTTGACTTTCAGGTCCATCACTTCTACATAATATCCACCTTTAAGCAAGACAAGCTGGTAGGTACCGTAATCAAGCTCTATTTTCAGTGGCGTGACACCCTTCAAATAACCATTGATGTAAACCATGGCATTGCTTGGTGTGGTGTTTATATTAACAGTCCCTACCTTGACAACAGGTTCAAGAGTAAGATTGACGGTCCTTACTTCGTTTGCATTCACACGTACATTTATAGATGCATCTTCATAATCAGGATAACTTGCAACAATTCTATGGGTTCCAGCTTCAACATCAATCGTCAAGCCATTCGAGCTTGCTACTCCCACATATTTTCCATCTACATAAATTGAAGCATTTACTGGGGTTGTAAAAATATTCAATGTTCCAGTCCTAACAACGGGACTCAGTGTTATATTCACCGTCCTGACTTCATCAGGTTGAACATTAATTGTCAGTGTTGCATCTTCATAATTTGAAAGCCTCGCCGTGATGGTATGAGTACCCGGCTCAACATCGACATTCAAGCCACTTGGCCTGGTTATTCCAACATATTTTCCATCTACATATATCGATGCACCGGAAGGTGTTGTGAAAACATTCAGTTGGGCGGAAATTGGTGAAAGTGTCAGGTTTATATTTTTCGTTTCTCCTGTTGAAACAGAAAAACTTTGCTGGAAAGGTTTGTAACCATCTTTCGTGGCAAGCACCGTATGCTGACCTGGCTGAATCTCTATCTCCAATGGGCTCAAACCAACGTAATTTCCATCTAAGAAAATTTGGGCGCGCGGCGGTGTGGTTGTTATATTGAGCATCGTTTTTCTAACAAAGTTACCTGTTACAACAACAGTCCTGTTTGCTGTAACAAAGAATGTTTCAGTAACAGCATCGTTCTCATAGTAGAAAGTAGCAAAATGCTGGCCTTCATCGAGCTCAACTCGTGCAGGAGTTCTTCCAATGTATTTTCCGTCTACGTACACATAGGCACCGGACGGGTTAGATTCAAGCTGCGCTATACCCGTTCTTGCAGCTTTTCCAACATAAAAGTAGGTGATATCGCTCGCCCATTCACCTGTAAGATATGGCATGATCTGTTTTTGCACATAGTTTTCCGCATCTTCAGACAAAAGCGGGAAAGATTGAGTTGTACCAAGATTTTTGAGCTGTTGAATGATCGGCAGAAAGGTTGTAGAAGCTATTATCTGAATGTACTCTTTGCCTTCCGGCGGAGTTATCTTGAACGAATACAGGTTTGATATGGGAAGTTTATAGGTCACATTCGGTGCAATATAGTTGTTTGAATCATATTTGTTTGGGAACAAAAGCGTTATCTTCCCATCAGTTCTGATATCGTAGATCAAAATATAACAGCTCTTGTTTGCTTTGAAAAAAATGTTCAAAGACTCATTCACTTGATAGACAGAACCTTCAGGCTTGTTGAGCCAGACCTTTACTTCAAGCTCGCTTGGCTTAGGAACAATGATTATATTCTTAAGCTGCATATCTGCAAAACTCATTGCTGCAACTATAAGGGCTAAAACCACCAGTAACGTCTTCCTCATTCATATCCCCCCTTCATGGATATATAACCCGCGCATCTACAACCTTATCATCATCAATTCTAAAGAACGCAAATCCTTTGTTTGCAAGATCAGTTACAGAAATATTCTTCGGAACTGTAAAGTTTTTCCAATCTTGATCAACCCGAACCTTGCTCACTTTGTAAAGATGGTTTGTGCTATCGATTTCTTCAAACTCTACAAGAACATAGTTTGTTATCGCTGCCTTCGTCTGACCATCTTCACCAATTATGAGATCATACACAGTTCCAAGAAGATCCTGCGCCCTTAACAATAAAATCAAAGAACCACTGAGATTATTGTTGCTCACGTAATTGTTTATGGCTGTCTCGACACCATTAAGACTTGTGGTACCGTAGTTGGCAATGAATTGATTGTCTGTATATACATTCTTATCTGCTGCAGCACCAGAAAAAACAGCATTTCTGTCATTGAATCCCTGTGGTTGATTATCAAGTTCATACCAGAGCATTAGTATGTTCTTTGTGTCGCACCATGAAGCGAGATCTTTCAGATCGCTGTCATTGTCATTTGCAGTCACTTCAACCACGTGGTGTGCAAGGCTTGATATCGTAGAATATGTCGGTCCACAGGAGATCAAGACTAAGAGAAATAGTGCTCCCAAAAGCAGAATCCACCATTTCACGCCTTTCATTCAACCACCCCCTCGAGTTTTTTAAAAAACATCAGCGGTATGTAAAGCTGTAGATCATCTTTGCGCCTTTTCGATAGACAAAGATTGCTACAAAATCTCCCTGCTTAATCTTTGATACGATGTTATTCCAGTCATTAACAGATTTGATGGTGTTGTTTTTTCCATTCACTGCAATCTGGTATATCACATCTCCTTTTTGAATTTGTGCTGAATTTTTCACCTGTCTTACTATCACACCATCGAGTGAAGCTGGAAGTGAATAACTTTCCCTGTCTGAGTCTGTGATTTCATCTACAACTATACCCAGAAATTCCTGAGCGGCTTGCGCTGTTTCAACTCCTTCTTCGGCTGAGGAGCCAAGGGTAACTGTCAGGTTGATTTCTTTTCCAGATCTGTTTACTAACAGTTTCACAGTATCACCCGGTATGTGGCTGTGGATCAAAGAAACGAGTTCTGCATCTGTTGAAACAGAAACGTTGTCGAATTTCACAATCACGTCGTTTTCTTTCAAACCAGACCTTTCGGCGGGAGAATTTTCAAGCACTTGGACAACCAGCACACCTTGATTGACCTTCAAGCCCATCGCCTTTGCAAGGTTTTCTGTAACGGTCATGACTCTCACACCAAGGTATGCTTTTTGAGTTTTGCCGGTTTCGACAAGCTGGCTTATAAATCTCTTAACTGTGTTGATAGGTATGGCAAAGCCAAGGTTAACTGCTTCTGTCGGGTTGATAATCGCGGTGTTTATTCCTATCACTTGGCCATGGATGTTCAAAAGTGGTCCGCCGCTGTTGCCCGGATTAATGGCCGCATCTGTCTGTATTAAATTTGTGTAATAGCCCGAGCCATCTGGTTTTGGAATGCGCCGCCCTGTTGCACTCACAACACCTATAGTAACAGTGTGCTGAAAACCAAGCGGATTTCCTATTGCTATTGTCCACTCACCTATTTTCAAACTGTCCGAGTCTCCAAATTCCAAAACCGGCAGGTCTCTATCGGGTTTGATTTTCAGAACAGCGATGTCAAGCTCTTCATCACCACCTACGTACTCTGCTTTGTAAGTTGTGCCGTCGAGCAGTGTAATCGTTATATCCTTTGAGCCATCCACAACATGCTCATTTGTGAGTATCAAGCCTTCTTTGTCAAAGATGAAACCAGATCCAAGACTTGTACTTTCCTGAGTGCCACCAAATGGATTGTAACCAAACCAACGTTTGAAAAACTCTTCCATGAATGGATCGAAGTAAGGCGATGTGGTGTACTTGACTGCTTCTACCTTCACTACAGCAGGTGCACACTGCTCAACGACAGCCACTACAGGGCTCTGGTAATCTGGATTCACATAGCCAAAGCTGACCATGCTGGCAACTAACATCAACACAACCAAGAAGAGCTTTTTCATGTGCAACACCTCCTATCAAGACTGTTCTTCAATCCATTCGACTATTTTATTGTTACATTCGTTCATTAGAAAACTATTAAAAAATTCCTCTATGGCTTTTTCCATATCTTCTGGTTTGTTCAGTTTCATAAATTTTTCTCTGAATTCCCTTGCACCCCTCATGCCATGTGTGTAGCCTGCTACAAACTGTCGCATTTTATAAATGGACCTTTCTCCTTCATCCTCGATTTGCATCTTCAGATGTTTTGTGAATGTCTCTTTGATTTCTGTGATTTTTGGAGTTCTTTTCTGAGTGATCTGTGCAAAGATCCATGGCTTTCTCAAAGCTCCGCGGGCTATAAGGGCTGAATTTGCACCAGACATTTCAAGTGCTTTATGAAAATCTTCGGCTTCGAAAATATCTCCACTCACAGCAGTGGAAATGCCATACTGTGAGAGTTTTAAATCCCAAAAAGCCTTGCCACTGTACTTTTGGACAACGGTTCTTCCATGAACCTCTATCCCATCGGCGCCTGCTTTTATGCAGCTGTGTACGATCTGATCCAGAATATTTTTCTCAAAGCCGATTCTTATCTTCACAGTCACGGGTTTTTGAACAGATGATTTGACAGATCCTATGATCTTTTCAAGTCTTTCAAGATCATTGAGCAAAGCTCCACCAGAATTTTTCTTTATCACCTTCTTCACAGGACACGCGGCGTTTATGTCAATCCATGCCGCATAAGGTTCAACGATCTTTGCAGCTTGTGCCAATGTTTTTGGATCGTTTCCAAAGAGTTGAACTGCAACATTTGGCTCGTCTTTTGGAAGCATTCTCTGGACTGTTTTGAAATTTCTAACAACGCTCTCTGCACTTATCATCTCCGTAAATGAAAATTGTGCACCCCAAAAGGTGCAGATCTTTCTAAAGGCTCTGTTTGTGATACCTGCCATGGGAGCAAGCCCGGCAAAACCTGGATATTCAAAGTGAGTAATACTCTATCACCTGCTTTTCTATTTGAGGATGAACCATGCCCTTGATCGATTTTTTCTCTTTTATTCTTTCCCTTATCTCGCTCGCGCTTAATTGTACAAGTGGTGCTTTCAAAAAAATAATCGTTTCGTACAATTTTCCAAGCACTTTTTTTGCTTTTCTTTCATAAGGCCTGCCACAAAATCTCGGATAAACTACAAAAAAACAATTTTGAAGAAGTTCTTGATATCTGTACCACTTTTCTATGTAAGATAGAGAATCTTCTCCAGTAATGAAATATGGTTTTGTTTTATGAAGCTGGGCAAAATATCTTACTGTGTAAAGTGAATAAGATACATCCTGGCGAGCTTTCTCAAAATCGGACACAACTATGCGCGGGTCTTCAAATGTTATTTTACACCATTCAAATCTTTTATCAAATGGGGCAAGGTTATTCGGCCTGTGCGGTGGTATGTAAGTTGGCACAACATAAAGCAAATCCAGTTTCAACAACTCGATTGCATATTGAGAAACTATGAGATGACCTATATGAGGGGGATTGAACGATCCGCCGAAGATGCCTATCCTATTCTTTATATTCAAAACTGTACCCATCGATCCAGACTGTATCACCATCTTTTGCCCCCATCTCCTTCAATCTTTCGCTCAAGCCGTTCCTTTCGAGTACCTCGAGAAAACGTGCCATGGCATCTTTTTGATTAAGTGGGTAACGATTGAGCCACGCTTCAATATGCTTTCCACCAATTTCAAAACCGTTTTCGATTTTTGTTATCTCAAAATCAAATTTCATTTCAAGTCTTTTACGCACTGGCTTTGGTTTTTCGAACGCAGGAGGAGCCTGAATCTGAAAATGAAGTTTGCTCTTTCCTATCAGTTCATAGATTTTTTTCTTCAGATTCTCGATATTTATCCTGAGAAGGGCAGAAACCGGGTAAACCTCCTGGCCGGAATGATTTTCGAGAGCTATTATTCTCCTATTCAGCTCATCTTTTTCCAGAAGGTCTATTTTATTTGCCACAAGAATCTGTGGTTTCTTCGCAACATAATCGCTGTATTTTTCAAGCTCTTTGATAATCACATCATAATCGGCTATGAAATCTCTACCATCGGTTGAAGAAATGTCAACAACATGTACCAAAACACTGCATCTTTCTATGTGCCTTAGAAATAAATTGCCAAGTCCGGTTCCTTCACTTGCCCCTTCTATCAAACCAGGTATATCGGCAAGTACATACTCATTTTCTTCATCGATTTTTACAACACCGAGGTTTGGCACAAGAGTGGTGAAAGGATAGTCCGCTATTTTCGGCCTGGCATTACTCATCGCTGTTATCAGCGAACTTTTACCAACGTTTGGAAAACCTATTAACCCAGCATCAGCAAGCAGTTTCAATTCGAGCACAAGCCACATAGACTCTCCTTCATCTCCGTGCTCCGCAATTCGTGGAACCCTGAAGGTGCTTGAAGCAAAATGTGTATTTCCCCTTCCGCCTTTTCCCCCTCTTGCCACACAAACCATCATTCCATGTCTGTCCAGATCAGCGATAATTCTCCCAGTTTCTGCATCTTTAACCACAGTTCCTACAGGAACATCTATGATGAGATCTCTCCCGCTTCTTCCAGACTGTTTTTTGCCCCTTCCATGCTGACCATTCTCAGCAACGAATTTTTTCTGATGTTTGAAATTTAAAAGCGTCGAGAGATTTGCATTAGCCCTCAATATAACAAATCCACCGTCCCCACCATCTCCACCGTCTGGCCCGCCTTTTGGAACGTATTTTTCTCTTCTGAAACTAACCGCTCCATTACCACCATCGCCGGCTTTCACAAATATGGTAACCCTATCAACAAAATCTTCTTTCTGCACCGAAAAACCTCCTCACTGTGTCATTAAATTTTACTACAGTAACATAAAATGGTGAAAATTATTCTATCTTAAACCAGAAAATAAGGCTAACAAAAGAAAAAAGAAGAAAATCGGAGAAATAATTCGATTCATTACCCTCAAAGAAATTATTTTCCCCAAATAGATTAAAAAAGCAAATAAATATCTATATCGATATTTTGATCAACGTTTGATTTCTGGTATCGTTTATGTGACATAAGTGGTTAAACGTTTGCTCATCTTATTAAAAGAGGTGTTTTAGTTTGTTTAAGTTAAAAGACGTGGCAAATTTGACCAATGTTTCCATCTCCACCGTGTCAAAAGTGCTGAATGGTAAAGGGAGAGTTAGCGAGAAGAAACGCCGGGAGATATTGAAGGTGGCAAGGCAACTTGGATACACTCCAAATTACCACGCACGCACGATGGCTCGCAGATCAAGAATTCTCACAATAGGGCTAATTGTACCAGATATAACTAACCCTTTTTTTGCAAAACTTACCAAAGGTGTGGAGAAAACATGCGGTGAGGATGCTTTGATTATACTTATGGATTCGTTCAGGAACCTCGAACGGGAGGAAAAATTGATCAAGAATGCACGATTTTTTGGCATTGATGGAATAATTATTGGAAATTCTCGTGTTAATGATGAACTGGTTTTGGAAGTTTCTAAATACATACCTGTTGTTGTTTTTGACAAGGATTACGAATGCGAAAACGTTGTCTCAATCGTTCTGGATAACTATCATGGTGCATACAGTGCAACAAAACATTTGATCGAAAATGGTTGTACACATGTTGTTCATCTCGGTGGCACACATGAGTTGTTTGTATCTCTGCAAAGGGCAAATGGTTATGAGGCAGCCATGCGAGAAAGTGGCTTTCAACCAAGAATATTTGCAACAGGTTACGATGAAAATAAGGGCTATGAAAATATGAAAAAAATCCTCAAACAAGGAGAAACAGTGGATGGCATTTTTTGTATGAACGACTTAGTCGCAGTGGGCGCCATGAAAGCCGTTAAAGAGTTTGGCCTGAACATTCCAAAAGATATTGCAATTGTTGGATTCGATGATGATGAAAATTTATGCGAGATAATATCACCATCTCTTAGCTCTGTTCATCAGCCAGTAGAGGAAATGGGGCAGATATCTGCAAAACTTCTTTTTGAACTTATAAAGAAAGATCTTAAAATAAAACGCTATGTCTTCTCTCCACACCTGGTTATCAGACAATCAAGTCTGAAAGGCAGAGAAAGCCAATGAAGAAAATTCTTGTAACAGCGGCACACAGCGATGATTTAGTTATAGGTATGGGGGGAACATTAAAAAATTTGAGTACATTGGGGCACAAAATCTGGGTTGTATCTGCATGTGGAGATAGGATATCAGGTTTTGAAGATGCAATGCACCACCTTGGTGTAGAAGCTTTGAGCTTTCCTTACAGATATGGAGAAATTGACGAAGAAGAGTTTTCCAGAAAAATTGAGGAGCTCTTCAAAAAACTCAAACCAGATATTGTCTTCACACACTGGCAGAATGAGATACTTTATGATCACGAGCTGGTCGGTCGAATTACTTTAAAGATAGCAAGAAAAGAGGAAAAAGAGGTGTATCTTTTTGAAATCCCCGCATCGAGTTTGAATTTTGATTTTGATATAGCTATCGATATAACAGATTTCTTTGATCACAAAAAACAGGCCATAGAAATGATGAAAGATGCTTTTGATGAAAAAGTGTTTTTAAAAGAGATAATGCCATCTGTAGTCTATACTCCCGGGTTCAGAGGAATTCAGGTAGGATGTGACTTTGCTGAAGTTTTTAAACATTGTGGTTCGAGATTTCCACTTGCTCCATTTAGAAAAAAGCTCTTGGATATCGCCAGAATTTAACGGGAGGTGTTTTCAGTGGCTGAAAAAATAAGATTTGGCGTCATTGGAGCCGGAAAGATATCAGAGGTACTTCATGTTCCAAATATATATAACTGTGAATATGCTGAACTAATCGCTATTTCTGATCCAAATGCCGCAAGACTTGATTTTTTTAAAAGAAAGTTGAACGACCATCGTGTTCATTTTTACACCGATTACATGGAATTACTTGACAAAGAAAATATAGATGCCGTGGTTGTAGCAGTTCCTAACTCTCTGCATGCTGAAGTTGCTCTTCAGGCTCTGGAAAAAGGCAAGCACGTACTCGTAGAAAAACCAATGGCAGCCAATTCCGAGGAAGCTTTGAAAATGGTTAAGCTCGCTGGAGAAAATAAAAAAGTGCTTATGACCAATCATTCGCAAAGATTTTTTCCGCACCATCAGAAAGCAAAAGAGATAGTACAGTCTGGAATACTCGGTGAGATACGCTTAGTTAAAACCATGTTTTCCCATTCAGGGCCCGAAAATTGGTCGCCCACTGCTGGATGGTTTTTTAGAAAAGATTCGGCTATTTTTGGTGCACTTGGGGATCTCGGGGTTCACAAAATAGACCTAATAAGATACATAACAGATTTAGATATCATAAGATGCGTTTCTGTTACAGATACTCTGGAGAAAAAGGCAAATGTCGAGGATATAGCATGCGCCATCTTGAAACTTTCAAACGGAGCACTGGCAACCCTCGACGCAAACTGGATCACTAAAGGTCTTGAGGAAAACTACATAGTTATTTACGGTGAAAAAGGAACGATGAAAGTGGGGCAGACAGATCCTTCAAAAATTGAAATATATCTGGAAAAACCTGTGAAGTTTCACGGAGAAATAAATATGAAACCACTTTTTACCAATGAAGATCCGTACTGGAAATTACCGGTGGTCGATCATTTCACAAAAGTATGCCTTGGCATGGAAAAAGCCATAGTGAAACCGGAAGATGGATACATAGCCATAAAAATAATTGAAAAAATAGCAGAATCATTCCAGAAGAAAGGAGAAGTAATCATAGATGTCTGAAGCGGTTTTATCCGCAAGAAATATATGCATGGATTTTTCATCAGTCAGAGTTTTGCACAATATAGATGTAGATTTTCAAAAATCGAAGATATACGGTGTGGTAGGGGAAAATGGGGCCGGAAAATCCACGCTGATGCGAATATTATCCGGATTTCTTAAGCCAGTTGAAGGAGATATCTTTCTCGAGGGAAAGAAAGTATCTTTAGATCCACTCAAGGCAAAAGAATTAGGAATTATATTGATACCTCAGGAGCTCAATCTTGTTGAAAGTTTGAGGGTTTATGAAAACGTATTTTTGGGAAATGAGATAGAACGCGGCTTTCTAATAGACAAAAGAAAAATGATCGAAAAGACAGAGCAGTATATAAAAAAACTGGGACTTAATATTGATCCTGCTTCCTATGTTTCAAGACTTTCACCAGCTCAAAAACAGATGGTTGAAATAATGAAAGCCATCTCGAAGAAAGTTAAAGTTTTGATTATGGACGAACCAACTTCATCGCTAACTGACGAAGAGATTTCAAAATTATTCGAGGTTGCACTTGATATGAAAAAATCTGGAATTACAGTTGTCTTTATTTCACACAAATTGAAGGAAGTAAAAAGTATATCAGATGAGCTGATTATTTTAAGAGATGGTAGAAAAGTACATCAATGCGAAACAAAAGAGCTTACTGAAAAACAGATAGCAGAGCTTATGGTTGGCAGAGATCTGGGAAAGATGTACCCAGAAAAACCTGCACCATCTGAACAAATTGCGCTTGAGGTGAAAAACATTACAACAAAAGATGAATGTGTCAAAAATGTGAGTTTTAAAGTTTTCAGAGGCGAAATACTCGGTTTCTACGGCCTTGTTGGATCCGGAAGAACAGAACTGATGGAAGCAATTATAGGCCTGAGAAAACATAATGGCAAGATATCAGTTTTCGGTAAAGAAGTAAAAATAGAGAATCCTGAAGAAGCAAAAAAACTTGGTATAGCCTATTTGCCGGAAGACAGGAAGCAATCAGGAATTATATCGATAATGGAAATATTTAAAAACACAACTTTGATGTCTTTGAAGAAATTTTCAAAAATTCTGCTGAACAATCACAAAGAAGTCGAAGCTTTCAAAAAATACCAGGCGAATTTCGATATAAAGGCTCGAAGTCCATGGCAACCAGTGGGTACATTGAGCGGCGGAAACCAGCAAAAAGTTGTCATATCCAGATTGGTTGAAACCGGGGCAAATATTCTCATTTTTGACGAGCCAACACGCGGTGTGGATGTAAATGCAAAACATCAGATTTACGAAATAATGAGCAATATGATTCGAGAGCTTAAGATTACATTTATTGTTGTTTCCTCTGAATTACCTGAAATAATAGGACTTTGCAATCGAGTCATTGTTATGCGAAACGGGACCGTTGCGGCCACAATTTCCGGAGATGAAATAAATGAAAAAAACCTGATTTACTATGCAACAGGCCTTAAAGGAGGGTGATTTTCATAAAGACCTTGCCAAAATTCAGCTTTTCAAAATATGGAATTATTTTCGTACTCATCGCATTGATGATATTTTCTGGAATATTGAGTCCTGCCTTTTTGAGCAGGAGAAATATACTGAACATATTCTGGCAAACATCTTACGTTGGGATTATAGCAGTCGGAATAACTTTTGTGATGATAGCCGGTGGTATTGATCTGTCGGTTGGTTCTATGGTAGCACTCATGGGGGCTTTTGCAATCACCATGGTCAACAAATTTGGAGATAGCAATTTGTCTGTCGTTTTCTCAATATTTTTGACTTACGTACTTGGTGCAGTCATGGGTTTTGGAGTAGGTTTGCTCACTACAAAAGGCAAAATTCCTGCTTTTGTCACAACTCTTGGCGGCATGGCAATATACAGATCCTTAGTGTTGAATTTTGCAAATGGCGGAGTTTATATGAGCATGTCGCAGAAGTACTCAAGCATCGGTATGAAACACATACTTGGATTGCCCCTCCCAATGATTGTTTTTATAGCTTATACAATATTTGCATACATTCTGCTTGATAAAACCAGATTTGGAAGATATGTCTATGCAGTAGGGGCAAATGAAACAGCAGCCATTTATTCAGCCATAAAAGTAGATTGGGTGAGAACCATGACATATGTGATTAGTGGTATATCAGTGGTGACTTCGGCTGTTTTGCTGTCTTCCATGATGGGTTCTGTCAGTTCATCGTCAACCGGCAATAACTTTGAGCTTGATGCAATAGCCGCTGCTGTTATAGGAGGAACAAGCCTTAGCGGAGGAAAGGGAAATGTTATCGGTACATTTTTTGGCGCACTTATTCTTGGCGTTATAAACAACATGCTTGTTATGTTAAACGTAGCTGTTTACCTTCAGGGTATGGTTAAAGGATTGATAATCATAGGTGCAGTACTTCTTCAAAATCTCAAAGAACAATAAAAGCCCGATAGGGCAATTTAGAGGGAGGTGTTTTCATGAAAAAAGTTCTGATTTTCGTGCTTTTGATTGTCACAATTCTCAGTTTTGCGAAATTCAGAGTAGGGGTTGCAATTCCAGCAGCGGACCACGGTTGGACAGGCGGCATGGTCTGGTGGGCTCAATATGCAATCAAACAGTATGCAAACGACCCAGACGTTGAATTCTACCTTGTAACCGCGAAAGAACCAAGTGAGCAAATTGCTCAGGTACAGGCCCTTTTAGCAAAAGGAATAGACGCTCTTGTGATTAACCCATACGAATCAGCTCCGTTAACTCCCATATGCGTTCAGGCGTTCAGAGATGGTATCTTCACAATAATTGTTGATAGGGGAATTAACTCTGAAGAGTATAACGTCTATATTGCTGGAGATAACTATATGTATGGATATTTAGCCGGCAAATACATTGCTGAAAAACTTGGAGGAAAAGGTAATGTAGTGGTTATCGAAGGTATCCCATCAACGATAAACACGGAGAGAGTCGAAGCTTTCAAGAAAGCACTTGAACCATATCCAAATGTTAAAATTATAGCTCAACAACCAGGATACTGGAGCAGAGAAAAAGCGTTTGAAATCATGCAAACTTTGCTCACAAAATTTCCGAATATAGACGCAGTCTGGACTGGAGATGACGATATGCTTCACGGTGTCTTACTCGCCTTAAAGCAAGCAGGAAGAGACAAAAATATCGTCCTTGTTGGCGGAGCATGTGAGAAGAACATTGTTAAGATGATCATGGATGGTCATCCGTTAATCGGAGTAGATTTTACTTATCCACCCAATATGATATCTACGGCAATTAATCTTGCCGTTATGGCCCTCAAAGGGGAACATCTGAACGGATTCTACCAGAGAGGCATTCCAAGAAAAATCATCCTCTCAACCGAAACTGTCACAAAAGAAAATGCCAAAGATTACTACTTCCCAGAATCTGTTTTCTAAACAAATTTTCAGAAAGGGTCGGGCAAATGCCTGACCCTATGTTTCAAGGAGGTCAAATTATGAAAATAGGTTTTTTAACAGTTGCTCTTGGAAATACCAGCATTGAAGAGATTGTCAAATGGGCTTCAAAAGAAGGCTTTGAGGCACTTGAGGTAGCCACCTGGCCTTTGGTAAATGAAAGGGATTTTTCTTCAACAACTATTGATGTCGACCAGCTCGATAAATCAAAAATAGATCGCATAAAAGCTCTTTTTGAAAAAAACAGCATGATCATATCATCCTTAGCGTACTATGATAACAATTTAGATGCAAATCTGGAAAAACGAAAAAAAATAAATGAACATCTGAGAAAAGTTATCGATGCTGCCAGTTTGCTCGGAGTAGAGTTAGTCGGTACATTTATTGGAAGAGATATAACCAAATCTGTTGAGCAGAACTTCGAAGAATTTGAGAAAGTTTTCAAACCACTGATAGCTTACGCTGAGAGCAAAAATGTGAAACTTATGATAGAAAACTGTCCTATGGTAGGTTGGCAAGAACACGAAAAAGTAGGTAATATATTTTATTCACCACAGCTATGGAGAGAGATTTTCAGAATAACACCAGCTTCCTTTGGATTGAATTACGATCCGTCCCATCTATTCTGGCTTGGTATCGATTATATCAAAGTAATTGAGGAATTCAGTGAAAGAATCTTTCATGTGCACGCAAAAGATGTTGAAATAAATAGGCAGACTTTATATGAACAGGGCATCTTTGGTTACTATGGAACAAACCTTCACGGAAAAAGCTGGTGGATTTACAGATTACCAGGTTTAGGAGAAATAAATTGGGAAGCTCTCTCAAAAACATTGAGAAAAGCAGGATACGATTTTGTCGTAAGCATTGAACATGAAGACCCTGTTTGGGCTGGCGAAACTGAGAGATCAAAAATAGGACTAAGGATGGGTCATGAATTCCTCAGAAAATTATTTTAGACCATAAAAGAAAGATTTGTAGATACTAACAATTTAAATCAAAAGAAATCTTATTGTTACAATGTTAGCCTGGGCTAAGTTCCGTTAACAGCTCTTTAAGCCATAAAGAAAATGAAAATTGACCTATTTTGCCTTAAGGAGCTGCTTTTTGCTGGAAGTTAGTTTTTTGCAAATCGTATATTATATATTGGGCAAGCTTGCACGGCAGATCTGTCTGAAATTATCCCCTCGTAAATTGGGATAGGTCTAATTCCACAGAAACTTCGCGTTTTTCTACAATTCTGACAATTACCAATGTATACATGTGTATATATTGACAATATGCACATAGATGCTAAAATTATATATGAAAAAAATAACAGGAGGAGATAGCATGGTTATAGCAATTCCAGCACTGGATAACAATGGTCTGAAATCAAGAATCTCCGAACATTTTGGAAGAGCGCCTTATTTTGCAATTGTTGAGCTTACTGACGAAAAAATTGATGTGAAGCACATTGCAAACACAGGGGAACATTTCCATGGTGGTTCAAGAGCTATAGATGTCGTGATAAATCATAACGCATCTGTTGTTATCGCTCACAGTATGGGGCAGAAGGCACTTGATAATTTGCACCAGGCAGGAATCACGGTTCTGAAAACTATTGCAAAAACTGTTGAAGAAGCTGTTTTTGAATATAAGCAAGGTAAACTTCCAGAGATGACAGAAGGTCATGTTCATTGAAAGGAGAAAATTGATGAGAGGTAGAAGAGGTAGAGGGTGCGGTGGACAGTTTCTATTTTCAGGAGAGATGCTGATTCCTTCAATATTAATAATCCTTAAAAAGAAATCAATTCACGGCTATTCATTGATTGAAGATTTAGAGTCTATAGGCATAGATACGAGCTTATTACACCCCAGCATCGTATACAGGACTTTAAGAATGATGGAAATGCACGGGCTGGTAGACTCTGACTGGAATACTGAAGGAACCGGACCGGCTCGAAGAATTTATACCATTACTGATACAGGCAAAGGTTTTTTAAGAGAATGGTGTCTGAAAGCTAAGCGAGATATAGAAATGATGGAAAAATTAATAAAAGAAGCAGAAGGAGGTGAGTGAAATGTATGGATATATAAGAGGATGTGGCTTCAGAGGATTTTCTCCAGCTTGGCCTTATGTGGGAAGAGGTCGAGGAGGACTTCCCAGGTGCTGGTATCCAGGTTTCTCACCGTCTTTATCATTGACAAGAGATCAAGAACTGAATTTTTTAAAAACTCAGGCAGAGCTTCTGAAAGATCAGTTGAGTCAGATTGAATCAAGAATCAACGAATTGCAAACAAAATGAATAATTTTCAAATATGGAATCCTCAAGCGGGCTTCAGCCCGCTTTTTTCTTTCCGGATTCCGGATTTTTTGAGTATAATTGTTTTAAACCGAATGGGGAGATCGGTATGTTTTTTGTTGACAGAATGCTGGGAAAGCTGGCTAAAAAGTTAAGACTGCTTGGCTTTGACACCATGTATATAAACAACATAAAAGAAGAAGCCATTCTTCAGCTATGTCAGCAAACGGGAAGAATTTTGATCACGAGGGATAAAACTTTACACAGAAAAGCAATCAAAAAAGGTTTGAAAAGTTTCCTGATTAACTCTGAAATGTGGCGAGATCAGTTAGTGGAATTATCAAAAGTTTTTGATTTGAGAAAAAAAGATAAAATAATGATGAGATGCAGTTTATGCAATGTTGATCTTGTCATATCAAGCAACGAGCAGATAAGAAAAAAGGTTCCGCTTTATGTCCAGGAGACACAAGATGTTTTTTATACCTGTCCAATTTGCGGGAGAGTTTACTGGGAAGGAACACACGTGCAGCATATTTTTGAAGAATTCAGGAGGTTGGGATTCTGAAAGTATTTGGCCTGGTTGCTGATTTTTTTCAGAAAGGACATAAGACAGGTGCTATGTCTCAAATAGCCCAGATAATCTGTTCTCAGGCTAATGCCGAGCATTGCGATTTGTTTATTTACGAAAGCCAAAAAGATCATTTCAGATTGGTCGGGACAACCCATCAGCATGAAAAAATCGGAGTATTGAAAATAAATTCAAACACCTTGATGAATGATTCGCATGCAATAAAACTCGAATACAACGGTAAGCTTACAGGGGCTATAGCGCTGAGAAATCCAAAAAATTTACCAGCAATTGACAATCTTCTTGAGGAGCTTGCTTTTTCCCTGTGGTGGCTTGATAGATTCACAGAGCTTGAAAATACCGCAGAAAGATACCACAACATGAGTCAGCTGACAGATGCTTTTTATAGCTATGATGATCAGGATGAGTTGAAAAAAGAAATGGTCAAGGTAGTGGCAAAAATTCTGAGAGCTGATATGGTACTCTTCCTCGAGAAGATCTCTGAAAATTATGTTTTTACAGCTGGATTTGGCATCGATAGAAATCAACTTTTGATAGAAAGTATTCCACAATCTCATCCGTTCATATCAAAGATAGAAAAATCAGACAGTGGAATATTAAACATAAAAACACAGATAGATTTTGCAAGCATTCCTGTGAAATCATTGATAGCTGTGCCTCTCAGGTTGCAAGACAGAATTCTGGGAGTTCTGATCGCTATTAACAAAATATCAGAAGAAGGCTACAGAACCAGATACAGTTTTGACGAATTTGACCTCTCAACGTTGCATGAAGTAGCGAGGCGTATTTCACTCGCTTATACAAGGCTCGAGTATCAAAATAATCTCAAGAAAGAAATTGAGAAGCTCAAAAGCTATACAAAGCGTTACGAGGATTTGATCAAACAACAGCAACTTTATCTGAAAAAAATGGATCTGGTTCACAATATAAGCAATGCTATGAGGGCAAGTTACGATCCCAATAATGTATACAAAATCCTTCTTCTGGGATTGACTTCGGGAAGGGGTCTTGGTTTCAACAGAGCTTTATTACTTTTACGTGATAGAAAGACAGAAACCCTGTTCGGAAAAATCTGGTTAGGCCCATCCAGTGAGGAAGATATAACAAAAATATGGAGAGAAGCTGAAAGAAGAGCGATGAGTTACGGCGATTTTTCTCAATACCTGCGAGAAGAGGCGCTTATGCTTGATATTTCTAATGGACTTACGAAAAAAATAGAGGGAAAAATGTTTCATTACAAAGATCACCCGGTGTTTGAAAGAGTGGTTCTGAGAAGAAAACTGATCCATATAACCCCGCCACTTGCAAAAAGTATGGGAGAAGCCGTTAAAGATCTAACCAATCTCCTGGAGACAGAGGAATTCGCTGTTGTCCCATTGATAGGAAAGTGGGATACCATAGGTGTACTCATACTGGACAACAAATTCACAGGAAATCCAATTTCCGAAATCGACACAGAAGTTCTGAAAATTATAGCAGATAGTGCAGGATTAACGATAGAAAATGCGACAAATTACGAAGAGCTGAGGAAAAAAACAGAAAGCCTTGAACAACAAAAAAATATGATAGATTATCTAAGAAAGTTTAGCGAGAGCATTCTTCAAAACCTTACAACTGCCGTCATAGTAATTGATAGGCAAGGAAAGGTTTTAGAATGCAACAAAAGAGTAGAGCAATTGCTTGGATTGCCAAAGGAAAGAGTTATTGGAAGCGCATACACAGATTTTGGTGAGGCATTTCAGGATGTATTTGGTGTTGCAATGAAAGTTTTTGAGCGTGGTGAAACAATTACTCTTTCCAGATATAGAATAGAAACTGCAAATGGGGAGAGGTTTTTCGATACAAAATATTCTCCCTTATGGGATATAGCAGGTTCATCAATGAACGGTGTTATTGTAACGCTTGAAGATGTTACCGACCAGTACTTGCTCGAACAGGAAAGAAAAGACAAAGAAAAATTAGCACTGTTGGGAGAAATGTCAGCAAGAGTTGCGCATGAATTACGAAATCCAATAACCGTTATAGGAGGTTTCCTTAACAGATTGAAGAAAAACATTTCAGATCCACAGGCAAGAGAACGATACCTCAACATACTGAGTAACGAAGTGGACAATTTGCAGAATATAGTTTCAGAAATACTTGAATTCAGCAGAAGCGCAAGAAATATAGATGAAAGCAAATTTCAAATAAATGAATTGATAGAGGAAGTAGCATTTTTTATGCAAGAAAAAGCTGCCAGAAATAAAATCAACCTTGAATTTATGCTCTCGCCTTTGCAAGAAGTAGTGGCTGATAGAAACAGAATAAAGAGAGTTTTGATAAATCTTGTTCAAAATGCCATAGAAGCGACACCGCAAGGTGGTAGGATTATCTTAAAAAGTCAACAGGACCAGGATAGAGTACTGGTTTCCGTTTTTAACACAGGAGAGCCTATATCTGAAGAAAATCTGAGAAAAATCTTTGTGCCTTTCTACACAACGAAAACTTACGGAACAGGCCTCGGCCTCCCCATATGCAAGAAAATAATAGAAGATGAGCACGGGGGGCGCATATGGGCGGAATCGAAGCCAGAGGGAACTGAGTTTAAATTTGAAATCCCAATAAAAAGGGAGGGCGAATGATGAAAGAAGCTAAAATCCTTGTCGTTGATGATGAGCAAAATTTGAGATTGCTCATAAGTGAAGAACTTGAGGAACTTGGTTACAAAGTGGAAACTGTTTCAAATGCAGAAGAAGCGCTGAAAAGGATCGAATCAGATGATTTTGATCTCGCCACAATTGATATCGAAATGCCAGGAATGAATGGCATAGAACTCGCTGGCATTCTGAGACAAAAATATCCTGCACTAAGAATAATTCTTTTGACTGCTTATTCGCATTATAAATATGACCTTGCTTCGTGGGCTGCGGATGCATACGTGGTCAAATCAACTGATCTGACTGAATTGAAAGAAACAGTCAAGAAACTTCTGCAAATGTGAGGAGGTGCTTGTTTTGGATTACAGATCCACTCTCAATCTTCCCGGTACTGAGTTCTCAATGCGCGCTAATTTGGTGGAAAAAGAACCGCGTATACTTGAAAAATGGCAAAAAATGAATATTTATGATTATCTGCTAAAACACAGAGAGAATAACCCAACCTTCGTCCTTCACGATGGTCCACCTTATGCAAATGGCGATATTCACATAGGCACTGCTATGAACAAGATACTGAAAGATATAGTTGTGAGATACAAAACACTTCGCGGATTTAAATCGCCTTATGTACCCGGATGGGATACGCACGGTTTACCAATAGAGCACAAAGTTACGACAATGCTTGGAGAAAAGGCGAGATCTATGTCTCAAACAGAATTGAGAAAAGCTTGTGAAGAATTTGCAAAACAACAGATAGAAATGCAAAAGAAACAGTTTCAAAGACTTGGCGTTATAGGTGACTGGGAAAATTATTATGCGACTTTGAACCCTGAATATGAGTATAAAATCTATGAAATTTTTGCAAAGCTGGTGGAGGATGGCTATGTTTACAGAGCGCTTAAACCGGTTCTCTGGTGTAATAATTGCGGTACAGCCCTTGCACAGGCGGAAATAGAATATCACGACCACGATTCACCATCTATTTATGTCAAATTTAAAATGGAGAACTCAGAAAATGAATACATAATCATCTGGACAACTACCCCATGGACCCTGCCGGGAAATACCGGAATAGCCGTCCATCCAGATCAACAATATGTGAAAATAGAAGTAGGAAGCGAAATCTGGATCCTTGCTGAGAAATTATTGAAAATGGCCATGCAGGAAATTGGTATAGATGAGTACAGGATTCTTGAAAAATTCAAAGGGCATTTCCTTGAAGGAAAACAGGCTGTTCATCCAATATTTGATAGAAAATCTCGCATAATCACAGCCGATTTCGTAGACATGGAAACAGGCACTGGTTGCGTGCACATTGCACCGGGACATGGTGAGGAAGATTACGAATTCGGCCATCTCGTGAATGGTTTAGCCGTTATTTCCCCAGTTGATGAAAAAGGCTATTTCACAGAGGAAGCCGGAAAATATTCTGGCATGCATATTGAAAAAGCAAACAAACAGATAATAGAAGATTTAAAAAACAATGGCTCTCTTCTTAAGGAATCAACCATCAAGCATTCTTACCCGCACTGCTGGAGATGCAAGAAACCTGTTATATTCAGGGCAACAGAGCAATGGTTTATATCTGTTGAAAAAAACAACCTGAGGCAAAGGGTCCTTGAAAATATACAGAATGTGGCATGGATACCAGCCTGGGGAAAAAATAGAATAAGTGCTATGGTGGAAGAAAGACCAGATTGGTGCATTTCGAGGCAACGCGCCTGGGGGACACCTATTCCGGCTTTCAGGTGCAGCAAGTGTAGCGAGGTTGTTCTTGATGCAAGATTGATCAGGCATTTTGCCGAAATAGTTAAAAAAATGGGAACAAATGCCTGGTTTGAACTCAGTGAAAAACAACTCCTGCCCGATGGATATGTGTGCCCACATTGCGGTTCGGAGGATCTTGTTAAAATGAACGATACTCTTGACGTATGGATTGATTCCGGTTCTTCTTTCGAGGCAGTTTTAACCACAAGACCGGAATTAACATTTCCCGCAGACATGTATCTTGAGGGAAGCGACCAGCACAGAGGCTGGTTTAATTCGTCACTGGTCCTTTCTGTCATAACACACGATAAACCTCCGTATAAAACTGTTCTAACGCATGGATTCATAAAAGATGCAGAAGGAAAGAAGATGAGTAAATCTCTCGGAAATGTTGTCGATCCTCTTGAAGTATGTTCTAAATACGGTGCAGATGTACTCAGATTGTGGCTTGCAAGCAGTGACTATTTCAACGATATCAGAATATCCAAAAATATAATTTCCCAGCAAGTCGAGGTTTATAAAAAAATAAGAAACACTATAAGATACCTTCTGGGAAACCTTCAGGATTTTTCAGTAACAGATTCTATCGGATTCCAAAAGATGCTTCCGGTAGATAGATGGGCGCTTGGAAGACTTCAGCAAATAATAAAATCTGTAACAGAGGCATACGAAAGTTATGAGTTTTCCAAAGCATATAACATACTGGTAAAGTATTGCTCTGTAGAACTAAGCGCTATCTATCTGGATATCGTGAAAGATAGACTATATGTCGAAGGAAAGCACTCTTTAAAAAGAAGATCGGCTCAAACAGTTTTATATAATATTCTAAAATCCCTGCTTGTCATGTTCTCGCCAATTCTTGCCTTCACGTGCGAAGAGGCTTACGAGTTTCTAAACTTTGGTGAGAAAAAATATCAAACTGTAATGGCTGAAAGTTGGCCTGAATATAAAGAGGAATACATAGACACCAATCTGATGAATGATTTTGAAGAACTTCTCCAATTGAGGGATCTCGTTTTGAAAGCACTTGAAGAATCCAGGCAGAATGGTTTGATAGGTCATTCACTTGATGCAAAGGTTGCTATCAAAACCGGCTCTAAGAAAACCCTTGAGTTACTCAAAAAATATTCGGCATACCTGGAAGAATTCTTCATAGTCTCCAAAGTAGAAATTTGCAACTCTGACGAAAATCTACACATTGAAGTTGAACATGCCGAAGGTGAGAAATGTGAGCGTTGCTGGAAATATGATCCGCTGACCAATTCAGATTCGGAGTTTCCCAATATCTGCCCAAGATGCATGGCTGTTCTTAAAGAAAAAAGGTGATTGTATGATAGAGATATCGGCTCTCGTGGCAGATGCATTCAGCAAAAAGGCGTCGGATATCCACCTTTCGGTGGATATGCCGCCTATTTATAGAATAAACGGTCTTCTTGTTGAGCAAAAAAATTTTGGCATCATGGGTGAAAGTGATCTGGTTATGTCGCTTAAAAAATTGTTCGACCAGATAGGAATGACGAACAATCTGGAGAAAAAAGAAATAGATTTTGCGTTCAGTGTTGGTGAACAAGTAAGGGTGAGAGGAAATCTGTATTACGAACGCAGAAAACCTGCTCTGGCTTTAAGACTGATTACCAGAAAAATAAGAACTTTCGATGAACTCGGTTTGCCAGATATATTGAAAGAATTTACCGAACGAGATTCAGGTTTGATCCTGGTAGCCGGTCCAACAGGCAGTGGGAAATCTACCACTCTTGCTGCAATGATAGATTATATAAACGAAAATCACCCTTACCATATAATAACTATCGAAGACCCTATAGAGTACATTTTCACAAACAAAAAGTCCGTCATTCATCAAAGAGAACTCGGTCAGGACACAAACAGCTTTTACGATGGGTTGAAATATGCTCTCAGACAAGATCCAGATGTCATACTTGTTGGTGAAATGAGAGACCTTGAAACAATGTCTCTTGCACTCACGGCAG
Source organism: Pseudothermotoga elfii DSM 9442 = NBRC 107921 (assembly GCF_000504085.1). Classification (NCBI taxonomy): domain Bacteria; kingdom Thermotogati; phylum Thermotogota; class Thermotogae; order Thermotogales; family Thermotogaceae; genus Pseudothermotoga; species Pseudothermotoga elfii. The sequence continues at coordinate 400,212 of NC_022792.1, read as the reverse complement.
CAGAAACAGGCCATTTAGTATTCAGTACTATCCACACAAACAGCGCAGCAAGTGCACCGGAAAGAGTTATAGATGTTTTTCCAGCCCATCAGCAAAAACAAATAGCCCTACAACTTGCCAATACACTTATTGCGATAATTTATCAAAGATTGCTACCAAGAATTGATGGAAAAGGTATGGTGCCTGTGCTTGAGATACTGGTTGGTACACCTGCTGTTAAAAACTTGATACGCGAAAATAAATTACACCAGATAGAATCAATTATGCAGACAAGTTCCAGGCAGGGTATGGTGCTCTTTGATGATGCTCTGTTTAGAGCTTATATGAGCGGATTAATCGATAAAAAACAGGTTTATGAGTATGCCCGGAACCAGCAGGAAATGGGGAAGAAATTAGGATGAAAGACATAATTGAATCAATAATCAAAGATGTTAATAAGAAAACCATCGAGCTTGAACAAAAATTATCCAGCTCCAATCTGGATATCGAGCAGTTGCGGGAATTTTCTGTTGAATATTCAAGGTTGAAAGAGGCCCTCGAAATATACCAGCAACTCAAACAAATGGAAGAAGAGATGAATTTCTGGCAAGAAGCAATGAAAGAAGATCCCTCGCTTGAGGAAGATTTTCTGAAAGCCAGAAAGCAATACGAAGATATAATTTCTCAACTAATTTCTCACCTTCTACCTTTTGAAGAACATAACAATGTCATATTTGAGATCAGAGCCGGCACAGGAGGAGAAGAAGCTGCCCTTTTTGCTGCTGACCTTTATCGAATGTATATTCGTTACGCAGAGCGGAAAGGCTGGCAGGTAGAACTGTCAGATTTTCACGATACAGGGCTTGGCGGTTTCAAAGAAATCGTTTTCTTTGTTAAAGGAAAATCTGCTTACAAATATTTGAAATATGAAAGTGGTGTTCACAGAGTCCAGAGGGTGCCTGTTACCGAATCTTCAGGCAGAATACATACATCAACAGCCACTGTTGCTGTGTTACCAGAGGTGTCAGATGTTGAAATTCATATTGACCCGAAAGACTTAAAAATAGATACTTTCAAGGCTTCAGGACATGGCGGACAGTATGTCAACAAAACAGAATCGGCTGTGAGGATAACACATCTCCCAACAGGCATAATTGTCTCCTGCCAAAGTGAAAGATCACAGCATCAGAACCGTGAGCGTGCACTTGTCATTTTGCGAGCAAAACTTTATGAAATCGAGCAAGAAAAGATCAACTCACAACTCTCTAATCAGAGAAAAAACCAGATCGGCTCAGCAGAGAGAAGCGAGAAAATCAGAACATACAATTTTCCTCAAAACAGAGTAACAGACCATAGAATAAACTACACAACATACAGATTGCAGGAAATACTTGATGGGGATCTTGATGAACTAATAATGAAACTTTTTGAAAGTGAATTAATAAAGCTGACCAGGAACTGATTTACTGATAAGCGTTCTGAGCAAGCTGCTCATAAATTGTTCTGACAAGTGACTTCAGATTATCTTTTGCCACCTGCTTTGAATATTCGTAAAAAAGCATATTTGTGAACCATTCCTGTGCAGGGGTTCTTGGTATAAGATCGGATTTTGGGATAGAATCGTACATTTTTTTGAATATTTCGTAAAAAAGGCTACCAGCGAATTCTGAACAGGCATTGTAGAGTTTGTCCGTTCTGACACTATCAACGCTTTGAACAAGCATCACATCACCACCAGGTCTGCGAGTAATACGCCTGCACTGTGCATTGTTTGAAGTATAGCTATTATGTCTTGCGGGGTTGCTCCAAGATTTTTCAAAGCTGAGACAAGTGATGAAACAGTTGCGTCAACTTCCTCGGAGGATTCCACTTTGCCGTTTTTCACTGTAATATTAAAAACACCATAAGATAGAGTAAAGTCAAGAATTTTAACATTTCCACCGAAAACAACTGTGCCCGTTTTTTCATTCACCACCACTCTTGCTGGTTGATCAACAGAAACTTCTACTTCTTCCACAAGAGATAAAAAGGTAACTATATCATCTTCAAAAGCAGAAGGAACTTCTATTTTTATAGAAGAGGCATCCACGGCTTTCGCAATTTTTCTTTCGAAAGTTGTATTGATAGCCTGGGCAACGCGGGCCGACGTTGTGAAATCCGGCTTTTTCAAAAGTATTGTTACACTGTTCGACTGAACAAATTCAAATGGGATTTCTTTTTCCACAATGGCACCGTTGGGTATATACCCAACTATTCTGTATTTGTTCTGCAGATTAGCCGACACTTTAACATCAAAGCCCCCTACACTTACATTTCCCTGCGCCACGGCGTATACATTTCCATCTGCACCATAAAGCGGTGTCTGAACCAGAAAACCTCCTTCAAGAGACTTGGCATCACCTATAGAGGCAACAGACACATCAAGTCTCATTCCTTCTTTGTAAAACGGTGGAATATCTGCGAAAACCATAACAAGAGCGCTATTTTTCGTTTTCAAGCTGTCCGAATCTATGCTGACATTAAAGGCTTTTGCCATATTGGCGAGCAGTGTAGAGTTTACCTGACCAGAATCACCTGTTCCATTTAAGCCAACAACTACTCCTATTCCAAAAAGCTGATTGTCGCGGGCTCCTCTGAAATCAGCAATATCTTTTATTCTTACAGAGCCAAAGCCAGTTAGAGCCACAATAATGATTATAAATATGGTGACCTTTCGCACTGTCTCACCTCACAAAAACCATTTTGCAATTGCTGATAACAAATAATCAAGCCACGATTGCTGATCCGGGTTCTGCCGAAAAACCAGTTCTCCATTAACCCATATTTGACAGTTTGCAATATTTGAAGAATCAACTGTATTGTTGTGTGAAATATCATCAGGTCTAACAGTGCCCCGTATGATTATCTCGCTCAGCTGTTCACCCACTTTCAATTTTTTGTTCCCCTCAACAACCAGATTACCATTTTGGATATCTACCACCACTGCCGATATAGTTAAAACAACTGTTGAGCTCAGTTGAGCGGATCTCTGCTGCTGAGAGTTGTTGTTTATAGGTATGAACTGAGAGAGATCAAATTGCGTGATGTTTTTTACAGCACCTGTAAACAGATTCACAAGAGCATTTTCAAAAGCGTCATTTGAGCTGGAAGAATTTATTTGAGGTGTTTCTTTGACCACGATTGTTACTATGTCACCAACTTTGCTCGCTTTTCTATCAGCTATTATGTTTTTAAACTGCGCGGATGAAGAGTTGTTCCACAACGACGTAGGAAAAACAAAAGTTGTATATAAAGCGAAGACAATCACAATTATTAAGGATTTTTTCACACTCTCAGCCTCCAGAAATGAGAATTGTATAATCTGATCTCAAAATTCCTTGAATCAGAAATCCAGTATCAACATTTCTCGCTTTAACGATCTCTCCAAAATTTCCATCATGCAAAACTCTCACAAGTGCTGTAGCCAGAACCGAACCTGTTTCGAAAACTGCTAAGAGAACCTGCCCGGCCCTCACATCTGGCGCCTTGACAAGGTAGAATAGGTCTATTGGCTCTCCTTCACGGAACATTTTCCTGCTCACTTTTCCCGCGACAACCTCAAGATTGTTCGTAAAATTTCCCTTCTTTCCAAATACATCAAACTCGACCAGCTCCACATCTTCTCTTTTAATAATCTCTCCACTTTTAATAGTTCTGCGTGCAATTAAAATCTTCCTTGGCTGTGAAATAAGTGCCGACGCCTGAACATAACCGGCAAAAGATCGATTATTGTAGAACTTGATCAGAATATTTGTTTTATTGCCATTGAAGTTGCACGAAAGAATCTCGAATCTGTCAGCTGAGGGAATCGATTGTTTGAATTGAAGGTCTGTTACGGTTGCAGTTTCGCTGATCTGAGAAAGTACAAAATCAATTATGGCACTTTGCACATCTGTTTCAAAAACGGCAAAAGCGCTTACGGAAATCAGGCAAAAAGCAAAAATTCTCCACATTTTTCCATCCTCACTCAAAATTCAAAGAAAGGATGGATCATCGTTTCAACGTGGATACCGTTTGCAGCATATTGTCAGCTGTTTGAATTGCCCGGGCATTAAGTTCATAAGCTCTCTGGGCAGTTATCATATCCACCATTTCCTTCACAACATCAACGTTAGCTTTTTCAAGATATCCTTGCTGCAACGCGCCAAAACCATCTTGATTTGGTGTCCCTTCGATGGGTTCGCCCGACGCCGTGGTCTCCAGGTATAAGTTATCTCCCACTGCTTTCAAGCCAGATGGGTTTACAAACCTGACAAGCGTGATGGTTCCAAGATTCTGAACTGTACCATCTTGCATTTCTGCCGAAAAAATACCATCTGGAGATATGTTAATGGCAACGGCATCAGCCGGTACAACAATATTCGGTATCAGAGCCAGACCGTTCGATGTAACTACTCTTCCTTCGCTGTCGACTTTGAATGTACCATCCCTTGTATAAGCAGTTCTACCATCCTGCAACTGCACTTGAAAAAAACCATCTCCAGTAATCGCCACATCCAGTGCGTTACCTGTATATTCCATATTGCCAAGTGAAAATATCTTGGTGGTGGCACTGAGTCTTGTGCCATGCCCAAAATATATTCCTGTTGGTATAGTAGAATTCACCGCGGTGGGAGTACCTGCGTTTTTGTAATACTGGTAGACGAGGTCTTGAAATTCAGCTCTAACTTTTTTGTAACCAGTCGTATCAACATTGGCAAGGTTATTTGAAATTGTGTCAAGTTTGTACTGTTGTGCCCACATTCCTGTTGCTGCAGAATAAAGTGAAACCATCATTTTCAATAGCACCTCCCATTATTTGAGAGAACCAACCTGAGATATTAGTTTTGCCAGAGTTTCATCTGATACTGTGAGAGCTTTTTGAGAAATTTCAAAATGCCTCTGTGCCTCGATTAGGTTTACCATTTCATCTATTGCATTGACATTTGATAATTCAACGTATCCAGATAAAATCCTAAATTCATCTGCAACAACAGGCTGGCCACTTTCTTCCGTTGGTTGAAATAACGTATAACCAATCTTTCTCAATTCGCCCGGATCATCGAAATTGTAGATACCCAACCTGGTTATCACGTTACCCACAGGGTCTCTGATATATCCATCGGCATCAACAACATAACTGGATTCAAATCTTATCGGCTGATTGTTCTCATCAAGCACCATAAGCCCATCAGTATTTACCAGATACCCTTCCTCATTTAATTTGAAATTGCCAGCACGGCTGTAATATACCCCATCTTCTCCGAGTAAACTGAAAAATCCTTCTCCATCAATGGCAAAGTCCATTGGATTATCAGTTTTCATGAAAGTTCCCATAGATGAATCTAAGAACACGTCGTCCAGGACCGCACTGTATGTCAAATTTCCAATTGGCTGCCTTCGATCTGGTAGGGCATATATTGCCCTGTCCTGGTATGCTCTAAAGGCAAGTTTATCCCTTTTATACGCAACCGTCTCGACGTTCGCAAGGTTATTTGCAGTTACATCGAGTTTACTCATATCCAGAAGCATACCCATTGCAGCAGTATAAATACCCCTTAACACGCTATCACCTCGAGTATGAAGTAGCAACAACCTTGAGCAAATCTGGATTCTCTAACAGAATACCTGTACCTCTCGCTACAGAAGTTATGGGATCTTCAGCTATTATCGTCTTCACTCCAAGCTCTTCAGATATGAGCAAATCAAGGCCTCTTAACAAAGCTCCACCACCCGTAAGCACAATACCTTGGTTTATTATATCCGCCGCCAGTTCTGGCGGAGTCTTTTCGAGAACCATCTTGATCCTGCTTACTATTGTTTCAACTAAAGGACGCAACGTCTCCATAACATCATCAGAGTTTATCTGATCTGTTCTTGGCAGTCCAGTAACAGCGTCTCTGCCTTTAATCTCTATTTCATATGATTCCATGGAAGAGTGGATTTTTCCTATCCTTATTTTTACCTGTTCTGCGGTAGGCTCTCCTATGACCAGCCCGTACTTCCTTCTTGCAAATCTGACAATAGCCTCATCCATTGCATCTCCTGCAATTTTGATAGAGTCTCCAACCACAACCCCTCCAAGACTTATCACGGCTATGTCGGTTGTACCTCCGCCTATATCTACGACCATACTCCCTTCAGATTTTGTCACATCTATACCTGAACCTATTGCCGCTGCGAGGGGTTCAGAAATCACATGAACCTGACGTGCTCCTGCGTTAAGCGCTGCTTCAAAAACTGCTCTTTTTTCAACACTCGTGGCTTTCGTTGGAATGCCTATAACAAGATCCGGTTTGAAAAAGAAAGATCTTCTCACGGTGCGGTTTATGAATTCTTTGATTACCGCCTCAATAGTTTTGTAGTCTGCTATCACACCATCTTTCATTGGCTTAATGGCTTTGAAATACTCTGGAGTTTTGCCAAGCATTTTCTTGGCCTCTTCGCCTATTGCCACTATCTCCCCTGTTTTTTCAGAAATCGCAACGACAGATGGTTCAAAAATGACAATACCTTTTCCTCTCTGATAAACTATAAAGCTTGCTGTACCAAGGTCTATTCCAAGATCACCTTTCGGCATTTTTAATACCTCCCCGATTATCACATTGGCGTGCCTGGCGGGAGTCGAACCCGCAACCTCTGGATCCGGAGTCCAGCGCTCTATCCGTTTGAGCTACAGGCACAGTAATTTCCCTTCTGGTTTTAGGTAAGCCTTCAATTTGTCGCACATCTTTCCTGCAACGATAATATCAAAAGGTGCAAAGTTTTCCAACTGGTCTGCGTACCTCTCAACATGACAACCAAGCTTGTAGAAAAGATATGCATAATATGGCTCTTCCTGGAGCACTATGCACCGTCTCTTGCAGACAAGTCTTGTATCGGACAGCCCTACAATCAAAATGTTACCTGCCATGTTATTTAATTCATTAACCAGATTATCGCTGACCTTGATCGGTGGAATTATCTCATGAAACTTCATTTTTGAGAACACAAACTTTTCGAATATTTCCGCTGCGCATAATCCATCAATGTTTTCACGATTTTTGAAAATGCTGCTTGTCAGTCTTTCATCGATAAGATAAACCCGTTTTTTAAACCTTCTGTTCAATTTCTCGGCAAATTCGATTGCTTTAAATGTCTGCTGGGAATACCTTCCACTCATAGACAAGGGTAACCCCACTACGAAACAATTAATAAAGGGGATTCTGGAAATCTCAGAAATTACTTTCTTTTTTTCAACGGTCATAATTTTTCTGGCTAATTTCTCGCCTATCGCGAGACCACATCTTGCATCTCCATAATCAACGGCAACAATCATTAAATCACCACATGGACATTTGCCAGAGCTCTGTATATCCCTTTGACTTTTTGTGTCAGCAGTGGTCTGGTAATCTTCGCAAAATACTCTATTTCCAATTCTCTTTCCATCTCTCGTAAAGATTTTTTCGAAAAGTCAATTTTTGTGAGATCTATCATTCCATCCGATATGGCAGCCCCAAGATCATCAAAGATATTTTTAATGATCCTGGCATACGAGAAACTCCCAAAATATCCCTGCCGAACAACATATTCCATAAGCTCGTCCTGACTAACTTTTCGCTCACCTATTTGCAGAATAATTTCCCTCAGAACGCTTCTGGAGGGAAATAGCTCGTTCAATTCATTTTCTCTTTCAACTACATTTTCTTCTGTAAAACACAAATCAAGTAACTGGTCATTGCAATTGTAGGAGATGGCATCCAGAATTTCAAAAAGTGTCAAAGGAGCGTCAAGAATAGCTATTTCTGTTTCCTGGCCAAGTAGCGTGGGTAAACCATCAGTATTTGTGGAGCTGACAAGTTTAACAGGTTTTTTTCTCTTTATATAATTCACGACACCAGCACGATAAGAAGGTTTGAGTGAATGGGAATACATCAATATCTCTTTATTTTTTATGGTCGTCTTAAGTTTTTTATAAAATGACGAGAGTTTTCTCTGGTCTGAGAATAGAAAACAGGATGCATCATTTATTATCAAATCAATTTCATTTGAAGCATCAGTCAAACCGTAACTTGGTTTCAATGACCTCTCATAGGTTACTTCAAAACCAAGTTCATTTGCAAAACTAAGCAATTTTTCCGGATTTTTAACAGTCACAGCGACAAATTTATCACAATTTGATGAAACAAAATCCAAAAATTCTGCTACCTGGCTGTTATTTTGAAACAGAGTAAAAACAGACAGTTCATTTATGAAAAACAGGTCAAATCGTTTCATAACCTCTTCTTTTTCAGCCATAAAATACGACATAGTCATGAACGCGAAATCTTCTGAACCACTTTTGCATAGAGAGTTCAGGTATTCTATTGGCTTTTGAATATGTCTCAAAAGACTCTGGTGAACCTGGGAAGAGATTATATTATTCAGTGAAATCACCGCACATCTGATTTTACTCTTTTCTTTCAACCAGTAATAAAGAGCATTTCTTGTCCTTAAATCAAGAATGAACAGTTTTCCACCTTTAAGTTGTTCAAGTATATGGTTAAGATGTAAGTTTTTTTGAAGTATTTCGATATTTTCAGTTGCCTGGTGTGTATCCTGGTAATCTTTTATTATGGAAAAATCAATAATATTTATGCTGAAAGGATGACGATGATTCCTGATACTGAAAACAATGTCTACTTTGTTGCATTCATAAATTGACTTGTCGAAGGCATGACCTAAACCAAAGCCTATTGCCTCAATTTTAGCACCGTTAACTGTGAAATTCATCTTAACATTTGCGTGATTTTGACCAAAAAATTTGATGGACTCAGCTATCACGTTTCTTGCAACAAAAATCGGCTCATTGTTACCATGGCCAAAGGGCTCCAGTTTTCCTATATCTTTCAATGTTTCTTCATTAATTTGCTCAAGCTGGAGATCCTCATCGATTTCTAACACGTCAGGTACATCTTCAATTGGTATTTCAAAATTTCTTAAAAGTTCAGCGAAATCATCAACGTTGTTTGAATCCAGGCTGAAACCAACAGCGAGGGGATGCCCTCCAAATTCATAAAAATAACTCGATAGTGGCTGAAGCAATTCAATGAGGTTTAGATTCGGTATGCTTCTTGCCGACCCTCTTGCTATACCGTCAGAATTCGATATCACCATAACTGGCTTTCCATACCTGTGAACCAGTCTTGTGGCAACAATCCCTATAACCCCAACGTGCCAGTTATCTCCCTTAACCACAATTATCGGATCTTTATGCAGGCCACGCTCCTCAATTTGCTCTACTGCACGCATGAATATCTCAGATTCTATTTCCTGGCGGGTTGAATTATACTCGAAAAGCAAATTTACAAGCTTCTCAGCAGATGTTTCATCTCGCGAGATCAAAAGTTCAAATGCATCATCTGCTGAATCAAGTCTACCGGCAGCATTTAGTTTTGGTGCAACTCTATAACCAATGTCCCTTGAATCCGGTTCGTTTATACCGAGCCTCTTAAACAGGATTGAAAGACCGGGCTTTCCAGTTCTCTTAAGTTTTTCCAGTCCCGTTTTAACCATAAAACGGTTTTCATCAACCAATTTCACCATATCGGCGATTGTGCCAATCGCCACAAATTCAAGTAAATCGAAAATTTCTTCGATCTGGATATTGAGTTTCTGGGAAATAGCACTGACCACCTTGAAAGCGACACCAACACCCGCAAGATCTTTAAATGGATAATCATCATCTGGACGCTTTGGGTCAACTACTGCAGCGGCGTCTGGTAACTGCTCTCCAACTTCATGATGATCGGTTATCAACACCAGGCAGTTGAATTTCTTTGCAAACTCCACTGCTTCAATTGCAGTTATGCCACAATCTACTGTCAGCACTATTCCTTTGTTGAATTTTTTAAAAAATTGCTCAATAACTGCAGGCTGGATCCCATAACCTTCATCCATTCTCTTTGGAATATAGTAATCTGTAACCCAGCCATACCTGTCTAAAAATTCCTTGTAAACAGCTATACCAGTTATACCATCAGCATCGTAATCACCGTAGATCAGAACAGGTATGTTCTCTTCTCTGGCTTTTAAGAGCAACTCAACGACACGATCCATATCCCTCAACAAAAATGGATCGTGTAGATCAAGAATTGAAGGTTTCAGAAATCTATTCGCAATCTTGGGATCTTCAATACCCCTGTTCACAAGTATTTTCGCAAGAAACAAACTTATACCAGCTTCCTGGCTTAGAAACTCAACCTTCTGCTGGTCAACCTGCTTAATTATCCACCTCACAATCTCCAACTGCCTTTTTATAGTATTACTTATATTAAACCATAAAAATCTACTTTTTTAGAAGAGTATTTTGCTGTGCATAGAAAATATCTTGCAAACTTCTAACAGACAGGGTGGACTTTTTGAGTCTTCTGATAGCAGATACCTCGGCTCTGAAAGCTTCTATTGTGGTTATACAGGGCACTTTGCATTGTATAGCAGCTGTTCTGATTTTATATCCAGCAGTTCTTTCATCATCTGCAAAAGAGTTTTCTGCTTCTCTGTTGATTTCAGCACTCGTCTTACGGTTCGGAGACTGGGTTATAACAATAAATCCTATCTTCCCCTGCCGTATAAGATCAACAACATCTGGTTTCCCTTCTCCAACTTTGAAGACATTTTTAACTGCTATCCCCATTGATCTCAAGATCTTCCCGGTTCCAGCAGTTGCGAATACCTCAAATCCAAGATCATACAAATACGAGACTAAAGGAACAATTTCTCGTTTGTCCCTGTCGTTAACAGTAACAAGCAAAGATTTCGTAGATATGCCATCCGCAGATAACTGTGCCTTTGCAAAAGCTTCAGCAAAATCATCGCCGATTCCCATGACTTCACCTGTAGAACGCATTTCTGGCCCAAGAAGTATATCCACGCCAGAGAATTTGTTAAATGGGATGATTGCTTCCTTTACAGAATAATACTCCGGCCACGGTGTCGGTAGCACACCTGAGCGAGCAGGTTCATATTTCACCAATCTCTCTTTTGTTGAATAAGGCCAGTATCGCAACAAAAGTTGTGACAATTTTTTACCGATAATAGTTTTTGCTGCAATTTTCGCGACAGGTATGCCAATTGCTTTGCTTACAAATGGAATAGTCCTTGAAGCTCTCAAATTTAGTTCAATAACATAAACTTTATCATCTTTCACGGCCAATTGAATATTTGCTGGTCCAATGATTTTAAGGCTTTTTATCAATCTATAAATCAGGTGCTCTATCTTTTCTATCAAATCATCAGATAAACTTACTGGTGGCAGGACACATGCAGAATCGCCTGAATGTATTCCCGCTTTCTCAATTTGTTCCATTAAGCCCGCTATCCAGACATTTTCACCATCAGAGATTACATCGACATCTAATTCCACAGCATTTTCAAGAAATTTATCTATTATCAGGGGGTGATCAGGTGAAATTAGAGATGCATTTGAAATATAACTTAAGAGATCTTTTTTATGATCAACGATGGCCATCGCTCTTCCCCCAAGAACATAACTTGGTCTGATGAGTACTGGAAAACCTATTAATTCTGCAGCTCTCAAAGCTTCTTTGATTGACCTCGCAACTGAAAAAGGAGGAACACTTAAGCCTGATTGTTTAAGAAATTTCGCAAATCTATCTCTGCTTTCTGTAAGATCTATAAGCTCATAATTGGCAGCCAGGATTTTCAAACCTTCTTTTTCCAGAGCTCTCGCTATCCTTAAAGGAGTTTGCCCACCAAACGAGACCACAATTCCATCCGGGTTTTCTATTTTTGCTATCTCAAGGATATCCTCAGTTGTCAGCGGCTCAAAATATAATTTATCCGATATATCGTAATCTGTTGACACAGTTTCAGGATTGGAATTTACCATGATAACTTCATAACCTTCTTCCTGAAAAGCCCATACGGCATGCACATTTGCATAATCAAATTCAATACCCTGGCCAATTCTATTTGGTCCTGATCCCAAAACCATGATCTTTCTTCGTTTTGATGGGATCGTCTCATTTTCCATTCCATTGTATGTTGAATAAAAATAAGGTGTTTTAGCTTCAAATTCAGCAGAGCAAGTATCTACCATCTTGTAGACTGGTGTGACGCCAAGTTTGTGTCTGATCTTTCTTATCTCTTCTTCCTGAACTTTGTAGATCTCTGCCAGCTCTCTGTCAGAAAATCCAAACTCTTTTGCTTTTTTTAACGAGCCGAAGTCTTTAGGTTTTTTCTTGCGAAGAACCTTTTCAAAATTCATTATTTCTTCTATCTCCGTCAAAAACCATTTATTTATAAATGTCAATTCGTGTACTTCATCCACAGACAAGGAGTTTCTGAACGCAGCAAATATGTAAGACATTCTCTCCGAAGTTGGATTGGCAAGATGTTCTCTCATATTACGTAAATCAAGTTTCGGGGCTATATCCAGCTCCAGTGATCTCACAGCCTTTCCAAGTGCTTCTTTAAATGTTCTGCCTATGGACATTACCTCCCCAACTGACTTCATCTGGGTACCCAGCTTCTGTTCGGCACCTGGAAATTTTTCCATCTGGAATCTCGGCATCTTTACAACCACATAATCAATAGACGGTTCAAAAGCCGCCGTTGTTTGCTCCGTTATAGAATTAGGAATCTCATCGAGCCTCAACCCAACCGCAAGTAAAGCCGATATCTTTGCAATCGGATATCCTGTGGCTTTTGAAGCAAGGGCAGATGATCTTGAAACTCTTGGATTCATTTCAATAATGACCAATTTCCCTGTGTACGTATCAACAGCAAACTGTATATTGCACCCACCAGCATCAAACCCTATTGCACTTAACGCTTTACGAGCAGCATTTCTCATGCACTGGTACTCAACATCGGTAAGCGTTTGAGCAGGTGCTACAGTTACCGAGTCTCCAGTATGTATGCCCATGGGGTCAAAATTTTCAATAGAACAGACTACTATGAAATTATCTTCATGATCTTTCATGACTTCAAGCTCATACTCTTTCCAGCCAATCACGGATTTTTCTATCAGCACGGTATGTGCTGGGCTTTCTATTAATCCATTTTCAACAATTGCCTTCAATTCCTGCAAATTATACGCTATTCCCCCTCCGCTGCCTCCAAGCGTAAAACTCGGTCTTATCACCACAGGATAACCGAATTCTCTTACAACATCCATGGCCTCTGTTACACTTGAAACAAGCCTGCTTTCAAGAACTTCCAGACCACAGTTTTTCATTGCCGTTTTAAATTGTTCTCTATCTTCGGCTTTTTCTATAGTATCTGGCTTAACGCCTATAAGCTCAACATCATATTTGCACAAAACACCTTTTTTAAAAAGCTCAACAGCTAAATTCAAGGCTGTCTGCCCACCAAGAGTTGGCAATAAAGCATCTGGACGTTCTTTTTCTATAACAGCTTCCAGAAAATCTATAGTCAATGGTTCTATGTAGACAGCATCAGAAAATTCGGGATCTGTCATTATTGTTGCAGAATTTGAATTAATCACCACAACTCTATACCCCAAAGACTTCAAAGCTTTGATAGCCTGCGCCCCTGAGTAATCAAACTCAGCCGCCTGACCTATAGTTATAGGTCCGGAGCCAATCACAAGTACTTTTTCTATGTCGTCTCTCTTCGGCACAAAATTACCTCCCTGAGATTATGAGCTTGAGAAAATCTTCAAAAAACGATTTCGAATCATGCGGCCCAGGCGATGCCTCGGGATGAAACTGCACAGAAAAGGCTGGATAATCTAAAAGCCTTATTCCCTCCACGGTCATGTCATTCAAAGATAAATGAGTTATCTCAACTCTGCCAAAATCCTCTTTGCTTATACCTATAAGAGTATCCGTATTGATGTTCAAGCTTTTTGGATCAACAGCAAAACCATGATTATGAGTTGTGATTAATACCCTCTTGCTTCTTAAATCTTTCACAGGGTGATTAATCCCCCTGTGGCCAAATTTCATTTTATAAGTCTTTGCACCTATTGCGAGCGCCAGAAGTTGATGCCCCAAGCATATTCCTGCCAGCGGAATTCTTTTCTTCAAAATGTGTTTAATCAGCTCTACTGTTCTGATCAATATTGACGGGTCCCCCGGCCCATTTGAAATCATCACTCCGTCCGGATTCAGTTTTTCAATTTCTTCAAAGCCAATATCGTATGGAACAACTGTTATTGCCACATCAAATTTTTCAAGTTCTCTCAGAATACCTTTTTTACAACCACAGTCAACGATCGCTATCCGGACCTTGCCCTCTTTCTTATAATTCCATACAACTTCCGACGATACTTTGCTTACAAGATCTGTCTTGTTTATCTCTATCACATTCCGTAATTTTTCGCGGAGCGAATCAGGATCCATATTTTCTGTTGAGACAGCACCCATTGCCGTACCTCTGTTTCTTATTTTTTTCGTAAGCGATCGTGTATCAATCCCCTCTATTCCAATTACGCCATTCGTTTTCAAATATTCGCCAAGAGATTTATTTGCCCTCTGGTTGAAATATCTTTGAACTGACCGATAAACCACAAGGCCAGTTACCTTTGCAGAATCAGACTCTGCATCTTCATCATTTATTCCATATATGCCGATTTCTGGATAAGTCATGATAACTATCTGACCTGCATATGAAGGGTCTGTCAATACCTCTTCATAACCTGTTGTTGAGGTGTTGAACACAAGTTCACCAAATACTTCTCCATCAGCAGCAAAAGCCCTGCCATAAAAGAATGTTCCATCTTCAAGTAATAACAGTGCTTTCTTCATTGAATATTTCTCCCTGTGCGGTCAAAACCTTCCAGAACTTCGGCTATTATCTTCAGTGCACTGTCGATTTCCACTTTTTTAACTGTCAGTGGTGGTAACAACCTCACAGTATTCCTTCCCGAAGGGACTGTAAGTAAACCGTGATCAAAACAATTGTTTACAAAATCTCTGCTTGAAATATTTTTAAGTTCTACACCGACCATCAAGCCAGTTCCACGAAGGTCACCGATCAAAGATGGAAAAATCTTCTTTATTCCTTCAAGTTTTTTCATAAGATATCTTCCCTTATCTTCCACTCTTTTTAGAAAACCATCCTTCAATATTTCCCTCATAACAGCTATTCCTGCGCTGCAAGCCAGAGGATTTCCGCCAAATGTGGATCCATGATCACCAGGTTCGAAAACATCTGCTTTATTGCTTGCTACCACGGCTCCTATAGGAACCCCTCCTCCAAGTCCTTTTGCAATTGTCAAAATATCTGGTTTCACACCATATTTCTGGTAAGCAAAAAGTTTTCCGGTTCTTCCCATTCCACATTGAACTTCGTCAAATATCAAAAGCGCTCCGTAATGATCGCATAAAACCCTTGCCGCATTTAAAAAATCATCACTTGCAGGAACTATACCACTTTCACCCTGAATGGGTTCTAAAATAACCGCGCAAACTTCATCATTCATTTTTGATCTGAGAGATTCTTCGCTGTTGAACTCAAAATAGTCGAAACCAGCTACCAGTGGTTTGAAATATTCATGGTATTTTTCCTGACCTGTGGCTGTTAAAGATCCAAATGTTCTTCCGTGAAAGGAATTGACCGCCGAGAGAATCCTAAATTTGGATATGGATTTCTTTTTTCCGTATTTTCGTGATAATTTAATAGCTGCTTCGTTAGCCTCGGTTCCGCTATTTGTGAAAAAAACTTTTCCTTCAAAGGTATTCTCGATCAAAAGCTTTGCAAGCTCTACCTGAGGTTCTGTCCAGTAAAGATTTGAACAATGCACAAGTTTTCTGACCTGGCTTTCGATGGCAGAAACAAGTTTTTTGTGTGAATGTCCAAGGATATTTACGGCTATTCCTGACGAAAAATCGAGAAATGATCTGCCATCCTTATCCCAGACCACAGAGCCTTTTCCATGATCCAGGATAACAGGAAACCTGTTGTAAGTATTCATCAAATAATTGTTTTTCATACCATGCCCTCCCGTCAAATTTCTCTTAGCATTGTTCCAATGCCGTGGAGCGTAAAAATTTCAGTTAAAAGAGCGTGGGGTATTTCTCCATTTACAACATGAACGCTTTTAATTCCCGCCTTTAAAGCATTCACTGCGCACTGTATTTTCGGTATCATTCCTCCTTTAACGACACCTTCTTCGATCAATTTTCTGGCATTCCGGACATCAAGATATGGAATTAATTCTCCATCTTTCATTACACCAGGAACATCGCTTACGAATATCAATTTTTCGGCTTTCAGGGAAATTGCTATCTCAGCGGCGGCAACATCTGCATTTATATTGTAAGTTGTCCCGTCTTCTCCAAATCCAACTGGGCAAATAACTGGTATATAATTCTGAGCAATAAGTTTCTCGATAAACCCACTATTCACTTTTCTTATCTTTCCCACATACCCTATATCTCCATTTGCGATATCTTTTTCACATAAAAGCAAATTGTCATCTTTGCCTGAAACACCAATTGCTCTTCCTCCGTGAAGATTTATTTTCAGGACGATATCTTTATTAATCTTTTCAAGAACCATTTCTGCTATCTGTAAAGTTTTTTCATCAGTTACTCTATACCCATTTTTGAAAAGTGGTTTTATCCCGAGCTGATTCATCAACCGGGTTATTTCGACCCCTCCGCCATGTACAATGATTGGATTTACCTGTACATGTCTCAGAAAAACAATACTCTTTGCAAATGACGTTTTAGCTTCCTCTTTTTCCAGGGCAGCACCCCCAACCTTTACAACAAACGTTTTTTCACGAAATTCTTTCATATACTGAAGTACTTCAAAAAGTATCGCCATATTCTCACTGGTCATGTTTTATACCTCCCGTTTATCTGTATGTATTTTTCTGTCAGATCGCACCCCCAGGCTGTAGCGGAAGAATTACTGGTATTCATGTTTAGAAGCAAAAAAATTTCTCTTGAACTTAAAACCCTTCTGAGATTCTCCTCATTAAACGCCTGCGACTTGCCTTTTTCGAAAACACATATTTCTTCTTTCCCATCAGAAATGTGAAGGTCCACCATTTCCAGGCTAAAAAATGTTTGAGAACTGCCGGCGGCCGCGATGATTCTGCCCCAATTTGTATCTGCACCGTGTATAGCCGTTTTCACAAGATTGGATGAGCAAATTGATCTTGCAACTTTTTTCGCTGTAGCTTCATCTGGAGCATTGGCAACTCTGACTTCGATAACTTTCGAAGCCCCTTCTCCGTCTGAAACTATTTTCTTGGCAAGTTCAGTATTAATCTCGTCAAGGGCACGTGAAAATTTGTCATAAGCGGCGGTTTTCTCTTTTATTTCTACATTCGCAGCTCCATTACAGAACATTAAAACCATATCATTTGTGCTCATATCTCCATCGACATCGATCATGTTATATGTTTTATCAATGGATTTTTTTAGTAATTCTTTCAGGGTATAAAATGGTATTTTTGCATCAGTGAATATAAACGCGAGCATTGTAGATAAGTTAGGATGAATCATTCCTGACCCTTTTGCAATCCCAAGTAAGATTACTTCCTGCGGGACATTAATCTTTCTGAAACTGATCTTCACTGTTGTATCAGTTGTCATGATAGCTTCCGCAAAAGATATAACATCACTGTCAAGTTTTTTCACAGCTGCATCTATGCCGTATTCTACTTTCTCCATAGGTAACTGGATTCCTATTATCCCTGTAGAAGCAACAAGAACACTCCTGGAGTCAATATGCAGCTTTTGTGCTGTTATTTTAGCCATTTTGAACGCATTTTGCAAACCTTCCTCACCAGTACACGAATTGGCAATTTTGCTGTTGACAATCAGCGCTCTTATGTTTTCAGAATTTTCTTTAAGAACCTGAATATTATGCAAAACTGGAGCAGCTTTAATTGCATTTGTAGTGAAAAATCCCGATGTCACACACTCTTTTTCTGAATATGCCAAGGCGATATCTTTTCTGTACCTTTTTATCCCACAATGCAACCCGGAGAATTTGAATCCCTTAGGAATATTCATTTGTTGTAACCTCCTTGTTATGGATAAACCGTAAAGGTCAATCCTGTGTCTTCTCTCAAAGAAAAAAGTATGTTCATATTCTGAATAGCCTGACCGGATGCCCCTTTGACAAGATTATCCAGTACAGATATCAATACAGCTGTATCTGTTCTTTCGTCCTTTTTCATTGATATAAAAACGTGGTTTGAACCATATGACCATTTTGTTGACGGGTAAATGGCTGGCTTTAGTACATGAACAAAGTACTCATCTCTGTAAAATTCACTGTATAGTCCATAAAGTTCGTCAGCACTCAATCTTGTTTTTAGATAAATTGTGCTCAATATACCCCTGACCATTGGAACAAGATGTGGAGCAAATATGACAGTAACTTCGCTGTGATAGATTTTTTTCATCTGCTCCTGTATCTCAGGAACATGCTTGTGGTTTATGACACTGTAAGGTTTTAAGCTACCATCGATTTCACAAAAAGAATATGCGAGCTCCTCTTTTTTACCAGCACCAGATACGCCTGATTTAGAATCCACAATTATTTCACCGTTCACCAGCAGTTTTCTTTTCAAAATTGGGGCAGTTGCGAGAAGTATACTCGTTGGATAGCATCCCGGATTTCCTATAAAACGCGATTCTTTTATTTCTGATCTGTAAAGTTCAGGCAGGCCGTAAACTCTTTTTATCAACCCATAATCTTGCAATGTTCTGCCATACCACTTTTCATACAGCGATGGATCATCAAATCTCAAATCTGCTCCCAGATCTATTATTTTCAGGTTCTCATCTCTCAAACTCTTCACTATGTCATAACTGATACCTGCCGGTAGGGCTGTAAAAACTACATCGCAATTTGCTTTTATTTCTTTCACATCAATCTTGCTAAGCAAAATGTCGATCTCTGCGAACGGGTATATATCTTTCATGGACTGTCCTGAAAAATTGTTTGACGAGAGATAGGTTATTTTCACCTGTGGGTGATTTTTGAGCATTCTCAATAACTCTAACCCTGTATAACCTGTTGCACCAAGAATTCCTACTCTTATTTTCATTTCCTGTCACTTCCGTACTTTTCAGCAACAACTCTGTAAGCATCTCTGAAAGACATTCCTTTTTCCATCAATAAGCGATACACTTCCTGAGTGGCCATAACTTCTTCGGTGAGACTTTCTTTACATTTATTGCCATTTACCTGAATTTTTTCAAAAATCCTGCACGTGACCCGCAGCATATCTTTAATATCTTTGAAAGTCTCCAGCACGGTTATTTTCAACAGTTGCATATCTCGATGATAACCGCTTATCAAATTCATTGAAATCAACGCAGATTCCAGAGCTTTCGATATTATCCTGCTATGATACGCCCTTACAAGTTCTACAGGATCTGGATTCATCTTCTGGGGCATTATTGAACTTCCTGTACACAGGTTTTCTGGAATAATCAGATATCCGATATCTGGTAGAGAGAAGAAAATAATATCGCTGGCAAACCTATTCAAATCGTAACTGACCTGCGACAAACAGTGCAATATAAGATAATCAAATTTTGCTCTGCTGTTTTGAGAATAAATGGGATTTCGCTGCACTTTTGAAAAACCGAGCCTATTAGCTATATAATTTCTGTCTATTTTGATAGGAACTCCATAACCGGCACCTGTACCAAGTGGAGATTGATCTATCAGTCTGATTGTAAGATTTATCATGATCTCATCGTCTTTCAAAGCATCACAAAGTGCCATGCCCCACATTCTGAAATTGGCTGGCATAGCTTTTCTTGTATGCGTGAAACCGGCAAATTTTATATGTCCATACTTTTTTGCAAAATTTCTCAAAACAGACCTCAAGCCTTTTAAATGCCGGCATACATCTTTTAATTCATCTTTATACAGGAGCCTGAGGGCAGTCAAAACCTGATCGTTTCTCGATCGAGCCGTGTGTATTTTTTTCCCAGCTTCTCCAAGTTTTTGAACGAGAAAGTTTTCTATGGCGGTATGGCTGTCCTCTTCTTCCGGGTCGATACAAAATTTTCCTGATTCCACAAGAGTCAGAAGTTCCTCAAGTGCCTCTTTTATTTTTATGAACTCATGCCTTTCCAAATACCCCATTTTCTCGAGCATCTCTGCGTGAACAATAGAGGCTTTCACATCATATTTAATCAATTTCATATCAACCAGATAATCTTCACCAACTGTGAACTCTTCTATTAATGAATCAAGGTCATACCCCTTTTCCCATAATTTCGGCATCGATTATCCCCCTTCTCCACCCAAATGGATCTCTGCTCCTGAGCACAAGATTGTGGGCTCTCAATCTCAAAGCATGAATGTTTATGAATCCCTTTGAGTCTGTAGCATCAAAACCGCCGTCAACATCCATACTTGAAAGTGATTGATCATAAAGTGATGTCGGGGAAAAGCGAGAGACAGGTACGACATTGCCCTTATAAATGATTAAATTAACTTTTCCTTCAATTCCTTCCTGAGATTTTCTGAAAGCTGATAGTAAGAAATCCATTTCAGGAGAAAACCAGAAACCGTTGTATATCAACTCCGAAAATTTAACAGACAGCATGTCTCGTAAATGCATTACTTCCTTGTCCATAGCAATACCTTCCAGATCTCTGTGGGCAATCCAGAGTATCGTTGCTCCGGGTGTTTCATAAATTCCCCTTGATTTTATTCCTATGAACCTGTTTTCAACCATATCAACTCTTCCTACTCCATATTTCGATCCAATGCGATTTAGATACTCAAAGAGTTCAAGAGGATCTTCTTTTGTACTCCCGTCATTCAGATTAACTACTTTTACTGGAAGTCCACTGCGAAAATGAAGTTCCAGAAAAACCTCCTCATCCGGGGCATTTTTGGGAGAATTTGTCCAGCTGAAAACATCTTCCCCGGCAATATAGAGAGGATCTTCAAGCTTTCCCCCTTCGTGAGATATATGCATTAAATTTTCGTCTTCACTGTAAGGCTTTTCAATAGTTGCTCTGGTCAGTATACATTTCTGTTTTGCATAGGCGAGTAAGTCTGTTCTTCCCTTGAATAATTTCAGAAACTCAATATCTTTCCATGGAGAAAGTACCTTCAAAAATGGATTCAATGCTGCATAAGTAAGCTCAAATCTCACCTGATCATTACCTTTTCCGGTTGCACCATGCGCAACAAAAGCTGCATTTTCTTTTTCAGCTATTTCGACTTGTTTTTTTGCTATAAGCGGTCTGGAAAGAGCAGTGCCAAGAAGATATCTGCCTTCATACAGAGCATTCCCCATAAGCGCAGGAAAAACAAATTCCGTGACAAACTCTCGCCTCAGATCCTCTACATACACCTTAGAAGCGCCTGTTGATAGTGCCTTGCACTCAATCGCTTTAAAATCTTCTTTCTGCCCAAGATTTGCAACAAACGCTATTACTTCAAACCCTTTCTCCGAAAGCCACTTTAAAATAACCGATGTGTCCAATCCTCCACTGTAGGCAAGAATCACTTTTTTCATAACTCCCCTCCTCAAAAGATCTGTAAAAAAAAACGGCCATATCAATTTTGATATGGCCGCGTTGTGCAGAAAGCACGAATGAACTAAGTGCGCGCAAACACACCGCGGCATATAGTCCGCTTCCGCTGAATTTTATTCAATATTACTGTAATTATTGCGTTCATTTTCATGTTCCCCCACAATTTTCAGATATTTTTCAAATTATGCCAGCTTTGCGAAAAATTGTCAAGATCTTATAAAGGCATTTTTCGTTTATGCATACAAATTATTCATCTTTCCAGTTACGAAAAAAGCTTTTCAAACCTTTATACAAGTCTCTGAACCTGTAATAAAACTTATCATACTCTTTTTTGTTTTCAAGCGACGGTTTTACAGAAGTTTTCAATTTGAACCAGCGTCTCGCAATTTGATCTGGGCTTGATGAAGAAAAACCAGAGCATGCAAGCATAGCTGCTCCATAAGATGCACCTTCATTAATCAAGGGTTTTTGGATTTCGCGCGACAGCAAATCTGCTATCATAATATTCCAGACATCACTCCTTGCTCCTCCCCCTGTTGTCCTGATATTTTTCACACTGGTATTCAGTTCTTCAATGACTTCGAAGCAATCCCTGATACCAAAAGCCACTCCTTCAAATATAGCTCTTACAAAATCCCATTTACTGTTGTAAGAAGAAATGCCAAAAAAAACACCTTTTGCATAAGGGTCTTTATGCGGGCTCCTTTCGCCATTCAGGTATGGCAGAAATATAACGCCGTTAGATCCTATAGGAACCTTCATAACTTGACGATTTATTACCTCATAATCCTCTTTCAAAAATCGATGCTTAAACCACTCAAGAGAATAGGCAGCTGATAGCATCACACCCATATGATACATGGTACGAGGCACAACATGCGCGAAGAAATGCACTCTTCCATAAGGGTCAGGTACTTTGCTCCCGGTGGGCGCAACTACAGTACCTGAAGTTCCAAGACTTATCATTACATCTCCAGGATCTATCACCGAAACCCCCAGAGCAGCACAGGCGTTATCTGCTCCACCAGCAACCACTGCTACTTCTTCATCGAGATTAAGCATTTTCACCAGATTTTCTCTTACCTTTCCGATCATTTCATTCGACTCAAGAATATCCGGGAGAAATTTCTTTGAAATACCGAAAGCATCCAGAATCTGATCGCTCCATCGTCCTTCAGAAACGCTGTACAACATTGTTCCTGAAGCGTCTGAATGTTCTGTTGCAATGATCCCGGTGAGCATATAATTTATGAAATCTTTTGGCAAGAGCACTTTATATATCTTTCCATACACATCCGGCTCATTTTTTCTCAACCACAGGATCTTTGGCAAAGTAAATCCCGGAAGGATTGAATTTCCGACTATCTTTAGTGTTTTTTCTTCTCCTCCAAGCAAACTCTCGGCTTCTTTACACTCTTCATAAGTTCTCTGGTCACACCAGAGTATGGCGTTTCTCAACACCTCGCCGTTTTTTCCTATAGCAACCAGACTGTGCATCTGCCCACTGGTAGAAATTGCTCTTATCCTTCCGCCGGCTTCTTTCGATCTTTCCGATAAATTTTTCAAAACTTTCAAAACTGCTTTCCACCAGTTTAAAGGATCCTGTTCTGACCAACCTGGCTTTGGCGTTTGTATGGTTAAATGTCCGCTTTGAATATCTATGATTTTTCCATTTTCATCGACAAGAACTCCTTTCACACCTGTTGTTCCTACATCAAGCCCAACATATAAATTCATCTGCCTGTTTACCTCCCGCTTTGCTTCAGCTTTCCAGAAGCGTAATACATGATTTCTTCCTGTGAGACTTTTTTACTTTTGTTGTCCAGAATAGCTGTAATTTCACCTTCCCACATCACAACAATTCTATCGCTCAAGTTTAGTATCTCCGGAAGTTCGGAGGAAATCATTAGTATGGTTTTCCCCTGTGCAGCTAATTCTCTTATCATTCTATGTATCTCAGCTTTGGTTGCTACATCTATTCCCCTTGTTGGTTCATCAAATATCAATATGTCGGCATTCGTTGCAAGCCATTTTGCAAGGACTATCTTTTGCTGATTTCCACCGGAAAGATTCTCAGTAATCTGATATACAGATGGAGTCTTTATTGAAAGTTTTTTTACAAAATTTTCCGCTATCATTTTTTCTTTTCTTTCATTCAAAATCCAACCGTGGTTGCTAATAGCAGATAAAGAAGGAAGGACCATGTTGTCTTTCACTGTCAATTTTAAAACAAGCCCCTGAAGCTTTCTATCTTCTGGCACCAGACCAATTCCAAGTTTGGTTGCGTCAAGAGGTCTTTCTATGTTCACTTTGTTTCCCTTGATAAAAATTTCACCGTCTTCTTTTTTATTTATCCCGAAAATCAGAAGCATTGTCTCAGTTCTGCCAGCACCAACGAGACCTGCAAACCCAAGAATTTCTCCTTTTCGAACCTGAAAAGAAACATTTTTCACCCTGTTCTTCCACCTTAAATTCTTGACCTTTAGAACCACCTCGCCCGGTGAAACTTCCGTTCCATGGGGAAAAAATTCAACTTCCCTTCCTACCATGAGTTTTATGACGGTATCCATATCAAATTCCGCTCTTTTGAGTTCTCCCACTTTTTTTCCATCTCTCATAACGATCACTCTATCACTGATTTTCGCAACTTCATCTAACCTGTGCGAAACAAAAACAACTGATATTCCCCTATCCTTTAACATATGAATAATTTCGAACAATCTCTCTGTTTCTTCAACAGTTAATGAAGAAGTTGGTTCGTCCATAAAGATGATCCTGGGTTCTTTGATCAGCGCCTTGCAAATCTCGACCATCTGTCTCTGCGCAGTGGTCAATTCTCTTACAAGAGTATTAGAAGAAAAACGAGCCCCTGTGAGATTAAGAAGTTCTTCTGATTTTCTTCGCATGTAATTTTCATCAAGCCTGCTGCTTAAGCTCCTCCTTTTTCCCCTTATGGCTTCAAAGGCGAGAAATATGTTCTCTGCTACTGTTAAATTTTCACAAAGGTTCAGTTCTTGATGGATAGCACTTATACCTTTTATGAAAGCGTCAAAAGGTGAATGAAACTCTACTTTTTCACCATTAAAAAAAATTTCTCCACTGTCAGGTTTCAAGATTCCTGAAAGAACTTTTATAAGTGTCGATTTACCCGCACCATTCTCCCCTACAATAGATACTATTTCATTTTCACCCACTTCAAAATCAACATCGTCAACCGCCAGAACACCCGGAAAACTTTTAATGATGTTTCTTGCTTGCAAAAGCTGCAAAATTACCACCTCTGATAAACTGTGGAGGGGAGAGGGAGAGCTCCCCTCCATTTTTAGAATTTGATAGGTATTCCCAGTTTTTCCATGGTTTCCAGATAGTCACTAAGATTTTGCGGCGTTACTATATCAACACCTGTGTCAATTACGTAATCGGTTATTCCTTCTACCTCAATTTTCGGTAACATGGCGAGAGTATTCTGAACACCTGTCTTGCTCATCAGGTACAGCGTTACTACAGAGAGATAGCCCATCATGTAAGGTCTCTGCCCCATTGTTGCTTGAATTACTCCTTCTTTTACATACTGGAGAATATCGGTTGTAGTGTCGAAACACACTATTTTTATTTTTCCGGCTTTTCCAGCATTCTTCACAACAAGAGCCTGGCTGGGTCCATTGTAGGCATAAACTCCAAAAAAAGCATCGAGATCGGGATGAGCATTCAAGGCAGATTCTGCGAGCGAGACAGCCCTGGCACCATCTTCTTCGTCATTCAATGTGTCTAATATTTGTATCTCTGTCCCGGCTATTGCATCTTTGAAACCCTGAATTCTCTGAAGAGAGTTCATAGCGGTGAGAGATCCCGTCCCAATGACTATTTTCCCCCTGCCATTGAGCAGCTCTCTCATTATGAGCCCGGCGCTATAGCCTGCTTGGTAATTATCCGTTCCTATATAAACATACCTTCCGCTCTCTGGAGAGTCTGTATCAAGAGTTATAACTGGAATACCTGCTTCAAGTGCTTTTTTTATCGTTGGCATCACTGCTGTAGGGTCAGAAGGAGCAATGGCGATACCATCGAATCTCTGAGCAATGAACGACTCCAGCATTTGAAGCTGTGCGTTGATGTCTTCTTTTTGCGGTACAAAAAACCTGGTATCCACCCCAAGGGCTTTTCCAGCCGCTTTTACACCCTGTTCTACTTGAGACCAGTATGGATGAACAGATTTTCCTATAACTCCTATTGTCATGGCTAAGGACACGACCGCCAAAACAACCGTCAACAACACTGCCAGCAGTTTTCTCATACTATTCCCTCCCCCTTAAAAAAGTTACTTACTCACAAATCTTCTTCGAACAATATCCAAAGTAACCGCTACAACAATAACAATTCCTATGACAACGTTGTGCCAGTAAGTGGAGACGTTAAGAAGGACCAGCGCGTTCCAGAGCAAACTGATAATGCTGGCACCAATAATTGCTCCCAGGACACTCCCCTCGCCACCTGTTAGGCTTGTCCCGCCAATCACTGTAGATGCAATTGCATAAAGTTCATACATGCTACCAACACCGGGCTGCCCTTGAGAAAGCCTTGCAGCAACTATTACTCCAACCAACCCTGCCAAAAAGCCAGAAACCATAAAAGCAATTGTTCTAACCGCATCCACATTCACACCAGAAAATCTTGCGGCAATCTCATTACCGCCTGAAGCCCTCAAGTGCTTTCCATACACTGTTTTTCTGAGAAAAAAATCAGCAATCAGAGTCACTCCAATCAAAATCCAAACTGGCACTGGAATCTTTAAAAAATCAGCCTGACCGATTTTCAAAAATGAACCTGGCAGGTTTATCACAGGCCATCCTCTGGTGATAACAGCAGCCATACCGCGTGCAATGGTAAGAGTGCCGAGGGTGATTATAAATGCAGGTACCTTAAGTTTTGTGACAAATACTCCATGCCATGCACCTATTCCCAGTGAGAACAGAAGGATCAGGAACAGGGAAATCCACACTGAAACCCCATGGGTCATGAGCCATGCCACCATGACACCGGTTAAAGCCACCACAGATCCTGGAGAGAGATCTATAGCACCTCCACCGGAAATGATGACAAATGTTTCACCTATGGCTAAAAGGCCAAATATAGCAATCTGTCTTCCCAAAGCTTGAAGATTAAAAGCTGTCAGAAAACGCGGATTCAGTACAGTGGTAAAAATAGCAAGGCTCATAAGGGCTACAAGTGGCCCAAGTTCTTTAAAACTTCTCTGTTTTTTTCCTGCTATCAAGGTTTTCTCCCCCTCAAGAACAACCATTGATTCTGACCCCACCTGAGAATTTTCTCTATGATGCCCCTGGGTAGCAAGTATCTGCAAGGTATACCGTTGATCTCAAAGAAATCTGCCGCAGGCATGAACAAATGTCAGCAATCTCTGTTAAATGCATTACTAAAATATAAATCGATAGTCATCGGATATTATTTCTTTCCCCGAAAAATTGTAATCTCAAGTTTTCATAAAATCAAATTCAATTTTTCGAGACTTTCGGCTGTATTCTTATAAGGTTGCCCGAGTTCAGTTGTAATCTTTTTGTTTCTCTTTCTTTTTGCTTTATTTGCGCAAACTCTATGAAAACCACATTCAAATGAACTCTATAGTTTCTATTTGACTTTTTCGATGATGTCTTCAATTGCCAGAATTGCTGCACCAACAAGGTTTGAACTGACAGTTTCAAAAATCGTTGGTCTGATTTTCAATTGCTTTACAGCATCTCTAAGTGCTCTTCTTTTAACCTCTGATTCTATAGAGTTAAAGAAATACTCACCCAAATCCTGAACTTCGCCGCCAAGAATTATGAGCTGGGGATTTAAAACATTCACTATGTTTACAATTCCAACAGCTATATTTTTTGCAAATTCTTCAAAAAATTTCTTGTTGCCTGTTTTTTTCTTCAATGATGCGAATTTTTCTATGGCATTTTTTCCTTGCAATTCTCCTCTGTAGTTTTCTATCGCCCAGTTTATAGATGTAACCAGTTCCCAGCACCCTTTGTTGGAACAATGGCATTTTTTATCTGAGTGTATATCAACAGTCATATGCCCTGCTTCGCCGGCTGTGAAAGATGAGCCTCGATAGATTTTTCCATCTAAAAGCACGCCTGTTCCAACACCCTCTCTAATCACTATAAAAACGGCTTCTTTAACTTCTTTCAAATCTTTTGAATGATATTTTTCCGCCATCATTGACAAATTAGCTTCGTTGTCTGCAAGGACAGGTACATCTACATCGAGAAGATCATTTATCAATACATCCTGCCAGCAGAGATTTGGAGCCAGAAGGATTCTGTTTTCAAGCATATTCACCATGCCAGGTATAGACAAAGAGATCCTTGTTATCCTGTATTCTTTCTTTAACCTCAGATATATCTCTTCAACCTTTGCAAAAAAATCTTCCGGCCGCCTTGGCGTCTCGAAAGATCCACTCAGACTAACTTTGCCGTTGAAGTAGCCCAGACCAAAGGTAGTTACATTCACCCCTAAATCAAACACGAGACTTATAGAAGCGTCTTTGTTCAAGTCGAGCAAAGTTCTTCTTCGGCCTGGAGAATTTTTACCTATGGTACCTCTTTCTTTCACATAACCTTCATCGATCAATTCTTTTGTCAATCTGGTGACACTGCTGGGTGTGAGGTCGGTGATTTCTGAAATCTCAGCGCGCGAAATGGGATGGTTGTCATGTATCAGTTTGAGTATATTTTGCTTGTTCAAAACCTTTATTCTTGGCGAATTGTACTTCAATGCCTCTCCCTCCTTAGGTATGGTTCACTCTCTCATAGAAATTGTTTTTTTCACAAATTTCAATTTTTCCAGTGTATGGAAGGAACCACCGCCTTCATGGTTGTTGTATGGGTAAATTCTAATATCTTTCTCACCAGCGTAATAATTGTAAGCGGCAAAAACTGTTGAAGGTGGGCAAATGTCGTCCATGAGTCCCACCGAAAACAAAGCAGGGCATTTTGCACGAGCTGCAAAATTGACGCCGTCAAAATAAGAGAGGGTTCTGAATACTGTTTGGATTTTGTCAATGTGAGTTTTGCAATATCTCGTAATTTCTGCATAGGGCATTGAATCTGTTATCTGAACTGCTCTTTTGTAATGACACAGAAAGGGAACATCACAAAGTAGAGCCATGACCTTTGAAGACAATGCACTCACAGCCAAAGCTATTCCACCACCCTGGCTTGCACCTGATAATATTATGGTTTGTGAATCTATTTGTTCAAGTTGGCTGATAGTTTCAACAGCCATAAATGCATCCATAAAAACTCTCCTGTAATAATAAGTTTCCGGGTTCAGTACTCCTTTTGTCAGAAAGCCTGGATATTGTGGATCTGAAGGATTATCTTCATAATCTGGTGTATCACCCTTCATCCAGTTGCTACCTTGTCCTCTCGTGTCCATTATGAAATGTGCGTATCCTGCCGCACTCCAAAGCAGCCAGTCATATGGAAATCCTCTTCCTCCTCCATAACCAACAAATTCAACTACGCAGGGTAATTTCCCATTTCTGAATTTTGGCAAAATCAACCATCCTTTTATCTTCTGACCTCTGTAACCAGAGAAAGTCACATCAAAAGTCTCAACATTCTGCAAATAAAAATCCACTTTTTTGAGAATTGGTTCTTGAAAATATCCCCTTGTTTCATGGATTGTTTGTTTCCAGAAATCATCGAAATCCTTTTCTTCGTACCTCTGTGGCAGATATTTTCTCAAATCTTCCAATGGCATATCAAAATAGACCATCATATTACCTCCACATCACTGAAGAATTTCCTGTTTTTTCCAAGCTTTCTTTTCTTTCCAGTGATTTCAAATTCTCCAAAGCATCTTATATCAGTTGAAGAGCTTCCTATCATGGCTTTAAAGACACCAGGTTCAACAACTAATTCCATACCTCTATCATAGTAGGCAAGTACATCGGTATGGATCTTGAAAACGGTTGTTCTACTTTCTCCTGGTTTAAGGGTGATTCTCTTGAAACCCTTCAATTCTTTTATGGGTCTTGTGACAGACGCATGCTCTCTTGTCAAATATAGTTGAACTACCTCATCACCTTCTACTTCGCCTGAATTTTTCACATCGACCTTTATCGTCACCTGTCCATCTGATGGAATCTTTTGCGGTTCTATAACGAGATTTGAAAATTCAAATTTGGTGTAAGAGAGACCATGACCAAAGCTGAATAGTGGCTCCACCAATTCATCGACGTAATCTTTGTGCCAGTGTGATCTTCCTCCTGATGGCTTCACATCGTGATAAACAGGAATCTGTCCAGCGCTCCTTGGAAAACTTATTGGCAACTTTCCGCCTGGATTGACTTTTCCAAACAGAACATCAACTAATGCCATGCCCCCTACCTCACCGGGCAACCACATTTCAATTATCGCGTTCACTCTGCTCACTATGTTTTTCAAAGAATATGGTCTACCAGTTACGAGGACCAAAACTATTGGCTTTCCACACTTTGCAATTTCAAGAACCAGCTCTTCCTGAACACCCGGTAATTTCAGATTGGCACTGTCTCTTGATTCACCACTTGTACAATCCTCAGTTAAACCCGATCTATCCCCAACAACCACAACAGCGATATCTGCATTTTTTACCGCGTGTAATGCCTCTGAAAAACCCTCGGTAGAACTGTTTAGAATATCACATCCAATGGCATGTGTGAATATTACACCCTCAGCTTTCATAGAATCAAGTATACTTGGTATTTTCTCGATGCTCTCATTGATCACTTTCTCCACATTCTTGAGGTTGAATTTCGGCGCATTAAAAGTTGTCTGGTTGACACTATCGAGTAGTACTTTTATGTGAGCCAGATATGCATAATCGCCCAGAAGATTTCTTACCTCAGATGCATTTGGACCTACAAGGGCTATTTTCGCATCTTTTTTCAACGGGAGAATGCCATCATTTTTGAGTAATACGATAGATTTTCTTGCTATCTCAGTTGCTATACTGTAATGCTTTTTCAATTCAATTTTTTCTACATCAACATAAGGTTTGTCAAAGAGTCCGAGCATGAATTTTATCTGTAATACCCTCGATGTGGCCTGGTTGACGGTGCTTTCTGATATTAATCCCTGTTCAACCAATTCCCTTATAGTTGTGTAACAATCTGCCTTTGGTAGTTCAACATCTATACCAGCCTGCAAGGCATATTTTGCTGCCTCTTTTTTGTCTTTCGCTAATCTGTGGTATTCTCTGAGCATATCTATTGCAAAATAATCTGACACAACTATGCCACTGAATCCCCAATTTTTTCTCAGTACACCAGTGAAGAGCTCTTTTGAAGAGGCACAGGGAATGCCATCTATTTCACTGTAGGAGTTCATAACCGACATAACACTGGCTTCTTTCACAGCTGCTTCGAATGGAAACATAAATATTTCGCGCAGCTCTCTTTCTGGAATGTTTGTGGGCGCCCAGTTTTTTCCACCCTCGGACGCGCCATATCCCACAAAATGTTTTGCAGTCGCTATCACACCATTTTTGATGTCTTTGCCTTGAAGACCTATGATATATGAAACACCCATTTTTGCAACAAGATAAGCAGATTCCCCAAAACTTTCTTCTGTTCTACCCCATCTGGGGTCTCTTACAACATCCAACACCGGCGCAAGTCCTTGATGTATCCCCATTTGTCTCATGTCCTCACGAATAGTACTCGTCATTTTCTCGATCAATTCAGGATCCCACGTACTGGCCATGGCTATCGCCTGAGGGAAATTTGTTGCACCAAGGCCCATATAGCCAGTTAAACACTCCTCGTGCATGATAGCAGGTATACCGAGTCTTGTTTGCTCAATCAAATATTTTTGTATCTGATTGATCAATCTTGCAACCTCTTTTGCAGACAGATTAGTAGCACCACCGGGTCTTGTGATCTGTCCTATTCCATTTTTCAATAAAGCTTCCGCCTTCTCATTTGAAAAATTTCCTTGGTCATCTAAAAGCTCGTAACTCCAGACAGAACCAAGTTGAGCCACTTTCTCATCCAGAGTCATTCTTGAAAGTAAATCCTTAACCCTTATATCTACAGGTAAAGAAGCGTTTTTATAAGCTGGAACTTTCGGCATATCGAAGCCCCCTCATCTGTATAAGAAACATTTTACTTTTACCCCATCTACCTCGTAGTAATCTGGCAGGTTTTTCCTGCAAATATCCATTACCTCAGGACATCTTCCTGCAAATTTACATCCCAACTTAGCATATTCTTCCTGTTCTAATTCAGACAATTTTATTCTGCTGGTCCATTTTCTTTTCGGATCAGCCTCGGGAACGGATTCTCTCAGTAATTTTGTGTAGGGATGCTTGGGATTTAGAAGCACTTTCTCGGCTGGTCCAAACTCGATCAAATTACCGCGAAACATGATGGCCACTTTATCACTCACATAATAAGCTGTTGTTAGATCATGGGTGATGTAAAGAACGCTCAAGCCAAATTTATCTCTCAACTCTTTGAAGAGATTCACTATGGACATTCTCAGCGAAGCATCAACCATGGAAACAGGCTCGTCGGCAATCAACAGTGAAGGATTTGTCAGCAAAGACCTTGCTATAGAAATCCTCTGAAGTTGCCCTCCTGAAAATTCACCTGGATATCTTTCTGTGAATTCGTCAAAATGAACACCCACTGCATTCAGTTTTTCTTGAATTAAACGATCGGCTTCATGACGGCTTTGTGCGATTCCAAAATTATAAAGTGTCTCGTAAAAATAATTATCGACCTTTCTCAAGGGGTTAAAAGTAGAAAAGGGGTTCTGGAAAACTGCCTGTATTTCTTTCAGAAAATTCATCTTTTCTTGCCTGTTTCGCCTTTTGATTGGTTTTCCTCTGTAGTTCACCACACCAGAAGTAGGTTCCTCAAATCTGAGAATTATCTTCGCCATTGTAGTTTTTCCACAACCACTTTCACCAGCCAAAGTCAGAATTTCTGACTGTCCTATATCCAAAGAGACGTCATCAATAGCTGTTATTTTTATTCGCGAAAAGATACTTCCAACTGAAAAAATCTTTGTAAGGTTTTTGATTTCAACGAGTTTTTGCATGCTCTTGTCCTCCCATTAGCCAGCAAGCGATCTTATGTTTATCCGAATACTCTTTCAGTGGTGGGAGTTGTTCTTTACATATTGATAGACTATATGGGCATCTTGGATGAAAACTGCAACCAGATGGTATGTTGTAAAGTGATGGTGGACTGCCTGGTGCACTTTCTTTTTTGGTTTTATCTCCAAACTTTGGCAGAGAGTTGATGAGATATTTTGTATAAGGATGTAAAGGATTGTCAAAGATTTCAACTGTAGGAGCTTCTTCAACTATCCTTCCAGCATACATGATTGAAAGATGATCAGCTACATTTGCATGTATCCCCATGTCATGAGTTACAACGATCAGGGTGTTCTTCTGCTTTGACTGGATGTCTTTTAAAAGTTGAATAACACCCCTTTGAGTTACAACGTCCAGGGCAGTAGTAGGTTCGTCTGCAATTATTGCAGCCGGGTTCAACAGAGTTGCCAATGCTATGGTAACTCTCTGTCTCATTCCACCAGATAATTGATGAGGATAGGCATCAAGAACTTTCAAAGGAAGTCCGAGTTCTCTTATGTGCTGTTTTGCAATTTCATAAATCTGGTCTTTGTTCTTTCCTTTTACATGACTACCTAAGAAGTCTTTGAATGTTTCTTTGATCTTGGTTACAGGGTTGAGAACACTCATTGAACCTTGAGGAACATACGAGACAAACGACCACCTGAGTTTTCTTCTTTCTTCATTTTTTATTGAATAAATATCAATCTCTTTGTCACTGTAGTAAAACACTTTTCCATCCACCAGCCTTAACGGTGGTTCTATGATTGCAAACAATGTTTTCAGCAAAGTTGTCTTGCCACAGCCACTTTCACCTGCTATTCCATAAACAAAGCCTTTTTGTATTTCTAAATCAATGCTGTCCACCGCTTTGATAATTCTCTGCTTTCCATAAACATCCAGGATATAATATGCTTTCAACTTTAAAGCCTTCATAACTAAACTCATATCGACACCTCATTTTCTACCAATTCTCTGAATTCTCATACGTGGATCTAAATATTCGCTTATGCTCACTGATAGCAGATAAAGTGCTATGAAAAGAAGCACGGCAGTAACAACGGGTGTTGAGATCCACCACCAGTAGCCAAGGAGCATGGCCTGGTAGTTGATCGACCATTGAAGCATGGTGCCGATTGTTGGTATCTCAAGATTAGATACACCAAGAATTGCAAGGACTATTTCCATGCCTATAGCCCAGGACATATTCCCAATGAATGTGGCAAAGATGAGTGGTATAACAAAAGGCATATATTCTTTGAAAATGATTGAAAATGTTCCGGAACCAGACAAAATAGCAGTGTATGTGAAATCTCTTTCTCTCAAACTGAGAATTTGGGATCTAATTACGCGTGCATCCCAGGCCCAGCCAAAGAGACCAAGTAATAAACCGAGAGTGACGAGGGTCATTTTTGCTTTCATCATTGTTGCAAACAGAACTATTATTAAGAACAATGGTATTATCAAAAATGAATCACTCATGAACATCAGAATCTTATCTATCCTTCCACCCTTGTAACCCGCAATCATACCAATTACGATTGCGATGATTCTGGAGATGAATCCAGCCAGCAAAGACACGGTGAGTGAATTTCTAACGGCAAAGGTGAGTATCCAGAAAACATCC
Organism: Pseudothermotoga elfii DSM 9442 = NBRC 107921; assembly: GCF_000504085.1. Taxonomy (NCBI): domain Bacteria; kingdom Thermotogati; phylum Thermotogota; class Thermotogae; order Thermotogales; family Thermotogaceae; genus Pseudothermotoga; species Pseudothermotoga elfii. The sequence goes on along the minus strand of NC_022792.1, from coordinate 365,973 downwards.
TGCCCCATAGAAGTCGTACCAAGAACGTGGGGCCATTTTGGCGGCAAATCTCTTGGAACGAGATTCCATCTATATGGATTGTAAGGTGAAAAGAAAGATAGTACTGTCAGAATAATGAGCATCAAAACAATTAGAAATGCAAATCTAAATCTTAGATCACGCAGCAAATCTTTTAATACATTCATTCTTTCAACTCCTTACCTGTACCTTACCCTGGGATCGAAGAGTGGATAGAGAAGGTCAATGAGTAAAATACTCGTCGTGATAACGAAGATCGATATCACAGTTATACCCATTAACAGATTGTAATCACCGGTGAAGATGGCATTGTAGAGAAGTGTACCAAGACCAGGGTAAGAAAAAACGATCTCCGTGATCAATGATCCGCTGAATATCTGACCCAGTGAAAGCGCAAGGCCGGTTATTTGTGGTAACATGGCATTTCTTATTATATATTTACTGACAATTCTTGCCTGTGTAACCCCACCTATGTTGGCATAGGTCACGAAATCTTCTGATTTCACCGTCTGAACTACTAACTTCATGGCTTGAAACCAGGTGAAGAAACCTATCAATACCAAAGACATAGCGGGAAGGAATGCGTATTTCAAAAGAGTAAGAATGGTCTGCAAGTCGAACTTAATCTGCCCACCTATTAGATATCCTCCACCCAATGGAAAAATTGGGAAGATGTAAGCAAATAACATGAGTAGACTCAGAGCTAATATGTAATAAGGCATAGGTCTTATGATCATCGCTATTATATCGATTACTTTAACCCAGCGTCTATTAGAAAAATAGGCGGCAAGTGCGCCAAATATGTTACCCAATATCCAGGAAATGATTGTAGTTGTCAAGAGCAATCCAATGGTCCATGGAAGGGACTGTCTGATTAAAGAGATTACAGGTACTGGGAACTGATAGTAAGACGGGCCAAAATCACCACTGAAAAAACGACGCCAGAATGAACAATATTGTTGCCAGAGGCTTCCTTTCAATCCGTATAATTCCTTTAAAGTTTCTATCATGTTGTTGAGAGTTTTTGGATCAAGATATGTACCTCGCGATGAAATTTGACCAATCAATTGTTGAATGGGATCTATTGGAAGAAGTCTTGGAATGATAAAAACCATTGTTATACCAACGAAGATCACCAGAAAATATATGAAAAGCCTCGGTAGGAAATATTTTTTCACAAAATTCAAGAGCCCAGTCCCTCCTTTATCTATCTGAATGCCGGGGTCTCTGTGACCCCGGCAAAGTAGGAAAGGTTACTTTCTACCAGTTGGTTTCAAAAATGGAAGCATGTACTTGAAGTTCGGCCAGTGATGATATGGTTGAGCGTACATGTTTTCTGCTCCAGGATAATTCGTCCAGTAATATTCATCCCAAGCTATAACTCCAGGATAATTGAATGTTGGGATACCAGGCATTTCCTTGATCAATAATTTGAGTCCCTCAACACCAAGTGCAATTATTGAGTCTGTATCGTTCCAGTCTGTTTCTCTCAGTTTGACTATGATTTTGTCCATTTCAGAATTAGTCCATCTCCCATAGTTCCCCCAAGGTGCATTTTGACCAATTGGTACCAGGTATTCAGAGTTGAACGGATCTAAAACCCTGTAAAGGTCAGGATGACCACCCCACGGTTCTGCTGCGGGCCAGTCCGTAGTAACCTCAAATTCACCCTTTTGCCCAAGCGTTACGAGTGCATCCGAAGTTACGACGTTTGCATCTATGCCAAATTTTTTCCAGGCCTGAGCAAGTGCGAAAGCATTTCTGTAACTTGGATGTGCTGGGTTAGTGGTTGTCAGGATTGTGATTGTCCAGACACGACCATCAGGTAATAGCCACTTACCGGATTTGCCTCTCTTAAAACCATTCTTTATCAGGAGTTTTTCTGCAACATCTGGTGCATATTTATACCAACCTGGTCCGAATACTTTGTTTATGGTTTCCTGATCAGTCGGTACCGAATATCCTCTACTTTTTACATATTCTGCCAGTCTCTTGCCCGCGTCAGGATCGTACGGTTTGAATTTCTCGCCGTTTCCAATATCAATCTCCAGATTTTTCAGCCACTCATCTAATTTTGTGTAATACCAGTCATAATAAGCAGAAGTCAACGGCACATGTATTGGGCTGAGTGTTACAGCTCCATCGAATGCATTGGCAGCGTATTCAACTATGTCGATTGCCAGGGTAAGAGCCCATCTGACTTCTGGGTTATTGAATGGCGCCCTTGCATTGTTGAACATCAATCCCGTGACGCATGGATCGATGTTCACGGTCCATGGGAATTCTCTTCTCCAGGCTCTTGCAGTATTGACCTTTTGTAACACAGCTCTTAGAGCCTCCATAGTCAAGTCTGCCGCATCAAGTTCGTGCTGAGCCATTGCCAGGACTTGCCTTTCTGTTGTTCCGAAAGTTTGAATGAGTACAAACCTTGGAGCTGGTTTTCCATAAAGCATCCCAGTTGGAGTTCTGTCCCAATCTTCTCTTCTTTCCCAAAGAGTCCAGTATCCACCCGAATCAAAATCTTTCAATACATAGGGTCCAGTTCCAACCGGTGGGTTGAACTCGAAAGTCAACGGGTTCTCTACTTTCTCAAAGATATGTTTTGGAAGAATTCTCAAAGCTCCCCACCTGTCAAGCAAATAGGTGTGAAACCTTGAATTAGGAACTGTGAGTTTTAACAAGACTGTGTAATCATCAACTTTAATTGCTTCTTTGACTGCTTGCATTTGAGAATTGTAGTCCATACCAGGTGTGTTTTTGATGAGTGTGATTGTATAAACAACATCGTCTGCTGTGAATGGAACACCATCACTCCAGTAAACTCCTTTTCTGAGTTTGATGGTGAGTTCTGTGAAATCTTTACTGTAAATTGGTGGTTCGGCAGCAAGAGCGTTGATGATTTCCCCCGTTGCGTACTCAACACACCAGAGCGGTTCAAGCAACAAATTTTGAATACCTCTGTCCTGCGATCTCCATCCAGCCCACAGGTTGAAGTTCCCAGGTGTTCCCACACGACCAGTTAATTGATTTGCTATAAATGTTTCATCTCTTGGCACATCGGCTGCAAGTTGCGCAAAAATAAGATTCATTGATATCAAGAGAAGCATTAACCAAAAGAGTTTTTTCATGAAACTTCACCTCCCCCAGATGTTCTTTAATTATTTATTTCCTCGAAAAATTGTAATCTTAATTTATCATAAAGGTCAAACCTGGTTTTCGATCATTAAGAATCGAATTTTTGTCCCAGCAATAGTTATGCTCAATATTCTTTTGTTTTTACGTTTTAGCTCATAATTATTCGAAATTTCTTAGAACGATCTGTAATTTCAATATTCCGTGCTATTATGGTTTTGATCAGGAGGAGATTGAATGATAATCAAAGTTTTCGATGGTTATGATTGCATAGGTGGAAACAAAATACTGGTTGCAGACAAACACAATGATGGATTCATGCTTGACTTTGGATTGAATTTTTCAAAATGGTCTTTGTTTTTCGAAGAATACCTGAAACCAAGATCTGGTAAGATACTTCATGATTTGTTGAAGTTAAATATGATACCAAGAATAAATATCTACAGAAAAGATCTACAACCACCAGAATTTGATGAAAATACAAAAATCTCATTTTTGTTCCTGAGCCATGCTCATGCCGATCATTGTGGGATGATAGGATTAATAGATGAATCCCTGCCGTTGCTTGTAACCGGTGAAACATTTGCGATCATGAAAGCAGGGACACAGATAAGGCAGGATGTCTGGGATGAATTGTACCCAAAAAAAAGAAAAAAAGTTGGGCATAATGATGATGTTTTGAGGCATGATATCCTTGTAGCAGAGCGAAATGTGAAGAATCGCAGAAAGATCAGCTTACTGTCCTCGTCAACTCAGAAAAAAATCCTGGAACCTGATTTCTTCGAAGAGATTGATGCCAAAAATCTCTGGAAAGATGAACTGTATATTCAACCTGTTTACCATTCCATCATTGGTTCAGCTGGCTTGATAGCCAGAGTCGACGACTGGTGGGTTGCCTATACCGGTGATTTCAGAACAGGGCCCGAAAGTGTTGAAGAAGAAAATTTCTGGCTGGAAAACCTTGGCGAAAAAAGGGTTCAACTTTCTAAGAGAAGTGATATGTTCTTCGATCTCTTGAAAAACAAAAAACCACTTCTTTTGATTGTCGAAGGTACTCGAACCACCCGTCAATCGGAAAAAGATACAACTGAATGGGATGTCTTCCAAAATGTTCTCAACTTACTTCAAAATACAAATAAGCTTGTTATAGCAGATTTTTCTATGAAACACCTTGAAAGACTTATGACTTTCCTGAAAGTGGCAATAATGACAGAAAGAACTCTGGTGGTTATGCCAAAAGATTATGCATATCTCGAGACTATGGGAGAGGTAGAACCTTTATGGAAATTGAATGATACAGAAAAGAATCACATCAAAATCTACCATCCAGCAAAGAGTTCTTTTATTGGTTTAGAAAAAAAAGTAGTAGAAAAAGCAAAAAAAGATGAGATTTTACTTTTACCCGACGACATAAACCATAAGCCATCATTGTACATATTAGCCGCCGGTTACTGGGATATACCGAACATTCTTGATTTAAACGAAGATGTTCTGGAAAACTGTTTATACATTCATTCAACAAGTGAAGCGTATTCAGAAGAACAACAGATAGATTTCAGAAGATTTAAGAACTGGATAGACCGTTTTTCTATCAAATCATTCGGATTTGGAGTGGATTCTGACGGAGAGCTCAGATTTTCGAAACAGTTTCACGCATCAGGCCACGTTTCAGCCGAAAAACTTTCAAGTATAATAAATACAATATCACCGGATTTGATATTACCGGTTCACACACTCGATAGATCCTGGTTTGTTGAGCGTTGGGGAAGAAAAGTTATAAATGGAAATAAATTCCACATATCTTGACAAAAAATCAACACAAATCAGCATCTCATCGAAAACAAATTGATGTAAAATTATAATTGGTCTCTGGAGGTGATTTGTTGAAATTCTATATTACCACGCCTATATACTACGTTAACTCCGATCCACATGTCGGGAGCGCATATACGACTATTATCGCAGATATAATTGCAAGATATAAACGAATGATGGGCTATGATGTTTTTTTCCTAACTGGCACTGACGAGCATGGGCAAAAGATCCTCCAGGCATCGAGCTCGCTTGGGAAAGATCCGCAGAGCTTCTGCGATGAATTGGCAGACAGGTTTAAACAGTTGTGGAAAAAGCTAAACATAACTAACGATGGCTTCATAAGGACAACCGATCCCAACCATATGAAGGTAGTCCAGTATTTTGTTAAAAAGATGGTTGAGAACAACGACATCTACAAAGGTGAATATCGGGGATGGTATTGTGTACCATGCGAGACCTACTGGAATGAAGATGAAATAAGTTCAGATAAACTCTGCCCCTCCTGCGGCAGGGAATTAAAATATGTCAGCGAGAAAAATTATTTTTTCAGGCTTTCCAGATATCAAGATAAACTCCTCAGATATTACGAAGAACATCCTGAGTTCGTTCAGCCAGATTTCAGAAGAAATGAAATGATGAGGATACTTGAAGGTGGTCTGAAAGATCTCAGCATAACAAGAACAACTTTCAAATGGGGAGTTCCGATGCCAGATGATCCAGAACATGTTATCTATGTCTGGGTTGATGCACTCATAAACTATATTTCCGCCATAGGTTATCCTGAGGATCTGAAAACTTTTGAAAAATACTGGCCAGCTGATTTGCACTTGATAGGCAAGGAAATCAACAGATTTCATTCAATTATCTGGCCTGCAATGCTTATGTCAGCCGGATTAGAGCTTCCGAGAACTGTTTTTGCACATGGTTGGCTAACAGTAGACGGTCAGAAAATTTCCAAATCCTTAGGAAATGCTATTGATCCAAAATATTTTGTTGAGGAATATGGAAACGATGTCCTGAGATTTTATCTCGTAAGAGATATTAATTTTGGAAAAGATGGAGATTTTTCGGAGAAAAACCTTGTAAACAGATTAAATTCAGATCTCGCCAATGATTATGGAAATCTGCTTCACAGAACCTTAGCCATGATCAAAAAATATTATTCATCAACAATGCCTCGGCCGGGTGCACATGAACAAATAGATGAAAAATTTAAGCACGATATCCTTCAGTGTTGCAAAGAATACCAGCAGTTTATGGATCAGTATTCCCTCACCCAGGCTGTCGAAAAAGTTATGGAGGCTCTGGCCATATCGAACAAATATTTTGACGAAAGAAAACCCTGGGTTCTGGCAAAGCAAAAAGATTTCGACAAACTCAGTACAGTTTTGTTCAATGTTTGTGAATCCCTCTTGAAAGTTGCAACTATGTTTTCCCCTATAATGCCAGATTCTTCAGAAGAAGTTTTTTCAAGACTTGGTTTTGATCAAAAAGCTTCAAAATATATGTTAGAAACCTGGAATATCTTAAAGCCAGGCAAGAAGACAGTTCACGCTGAACCTTTGTTTGCAAAAAGAGATCAGAAGGAGATAAAAAGGAGTGAGGTTTTGATGACTGATACTATAGATTTCGACCAATTCAAGAAGGTAAATCTGAGAGTTGGTAAGGTAATTTCAGCAGAGAGAGTACCGAAATCCGAAAAGCTTCTAAAGCTTTTGGTTGATCTTGGTGAACTTGGATCGAGACAAATAGTTGCCGGTATAGCAAAGTACTATAAGCCAGAAGATTTGATTGGCAAGAATATTGTGGTCGTTTCAAACCTGAAGCCTGTGAAACTGATGGGAATAGAATCTGAGGGTATGCTCCTTGCTGCAAAAGACGACACTGATTTAAAAATACTGACCATCGATGGAGAGATATCTCCTGGCGCACAAATTTCATAGGAGGTCAAGAAAGTGGCAGAAATACTTTCAAAAAATATAGAAGATGAACTTGTCGAACTCTACATGAACTATTCAATGAGTGTGATAATAGGCAGGGCTATCCCTGATGTTCGGGATGGTTTGAAGCCTGTTCAAAGAAGAATTCTTTACGCAATGCATGAATTGGGCTTAACTCACAACGCCCAATCCAAGAAGTGTGCAAGGATTGTTGGTGAGGTTTTGGGTAAGTATCACCCTCATGGTGACGCTTCTGTCTACGATGCGCTTGTGAGACTTGCTCAACCATTTTCGGTACGTTATCCTCTTGTAATAGGTCAAGGAAATTTCGGATCTATAGATAGGGATCCTCCCGCGGCTATGAGATACACCGAGGCAAAACTTTCTGAACTTGCCGAAGAAATGCTTCAGGATCTTGATAAAGAAACTGTTACAATGACGAAAAACTTCGACGATTCACTCGATGAACCTGAGGTCTTGCCCTCTAAGGTTCCAAATCTTCTTATAAACGGCGCTAATGGTATAGCCGTTGGTATGGCTACAAGCATTCCGCCCCATAATCTTCAAGAAGTCGTAAACGCCATAGAAATGCTCATTGAAAATCCAGAGGCAACAATAACTGATTTGTTGCGGATAATAAAAGGCCCAGATTTTCCAACGGGTGCTTTAATCGTAAATGGAAATGAATTAACCGAAGTTTATGCAACCGGAAAAGGAAGAATAGTGCTTCGCGGAAAGGTTCATTTCGAAGAAGGAAAGAGGTTTAACAACGTAGTGATAACAGAAATTCCATACAATGTAAGTAAGGCCGCTTTGATAGAAGAAATAGCTTCTTATGCTGAAAAAAATCCAAAAATGATGATAAAGAATATACGGGATGAATCCGACAAAAATGGGCTCAGAATAGTCGTTGAAATCCCAAAAAACGCAAACGCTGAAATTATTCTCAACAATCTATACAAGCATACATCACTGCAAACTTCTTTCAGTGTTCAAATGCTTGTTATAGACGGACGCAGACCAAAACTTATGAACCTTTCTCAGCTTTTGAAAGCCTTTATAAAACACCGATTTGATGTTATAAGAAAAAGAGCTGAGTATGAGTTGAAGGTTTACTCAAGAAGAGCTCATATTTTGGAAGGCATAATGAAAGCGGCAAGGGCAATTGGCGTAGTTGTCGATATAGTGAGAACCAGCAAAGACAGTGAAGAAGCCATGAAAAATCTAATCGAAGCTCTTTCAATAACCAATGAACAGGCAAAAGCGATCCTTGATATGAGGCTGGGAAGATTGACCGGGCTCGAGATAGAAAAATTGCAGGGCGAATATTCTCAACTCATAAAAAAGATAGAAGATGTCAAAGATATACTTTCCCGAGATGAGAGAGTTTATAATGTTATGTATCAAGAGCTTGAGGAACTGAAGAAAAAATACGCTGATGAAAGAAGAACGAAGATAGAAAATATTACCGATAGCCTTTCTTACACTCCAGAAGATCTGATACCTAATGAAGATGTTGTAATAACTCTCACAGAAAAAGGATATTTAAAATCCACAAGTCTAAAAGACTACAGAAGTCAGAGGCGCGGAGGAAAGGGAATCGTTGGTGCCCGGACAGCCGATGACGATGAAATACTCACCGTCTGCACAAGCAAGATGCATTCTCAAACATTGTTCGTGACTTCTGCGGGAAAAGCGTATATATTGAAAAATTATGAGATCGAACTTACAGGAAGAGATACCAAAGGAAAACCGATTCGAGCTTACCTGAATCTGGAAGAAGATGAATCTGTCCTGACGATGATTTCTTTTGACGAATGGAAAGGCGATTTAGTTCTTGTTACGAAGAGTGGCAGAATAAAAAGAACTCCACTCAAAGAATTCGAAAATACCACAAGCAGAGGAATAAGAGCCATAACCTTTTCTGACAGCGACGTTGTTGTCTCTGCTACTCTCTCGAGCAGTGAAAACGATCAAATAATAATTGCAACAAAAAATGGTATGGCAATAAGATTTCCGCTGAAAGATGTCAGACAAATGGGACGGTCCGCAATGGGTGTGATTGGTATCAGGCTCAGAGAAAAAGATGAAGTGGTTGGTATGGTGAATGTGCCTGATGAAAACTGCGAAATACTCACTATAACAGTGAGAGGTTTTGGGAAAAGAACACCAGTAAATGATTACAGGGTTCAAAGTCGCGGTGGAGTTGGCATAAAAACTATGCCGGGTGTTGAGAAAGCAGGACAATTATGCGGAATCGATATCGTGGCGGACCCAAAATCGGATGTGATCGTTATGACGAAAAATGGGCAATCCATAAGATTCAATTTATCCACTGTGAGTCAACTCAGCAGAACAGCAAGAGGAGTAAAAATAGTCGATCTCTCTGGAGATGATGAAGTATCGCACTTTGCTGTTGTAGAGACATGTACAGAGAATTGAATCATCCATCAGATATTTGCTATGAACTTGTTTGTGACGATCTTCAGGAAATTTTCTCAGATTTAATAAAAATATTTAAAAGCTGCTACAGCCCTGAATTAAAGAACAATTTTATCAAAAAAGAGTATCCAGTGCAAAACCCAGAAGATATGGTTTTCGATGTTGTTAATGACTGGATATATACAATCAGTGCGAAAAAGTTTTTCCCTGATGAATGCAAAATATCGGAAAAACTTATCTGCAAATTCAGAAAAATTGAGAACCTATATGGAACGGAATTGAAGGCTTTGACCTATCACGGTTTGCAATTACGGCATCAAAAAGGTAAGATTGTGTTGAAGGTGGTGTTTGATGTATGAAAAAAGAATTGACCGACAGGCAAAAGAAGATTCTCGATTTTGTCCTCTCTTATATAGATTCACATGGCTATCCACCAAGCATAAGAGATATTGCACGCGCGTTTCGCATAACTCCTCGAGGAGCAATAGTGCATCTAAACGCCCTTGAGAAGAAAGGTTATCTAACCAGAGGCAAAAGAGCACGTAGCATAAAGGTTTTAAACCGGTCCGAGGCAATTAGATTACCCGTTGTTGGAACAATTGCTGCCGGCAATGCCATCGAAGCAATAGAAAATCCAACAGAGATCATTGAGGTCCCGAAAGCAATGATAAAGATCGGATTCGATCATTTTTTACTTCGTGTCAGAGGAGAAAGCATGATAGAGGAACATATACTGGATAAGGACTATGTAGTTATAAGAAAACAGAACACTGCAAATAATGGTGACATAGTTGCGGTTTTGACAAATAGCAATGAAGCAACTTTGAAAAAAATTTATATTGAGCCAGAAAAAATTATTCTTAAACCAGCCAACTCTAAAATGCAGCCGATTGAGCTTAAGCCAGAAAACGTGAAAATACTTGGGAAAATGGTGGGAGTGATAAGAATCTATGGATAAAAAAGAACTTTACACAGCTACAAATATCAAAGATGTATGGATAATTCGCCCAAATGGCGAATTAGATATGAGTAACTCCGCGGAACTTAAAGAGCAGATAAAACGCGAATTCATTCATCAGGGTAAAGTTGACCTGATAATAGACCTCTCACACGTTGATTACATGGACAGCTCTGCTCTTGGCGTTCTAATCGGATTACAGAAATCATGCAGATTGAATGGTGGAGCACTGATTCTATGCGGTCTTGAAGAAAACCTGAAAAGAATTTTTAAAATGACATCGCTTGATTCTGTCTTTTCTATACGTGCTACTGTTGAAGATGCATTGAAAGTATTTCTTGAGGGTGATCAAAATTGAAGATAGCCATCGGTTGTGACCACGCTGGCTTTAAATTGAAAGAAGCCATAAAAGGTTATTTAGTGAGCAAAGGATTCAACATTCTGGACGAGGGAACTTATTCTGAAGACTCAGTTGATTACCCAGATTTTGCGGCCAAGGTAGCCTTAGATATTAAAAACCAGAGGGCTGATTTCGGAATTCTTATATGCGGTACTGGAATTGGAATGAGTATTGCTGCCAACAGGATAAAAGGTATCAGGGCAGCTCTATGCCTTTTTCCAGAAATGGCAAAACTTGCAAGGTCTCACAATAACGCGAATATACTTGTTTTGCCAGGAAGGTTTATAGCTGTCGAGCTGGCACAATGGATAGTTGATGCCTTCATAGAAGAAAAATTTGAGGGTGGAAGACATGAAAATCGTGTTCAGAAGATTGAGGAGATGGATAAATGAAAATAGTTTATGATCCATCCCATATTTTTCACAAACCAACCAAGGAGATAGACAACGGAAGATTCATAGAAAACCCTGAAAAGCCCGAGAGAATAGACTCGATAAAAGATGCATTGATATTAAGCGGTTTTGACAATCTGACACCTCCAAACAAATTCCCAATGAGTTATATCTACATGGTTCATGATGAATCATATGTTGAATGGCTCAAAAACAAGTCTTCTTCTTTATCTGATCAAGATGAATACCTCATGGAAGTGTTCGGCTTTGACAGGTGTTTTGATACAGGTACTCCTGTTAAAAAAAATACATTTGAGGCATCAAAGAAAGCCGTTGATGTTGTTTTAACAGCAGCGAGTTTTGTTGATTCAAGTACAAATACCGTCTACGCCTTAACGAGACCGCCCGGACACCATGCAACAATGGATTTGTGTGGCGGGTATTGCTATTTCAACAATGCCGCCATAGCTGCATACTATTTTTTGAAACGTGGCGCGGACAGAATAGTCATCCTGGATCTGGATTTTCATCATGGAAATGGTACTCAGCAGATTTTTTATGATGTTGACTGGGTTTATTACATATCTATCCATGGCGATCCACAGGTTTTCTACCCATGGATAAGCGGAAAAGCAAGCGAAATAGGCAATGGGCCCGGAGAAGGGTTTAATCTGAACTTGCCCCTTCAGGCTGGATCAGGCTGGAACGAATACTCTGAGGCACTCACCTATGCTTTAAGAGAAATCAAAGATTATTACCCTGATGTGTTAATCATATCACTTGGTTTTGATACTCATAAAGATGATCCTGTAGGCAGATTTTCCCTCTGTGATGAAGATTACGCCAAAATTGCAAGACAAATCGGTGCATTAAAATTACCCGTGCTGGTAGTCCAGGAAGGTGGATACAACCCACAGGCTAATGCCCTTGCTGCAACCAGGTTTTTCTCGGCCTTAGAGTGATTTTGTCAGTTTTTCAAATATATCTTCGTTACGTCTGTGTATCAATTGGTAAAGTTCGAAAAGTCTGCTATAAACTTCATGCTTATCCATACACGGCAGAAATTTTCTTGAGACTCTGACGATTTTTTTGCTTATCTGCAGAAAGCTCTCCTTACTTAAAGAAGAGATCGCAACTATTGCGCATCCAAGCAACTCAGATTCGTGTACATTTACTACTTCTAATTCTTTTCCGAGAACGTCTGATTTTGTTTGATTCCACAAATCATTTAAAGATTGTCCTCCCGTAGTTCTTATCGTCTTTATATCACATCCGCTTTTTTTCATGAGTTCAACAATCTCTCTGATAGCATATGCAACACCTTCCACAACAGACACCAGCATAGTTTTCCAATCATCATTGAAGGATAGACCAAAAAAAGCACCTCTGAGACTGGGATTCCAGTAAGGGCTCCTTTCCCCATTAAGGTGGGGCAAAAAAATCACACCGGTTGGTCTTTTAATCTGCATCAATCTTGCTAAATTTACCAGACGAGTCCTCGCCACTTGACGAGAAAACCATTCATAAGCCCCGCCTGTTGTTGTCATAACACCACTTATTTTCCAGTAATCATCCAGAAAGAATGGCGTTGTTATTAGACCTGGATGCAAGATCTTTTTGGCACTGCATAAGGTAAGCCCCTGTGAAGTTCCACCTCTGTCACAGAGCATCCCGTCTTCAAGAACCCCAGTCCCAATAAGCGCCATTGCAAAATCCGGGGCACCAGCAATGATCAGCGCTTTGTCATTTACGCCAAGAACCCGGGCAATCGACCTATCTATACTTGAAATCACCTCTCCAGTATTAACCAGCGGCGGTATTGAAAATTTTTTGTCAAGATTAAATTTTTCGAGAGTCTCTTTGTTCCATGGAAGATATCCGCTTTGTGGAAATGACGCATTGACTATCTTTCTGGTTAATTTCATGATTATGAAATCACTTGGCTGTAATAAATAAACTTTTTGAGTTAAGTTTTTCTCAACTTCTATCAAATGAGCAACAACTGTGGCTGTCTGACCATCAATGCCCTTCTCAATAATCTTCTTTAAAGACTCAAATCCTCTTTTATCTATCCAAGTTATAGCTTTCCCGAAAACCTTTTGTCTTTCATCAACCATTATTGTAGTTGGTCCCTGACCGGTGATACATATGGCAACAATATTTTTTCTGTAAGAAGAATCAATACTGTGAAAACCTTGAACTACCGCTTTCCACCACTTCTCCGTGCTTACCTCATGAACACCACTTCTGGAAGATTCAAAACACCTCTGCTGAAACAAGAAGATTTTTTCCCCGGAGAAATTAAAAAGGCCTATTTTAACATTTGTAGTACCTATATCTACTGCGGCAACCAAATCAGAAAACACCCTTGTCTCCCCTTCTTTTCTGCGACAAAATTGTCTCAAAATGTTTGTATTTCTCATACAGTCTATCTTTGTCAATTTCAAACATTTTCAGAATCAAAAGATCCACAATAACAATCTGGAGATATTTCGTCAGAAATCCTCCTTCGGATAATATCTCTGTCCTGGCATAAGCCGGTAAGAGAATATCACAAACTTCAGCTATCTTTGAACTTGGTGAGGCTATTGCTATTACTGAAGCACCAGATTTTTTTGAAAAACTTATTGCGTCAAGTAAATCCGTGGAAGAATGGCTGCTTGAAATAGCTACGGCACACCCGCGATTTCCGAGGTGAGAAGCAGATATGCTTTGAAGAAAAGGATTTGAAAAGAAATTAACCTGAAAACCGAATTCTTTCAGCTTCAGGAATAGATCTTTTCCTGCTATGCTATCAAATCCATAGGCAAAAATCTCCACGACATTACTTTTTAAAATAATATCCGATGCTCTTGTGAGAACCTCATCGCTTATTAATTCAACAGATTGTTTTAATTCTGAAAACACAAAACCAAGAAAATCCCTGCATATACGCCTCAATCGATCAGAATCCGGTTTAAGGGTTTCAAAAAGTGCTATTTCTTGAGCAAGGGCTATCTGAAAAGATTTGTAGCCAGAAAAACCAAGTTTTTTTGAAAATTCCACTACAGTTGAAGGAGAACTCTCACAACTGCGCGCGAGTTCAAGAATATTCATATTTAACACTTTTGATGGATTTTCTATGATGAATTGTGCAATTCGTATCTGCGATCTGCTCATTGAAGGCATCATATCTTTCATCTTTTGAAAAACACTTACATTCATCTTTTGAACCACACCCGCTTTCTTGTAAGAGAATATAACACCATTGCAAGAACTGTTGCAAAGTAAGGCAGGCTCATCAGTAAGTCAGAAGGCAATTTTGTAGAAGTCTGTAAGACATTGGACAGAGATGTGATCAGCCCAAAGAAAAAAGAAACAACCATCACATTCACAGGTTTTTCACCTCCAAGTATAACAGCCACGAGTGCCATCCAGCCACGATTATTGCTCATACCTGCAACAAACGATCCGAGAGGTAGCGAGAGAGCTAAGCCAGATAGACCTGTGAAGATCCCACCTGCTAAATAAGCAATTGTTCTGGTTTTTCTTACGTTTATTCCTATATCTGCTGCCGCTGTCTCATTCTTTCCAATTGCCCTCAATCTATAGCCAAAAGGCGTTTTAAAAAGAACCAGGTGGCTCAGCAATACTAAAAATGGAGTTGAGTATTCAATAATGTTGTACCCACTCAATAATTCTCTAAGAAAGTCAATATTTTTGATCGGTAATTCAATATTTCTCAATAATGGCGCTTTATCAAATATCAATGTTCCTTTTGAACCAAATAAAACAGCCCCGAGAAAAACCGTCAAACCCATTGCAAAAAGATTTGTTGCAAGGCCCACAACAAATATATTGGCCTTCAAAAAAAAGCTCAAGTATGCCATGACGAAAGCAAGGACACATGAAGAAATAATCCCGGCAAGAATACCTACCAAAAGACTTTTTGATGAATATGCACTGTAAACACCAAAAAACGCGGAAGTTAATATCATACCTTCGAGCCCTATATTCAATTTTCCTGAAACATTGCTAAACATGCCTCCAATCGATGCCAGTACCACTGGTACAGTTGACGATATCACAAGATGCAAAAATCCGCCTACCATATTTTCTTAACCTTCCTTTTGGCGATAAAATCGAGTATCGCCTCAGCAGTAACTAAATAAAAAATAGCTCCTTGAATGATTCTTGACATTTCTGGTGTTATATCGGACATAAACGAGGCAACCTGCGAACCTGCCTCTAAGTATGAAAAGAAGATAGCTGCAGGTATTACCAGGATTGGATTATTTCTTGCAATCAGGGCAACAGCTATGCCATTGAATCCATAACCAGCGGAAAAACCTTTCACGACTCTCGAGTGCACACCGAGCACATCCACCATACCACTTAAACCAGCTATACCTCCACTAATCAACATGGTAAGAACCCACACACCTTTGACATCAACACCAATATATTCTGCAAACCTTCGATTTTTCGCAATCCTTGTCTCCAAACCAAACCATGAATAATTCATGAGCATGTACAAAGCAAAACAAAAGAATGCACTTATGAAGATACCTGAATGCAACTGTGAAGGTGGAAGAATTTTTGAAAAACTCAAATCAATGTATTTTGAAGCCGCAAGACCGGCTGAAGGATCTCTCATCGGCCCATTTAGAAAATAATCTATTATGTGCACAGTCGCCTGACTCAAAAGAAAAGAAGAAATAAGTTCATCTATATTAAGTTTTATCTTCAAAAAAACAGAAACGCCCGATAGCATCATACCAGCAAAAAAAGCTGCCAGCAAAACAATCATCTTGGCAAAGAAAGATGGAATATCTGGCAAAAATAAAGCTGTTAATGTCCCAAAAAATGCTCCGAAATATACCTGTCCTTCCAAACCGAGGTTGAACAACCCGGATGAAAAGGAGACAACGGCGGCGATAGCCGTCATAATCAACGGTATAGAGTTGCTCAGCATATTTCCCAGAAAATAAAGGTTGGATACAGGTCCAAAAAAAAACCATTTCACTGACTCAAGAGGGAAATCACTTGTGAGAAAAATTATGGCTATTCCTAAAGCGAAGGCCACGGTGATTGTGAAAAGGAAAAATGTCAACCATCCAGCAGAATATCTCACTTTAAGCCATCACTCCGAAAAGTTTAACTTTCGAAATATTTTCATCGACGACAAACTCATCTTTAAGCGTGCCATCTTTCACAACTATAATTCTGTCACAAATTTTCAAAAGTTCTTCTAAATCACTTGAGTACAGTATTACAGCTACATTATCGTTTCTCAAATTCAACAAAAACTTGTGCACCATAGCAGTTGAATGTACATCAAGACCTGCTGTTGGGTCAGAAGCAATCAAAAGCTTTGGCACAGCACTGAGCTCCCTTGCAATCAAAAGTCTCTGAATATTTCCGCCTGATAAGGTACTTACAGGTTGCCATACTGATTTTGTCTGAATATCGAATTTTTTCAAAAGTTCTCTTGCCCAATTCTCTACTGTTTTGTAGTTTAAGAAATATTTGAATCTGGTAAAATTTTTCTCGTAATATTTGATAGCGAGAAGATTTTCCAGTATTGATAAATCAGCAGAAACCCCAACTTGCGTTCTGTTTTGAGGTATGTAACTTATACCACATTTTCTTCTCTCTTTCACCGATTTGTGTTCTATATTCTCACCAAAGAAGATAATCTCTCCATTAGCAATTTTCCTCAAACCAATCAAAGCCTCAAGAATATCTAAAACGCCACTGTTCGCCAAACCGGCAAACCCAACTATTTCTCCAGCACTGATTTCAAAAGAAATATTTCTCACCATTGTCTCCTCAGGCAGGGACAAATTTCTAACAGATAGCACCACTTTTCCACATTTTTTTTCTTTTTTTGTCAGAAGAATTTTTGTCCTACCAACCATCATTTCCGCTATTTTTTCGTGTGAGACACCTTTATTTGACGAGGAAAATACAGTCCTTCCGTTTCTCAACACAGTAATTTCATCAGATATATCGCAGGCTTCTTTAATATCGTGAGTTATGAGAACAACAGTTTTCCCATTCTGCTTGAGCCATTTTATTAACCTGTAAAAATTTTCTGCCTCATGTTCAGAAAGATAAGTTGTTGGCTCATCAAATATCAAAAGTTGAGCCCCAAGATACAGAGCTCTCAATATTTCAACCTTCTGCCTTTCAGCCATTGTAAGATCTTTGATTTTTGAATTCAGATTGACCTCAAGTTTTGATTCAGAAAATAATCTCTCAACATGCTTCTGAGCCGAATTTTTATCCAGGAAAACAAGGTTTTTTAAAGGAACTTTCTGAAGGATAATGTTCTCAAGAGCTGTAAAGTCATCTATTAATGCAAGATGTTGGTGAACCATTGCTATTTTAAGGTGGAGCGCATCCCCCGGGCTTTTTATTTGAACAGGGTTACCATTGATAAAAATTTCTCCACTATCCATTCTTTCCAGACCGCAGAGGATTTTCATCAAAGTAGTTTTACCAGCTCCGTTTTCTCCAAGCAAAGCGTGTATTTTACCTGCTCTCAATACAAAATTAGCTCCCTTTAAAGCGATCGTATTGCTGGGAAAAAAAGTTTTGAAGATTCCCCTCATTTCAACAAAAACCTTACTTTTCAAGTGGATCAATCTCTCCATTCTTCAGGCTATTGAAAATCTGCCTCATTTTTTCTGCAATGTTTTCCGAAACAAATTGTGTGAAATAATTCTCATCAAGGGTAAAATCTATAACATTTTCCTCAATACCCCATCGTTCGTAGTTTCCAAAAGGAAGTTTTCCTTCATATGCTCTCTTCAATACACTGTAAATAGCATCATCTGCTCTTTTCAAAACACAGGCCAAAATAACACCTGGCGCAATCGAGATGATGTTTGAATCCACACCTATAACATATTTTTTGAGTTCTCTGGCCTTTTGGATTGCTCCAATCCCGGTGCCACCAGCAACGAGAAAAATGATATCAGCACCCTGAGAAAACTGGAGTTGAGCCAATTCAGATCCTTTACCAGGGTCAGACCAGCTACCTGCAACTGAAAAAAGTACTTCGATTGCCTGGTTAACTGATTTAGCACCTTTTTCGTATGCTGGTTTCATGCGATCAATCATGGCAGGATAAATATCTCCTGATATCAGCCCAACTTTTAATTCCCTGTTCGCACCGGGAAGATTACTTGTTGTTATAAGCCCTGCAAAATATCCTGCAAGATAGGCCATTTCCTCATCTTTAAAACCAAGCGAGTAGACATTCTCAGACAAAGGAGCTATACCATCTATAAGTGCGAATTTCTGTTTTGGAAACATCTTAGCTGCCTTTTCAACGCTTTTTGGCATACCCTCTGTGAAGGTTACAATTAAATCATAAGATCCCGTTGAGGCGAGCGCTATTAAAGATGGTTCCCATTTTGCCGGATTATATCCACCTTCCACAACTTTGAGATTAAAACCAAAATCACGAGATGCCCTTTTGGCTCCATCGACCATCATTTCATATATCGGGTTTCCACCAATCTCCCCCGTTATGAGGAGTGCCACATCATAGCTCAAAACCATCAAGGGAAGAATCATCAACATGATTATTAAATTTTTTTTCATACTATGCGCCTCCAGTGTAAAATATCTGTTGTTGAAAAAGTAGATAAATCGAAATTATTTCGATATATGCCGAAATTTATTCTATATATTCTCCGACCATCTGTCAAGTACCTTTGACGGTTTTTCATCTTTTCTTCTTAAAAAATCAAACTTGCTTTCTCATTTTGTGGTATCATGTAAATACAATATTCGTTTTAGAGGAGCTGATATCATGGAAAAAGAGAATTTTGAGGTTTTTGTACTGACAGACGAAAACAATGTGGATCATCATTTCGTCTTGCTTGCTGAGATCGAAAACTCAGGAAAAAAGTACTGGGTCTGTGAAGAAATAATGGTGGATGAAGAGGGACAGATCACAGACTTTGGTGAAATATATCCATTTGAAGTTAAAAAAGATGACACGGGTAATCTTTTCGTTGATTCGATAGAGACCGAAGAGGAATTTGATCGCGTGTCGGAAGCATGGAACAATATGCTTGAAAACGATGAAAAGCTGCGTGGCATGTTCAACTTCGAGGAGCACGGAGAGTCTGAAGAGGAGTAATAGAAATTCGATGGATAGAACCGCCGAAATCGTTTATAAAGATTTAAGAAAAAAGATCGAAAGCGGTTATTATTCACAGGGAACAAAACTCGAAGATGAAAAAGACCTGGCAGAAGCTTATGGAGTGAGAAGACATACAATCAGACTCGCCATAAAGAAACTTGCTGAGGAAGGTGTCGTAAAAAGAATCAAAGGCCGCGGCACCTTCGTAGCTGCAGAGATTCAAAAGAAGTTTCTGGGGCTGATAGAAAATTCCTGGCAATTTAGAGTACTTAAAAGTGCCCTGTCAAATTCTCGCGAGCAATACAGCCTGTTTTCAGAGGGATCTCCTGTTCTCAATTTCGAGATTCTCTGGCTGGAAGACGATAAACCTGTATGCTACGAAAAATGTCTTGTCGATGTTGTAAAAAATCCTCATATTCTTCAATTGATGAATTCTCAGCAAAAAATTCATCCTGTTGAATATCTATCTGAAAAACTTTCTGTGCAGTATATTCAGGAAATCTATGAAATAGGAAAATTAACGAAATCAGTATCAAAGCATCTTCAAACAGATCTTAAAATCACCATATTCAGAACAATAATCTTAAAAAATCAGCTCGATGAAGTGCTGGCACTTTCTATACTAAAATACCATCCAGGTGTTCAGATTAAACAAATCCGGAAAGTATAAAGTGGGGCTAAACCCCCACCTTAACTGCACCTGGACCATCCACAAATTTTACAGCTAACGCATCCTTCCTGCATAATTAGTGAATTTTTCGATAAGCACGATGGACAATAGGTATTTCCATCTATATCTACGTAATATCCCTGTTTCCACTCAAGTCCATTCGCAATTACAAATTTCTCAACTTCTTCGGGAGTTTTGGCTGTTCCATCTATTCTCATAACTTCTGTTTCCACATTGTTTTTCTCTGTCCATAACTCTGCAAAGTCATCTATAGCTTTCTTTATCTCAATTCCAACGTTTCGCACATAATCTCCTTTCACTTTCACCAACTGTTCAATGATTTCATCCACCGATACACCAGCTCTGAGTGCAGTTGAAGAAAGTCTTCCTATGGCCTCAGCGGTTTCAGTGCCGTTGGAGAGGAATATCTCTATTGCTTCTCCTGTATCATCAAAAGAAACAGTTATATACGTTGTCCCTGAAGAGCTCTTATACTTTCTTGTCACGCTTCTCAAAGTTTCTTTTCTCGGTTTGGCTCTCAACCTGTGCTTTTCGTCAAGTACGAAAAATTGAATTTTTGGTGCATCTTTTGTTTTAAGAGATTTCGTCGATGTTAAAACCTGAGTCTGTAAAGAACCATCCCTGTAAATTGTTAATCCACGTATTTTATGTTTCAAAGCTTCAATATAAACTTCCACTACATCGTCAACAGTAGCGCTATTGGGTAAATTTATGGTCTTGGATATGTTGTTGTCCACGTAACATTGAAACGCTTCCTGCATCAATAAATGGTCGATGGGTTTTATATCATGCGATACTACAAATACTCTTTTGATCTCCTCATCGATTTCCAAATGTTTAAGTGTTCCATCTTCCACAAGTTTGTCTTTGATTGAATTGATAAGGTCTTCAGGAAGTTTTTGCTTAAGAACTTCATTGACATAAAACAGTGGCTCCCGCTCATCGCTATTTTGTTTGTTCACATATCTAACGTATGCGAGCAGAAAATTAGGTTCAAGCCCAGAAGAAGTGTCAGCAATATTTGATATTGACCCGGTAGGAGCAATTGCAAGGACGGCTACATTTCTTTTGAATTTTGGAGCAACATTTCTGAAGTGTTCAAAAATCTCTTCATCATAATCACTTTCATCCATCGAAAAGGGAACAAAATCATCTTCTGTATGATACCTGCTCTGTTCAAACAGGGGGAAATTTCCTTTCTCTTCCCCAAGTTTTGATGATTCTTCATGAGAATGTAATGCCATGAATGCCATTATATTTTTCGCAAGTCTTCTGGCTTCTTCAGAATCATAGGGAATATCCATTTTGTAAAGTAAATCGGCAAAGCCCATGATTCCAAGTCCCAATCTTCTGGACTCCTTGACGGCTTTGGAGATTTTATCGATTGGAAAAACATTTACATCTATAACATTGTCAAGGAACCTGACAGCAATCCTTGTAGCTTTTTCTAATGCATCCCAGTCAACACCATTCTGTGTATACAGTTTTGCCAGATCGATTGAACCAAGATTACAGGCCTCATACGCACCAAGCCCTATTTCTCCACATGGATTTGTGGAAATTATCTCTTTATGTGGATATAATGCATAATATCTGTTCATTTCACCAAGAAACACCATTCCTGGGTCGCCAGTTTCCCATGCGCTTTGAGCCATTTTCTGTATTATTTCACGTACTTTTATTTCTTTTTCCCCATGCCATTTTGAATGATTCAATCTGATTGTTCCATCTCTTTCATAAATTCTCAGAAGTTCCTCCCTTCTCATTGGGATTCCAACAGATATGTTGAAGAACCTCAGAACCTTTTCTCCGTCGTTGCCTTTTTTTGCAGATATGAAGTCCATTATATCTGGATGATCGATATTCAAAATACCCATCAACGCCCCTCTTCTTCTGTAACCCTGCTCAACCACAGAGACAGCTGAATTAAAAACATGCATAAAGCTGATGGGACCAGAGGCTTTTCCGTGAGTTCCCGCCACAAAGCTTCCATTTGGCCTTAAGGAGCTGAAATTGCTTCCAATACCTCCTCCGGCTTTTGTTATCAACGCATATTCTTTCACCGCGGTGAAAATTCCATCAATACTATCTTCAACAGGCACAACAAAACATGCGGATAACATATGAAGATGATTTCTCATTTGTATTATTTTTGAATAATCATCGAGCTCCATCTGCTCCAGAGGTTTATACAAAAGCTCATAATCAACTCCCATACCTGAATTAAACAATGTAGGGCTATTTGGAATGAAAATTCGGCTCGCTAAAAGATCGAAAAACTCTTTCTCCAGCAATTTAATGTAGTCAAGCTTTTCACTTTTTGAAAGGTTTTCCAGGGCGGGATTATTAATCAATTCAGCACTTGCCACAACTCTTGCCACACGATGGGCAACATCGTGCCAGCTTTTTTCGATAAATTCACCCGCTGGCGTTTTGATAAAGTACCTTTCTGTCAATATTCTAACTGCATTCTGCGATGGCTGAATCTTTTTATATTTTTCAATCAGGTCTGAGTACATAAAAACTTTACCCCCTTTCGGGGGTAATTATACTACAAGTTGTATATCAATTCAATACAACACTATATATTGTGTGAAAGTGAAATAACAGAATGGACTAATGTCTTGAAGAAAATAGTGATGTCCACATATTCAACCGGTATATCTGTATTCAATGTCACAGGGGCAAAACATATTATACCCTTGATACCGGAATTTTTCAATCTATCTGCTATGAGCTGGGCTGCTTCGGCTGGCGTGGCAATAACGGCAAGCTCTGATCCTGTTTTTTCAATGAAATTTTCCATTTCATCAACGCTCATAACTATCAGGTCGGAATTTATACGCTTGCCTATCTTTTTTCGATCAACATCGAAAATCCCTGTTATCTTAAAATTATGTTTTTCGATTTGTTTAAACCTCGCTATAGCCTTGCCTATGTTGCCGGCACCCACTATTATCACATTCCATCGTTTGTGTATTCCAAGAATTTTCCTGATTTCATCCAAAAGAACCCTTGTTTTGTAGCCAAAACCACGTCGCCCAAAATTACCAAAATATGATAAATCTTTTCTCACCTGTGTATCTTTTATGTGCAGCATCTCTGCCAGCTGTCTGGAGGATATGTTATCTATACCTTTGTCAACAAGCCTTTCAAGACATCTGTAATAAATTGCCAGCCTTTTCACAGTTGGTTTTGGAATCTTCATCCTATACACCCCCTTAGTTCATATTTTCACAAATAAATTGTATCATTAATCCTGAATCTTAAGAATTACCTTCAATGCCCCACTTGCTTTTTCAAAAGCTTTCTGATAATCGTCAAAATCAAATACATCTTCTATCAGATCAACTACCCTTAAGCCATTTTGAAGAGCGAAAATTGCCTTTGGAAAAGGTCCACATCGTGACCCTACTATGGTTACTTCATTAACAGTTGCTGTGCTCATATCTATGCTTATTTTTCCAGCGACCGTTGTTTTCAAAACAATCGTTCCTTCTGGTTTGACTGCATACAGGGCTTGCTGCAATCCACTTTGTTTTCCTGTTGCATCTATTACAACATCAAAGTGGCGGTCATATTTTTCAATATTGTCTGCAAATTCAACATCAGTCCATTTTTTTGCAAGAGATAATTTTTCTTCGTGCTTGCCAAAAAGTACATGCGCTATATTTGAAAAATTCAAAGCCTTCGATATTACTAAACCAAGCTTCCCATCGCCAAAAACGGCAATTTTCTCATGGCCAGTAAAATTGATTTGTTCGGTTATTCTGAACGCAGCAGCCAGAGGTTCAACAAAAACGGCTTCTTCATCCGCTATCTCGTGTGGCAGGACATGAAGGTTTTCTACAGGAATCAGGGCATACTGCGCAAAAACCCCATTATAACCGTTTATACCCAGCACTCTCATATTTCTGCAGTGCCGCCAGAGTCCTTCCAGGCATAAATCACATTTTTTACACGGTATGTTTATTTCACCAACCACACGTTTTCCAATGAGTGCAGATGGACCTTTTTCTACGATACCCACAAACTCATGACCAAGTATACCCGAAAAATTCATATAACCTTTTAATATTTCAAGATCAGTATTGCAAATTCCCGCCATCAAAATTTTGACAAGTGCAAACCCCTTGTGCATTCGTGGCTTGTCAATCTGAATTAATCGAAGATTTCCATCATAAAATAAAGCTTTCACGCTTTTTCACCAAGATTTTTCATCTTGCTGAAAGCCCCTTTTACAGTTCGTGCCATTTTTTCCGCCTCCTTGACAGCGCGATTGAGTGCCACGCTTATTTTTTCATTATTCAACAAATTTGCCATCAGAACCACATCAAAAACATCTCCACAGCCCGTCCTATAAACATAATCCCTGCCATCTCCAGAAATCTTGATAGAGCCAAAAACTGCCCCTTTTGGCCCAAGTTTGACCACATCACAATTAATTCTGCTGCATTCTTTCTCATTACCAATAACCAAAATGTCCCTTGCTGCTTGCTTAAGGTCAAAATCAAAATTGGCAAGCGGGCCAACATCCACAAAAATCTTTTTCTCTCTGCAAAGTTCAATAATCTTTCTCGCACACGATGATGGAATTTCCCCATTCAAAAACACACAGTCGCAATCATTTAATAGCTCCTGGATCACCGGAACATCTAATTCATTGACTCCCCTGTTGACGGCAATAGGGACATCATTATAAGCAATGTGCAATCCTGTCTTTCCGTGAATTTTTCTTATGTTGTTTTTAAACCCAAGCGCCCTGAGTTCTTCGAGAATCAAATCCGCTCTGTAATCAGAGCCAACGTTTGAAAAAAACTCAATGTCAAAGCCTAATCTCCAGAGGCCAAAAGCTATATTCAATCCAGATCCGCCACACATTTCAATTACCTCTGCTTTATGCACCTGCTGGCCGTATATATACACATCCCAAAATGTTCCACCAAAAACTGCTATTTTCATATCATCACCATGAAAAGTATAATAGATAAAGCGGGGTGAAATCATGAAAATACGTTTTGGAAATATGGTGGATAATCTTGTTGGAATAAAAGAAATAGAGGTATGCGGCAGATCACTCGATGAAATCTTCAAAAACCTCTCAAGCTCTCTCAAAAAGAATGTGAATCTTCTCATAGATGAAAAACGAGAGAGTGTCTATCTCGTTGTCGAAAATGACGGAAAATTTCTGAAAAACTGGGTTATTGCACTTCATAATGGGATAAACCTGCTGGACATTGACCGAGATGCATTGCAAGATGGAGAACTCGTTATTTTCGTTCCAGTAAGCGGTGGTTGAGATGTTTCAACGGCACTCTGAATTATTGAAAGACTGCATGCAAAAGCTTTTTAAATCTACTATTTTTGTCGCCGGCGCTGGTGGCCTTGGCTGTACAGTTTTATCTTTAATAGTTAGAATTGGCGTGAAAAATATCTATTTGATAGATCATGGAATAGTGGATGAGCCGGATTTAAATCGGCAGATCCTCTACGATAGAAACGATCTGGGGAAAAGCAAAGTCAAAGTAGCGGGAGAAAAGCTTAAAATGATAAATCCCGAATGTAATCTGATTACAATTGATAAAACTTTGGATGAAAAATTCATATTACCAGCTGTTGATATTGTTATAGATTGCCTCGAAGGATTTAAAAGCAAATTGATCCTGGATGATCTGTGCCAGAGAAAATCTATTCCACTTGTTCATGCTGGTGTTGGCAAATTCTCCGGGCAAGTGACGACATTGATGTATAATGGTGGACCGACGCTGAAAGAACTTTATCGAGGAGCTGTTGAGGAGGATAAGGAAAGACAGATTTTCCCGCCCACCGTAGTTTTAACAGCAGCTCTTCAAGTAAGTGAAATGACAAAGATTATTTGCAATAAAGGAGATATACTAAACGGGAAGATTTTGCAAATTAATCTGTTGCAAAATCACTTTGATTTTCTGAATCTCTTTTAAAAGGTGGGGTAATCTTATGAAAAAACTTCTGGTAACAATCTATTTTCTTATAATGGCTGTTCTGTATGTATTTGTTTATGGCAGCATTGTTTTGTTTGCCGGATTCTTGATAAAAATCTTCGCTGGCGAAAAAGTTTCAAGAAGGTTTGTCAATGGCCAGATAAAATTATTTGGAAAAAATTCCTTCAGATGGATGTTTTCATCTGTTATTGTACATGGTGAAGAAAATATTCAGCCCAATTGCCTTGTTGTTGCAAATCACCAAAGCTTGATGGATATTCCATTGATACTTGGATACGTTGGTCCAATGCCAATGGTTGCAAAAAAAGAACTTGCCAGAGTTCCTGGCGTGAACTGGTTCGTGAAATATATGGGTGGTTATTTTCTGGACAGAAGCAATCCTGCTGAAGGTGCGCATATTCTCAAAGAATTGATCAAAACTCTGTCCTCTGGAAAGTCGTTGCTGATCTTTCCTGAAGGAACCCGGTCTGTTGACGGATCTGTTGGAAAGTTTAAAACGGCAATATTTAAAATTGCGAAAAAGGTACATGTGAAGATACTACCGATTTCGATTTGGGGTACAATATTTCTTGTACCCAGGCGTAGCCTCTTCCTGAACCCTGGCAGGGTGGCAATGCTCATTCACCCACCAGTTAATCCTGAGGATTTCCCTAATGAGGAAGAACTCGCCAGAACAATAGAAGAGACTGTGCGTGCTGGGGTAGAGAAATTGAAACAGGAGGTGATATGACATGCGAAGAGCCTGGATTAAAGCTCTTGTGCTTGACAAAGCTCATAATTCACCAGTCGTGATTCTTGGAATTGAAGGAACAAACAAGGTGGTGCCAATCTGGATTGGTGCATGTGAAGCAAACGCCCTGGCAATAAATCTCGAAGGATTAGAATTTCCAAGGCCATTGACGCATGACTTGATAGTAAATATACTGGATGCACTTGATGCCCGGCTTGAAAAAGCGATAATACACTCAGTAAAAGATAATGTTTACCACGCAACACTTGTTATAAGAGATCTCACATTTGTTGAGACAGAAGATGAGGAAGGATCTGACGAGCACGCATTAATTGAGATAGATGCGAGGCCTTCTGATTCAATCGTACTTGCCGTTAAAAAAGGCGTGCCAATATATGTGAGCAACGAAATAGTTGAGGAGCATGCCATAGATTTGCAAATACCCGAAGACAGCTCTGATGAAGAATTCAAGAAATTTGTCGAAAGTCTGGATATAGACAAGTTCAGAGAAATGCTCAAGGATGAGCCAGATGAAGAGGGAGAAGAAGATGAATAATGAAGGTTTTGTGAAAAAATTGAATGAAAAGATGACCCGATTGATAAATAAATCAACCATGGTTGAACAGGCTATGGCATACAGCTTGCTGTCAGCTGGAAAGCGAATAAGACCTGTTCTGATAAAACTTATCTGTGAAGATATGGGTGTACAAGAAGATCTAATATGGAACCCCGCTATGGCAGTTGAACTGTTTCATACAGCCTCTTTGATTCACGATGATCTCCCCCAGATAGATGATTCACCTCTCAGGCGAGGCAGGCCATCCTGCCATGTTGTTTTTGGAAATGATATGGCTATACTTGCCGGTGATGGACTCATGTTAATGGCCTTCTGTGTGCTCAACCAAACGCCCGCTGATCCTGTTTCCAAATCGATGCTCTTCGATTTGTTTTCAAAATCAACTTACGATGTTTTGATTGGAGAAGCCATGGATGTTGAATTTACAGGAAAAGAAAAGAATATAAACGACGTTATAGAAATGTACCGGAAAAAAACTGGAGCTCTTTTTTCTTTTTGTTTTGCCATCGGCGCAATCTTAATGAAAAAACTTGAATATCTTGAAAAATTGATAAATGCGGGATCTACGTTTGGGGTATGGTTCCAGATTGTCGATGATTTGAAAGACGTCTCTGGCAAGGACGAAAATGTTGGCAAAACAACTGGAAGGGACAAAGCACTTGGAAAACCCACTGTTGTGAATATCATGGGAATTCAAGAAGCTAAGAATTTTGCCGATAATCTTTATGAGTCAGTTATTGTACAGCTTAAATCTTTGTCTCTTAATAAAGTTGTGGATTTCCTGTGTGCTTTGAGAGAGTGAGGTTGAGTGAAAAAAATTCTGGAAGTTTTAAAAAATCTCCTCAAGAGGAAGCTGTTGTTTATTGTTCTCTCAGGATCGCTGGCAACCATTGTAATTATTTTCCTTGTGCTGAGTCTCATCAACAATGAGTCAGTTATTCATCCAGATAAACAAAAAGATATTACTGCACAGGCATTGACTATTTCCATACCAGAAGGTGCTTTTAATAAGATGAAAGTTCTTCAAATTCGAAAAATATCACCTGAAAATTTGCCCGGTAAACTTTCTTCTTCTTTTGTATCAGATGTTTACGATGTTTCGCCAGGTGACGGTATAGATGAATTTGCAATGAAACCTTTGACGATAAAATACCGAATCCCCAAGAACCTCTATCTCGGTGAAGAATACGCGAATTTGAAAGTGGCGTATGTACCAGATATTGAAGAACCGGTTTATAGAACTCTTGGAGGGGCTTACATAGATATTGACAACAATGGACCATACATCGAAGTTGAAGCTTTCCATGCCTCTAAAATAGGAATAATTGCAAGCGTTCCAGAAAAGCAAAAAACAGGGCTCCAGTTGATAAAAGAAAATTCAAAAAGTCTTGAACCAATCCTGCTTTTGATTCCGGATATCGACAGAGGTTTTCTTGGCTTCATACCAAATTCAGCACGTGCCAATGTGAATATATGGAGTGAGATATTTCCAAACAGAACAGTGATGTATTACGAATATCCTATAGTAAACACGAAATCCAAATCATATATGGATAGCTACAGACAATTTTCCAGGGTCAAAGGCACAAATAGTTTCATACTTTATGAAGCGGAAAAACTTGCCACAGAGCTTCAAAGATTGAAAAACCTTGAATTCGATATCGTTGCTCATGGCATAGGCGGAATTATAGCGCGATTGGCTGTAGAAAAGCATCCGGAAATTAAAAATGTAAGAAAAATCGTTCTGATCAGTACACCAAACAAAGGGACAAATATTGTGAATCCAATCTATTTTGGAACACTGCTTTTTGGAAAACCATCAGAGGTGATTGCGTCTAATTTTTCAATGGACAGGACAATAGTCGATTCCATAAAGTCTCACCTGCTATTTTATCTTGAATCCTTGGGGCCTTTATACAGAGAAATATCTGTCTCATCCACATTGCTCAGCTCACTCTCAGAGACAAGAAAAGATATTGCATATCTTTGTGTCGTGGGAAATTCCCCTCCTATGTCAATCGATGTGAAAAGTACTCCTTTCGAAAGTTTTTATCCAGAGCTTGTCAAAGGCAGTGCAGATGGAGTTGTAACAAAAAGTAGTGCCCTGATAGATGGTGTAGAATCCCTCGTGGTTGAAGGCTCTTTTTTCGATTGTTATATATCAATTCAGTTTCAAGAAAAGTTGAGAGCTTTTCTTGCTTATGAACCTGCAAAAGTACCCGAATACAAAACAGAAACATATCCAGAAAAGATTCCCAACATACAGGGCAGAGAAATTGTGTCAGTAAAAAACGTCGATATAAGTACACCGGATACTTTCTCGATCGCCCCTGTTATGAAAAAAACGAAAAATATGCCCTTTGATGGTGTGATAGATATCCTGAAGGTTGGTTCACAGGTAATATACCTTCGCAGGGATGGAATTTATTCGACAAATGGAAAATTGTATGAAGGTAATGTTATATTCCCGCATGCGACTAACAGTAAAATGAGTTTCTATGCCAACGGTAACGTCATGTCTTACGACGGTAAAACCTTTTCAAAATTAGCTACATTGCAATTACCAGCAAATTGCATTGATCTGATATCGACAGATTTTGGGATCTTCAGTCTGGTAAAAAATGAAAAGTTGATTCTGTACAGATGGGAAGAGAAATGGGCAAAGATGTTAGAGCTTGATGGGGAGTATGGAAAATTCCTGAACAATCAAAATGTTATACTGCTTACGAATAACAACATCTATGAACTCTCATCTAATGGATTGAAAATGCTGTTGAGTTCATCAGAAATTAATAATCAGAAAATAAGTACTGATTTCACTACATTTTTGAGTATAGAAAACAATGCTTTCGTGGGTTTGAGAAGTTATGCTCTGATGGTTTATGACATGGTAAACAGGAAATACGCTCTTGTCGCTCAGGGATGGATAGATCCCGAATTTCTATGTCAAAGTGGGGAATATCTTTTAATTTGTGGCCGATCATCGATAATGTTTCTGAACCCTAAAACAATGACACTCAGAAAAGAAATTCAAAAATTCGATGGAAACATTACGAGAGCACTGACATTGGGAAAGGAGGTCTATGTGCTTGTTGATGGGAGGGTAGAAGTTTATGAATTACCTTAAACAACTACTAATTGTTGCTTTCTTCCTTAGTGGAACTATATTTGCTATGAACGAATATTACGTATCAGCTATGAATGCGTATGCTTCTGGAAATTACAAGCAGGCCCTTGAGTGGTTCGAAACAGCTATCCAGAAAGAGCCATCACTCGAGTCTTATGACCCTTTCATGAAATTAAAAATGGGGATTTGCGCTTTTGCAACGGGAGATTTTCAAAGGGCAAGAACTTACTTGAGATCTTACCAGGGAAACGCCACTGCCGAAAAAATCTTGCAACTGATAGATCAGGAGAATGAGCCAACCGAGGAATGGATGGTGTGGATCAGATCAAAAATTCCGGAAACAACCTCTTTGGCAACACCCGCGGAATTTACCAGGAGTAGCACATCGGTCTTTTTGCTTGTGGGAATATTCGTACTTAGCTTTTCTGCAACGTTTCTTGTTATGCACCTGTTAAAGCACCGCTTCAAAATCATCAAAGAGAAGAAAGAGCACTCTTCGGAGAAATCTCTTGAAGAGGTTATTGAAAGTAATATAAATGAGATAGAAAAACTCGTTCAGGAAATAAATCCTGCTGAAGAAGAAAGATATGAACAGTCAGATGAGGAGCTGAAAAAAATAGAAGCTCAACTCGATTCTATAGTTCAGGAAATCCTTGCCAAAGAAAAGCCAAAAGCCCCCGAACGACAACCTATCAGCGATGAAAATCCTTTCGAAATCCTGAAAAAGCTTGAAGAGAAAAATAACTACGATGAAGAAGATGCAAAGGTACTTTCAGATTTGATGCAAAAAATAGTCAGTAACCAGGAAAAATCACAAGACGAGAAGGAGCTGTAAATTTACTGTCAACGATGTAATATATCCCTTCTCTTCCAGCAATTGTGCCTATGTAACCAAAATTAAGGTTATTAAGTAGTGTTCCGCAGGTGAATACATCCGAAACTCTGACATCGAAGCCTGTTACATCGATACTTTCATAAATCCGAACCCTGTTTCCCGCAAAAAGCTCCCCATCGATTTCAGTGTCAGTTGATGTTAAAGTCACCTGAATGGTCATGTTAGGAGAAAAAATCGACTCCACCCAGCTTATTCCGGCATTCGAACTTTTTACAACTCCAACCAGGCGTTTTGAATCTGGGTCAACGGCAACATCACCCTCTTCAGCATCCGCTGCTGCCAGGATATAATAACCTCGCACTCCAAGCACGGGTGTATACTCAGCAAACAGATGAGAACTGATTTCAACACGCTGAGATGACTCTTTTTTAAGAGAGAGCTCAACTCCTTCAATAACCCGAATTGAAAAAACCCTGCTCTTTTTAAATCCAACAGTTAATAAATTGCTGAACGAGTAAACTGCAGCACTTATGTTTCCTGAAAGGAGGATGTCTATAGCGAAAATCAGTGAAAAAATAAACATTAAGGCAATAAGTCTACTAATCTGCCTTGAGTGCATTTAATCCACCTGCTGAAGTTTTTTGAGTATCTCTATTTTTTCCAAAACCTTTCCTGCGCCTCTCGCAACACAGGTCAGAGGATCTTCAGCTCTAACGACCTTTATACCTGTCTCTTCCTCGATCAATTTGTCGATACCTCTGATCAAAGATCCCCCTCCTGTTGCAACAATTCCACGCTCGACAATATCTGTTGCAAGCTCTGGAGGTGTTTTTTCAAGGGTAGATTTTATACTTTCAACAATAGTTGCCACAGGTATCATCAATGCGTCACGAACCTCTGCTCCTCTGAGAACGATTCTCCTTGGCAAACCTGTTGAAAGATCTATCCCGGTAACAACAGTTTCAAGAGAATCATGTTCTTGGCATGGAAAAACATTACCTATATCTATTTTGATCTTCTCGGCAGTTCTCTCCCCTATTGCTATCCGGTACGTCTCGCGAACATACTGAACAATAATTTCGTCCATTTCATCTCCAGCAATCCTGATTGAATCCCATACAACTATACTTCCAAGGGATATAACAGCAACTTCTGTGGTTCCTCCACCTATATCAACGATCATATTCCCGTTAGGTTCTTCAACATCCAGATCAATTCCTATCGCGCTTGCCATGGGTTCTTCTATTAAAAAAACTCTGGCAGCACCGGCTTCAAGCCCAGCTTCGAGTATAGCTCTTCTTTCAACATCGGTAATGCCAATAGGTACACCTATTACCACTCTCGGCTTAAAAAGCGTTATCGAAGATTTTGCTTTTCCAATAAAATATTTGAGCATAGAGAGAGCTACATCATAATCTGCAATAACTCCATCTCTCAAAGGTCTAAGTGCAATTATAGAAGCGGGTGTCTTACCGAGCATCAATTTCGCTTCCATGCCTACTTTTAAAACCTCTCCAGTATCAGCATTTATTGCAACAACAGAAGGTTCATTCAGAACTATACCTTTTCCTTTAACGTACACAAGGGTATTCGCAGTACCAAGATCTATCCCCAGATCTCTTCTCACATTCACGGTATCATCCTCCATTAAATACAATTCATACTTGATTCTATCATGGTGGTTTCACCATTGACAAAATTTTCTAACAAATTCACGCGTAAATCGTCAAAACAAGCTGTAACATCTGTACAATATAAAACGCAGAAAAGGTGGTGAACGATGAAAACAAAAATCTTTCTTGGAGTGATTCTCAGTCTGGGCGCAAGTGGCCTCATATCTTTTCTGGTATCAGGCAATCAAATCATCTCAGCCTTAGAGAAGATGAACCTCTGGTATTTCCTGCTTGCATGTTTTATATATCTTCTTTTCTTAGTACTTGATTCCCTGAGAACTAAACTTCTCCTCTCACATGCAAAAATAAATATCAGCTACCTGAAATGTTTTCAAAATACATTACTTGGACTTTACACAAGTGCTGTAACACCTTTCTCGGCTGGCGGTCAACCGTTTCAAATTTATCATCTGAATAAAAATGGTGTTCCTGTCGAGGCAGCTTCAATGACGATAGGGGTGAAATTTATCTCTTCTTTCACGTTGATGGTATTCAGTACATTTTTTCTCCTGCTGATCAGAGGAAAGTCATTATTGACAACCGCAGGATCAACTTTACTGGTCTATTCCGGACTGGTTTTAACATCAAGTATATACCTATTCTTTCTTTTGCTCATCTTTTCAAAACCATTTGCGCAGAAAATTATCATGTCCAGATTTTTCACCAGAATTGTCTCCATCCTTACAAAAAAAGACCCAAAAGCCGTCTGGAAAAAAGCTTTCGACTCACTGAGCAATTATTTTGAATTGCTCAGAGGTTTATGGATTTCCTCTAAGTTGATTGTTTTGATCACTGTGATAATAACGTTTTTTAACATAATCATCACTGCAAGTTTACCTTATATTATATCAATAAGCTTTGGGCTCTCAGAAATCGATTATCTACAATTTGTTTGTGCATTTCTTACAATGAGTATGGTTGTCTATTTTGTACCAACCCCTGGCTCCTCGGGAGGTATAGAAGGCGCATTTTATTTAATGTTCAAAAATCTTTCATCCAGTGAATTCAGTGTGGCTACAATGCTTATCTGGAGATTGATAACATATTACGCGATACTCATTATTGGTTCCCTATCGCTCTCAAAGATGATATTCTCATCTAAACAAACAAAGCAATTATAAAAGAAAGAACATACATCAAGCCACAAATAAGCATGGCTTTCCAGCCTCTTCTATTGTGGCCTTTCATCTTCTCTTTCTCGTCATTTTTCATGGCCCTCAGCCCAAGCTCAAAGCTCAGAATCGCAAAGATCAAAACCATTGAACCTGCTATAAAAAACGTATTCGATATCAGTTCCAAGTTCTCACCCTTTCAGAAGGCGTTTCTTATATTTTGAAACCCCTCACCAAAAATATAACGGGCTTCACCAACAATTATAAATGAACCTTTATCGGTTTTCCGTATGAAAGATATGAGCTCCCCAAGCTCCCTTCTTCTCAACACAACGAGAAGTATCTTTCTCCTTTTTCCTGTATAAACTCCTTGACCATCTATAAAAGTTGCTCCTCTTTTAAGATCGTTTACAACAAAATCGGCAATGATGTCATTTTTGTCCGATATGACAACAACCTGCGTGGAAGTTTCTATGCCCTTCATTACGAAATCTATCATCAAGCCGTTGATAACTATGGCAAGTATTGCATACATTCCTGTTCTCAGATCAAAGGTAAAACCCGCAAGAATTCCAACAGCGAAATCTATAAACAACAGCGTTGTCCCCATAGATGCCCCATAATAACGATTGAATATTCTTGCAATAATATCAGTTCCACCCGTCGATGCGTTTTGAGTAAAGGTTATGGCCATACCAATAGCAGTTAACAGATCTCCGAAGAAAACAGCGAGCATCATATCCCCAGCCAAATATTTTGGTAATTTTATAAATCTATCAAGTATATCTACAAGAAATGTCATCAAAAAAGTACAATAAACAGTCTTCAAACTAAAATCAAAGCCGATTGTGATTAAAGCAATAAGAAAAAGCAGCGCATTAACAATATACATCCAAACACCAACAGGTAATTTTATAAATGCATTTAAGATCATCGCAATACCGCTGGCTCCTCCTGCAGCAATATTATTCGGTATCAGAAAAACAACCAGCCCAACAGCCGTTATGAAGACTCCTACCGAGGAAAGAATATATTCTCTTATAAGTAAAGGCTTGTTCACCCAATCACCTCCCGGACAGATTCCTGCGAAATTGTATCATAACTTCTTCAATCTTCTATGTACATAAGTGCAACCAGAATGATAAGAAGAGAAAAAACATTCAAATAGGTATTTTTCTGGCACTAATTTTTCATAACTGGTTATACTTGTCAATAACTGCGAAAATTGGTACTTGATAACTTCCGAAGAGTGGTGTATGCTATAATTAGCACTCAAACAGTTCGAGTGATAATATTCAAAAAAATGAAAGGAGGTTTCGTTTATGAAAGTAACGCCACTTGGCGAAAGACTATTGATCAAACCTTTGAAAGAAGAGAAGAAGACAGAAGGAGGAATAGTTCTTCCAGATTCTGCGAAAGAGAAACCCATGAAAGCAGAGGTAGTTGCCGTGGGTGAGAAAGTCGAGAATATCGATGTCAAGGTTGGAGACAGGGTTATTTTCTCCAAATATGCTGGTACGGAAATTAAGATTGATGATGTGGATTATATCATCATTGATGCGAACGATATATTGGCTAAGATTGAAGAGTGAAAGGAGGAGTGAGTAATGCCGAAACTATTGAGATTCGATGAAGAAGCACGCAGATCGCTCGAAAAAGGTGTAAACAAAGTTGCTGATGCAGTGAGAATCACACTTGGACCAAAAGGAAGAAATGTCGTTATAGAAAAAAGCTGGGGTTCACCAACTATTACCAATGACGGTGTTTCTATTGCCAAAGAAATCGAGTTAGAAGACAAATTTGAAAACCTTGGAGCTCAGCTTGTAAAAGAAGTAGCCTCCAAAACAAACGATGTTGCGGGTGACGGAACGACAACAGCCACCGTTCTTGCACAATCAATGATCAGAGAGGGACTCAAAAACGTAGCAGCAGGATCCAATCCAATACTTTTAAAGCGTGGTATTGACAAGGCTACCGAAAAAGCCGCAAAGTATATAAAAGACAAGGCAAAGAAACTTTCTGGTAGAGAAGATATCGCTCATGTTGCTGCTATAAGCGCAAACAGCTCTGAAATAGGGGATCTCATTGCAGAAGCTATGGACAAAGTTGGGGAAGACGGCGTCATCACAGTTGAGGACTCAAAGACCTTGGAGACCTACGTTGAATTCACGGAAGGTATGCAATTTGACAGAGGATATATTTCTCCATACTTTGTAACAGATGCAGAGAAAATGGAAGTTGAACTGAAAGAACCCTTCATTCTCATCACAGATAAAAAACTGAGTGCTGTCAAACCTTTAATACCCGTCCTTGAAAAAGTTGCCCAGACTGGCAAACCAATCCTTGTTATTGCAGAGGATGTCGAAGGAGAGGCATTAACAACACTCGTTCTCAATAAATTGAAAGGTACACTCTCTGCTTGTGCGGTAAAAGCTCCTGGTTTTGGTGACAGAAGAAAAGCTATGCTTCAAGACATCGCGATTCTCACAGGTGGAACAGTGATAAGCGACGAACTCGGTATAAATCTCGAAGATGTTGCCATCGAAGATCTTGGAAGGGCTGACATCGTGAGAGTCAAAAAAGACGACACAATTATAATAGGCGGAAAAGGAAATCCTGAAGAGATTAAAAAGAGAATAGCTCAGATAAAATCACAGATCGAACAGACTACATCTGAATACGAGAAAGAAACCCTGCAAGAAAGAATGGCAAAGCTTGCCGGTGGAGTTGCAGTTATAAAAGTCGGCGCTGCAACTGAAACAGAGCTCAAAGAGAAGAAACACAGAATAGAAGATGCTCTGAGTGCAACAAGAGCAGCTGTCGAGGAAGGCATTGTACCTGGCGGAGGAGTAACATTGATCAGAAGCAGAAAAGCCGTGGAAGATGTCCTGAAAGAACTTGATGGAGATGAAAAAGTCGGTGCAATGATTGTTTACAAAGCGCTCGAGGCTCCTATCAGACAGATTGCTGAAAATGCCGGTTATGATGGAGCAGTTATTATAGAAAAAATCCTTGCATCGAAAGAAGAATCATATGGATTCGATGCTTTGAAAGGTGAATATACTGACATGTTCAAAGCTGGAATCATCGATCCAGCAAAAGTCACAAGAAGCGCTCTGCAAAATGCCGCCTCTATTGCTGGAATGCTTCTGACAACAGAAGTGCTTGTTGTTGAAAAACCAGAAGAAAAGAAAGAAACACCTCCCGCAATGCCACCTGAATATTAATCCGGCAAAATCAATTAAGGAGGGCGAATGCCCTCCTTTTTTCTTTTAGAAAAGGAGCATTCCCTGGATTTTACCGTAGAATTTGAAAGTTAGTCTCGTATAAGTTCTATATCTGGCTCTTTGACAAGAAAATATTAGTACTTTGTTTACATATTCACTCTACAAAAGCTTTTCATTTAATTGTTAGTTTTATACATTTCGTATAATATATAACGGAAGGCGCCAACCAAGATCTTGGTGAAAGGTCCACACGTACATTGGGATAGGTCTAATCTCTCAGAACTTGTACACCTTAGTTTATTATCTATTGTTTGGTCGCTCGAAGCTTTCGATATCCCCATCTACAACGTAGAAAAGTTGATTGGGTTGAACAGTCTCTACATTGAGTAGTTCAAGATATTTCTGATGATCTCTTTGTCTGAGCTTTGCCAAAAGATGCTGAAACTCGTATTTCAACTGTCCTTTGGTGACTTTGAGTTTGATGGATGTATCTACCTGTGAAAGATCGATCTTGGAGATATCGAAGTTGTAGTTTCTCTTTTGTGCTTGCTGAAATACGTGATACAGATATGTGTTTATGGATTTCAGTGGAGATGGATGGTTTTTGAATCTTTCAAGTTGAGGATGGCTTCTATATCCTTTAGTTTTAAAAGATAAAACAGCCTTTGCAAGGAGTGCTTCTCTCCAGACACCAAGCAGTCCTTTTCTATCCAGGTAACTAAGGTCTATCGACCACAACCTCATCTGATCACCAAGATAATTATTACCACAATGAGTTTCTAAAAAATCCATTCAATAGTTTTCATATTTTCCCGCAGCTATCGGCTGCGGTTTTGTTTTACGCTGTATTTCACTGATGGTTTTGTGTGTAAACAAGAAATTCGACATAGTTTGTTGTATAATTAAATATGGTGCCACGATAGGCGGGGGGCTGGCGGTCCCCTGTACCCGAAACCCGCCATAGCGGGGCCGAAATCCTGCTTGAGGCTACTTAAGTCGGGAAACAGGCTGAACTGAACGTGATGAAGGCTGGGTCCTGTGCAACGATGTACCATGAACCTGGTCAGGTCCGGAAGGAAGCAGCCATAAGTGGTTCACATCGTGTGCCGCAGGGGAGCCTGGCTGGAGCGGGAGGTGCAGTCATGCCCCGGTTCGGGTAAGTCGACAGCAGGTTCGTGGCACCTTTTTGTTTATTAAAATTTTTTGACTCGTACGATCAAAATTATTGACAGTTTAAAATATTAACTATATAATCCATAATGGGTGGTGCAGAATGGACCTCGACAGTGAAAAAATCATGAAATCGGTTTTCGACCTGGTACTCGCCTTCTCAAAAATGCTCAATTTCAACAGCGAAGTTGAAAATCTCCGGGCAATTGAATTATACGTGCTACTGTATGTTGCTCAGAAAGGACCACAAAAAATGAGCGAACTTGCGGAAGTTTTTTCAATGACAAAAAGCAACATTACTTTTTTGGTAGATAATCTCGAAAAAAACGGTTTTGTAGAAAGGGAAAGGTCAAATGAGGATAGACGGGTTATATACATAAGATTAACTGATCGCGGGCGCGATATTTACAGACAAATACTCGACGATTTTGCAAAGCTGATTGATAAAGTTGCATCGCAAATACCAGAACAGGACCTTTTGATAATTTCTGACGGTTTCGAGAGGCTTTCAAGGCTGTTCAGAACGGGGGGAGAAAGATGATACTGGTGACAGGTTCAACGGGTCATCTGGGGAATGTTCTGGTTAGATTTCTTGTCGCCAGAGGATACAGTGTGAAAGCAATGGTTGCACCATTTGAAGATACAAAGCCGATAGAAAATTTACCACTACAGATAGTGCAAGGCGATATAAGAGATCACGATTTTGTGGTAAATTCATCAAAAGATGTCGAAGCTGTATTTCACCTGGCTGCAACAATATCTATACTTGGCAAAAAGAAAACGGTTTACGATGTGAATGTAAATGGTACAAAAAACGTAATCTCAGCTTGCATAAAAAACAAAATTGGCAAACTGGTATATGTCAGCTCTATACATGCTTTTTCAGATCAAAAGCCAGGCTCTTTAATTGATGAGTCTATCCCAATAGACCCCAAAAAAGTTAAAGGCGATTATGCAAAATCAAAAGCAATGGCAACACTGGAAGTTCTCAAAGCAAGTAAAGAAGCAATTGACGCTGTTGTAATATGTCCAACAGGTATCATTGGTCCCTACGACTGGCGAATCAGCGAAATGGGGAAGTTGTTGATTCTCTATTCAAAAGGTTTGTTAAAGGTTGGAGTTGATGGATCTTTTGATTTTGTGGATGTTCGAGACGTTGCAAATGTATTAATATCCGCATATGAAAAAAACGAATGGGGAGAAATATTCATCGCAAGTGGTCACCACACAACTGTTCGAGCATTGATACAAATGCTTGAAAAAATCAGAAAAAAACGATCAGTGAATGTATTTCTTTCAAAATATATAGCCTATCCAATCTCTCTTTTAACTGCCTTATATTATTTTGCAGCGAAAAAAAGACCCCTTTTAACGCCTTACAGCGTTTATACACTGAGCAGAAATTACATCTACTCAAACAAAAAAGCCTCAGAGAAACTTGGCTACAATCCGAGAAATTTACAGGAATCCCTTAAAGATGCCATCCAGTGGTTTGAAGACAACGGTTACCTCAAACCAGCCAACGGGAATTTACGAAAAAATACCAGAATGCACCTGTCCTTGGACAAATGATGAACGACAGAGTTTCTTTAGAAACTCTCAAAATTTATTGTTAATCTGCATAATATTTACAGAGGTTTCCAAGATAACCACAACTTTTGGATAAAGAACAAAAAAAGAAAATCATGAAGAAAACACTATAAAAAAAGTGAGGCTCCACAGAGCCGAACCAATGGGAAAAACCTCTGCAAGGATATTGGAGAACAATCCCCATATTTGTGTGAGTCATGCCTCTGTGAGGCAGGAAGTCACCTAATTTATTAGGTGGATCACTTAAGGTGGATCGGATCACTTAAGGAAACTTCCAGACAACATTCCTATTGATGAACTATCCGCTTGATTCTTTCGATAAGCTCAGCTTCGTAGTCCTGTTCAATTTTCTCGTATTCTTTTTCAAAAAGCGGCGACGATATGAGAAAATCAGCACTCGATCTTGTAATTGCCACCGGTATATTGTAAACTGTGGCAATCCTCAGCAGTGCTTTTATATCAACGTCATGCGCTAAAGGCTCAAGCGGATCCCAGAAGAAGATAAGCATATCTATTTGGCCCTCTGCTATCTTTGCCCCTATTTGCTGGTCACCACCCAATGGCCCGCTTTTGAACCTGTTTACCTTTAATCCTGTTTTTTCCTCTATTAAGGAACCTGTTGTGCCTGTCGCATAAAGTTCATGCTTGGACAAAGTACCTCTGTTGAACTGGACCCATTCTATGAGATCTTTTTTTCTCCGATCATGCGCAACCAGGCATATTCTCTTCTTTTTGCCAAGCCTTATCCGTTTTTCCATAAGCATACCCCCTATTTAAATTCATGCTT
Source organism: Pseudothermotoga elfii DSM 9442 = NBRC 107921 (assembly GCF_000504085.1). Lineage (NCBI taxonomy): Bacteria > Thermotogati > Thermotogota > Thermotogae > Thermotogales > Thermotogaceae > Pseudothermotoga > Pseudothermotoga elfii. Next base: position 325,236 of record NC_022792.1, on the reverse strand, counting down.
CATATTATCATTTGAAAATGATTATACTGTGACACATTGCCGAATAATGCATAACTTTATTTTTCATTATAGAATAGCGAAATGGTACAATTCATTTGTGAAGATTTTTAGGAGGTGATTGCATTGTATGATGCGGTTGTCATAGGAGCTGGTCCTGGTGGATATGTAGCTGCTATAAAGCTTGCGCAGCGTGGAAAGAAAGTAGCCGTGGTCGAAAAGTCATTTGTTGGTGGCACATGTACAAACTGGGGCTGTATTCCGACCAAGGCATTGTTGAGCAGTGTCCACCTTTACAGCGAAATAACAGAAAAAGGAAAGCAACTCGGCATCAACGTTGAAAAAATATCGTACGACTTTTCAGCAATGAAAGCTCATATGAATAAAACCGTCATGATGTCGCGTAAAGGTATAGAGTACCTGTTCAAAAAATACGGCGTAGAACTGATAAATGATACTGCCACAGTCGAGTCAACCAGTGTTGTCAAAACGTCAGATAAAAAACTTGAGACTCATAATATAATTCTTGCAACAGGATCTGTCCCAACTCTTATTCCCCCTTTCGATCAGATTCCAGGTATCTGGACAAGTGATGATGTATTTAAAATGGAAAAACTGCCGGAGAGCATCCTTATAGTGGGAGGAGGGGTCATTGGTATAGAGTTTGCCACATTTTTCTCCACACTCAAGATACCCGTAACTGTGGTGGAATTGATGGATCATATTCTGCCAGGTGAAGATAAAGATGTTGCAGAAACAATTTCAAAATCATTGAAGAAAAAAGGTGTCGAGATTTACGAATCATCCAGAATCACTTCCGTAGAACCTGATTCTGACGCGTTCAAATGTATTATTGAAACCAAGCAAGGAACTGTAGAAAAAATTGTCCAGAAAGTGCTTGTTTCTGTTGGAAGAAAGCCAAATATTCCCAAAGATATTGAAAAAATTGGTGTGAATATTCAAAGAGGAATCAAAACAAACAATAAAATGCAGACTAGTGTACCGAACATCTATGCAATTGGTGATGTCCGGGGCCAAATAATGCTTGCTCATGTTGCTATGTATGAAGCCGTTGTAGCAGCAAAGAATATTTGTGGTGAAGATGTGCATATGGAATACTCGGCTGTCCCAAGCGTGATATTTTCCAATCCCGAGGTAGCAGTTGTGGGAATACGTGAAAAAGAAATTGATCCTTCAAAAATCAAGGTCTTCTCTTTCCCTGTTAGTGCAAACGGAAGAGCAAGAACTATTCTTGAAAGAGATGGATTTGTTAAAGTAATCGCCGATAAAAATTCGCTGAAAGTTCTTGGCATGGCAATAGTAGGTCCATCTTCAACCGACATGATCATGGAAGGCGTTGTGGCTGTCAAATTTGGATTGAAGGCAAATGAACTGGAAGAATTGATTCATCCACATCCAACTTTGACCGAAACAGTTCTCGGTGCACTGGAAGGTATTGTAGAGATGCCCATACATCTCTAAGCTTTCTTTGCCCCTGGAGGTGATGTGCTTTGAGAAGAATAAAAACCCACCCTATCCTTGATGTGGAGCAACCAAGAACAGTCAAGTTTTTCTTTGAAGACAGAGAAATCGAAGCTTATGAAGGAGAAACAATAGCTTCCGCTCTTGTAGCGAACGGAATTGATATCTTCGGATCTACAGAACATGGAAAACCAAGAGGTTTTTACTGTGCCATAGGAAAATGTTCTTCGTGCCTGGTCGTTGTCGATGGTGTATCGAATGTTCGAAGCTGCATCACTCTGGTAAAAAATGGAATGCATGTTGAGCGACAAGCAGGTAGAGGTGAATTAAAATGGTAAAAACCGATTTCTTGATTATAGGAGGAGGCCCTGCAGGCTTAAGTGCTGCCATCGAAGCTGGAAAAAGAGGAGTTAAAACATTAATAATCGATGAGGGAGTTCATCTCGGCGGGCAACTTCTAAAGCAAACACATAAATTCTTTGGTCACGAAGGATTCTATGCCTCTGTCAGAGGGTTTGAAATAGCGAAAAAATTAACCTCCCAGCTTAATGAAAATGTCTCCATTATGGAACAAACAACAATAACAGGGATCTATGAGGATATAATTACTGCTTATAACAGGCTTGAGGATTCTGTTTTTGAGATAAAGGCGGATTTTATACTTATTGCAGTGGGAGCCTCGGAGCGGTTTATACCATTTGAAAACAATCATCTCCCGGGTGTGTACGGCGCAGGAGCAGTGCAGACTTTGATGAATCAATTTAAGGTTCTTCCCGGAAAAAGAGTTTTGATGGTTGGGTCAGGAAATATAGGATTGATCGTTTCTTATCAGCTCCTTCAAGCTGGGGCTAAGGTAAAAGCTATAGTTGAAATATCAAACAGAGTAGGAGGCTATGATGTCCATGCAAGAAAAATAAAGAGATTGGGAGTTCCTATTTTGCTGAATCACACAATAAAGAAAGCCATAGGAGAAGATAGGGTTGAAGGAGCTGTAATTGTTCAGGTAGATAGCAATATGAATCCCCTCGAGGGAACAGAAAGAGAATTTGCTGTAGATGTTATCTGCATTGCCACGGGACTTATTCCATCTATTGAACTTGCTGCAATGGCCCACGTGAAACTGGAGTACATTCCACAGCTTGGCGGTTATGTACCTTACAGAGACAATGAAATGCGAACAAATGTGAAAAATATCTTCGTGGCTGGCGACCTGGCTGGTATAGAAGAAGCAACAACCGCGATGATCGAGGGGAAAATCGCTGGTCTTGCTGTCTCCAGGGAATTAACCGGTGTGGATGTTCAATCTGAAATCGAGAAAATGCAGAGAGAACTTGTTGAATTCAGGTCAGGTCCATTTTCTGAGAAAGTTCGGAATGGCTTGGAGAGGTTTTTCACACAAAAAACCATGAACTATTCAACAAAAATGCAGGAAAATGAAGGACCGATCGGTAAGATAAGGCCCATCATAGAATGTTTTGAAAATATACCATGTAATCCATGTCAAACATCCTGTCCAACTGGTGCGATAACAGTGGCTGAGAACATAAACAGTTTGCCCATCATAGATTACTCAAAATGTATAGGCTGTGGCATATGTGCTATGAAATGCCCGGGCCTTGCTATTTTCATGATACAGGAAAATTACCTTCCTGAAAGAGATCTGGTGGCTATTCCGTATGAATTTCTACCAATTCCAGAAAAAGGTCAAAAGGTCGTAGCATTAGATCAAGAAGGGCATGAGGTGTGCGAAGCAACTGTAGAGAAAGTAACAAAATCCCCTAACAAGACTCATCTGGTTTATATAAGTGTCCCAGAAGGCCTTTCAAAAACCGTCAGGGCTTTTCGCTTGCCGGAGCAATCTGAGTCTGTTGTCTGCAGATGCGAGGAAATCTCTGTTGACCAGATAGAAAAGGCTATAGAAGAAGGTTACACAGACTATGAGGAGCTCAGAAGATATCTGAGACTCGGTATGGGCCCATGCGGTGGAAGAACCTGTAGGGCAATTGCTATAGCAATTTTGGCAAAGAAAACAGGGAGAAAAATAGATCAAATTAGTCTAAATACTTTCAGGCCTCCCATAATGCCTGTGAAATTTGAAGCAATTGTCAGAGGAGAGATGAAACATGAAAAATGAATACAGAGTGGTAGTTATTGGCGGCGGAATAATTGGTTGCTCTGTGGCTTATCACCTTGCAAAATTTGGCGAAACAGATGTGGCTGTTTTTGAAAAAGACTTCATCAGTTCTGGTTCTACTGGCCGATGTGCAGGAGGTATCAGACAGCAGTGGAGTTCTCCACATAATGTAATACTTGCCATGAGAAGTGTCTCTCTTTTTGAAAAGCTTTCTGGAGAAACAGCAACAGATATAGAATACAAACAGGGAGGTTATCTCGTTCTATCTTACAGTGAGGACGAAGCCCGGGAATTTGAGAAAAATGTCCGTATGCAAAGAGAACTTGGCCTGGACGTGGAGATTTTGACCCCTAAGCAAATAAAAGAAAGATATCCTTACTTGAATACCGAAGGTGTAAAACTGGCAACATTTTGTCAGAAAGATGGCCATGCAAACCCACATCTTGCGAATTTCGCATATGCGAGAGCTGCCAGAAAAATGGGCGTTCATTTATTCACTCATACAAAAGTTGTTGGTATAGAATTTCACAGAAGCAGTTTCATAATTCATACAAACAGAGGAACTGTTAAAACACGGTTCGTTGTCAACGCAGCAGGTTCATATTCAAGAGATGTTGGAAAAATGGTAAATATAGATCTTCCAACAGAAAGTTATAGACATCAAATAATGGTAACGGAGGCTGTCAGGAATTTCTTAGATCCAATGGTAATAAGTTTTTCAGGAAATTTTTACATCAGACAATCAAAACACGGCCAGTTCATCATGGGTCAGGGGGACGCAGACGAAAAACCTGGTATAAATTACGATGTTACTTTTAAATTTGAGAAAGATATGGTGAAAAAAATGATGAATGTCTTTCCGCCGTTTGGAAATCTAAGAATAATCCGCCACTGGTCAGGGCACTATAATATGTCGCCTGATGCACAGCCTATAATAGGACAATCTTCAGCTGTCCCGGGCTTCTATTATGCTGTTGGTTTCAGTGGACATGGATTCATGCTTGCTCCTGCTGTTGGAGAAGCAATAGCGCAAATGATGCTTCATGGCAAATCAATCCATGTTGATATAAGCGAACTTGACGTTGACAGATTTAAAAAAGGCGTTCTCAGAGAGAAAAATGTTGTGTAGGAGGTTAGAAGTTGACCAGGAAAATTGTTTACATTCTACTATGGCTATCAATGAGTGTTGCTATTTTATATTTCACACATCTCACTGGCTTTGAGACTCTCGATAGAGTCATTTTACCTGTATACTTTACTGTCATTCTGGCCACATTAATTCACGGGGTCTTTGTCGGGATAATTGTTGGCACTTTGAGTCCTGTTCTCAGTTTTTTTGCAACACGCATTCCATCAGAATCTTTCATTTTTATAAGAGCTATCGAGCTGGTGATACTTGCTATTTTCTGTTTCGTATGGATGAAAAAGGTAAAAAATTTGAGATCAGTGATAATGCTCACATTTTTTTCTACGAGAATTGTGTTGTTCTTAGTTGAATTTACACAGTTTTCCCTGTATACAATATTTAAAGATACTCTTTATGGACTAATTGGTTTGGGATTGCAATTGTTTTTTATCCCAACGATTTATAGAATTCTGGTAAAATCAATTGAGATCGAAAATTAAAAGGGAGGTATTCAAGTGAACATAATCTACAGTGCAGCACCAGGGGCAACAGGCAGTGCACCAAGTGCAACGACAACCGCGACAGGTTCTGGGTGGAGTTTCATAATTCTGCTTGCCATGCTTTTCGCCATGTTTTATTTCTTGATAATTCTTCCACAGCGAAGGCGTGAAAAACAGTTCAAAGAAATGGTTTCAAATATGAAGCGCGGTGATACGGTTATCACAGTTGGTGGAATCGTTGGAAAGGTTATCGACATTAAAAAAGATACTATTAAGATTAAAACATCGATGACAACAGAGCTTGAAGTAACTAAAAGGGCTATAGCAACTGTTTTGAAAGAGAAAGAAGAATCAAAAGAACAGCAGGAGGAGAAAGATAAAGAGTAGAACCAAGGAGGGGACTTAGTAATGAGAACAGATAGAATAAGGCTTGTTATTGTGATTGTAGCAATTTTTGGGGCCTTTCTTGCTTTACTCTGGCCCAGCGAGGAACAGACATACAGAGGATTGGCAGCTATATTTCAACGCATACCACTGGGACTTGATATAAAGGGTGGCGCCCGATTAGAGTATCGCGTTGATATTGATGAGAATGTCGAAAATCCAAGTGAAGTTATTGACGATGTCTGGACTGTTTTGCGAAACCGACTCGACGCCGCAGGTTATACTGAAGCAACGGTAAGAAAGACTTTCAGGGAAAATAATTCTTTCATAGTTGTTGAAATTCCTGCTGCAACAGATACTACCAGAGCTGAAAAATTACTCGGCTCTACAGGGTTAATGTACTTTGGCCAGGTGATAGACGAAAGCCAGATTGATCCCCAAAACGATCCGAGGCTGAAAGACCTGGCAAAACTTAAGAAAGCCGAGTGGCTTCCATCAAGAGATGGTAAAATCTGGTACCTTGTCCGCACAGAAGTAATGCTTGTAAAAGATCTGAAACTTGTTTCACCTCAGATTGTTTCTGCAAGCCCCGTACCAGAGACACGCGTGGGAAGGTTCGGTTACAAAGTTACTTTTGAACTATCGAGCAAAGATTCAGAAATCTTCAAAAAGATCACCCAGCAACTGGTTGTTCCAGAATCAGCTATAGGAAGTAGCTCCTCAAAAGAAAAACGACTTGCTATAGTTCTTGATGACGTGGTTCAATTTGCCGGTTATGTAATTTCCGTTATACCGGATGGAAAAGCAGAGATCACCGGCAATTTCTCATTAGAAGAAGCCAAGCAACTTGCTGCCATATTAAGAAGCGGTGCCTTGCCAGCAAGATTGGAAAAGATATCAGCAGGGTGGGTTGCTCCATTGCTTGGTTCAGATATAGTTAAAACTTCCCTATGGGCAGGAATAATTGGTTTATTTGTTGTCCTGATATATATGATATTCACTTACGGAGTTCAGGGAATCATCGCCGATATAGCACTCGTTTACAACACCTTTTTGTTGCTTGGTGTACTTGCTGCTACCCACTCTATTCTTACATTACCGGGTATTGCAGGTATTATATTTACTATTGGAACAACAGTAGATGGAAATATCATAATCGCGGAAAGAGTCCGCGAAGAACTTAAATCTGGAAAATCTGTAAAAGCGGCAATATCGTCGGCTTTTGGAAGATGTTTCATTACGCTGTTTGATGCCAATTTAACAACTATAATAGCCGGACTGGCCCTGTATTATTTTGGGACAGGCACAGTTAAAGGTTTTGCCATTACACTGATCATAGGTGTACTTGGAAGTTTCTTTGTGAATATTGTTCTTTCAAGACTTCTCACCGACGCTTTGAGCTCTTTCATACGCAAACCAGCTGTGGAAGAAAGGGGAGCTCAGTCATGAAAAAGATGGACTTTGTTGGAAAAAGAAAGTTCTTCATAACTATCTCAACTATTCTGATCGTAGCAAGCGTGATCTCGATGCTGGCAAAGGGATTCAATTTTGGCGTTGAATTCACTGGTGGTTCAGAAATCATATTGCGCGTCGAATCAAACAGTTTTTCAGAATCAGATGTGAGAACAATCTTGCAAAACATTTCTTCAGATTTTGAAGCAGCACGTGTAACAAGAGTCAGATCCGTGGGAGATCCAGAAGGTATAACAAAGTTTTCTATCACTCTATCCAAAACTTTCGAAACAGAAGAAAAAGCAAAGGTTCAAAACAGCATAGAACAGCAAATTTCAACAGTTGGTGTTAAAGGTCAGGTTATTTCTTTCAACGAAACCGGTGGTTCTGCAGCAGAAGAAATAAGGAGACTGACCTGGAGGTCTATTTTGATAACCCTTGCAGCTGTTCTTGTGTACATAACATTGAGATTTAACTTTGTCTTTGGAATAGGTGCAACAATCGCATTGATTCACGATGTCCTGATAACTCTCGGGATTTTCTCGTTCACCGGCTACGAACTGAATGTGCCAGCAGTTGCAGCTTTTCTCACGTTGATTGGTTATTCTCTAAACGATACTATAGTTGTCTATGACAGAATAAGAGAAAACATGAAAAAATTCAAGGGGAAAGAAATTTCCTCTCTGGTCAACGAGAGCATAAACCAGGTTTTCAGAAGAACCTTAAATACATCTCTCACAACATTTTTCGTGGTTTTCATATTGTTTCTTTTTGCTGGAAATGCCATTAAACCTTTTGCCTTCGGCATGACAATTGGTGTGGTAGTTGGTACATATTCTTCCATATACATAGCAAGCCCACTGGTCATCAAATGGGTCAAAAGTAGATAACAAAAAAGCCCCCTTCAATGGGGGCTTTTGCTTACATATTGATTCCAGAAATTCTTTACATATATAAGTGTGGGAAGTGCCACAAATATTCCGCCAAAACCTATCACGTCTCCAAATAGAAGGATTGCAATTAATATAAAAAACCAGTGTATTTTCAACGCATTACTTTGTATCTTAGGTGCCAAAAACCACATTTCTAACTGGTTAGCAGACAGGAGAATTAAAACACCTATTATCAATCCTTTTAACCCATGGGAAGCAAAGCCAAGCATTAAAAGGGGTATTGCAGATATTATGACCCCGAGATAAGGTATAAAATCAGTAATAAAGGCAAGAACACCAAGAAAAATAGCGCTTGGTATTTTGAAAATAAGTGACATCACACCAACGAAGAAACCAACGAAAGCAGCTACTAAAACCTGTCCTGCCACAAATCTTTCAAACTCTCTATAGGTTGTCTTTGCAAAATAGATACCTTTTTCTGGATTTTCGGGAAATAACTTGTCCAATTTTTTTGAGACAACTTTTTTCAAATTCCCCACAATAAGTGTTGTAATAACAACGATAACCAGGGCTGTTATAAGCGAAGGAACATATCCCAACAATTTATTCACAATGGTAAGTGCGATATCGGAGAAACTCTTTCCAAGATTCGTTAAAAAACTCAGGATCCAGTCAGGAATACTGACATCCTCGAAAGTTATTTGTATTTTCTCAATCTCTGAGAAAACCTTTTTGGCTTCGTTTATAATCACGGGGAAAAAATTCCCAATCGAATACGCTATCACACCAAGTACAGTCACATTCGCCAGAATTCTTGAGATTTTTCCGTGCAGGAATCTGGCAAAAAATCTCGCTACGAAATCAACTATTATTGATAAATACACACCAAGCATCAGAGCAGTCATAATAAATGGAGATAATTTTGTAAGAAGTAAAAACAGTATCAGATAAAAAAGTACCAAGATTCCATCCTTCAAAATTTTCACTCCTGACTAAAACTGAATTTGGCCAAGATCGCCAACTATCAAACGCATTGCTTTTGGTATCTTTCCATTCTGGAATACTCTAACTCCTTTACCAAGAATCGAAGAATCTATTCTTCCTGACAAGTTTGTTACGACGCTCTGATCCATCAAAATAGAATTTTCTATCTCGCAGCTTTCCAAAGTTACATTGTCACCAATGGCTGTGTAAGGACCAACATAGCTGTTAATTATCTTGCAATTTTCCCCTATCACAACAGGCCCACGAATAACAGATCCAACTACGATTGTTTTTTGTTTGATACTAACCCTACCTTGAATAACGCTATTTTCGTCGACTTTACCTTTACAACATTCTTCTTTTATATTATCAAGAATCTTTCTGTTGGCTTCAAGCAAATCCTCGGGCTTCCCAGTATCTTTCCACCATCCTTTTATGATATGTGCTTTAACAGAGTGTCCGTTCTGAATTAGGTAACCTATAGCATCTGTTATTTCAAGCTCTCCACGCCAAGATGGTTTGATATTTTCTATTGCTCTGAATACAGCTGGACGAAACATATAAACCCCAACAATTGCAAGATTGCTCGGTGGATTTTGTGGCTTTTCAACGACATATTTGACCTTATTTCCTTCAAGCACTGCTACTCCATAAGCACGGGGATCTGAAACTCGAGCAAGCAAAACAACGGCATCCGATTTCGATGTGTTAAATTCCTCTACAACAGATTTTATGTCTTCAAAAACTAAGTTGTCACCCAGGACCATCAAGAAAGGGTCTTCATCTATGAAATTTCTTGCCTGATAAACAGCATGAGCAATTCCTTTCGGTTGATCTTGAACTATGTATTCTATATTCAATTCAAGATCTTTTCCATCTTTCAATACTTCTTCGAACAGCATTTTATTCTCGGGGCTGACGACTATAGCTATTTCTCTTATGCCTGCATTTTTCATAAAATCCAGCGTGTAATATACTACGGGCCTGTTTGCAACTGGAATCAAATGTTTTGCAGTGGTATAAGTCAGAGGTCTCAACCGTGTTCCTTTACCCGCGCAAAGAACCAAACCCTTCACAATCCCACCTCCTCAATCATTTATATTTAGGACTATAGAGAGATCGAATCCAACGAACGGATTATCCCCGTAGAAACCGGCACTGAACCCTGTCTCGGCTTTTTCAACTCCCGGCAAAAGATTTTTGAATTGATATGCAATCCTCATTCTCAATGAAAACTCCGATTGCACATCTCCAGTAAGCCAGTAAGTGCCATAAGGAACGCTGCTCCATTTACCATGCCATGGTATATCTGGAGTTCTGTCGCCATATATCAATCCTTCGTATTCTGCACTGTAAGACCAGCTATCGCTTTCATATTCAAATTTTATAGTGCACGCAATATTGTTTTCTCCATGTTTGTAGCCGATCATATTTTTTTCTACGGGAAATTGCGAATCTTCAAAGTAAGTATATTCATAAGGATCATCAGTTGTCCTTTGAAAAGTAAATGCAGTGGCTCCGGCAACTTCAAATGTTAGCTTCACCGGACCACTTTTGCCAGTAAATCCAGCCAGAAAAGCTATTTTATCTGGATTCTGGTATGGTGAATCTGGCGCGAGAAATCTGTTCATATTTATATCATCGATTAGAATTTCACTATAAAATGAGTAATTTTCCCTGTAATACTTTATCCAGGCTCCCACCATAGAATTATCGTTTAATTCATAACTTGAGTATCCCCAGGGGGCGCTTAAATGCCAAAACTCTTGTATCCCCGGCACCGGTATTGGAACAAAAAAATAATATGGATCGAAAAATCTATCGAGATACAGGATAGAGTCTTCGTAAGCTATTTCAAATCCGTCAAAGGGTGTATACACGAGAGCCCTGTAATTAAAAGCCTTTACTGGTTTTATGTCTGTTTTTAAAACTCTTATCCCACCCCACAATGTTTCTACTCTGAATTTTCCAATCTCCGCAACGCTGTGAATTGAAGGATAAGAGAATCCATTTTCTGAAACAAACAGCTGGTATACCTGCCCTGGTCCGGCATGATTTTCTTTCACCCCCACTTCAAATGTGAAAACATTATTAGACCAGCTGAAAAAACCTTCATCCCAGTACCAATAATTATTCATAAGAACATCCGCGTACGGCGGTATCACAATATTGTCTCTTCTGAAACCACCACTCGCTGTAAAATACGTTCCCATAAAGGGAATCATAACAGAGTATTTGGTTGAATCTGTCGGCTGGTCAAAATCATACTCAAACCATCCATCAAATTTGAAAGTAAAACTCAAACAAAGACATGCCAATGACAAAAATAGGAAAACAAATTTCTCCCTCAAATACTTCTCCTCCCGCACGATAAATATACACCAAGATTTTATCAGCTTGTTTCATAAAACATACTGAATCACCAAAACAAAAGGGCCCGAAGGCCCTTTATGCTATATTCCCCTATAAATCACTGCATACCTACCAATAAACCTATCAATCCCACAATTGCACCTGCTGCACCGGCAATAACACCTATCATGGCCATGTTATAAACTTCATCGTACTTTTTGGAAAACTGAACAGTTGAAGCTTCTATATCGCCCTGCCACGGCTTGCTATCCACAGTTTTCTTGAGAGAAGCAATGTTCTGCTCGTTCTGTGATACTTTCTGATTCAGAGAAACCACCTGACCAGCCACGGTACCAACATTTCCTTCAAGAACCGAAACCTTTTTAGCAGCCTGTGATGCATCAGCAACGTCCTTCTTCAATTTTTCCACGTCAGTTACAAGAGAGGCAAGTTGTCCTTCAACAAGAGAAAGTCTTGCATCAAGTTGATTTGCAGTTGTTGAAATAGCTTTCTTTAATGAATCAACATCTGTTGCAAGTTTTGTCTCAAGTGACGCTACTCTTGCCTCAAGATCTGTGAAGCTCTTTCTCAAAGTTGACAGAATCTGCAAATTGTTCTCTGCGGCGTCAACGCGTTTTGAAAGAGAAGTAAGGTCGGCTTTGATTGAATCATCAGAGCTCGCAAGCGCTTCAACCTTGCCAGATAGAGAGTTCACTTTACCTTCAATGGAAGCTACATTGGCGTTGATAGAATTAATTGAATCCTTCAGCTGGGCCATTACCTGAGATGAGATCTGGGATTGCAAATCAGAGATGGTTTTTTCGACAGATGAAACCTTGGCGGAAAGCTGATTATACATGGTCATCATCTTGTTCTCTGAAGCGGCAATCATTGTTGGCATATCCTTCTTGACCTGCGCAATTTCAACCACCGTTGTCTTCAAATTCGAAATCTCTGCCAGTACTGTTTGAAGGCTCTGGTCACTCGCCGATATTTGTTCACTGTTTTTCTGTACTTTTGTCAGAGTAGTACTTACAAGATCCTCGATGACAGAAATTCTTTTAATTGCATTTTGAAGATCTGCCGGCGAGACTGCTTTTTCAACCTGCTGTGTCAAATAATCCAGAAGTTTCTTGAGGGCCACGGCAACCTGATAGCGTGTCATAGGGTTATTCCCCTGATATGTGCCATCTGGCATTCCAGAAACGATCCCCAATTTGGAAAGCTCTGTTACAGCCTCATAAGCCCAGTGATTTACTGGAACATCTGAAAATGTCGTTGCATAGAGAAATACTGATAAAAGTAGCAGAATCGCTAAGAAAACTTTTTTCATGAAAATCCACCTCCGTTTGACGTTTTCTTGTACTATCTTACCACAGTCACCATTTCTTAGACGTCCGATGGAACTATAGTGTTTTACCAAAAATCATGATATAATTTAGACAATTATAGTCTAATTTTGGGGGATTAAAGATGGGAATATCTGTCACTCAGGTTGATTTCATAACAGCTCTTACACATGGAATAATTTCTTTCTTCAGTCCGTGCGTGCTACCACTGATTCCCGCCTTTATAGCCCTGATACTTTCTGAAAAAGGTGTTAAAGCATTTGCAAGGATTGCTGGCTTTTTGTTAGGTTTATCTGCAACTTTTTCCCTCTTGGGAGCTTTATCGGGGTTGATTGGGTTTCTAACAAATCGAGAAATTACAAGATATATAGCCGGCAGTCTAATAATTTTGATGGCGATATTTTTTCTGATGCAAATTCAACTTGTGAAAATTAAATCGTTTAATTTTTACCGCTTCAAATCTGGTGGTTTTCTATCAGGTATTATCATAGGCATCGGAATAGGATTGGTGTGGATACCGTGTGCAAGTCCGGTGCTTGCCTCAATGTTAATCATAGCTTCGGCACAGGGAACAATGCTTAAAGGTTCTTTTTTACTGTTTATATACTCCTTAGGAATATCGATACCTTTTTTGACAATTGGTAGTGTGATCTCGAGGGTTTTCTCAAAAATCAGTTTTTCAACACCAAAATGGGAAAGATTTTTTAGATATCTTGCTTCTGCAATACTCGTTACAATCGGCCTTTTGATAGTCACGGGCAAAGCATTTATATAACAAAGAGGTGAGAGTATGCACATAAAAAAGGTTCTGGCAGTAATTTTCTTATTTTTAAGCGCAGTCGTTTTTGCAGACATTTTGATTTCTAATCTGGAGGTTGCTATCAATCTGGCAAAAATTGAACACAAAAAATTAGCTATTATCTTCACAACATCATCATGCCCTTATTGTGCCAAATTGAAAAACGAGACACTTACCGATGAAACTGTCAGAAGATTGATCTCAGCAAATTACGTGTTTGCCGAAGCAATGTTTGATTACAGCAGGAAGACCACTGCTTTTGGCAAAGAAATGACTTATTCAGAGCTGTTCACAAAATTTCAGGTTAACAGCGTGCCAATGATCTGGTTTTTTACTCAGCAAGCAACGCCAATAGCATATTTACCTGGTTATGTCGATGCGCAAATCTTTGCCAAGATACTCAGATATGTTTATCAGGATATAAAAGAGGATTTTCAACAATATATTGCAAAAAACGATGATTTTGCTGGCAATCCAATGATATTGGCTGTTAGTCCTGATGAAGCTGAGTATGTTCTGAAAAATGATCAAAACTCCATCTATATCGAAGATTTTCCAGGCGAAATAGATCTGTATAAGATCTACATTACTCCAGATAAAAATCTGGCTGAGAAGCTTGTTCAAAATGGCGTTTTTAGAGTTCTTCTGGTAAAATAAGCCGCAATTCACTGCGGCTTATTTTCCTGCCTTTTTTTCCCTCGAGAAAAATTGAAATACAATCCCGCAACAAATAAAACAGCTGTAATAACTATAAACACCGCGAGTGCGGCAGGTTTAGAGAACAGCTCTGATACTTTTTGCTTATCCTGTGTTGCAAAAAGATAGCTCCAACCAACAATTTCAACTGAAAGTGCGGCTGAGCCAGCCAGTAAACTCAAAACCGCCACTACCGAAGAACTTCTATTTGTAGCCAACAAGCCACCAATTACACCACATCCGGCTGAAACAGCTAAGAGAATCATAAACCAGTTTTCCTGAACAAATTGATTCATATTTGCAAGCAATTCGAACCTTTTCACAACAAAATCGACAACATAATACACCATCCCCATAGTTGCCAGAAAACCAACTAAGAAAATAAATACTCTGAAAAGAACATACAAAACTATGGCACAAAGTACCGAAATGACAAAAAATGCGATATACTGATTTACCTCACTGGTACTTATCCACTGTCTAAACGCCTCAAACCTGTCAACAAGTACCGGAAAAAGCACAAATCCACCCAGCAAAAAACCAAAAAGGCTTACAGAGACCTTTTCCACATGTTTCGCCGCAAAGATTAAAAAGGCCGAGATTGGAATCACAATATACCATGTTTCGAGCATCAACAAAATGTAATCACTTGAATGAGCAAACAACTGTTCAAAATTTGGCATACAAAACCACCCGGGTAATATAATATCATTTGTGCGTGTATTCAATACAAAATCCAGGAGGTCTTATGATGAATCTGTCAAAAAATGTTTCTGCAATGCCTGTTTCGAAAACTCTCGAGATCAACGCGATAGCAAGCAACCTTAAGAAAAATGGGGTTGACGTGGTAAACCTGACAGCAGGTGAGCCAGATTTTCCTACACCCGAACCTATTGTAGAAGCTGCCATAGAAGCTATGAAAAAAAATCTAACCAAATATACCGATTCATCCGGTATTCCTGAACTCCGTGAAAAAATAGCATACCACATCTCAAAAAAATACTGCTTAAATTGCTCTGCCGATCAAATTGTTGTGAGCAATGGAGGAAAACAGGCCATTTTCAACACCCTCGCCGCGGTTCTGTCTGAAGGTGACGAGGTAATAATAATTGATCCATGCTGGGTAAGCTACGAACCAATGGTTTTGCTGCTTTCAGCCAAGGCTATCCATGTGAAAGCAAAAATTGAGGATGGCTTTTCTCCAAAAATCGACGAAATAGAGAAAGCCATAAGTTCAAAGACAAAGGCTATCATTATAAACACACCAAATAACCCCACGGGGGCTGTATATAGTGAAGAAACCCTGTCAAAAATATACGAGCTCGCAAAAAGACATGATCTGTTGATCATAAGCGACGAAGTTTACGAAACCCTGACTTATGATCAGGAGCATATTTCAATGCTAAAAATATCAAAAGGTGATAGAACGGTCCTCATAAACGGCTTTTCAAAATCTCACTCAATGACTGGATGGAGGATAGGTTATTTGATGGCCCCGGTGCAAATTGCAAAAGCTGCCGGGAAAGTTCAGGCTCATATTACCTCTAATATAAACACCATAACACAATACGCAGCCTTAAAGGCCTTCGATGTGGACGTTTCGTACATGCGAAAACGATTCAAAGAAAGAAGAGAGCTTGTGTGCAGCTTACTTTCAGAGATTGGTGTAAAATACTTCGAGCCAAAAGGAGCTTTTTATGTCATGATCGATGTTTCGGAATTTGGTAAAAACGATATAGATTTCTGTAAGGAGCTTCTGAATGACTATCATGTTGCGCTTGTTCCAGGATCTGCTTTCAATGCACCCGGTTTTGCAAGGCTTTCTTTTGCAACCTCAGAGGAAACTTTGAAAAAAGGCATAGAAAGGATCAAGAAATTCGCAGGAAGGTGAAAAAAATGATAAAACAATTCTTAAGGAAGTACTGGTACAGATATGCACTCGGGATACTTGTGCTCATTTTTGTCGACCTTTTTCAGCTTTTCATTCCAAGAATAGTTGGTCAGGTTGTTGATCATTTGAAAACCCAGCCCAATCTCGATTATGTTTCAACAATGGTTGCCTGGATAGTGGGTATCGCAATCGGAATGGCCATTTTGAGATTTCTATGGAGGTTCTTCATCATAGGCACATCCAGAAGGTTTGAATATATGACGAGAAACTTTTTATTTGAAAAATTGTTATCTCTCTCCACAGGATATTTTGATCAAAATCGGAGTGGAGATTTGATGGCGAAACTTACCAACGATTTACAGGCAGTGCGAATGGCACTTGCACAAGGCGTTGTTCTATCTGTAGACGCCTCATTTATGGCTGTGATGACTATTCTTTTTATGGGGAGAGTTGTGAGCTGGCGTCTGACTTCACTGGCTTCAATCCCCTTACCGGCACTCGCGCTGATAGCTTTGTTTTTTGGAAAATTGATACATAAAAGATTTATGAACGTTCAAAGGCAATACTCCTCATTAAGCGAGTGGACTGAAGAAACAATTTCTGGGGTGAGAATAGTAAAGAGTTTCGCAGCAAACGACAAAATCCACTACCTGTTTAACAAAAGATCATTTCAAAATTACGAAGCAGCGATGTCCCTTGCAAAAGTTGCATCTCTTTTCTTTCCGCTGATGATGTTGTTTGCTTCAATATCGCATGTTCTGGCACTTGGATTTGGCGGTCCAATGGTTATAAAAGGAGATGTAACCCTCGGCGAATTCATAGCGTTTAATTCCTACCTTGGTATGTTAACATGGCCTATGATGGCTCTTGGATGGGTATTAAATGTTATTCAGCGGGGAAGAGCTTCTTACAAAAGACTCATGGAAATAGTACAGGAAAAACCACAGGTGGAAGAACCAGAAGCCCCTGTTGAGATAAAAGAAATCAATACCGTGGAGTATAAAAATCTAACCTATAGATATCCCGGGACTGACAGATGGGTCCTCAAGAATGTGAGTTTTTCCTTCTCCAGAGGAGATATGATCGGTATAGTAGGCACAGTCGGAAGCGGTAAATCCACTATAGTGAAGCTCCTCGCCAAGCTTTACCCGGTTGAGCGTGGAAAGATATTCATAAACAGAGTTGATATAAACGATATATCTTCAGTTAATATAAGACAGTTAATAGCCTTTGTACCCCAGGAATCTTTTCTTTTTTCCGACAGTGTACTTAAAAACATTGCTTTTGCGCAAAAAGATATTGATTTCAAAAAAGCAGTCCATTATGCAGAATTGGCATCTGTTCATGACGAAATAGAGTCTTTCGATCATGGATACGATACAGTTGTTGGCGAGAGAGGAGTCACTTTATCTGGAGGGCAAAAGCAGAGAGTTACTATAGCCAGAGCACTCTATATGGAGAAAGATCTAATAGTTTTTGATGACTGCCTATCAGCAGTTGATCCCGAAACAGAGGAAAAAATTATAACGGCATTGAGGGAAAATTATCGAGAAAAGACGATGATTGTTATTACCCACAGACTGAAAGTACTTAAAGATGCAGACCTTATAATAGTGCTTGATGACGGAAAACTCATCGAAAAAGGAAGGCACGAAGAGCTCATGGCATTAAACGGCATGTATGCAAGAATGTTCAGAAAACAGATGATCGAGGAGGAACTCGAAAGTGAATAAATTCATTCTGATTTTTATCCTATTCTGTTCAGTGTTATTTGCAAAGGTAAATTATTATTTTGAAAACTCGCAGTTAATTATTAAGGGGCTGGAGATGTATGATCAGATAAAGGTAACTGTAAATGAGACGTCGTTCACAGTCAATTCAGGAGAAATCAAAATACCATGGCAAAAATATTTGAATATCCCCATTGAAATTTCACCTCTATCAGACACCACTAAAAAGATAGTGCTCAACATAGATGCCAGTAAAGATTTACCTCCAAAGATCGATTTTATTATATCTGGATACTACGTTACAGCCGATAGACTTTCTTTCCCCATAAAAATCTCTGATGACTGGGACGAACTCGATAAGTTGACCATGAGATTTTTCTTAGATGGCAATCAAACAGAGCTTGTCAAAGTTAAGGATGGTTTTCTTGAGATAGATAACTTTTTCATTCACTCTGGCGAACATGCTCTGAGGATAGTCTGCAAAGACAGCAATTCAAATGTTACCGACAAGACTTACAGATTTTTTGTTGTTCCCCACCTGCCTTCTCCACCAGCGGTGAATGGAAATAATATCATATCTTCTCGAACACATAGGGCGTACTGGATAGAAAACGGTGAGCTGTATTTCGAAGATTCTAAATCAAATTCTCTCAAAAAGGACATGGCATTTATATGCGATGTGGATGGTGCCGGTAATGAAAGTTTTCCATCTTTACTCTATCAGACAAAAATTAACAATCAGATATCTCCAGGAAATATAATCACTTTAAATAGCGGAATACTCGCTAACGGCGAATATACTGTGTTCGGAAAAATAGTGATTCCTTCAGGCGAAACAGTTTTAATAAGATCAGGTGGTGTACTCAGAATTCCTGCAGGCTGTGAGATTGCCATCAAAGGTAACCTAATTGCAGAATCAGGTTCGAAGATCCTCGGACAGGGAAAACTGATAATAACAGATGAAGGTAAATTGATACTCAACAATTCAAAAATAGAAGTTCAAATAGTTATTTCGGGTGCGAGCATGTTCTGGGGATCAAATCTTGATCTTTCCAGGTCTTATCTGGAAGTTAATCGATCGCTGGCTATATCACTGAAAAATGTTAAAGCAAAGCAAATAACTTTCACGAATGTCAGAAAACTTTGGATAAACTCATGCGAAATATCCCAACTTACCTTGAAACATATATCTTCTTTCCTGATCAACGATTCTAAAATAAATCGTATTAACGTTAGTGATTTCTCAAAAGGAAAGATTTACTCAACATCTTTCTACTCTGAGGACACCGCACTTTCTTTGGAAAATTTCTCTTTTGTTCAAATGATAGACAGCTGGTTATCAGCGAAAAAATGCGTTCAGATCCAGGACTATTCTGTAATGCGTGTCAGGAGCACTCAATTCAATGCGGACACTGGAGTTGTTCTGTCAGGATATTCCATATTCGACAGCTTTGCCTGTATGATATCTGCCTCAATTGCTATTCAATTGAGAGATTCCAGAGCAACACTTTTGAAAACAGAGTTGCTTGGAGAGGTAGTTAAAATTGGAAAATCTGAATTTCGAAAATAGATTTGATCCAGATATTTTAAACTCTATCTTTACGCCCAATAGCAGTGATTTTTATAGAATCACACATGCAACAACTCTTTTAGCCTGGTATTCAAAACCAAAAAAAGATCAGCGAAAGGTTATAGAACTTGGCTGTGCCACCGGTGTTGTGTGCGCCTACATAGCCTCAAAGTACAATCGTTATGTGGTAGGCATAGATAAAGACCATGATTTGATTCATCTTGCTCAGCGAACTGTTCAGATGAACAATCTATACGGAAAAGTCGATTTAGTTAATATTTCCTGCAAAGATGTTTCAAAGTTCTTTGCTGCAGAATCTTTTGACATGGTTATATCCAATCCTCCTCACCACATAACAGGTGTACCGAGCCCTAACGAGAAGAGGAGGCAAACAAGAACAACTGATTTTGAAACTGTGAGGGAATTTGTAGAGGCAGCAGCATATCTTTTAAAAAACAGGGGTGAATTTGTGTTCGTGCTGTCACCCACTCACCTGATTTTCTGGATAAATGAGTTTTTGAGAAAAAAAATGCAACCCAAAAAAATTTTGCCTGTCTATGGATCTTCCAGAAGAGATGCTGTACTCATATTGATGCGTGGAACAAAAAACGGGGGTATCGGATTTTCACTCGAACCCCCGATTATTCTCAAAAGAGTTTAAGTTCTTTGATCCCACTTTCAACAATTTGTTTCGTATCTCTTGCTATCACCAATTCTTCGTTTGTTGGAACAATCAGAATTGCGACTCTGGAATCTGGCGCGCTGACAATCCTTTCAACGCCTTTCACGTTATTGAGATTTCTGTCAATCTTGACTCCAAGAAACCCAAGATAATCACATACTTTTTCTCTAACGTATGGGGAATTCTCACCAACACCTGCTGTAAAAACTATCGCATCGACACCATTCATTGCGGCCGTATAAGCACCTATATATTTTGCAATTCTGTATATATATATTTCAAGTGCAAGTTGCGCCATTTCGTTTCCTGATTCTGCAGCATCTTCAATATCTCTCATATCGGAACTCAGTTTGCTTAAACCAAGTACGCCACTTTTTTTGTTCAAAATATTGTAAACTTCCTCCACGGGTATACTTAGATTTTGCTGCATATAAATAACTATCGCCGGATCTATGTCGCCTGATCTGGTCCCCATAACAAGGCCCTCAAGAGGAGTAAAGCCCATAGACGTGTCTATCGATTTACCATGTCTTATAGCGGCAATCGAAGCACCGTTACCCAGATGGCATGTTATAACTTTAAAGTCATAATAATCCCGCCCGAGTATTTCTGCCGCCCTTTTTGAGACGTATCTGTGGCTTGTGCCGTGAAAACCATATCTCCTGATCCTGTATTTTTCATAAAATTCATATGGCAAAGGATAGAGGAAGGCTTTTCTGGGCATTGATTGATGAAAAGCTGTATCGAAAACGCCAACATTTGGAACCTGAGGCAACAATTTTTGAACAGCCTTTATACCCATTATATTTGGAGGATTATGCAAAGGTGCAAGGTGAATATTCTCTTCCAGCACCTTCATAACTTCCTCATCAATTAAAATCGAACTTGCAAATCTCTCTGCACCATGCACTACCCGATGACCAACAGCAGAGATTTCCGATAGATCGCGGATAACACCTATCTCTCGATCAAGTAACGTTTCCAGAATAAGTTTCAAAGCTTCTTCATGATCTTTCATGGGTTTTTCAATCACATGTTTATCTTCGTTGACTTTGTGAACAAGCCTGCTTCCCTCGATACCAACTCTCTCAGCCAGACCTTTGCACAAAACTTTTTCACCTTTCATGTCAATAAACTGATACTTCACAGATGAACTGCCACAATTGACCACAAGTATTTTCACAAGCATTCCCTCCTCAAACTCTATTGTAATGACCCGACTGGGTCTTACTTATCATACCCCGCAGTTCATATTCAGTAAGTTTTGATAATACTTCCGATAAATCCATTTTCAATCTTTCAGCCACCTCCTCGGCAAGCAAAGGACCGCTGTCAAATAAAGATATAAAATTATCTGAAAGCTCTTCTTTCTTAAATTCAACCCCATAATATTCAAAAATTTGATCGACGTGGGTCAATGGTGTTGCACCCATCTTTATCAACCAGTTGCAACCTTCGCTTGTCTTTCTGTTTATGTCACCGGGAACAGAAAAAACATCTCTTCCTATTTCTGCTGCTATTTTTGCAGTAATTAAAGCACCACTGTTGAGCGGTGCTTCCACAACTACTGTGGCTCTGCATAACCCGGCTATTATTCTATTTCTTGCCGGAAAATTTTGCTTCGCCGCTTTAGTACCCAGCGGATACTCGCTTACCAGACATCCATTTTTTAAAATAGCTTCATATATATCTTTATTTGAAACAGGATAACATACATCCACACCTGTACCCAGAACTGCTACAGTTTTCCCGCCGACATTAAGGGCCGTTGAATGTGCCGAGCTGTCTATACCAAAAGCCATTCCACTCACTGTAACGAATCCTGCCCTGCTTAAATCAGTAACCATTTTTTTCGTGACATCGATTCCATAACCTGTCGCTTTCCTTGTGCCAACAACTGCCACAGTTCTGCTATCTTCCAAAAATTGGATATTTCCCAAGCAAAATAATACAGCAGGTGGAGAATGAGTCCATTTCAAAAGCTCCGGATAATCTTCACTCCAGAAATCTACCAATTTAACATTGAAGTTTTCTATCTTTTTTAACTGTTGTTGAATAAACCCTTCGTCATAGTGCGCTTTGAACCTTTCGTTGCCCTGAAAAAAATCTGATTTCAAGATTTCTGACACAGAATTATAAGTTTCTTTGATTTTCTGTATCTCCTCTATCGAAAATTTTCCAAAATATGAAAGTGCAAAAATTTCAATTGGGTGCATTTTTCTCCATTATCTCCCTGATTTTTTCTGAAACCCCGGATGGCCTTCCAGGTATACACATATCAAAAGTGGCTTTACCAGCCACAACAGCTTTCGCGTATGCTTCGCATCCAGCATAGCCACAGGCGCCACAATTGGCTCCTGGCAAAATTTGTTTTATCATCTCCACCCTCGGATCCTCTTTGACCTCAAATTTTTTTGCCGAGTAGGCAAGAAAGGTTCCAAATGCCAATCCAAGGACAGCCATAAGTAATGTTGAATAAACAATAACCATCTTAACCACCTCACATTTTTATCAGGCCCTGAAATCCCATAAATGCCATAGAGATTATGGACGCCAATATCAAAGCTATTGGTAGACCTTCAAACGATTTTGGTAAGTCATACAGATCAAGTCTTTCTCTTATACCGGCGAAAATCACTAAGGCAAGTAAAAATCCAAGCCCAGCCCCGAGCGCATGAAACACAGATTCCAAAAGTGTGTAGTTTGTCTGGGCGTTCAAAATTGCAACACCAAGGATAATACAGTTCGTTGTGATCAAAGGTAGATAAATACCTAAAGCTTCATAAAGAGAGGGGCTATTTTTCTTGAGAAAAAACTCAACAAACTGGACAAATGTCGCTATCACCAGAATGAAGGTCACTGTCTGAAGAAACTGCAATTGCAATGCTATAAGCAGTTTGTTGATAATCCACGTTATAACCGAAGACATAACAAGTACAAATGTAGCAGCAAACCCCATTCCAACAGCTGTGTCCATTTTTTTTGAAACACCAAGAAATGGACAGATACCGAGAAATCTTATAAAAACGTAGTTGTTAACCAAAAGTGCGGAAAACAATATTAGAAAAATTCTCATTTCTTTTCACCTCTCTGTTTCTTTTTTAAACCAATGAAAGCAAAAAGAGCTGCAAGTAATCCAAGAGTCATATAAGCCCCAGGCGGAAGTATCATCACGAAAACGTTGAAAGCCTTCCCCCAGATATTAATTCCGAAAATCGTGCCATTCCCGAAAAGTTCTCGGATACTGCCAAGTAAAACTAAGGAACCTGTGAATCCCAAGCCAACTCCAAGTCCATCAAGAAAGGATGTCCAGACACCGTTTTTGGAAGCAAACGCCTCAGCTCGTCCCATTATTATACAGTTGACTACTATAAGAGGAATAAATAGTCCCAGAGTTTTCCACAGATCATAGGTAAAGGCATGCATCACAAGATCTATCATAGTAACAAAAGTCGCTATCACGGTTATGAAAATTGGTATTCTCAGGTTTTTTGGAACATTTTTCCTTATCAGGGATATAACAATATTAGACATAGTTAAAACACTTGTTGCTGCTATTCCCATCCCCAGACCATTCATCGCGCTTGTCGTAACTGCAAGAGTCGGGCACATTCCAAGTACCTGAACGTATGTGGGATTTTCTTTAAAAAATCCTTTTGTGAATTCTTTAATTGCACTCATTGTTTCACCCCCGATTTCAAATAGGAGAGCATTGCATTGATGGCGTTTGCAACTGCTCTTGGAGTAATTGTGGCTCCTGTCATTACATCACTCACTTTTGCGATGCCTTTCTGCCTGGCTTCTTCAACCGAAAGTCCCGTCATATTCGCATCTTTATCTACGCGAACTGAATTTTCAAGCGCTGAAGGTTCCATTGGATAAAATCGCTTCTGTATTTCTTCCTCTCCTATCCTTGCTCCCAATCCCGGGGTTTCCTGGGAAAAGTCTGTCACCCGTATTGAAAAAAGCATTAATCCCTCCTGTTTCTCAACAAAGCTTGCTACAATTGTTACTGACCCGCCATAACCTATAGCAGAACCGCTCAGAACATAAACAGTGCCTAATTCTGATTCAAATTTATAAACCGGCGAATAGACTTTCCCATTTGAGTCCTCATAGATCACATTAGAAACTGGTCCAGACCTTGAGATTTGCCTTTTAACCTCTTCTATTGGTACTATATATTGACCATTCTCATCTTTCAACACTTTTTCTATCGCGTTTATTTTCTGCTGAAGTTCTGTAAGAGATATCCTGTCTTTTGTCAATGTGTAAACTAAACCGAGCGCCAGACCAGCTACTGCACAATAAATAAGCAGAACCACTCCCATTTTCAAATACTCTTTCATGATTTCACCTCGCCAAAAACTCTTGGTTTGAAAGCTCTGTCTATTAGAGGGGTTACTGCATTCATAAGCAATATTGCAAGAGAAACGCCCTCAGGATAACCGGCAAAATACCTTATCACCATAGTAGTGATACCACAGCCCAAGCCGAATATTGCCTGACCTCTTAAAGTCATAGGGCTTGTTACCATATCGGTGGCCATGAAAAGGGCACCAAGAAAAAGTCCTCCGGTGAGAATATGAAACAGAGGAGAGCCAAATTTTTCTGGATTCACGAAATACATCACACTTGCAAAAAGAAAAACAGTTCCTATATAAGAAGCTGGTATAACAGGATTCACTCTACCACGATACCATAAATAGAGAAACCCTATTATTAAAAGTAACGTACTCGTTTCTCCGATACAGCCTCCAATGTTTCCCAAAAACAAATCTGTATAACTAAAAGCGCTAATTGCCTTTGAGAAACCCTGCTGTTTTAAGATTCCAAGCGGTGTAGCTGAACTTATTGCATCCCACGGTGTTGTTGAAAAAAATTGTACCGGGTTGATCCACCTCGTCATCAGGGTTGGAAAAGAAATCAAAAGAAATACCCTTCCAACCAGTGCCGGATTGAAAATGTTCTGTCCTATTCCACCAAAAGCCTGTTTTGCAACAGATATTGCTACAAGTATTCCAATCAAAAGCAACCACCATGGAGCCGTCGGAGGTAAATTCATCGCCAAGAGAAGCCCTGTAACAGCTGCACTTAAGTCCGGCATAAAGTCTTTCTGCTTTCTCAAAACTCTGACTATAAACCATTCAACAAGCTCAGCGACAACTGCCCCAATAGCACAAAGAAACAGAGCATACCAGCCGAAAAAAATAGCCGCTCCGATAACAGCTGGCAAAAGCGCTATCAGGACGTCTATCATAATTTTTCTGACAGAATCGTTACTTCTTATATGAGGTGCATCTTTGACAAGCAATTTCATTTCCTACCACCTCTCAAAGCCTGATAAACTTTCTTGGCAAGTTTTATTGCACGAACATGATCTATCTTTGAAGGACAAATATATGCACATGCTCCACATTCAATGCAACTCATCAACCCTTCAGAAACAGCTTCATCATATTTCCTCTTATTTGAAAGAAGATACAGCAAATAAGGTTGTAATCCCATCGGGCAAGCAACAACACATTTAGTACATCTGATACAGTTTTTCTGCACAGGCTGCTTTTCTTTTAAAAGCACTGTTATTCCACTTGTACCTTTTAATATCGGAATATCAAGCCTGTTAATGGCTATGCCAGTCATGGGGCCACCAAGAATAACTCGCTCTGCTTCCTCTTTTAAACCACCGGCAAGCTCAATCAGCTGGTTTACTGTTGTACCTATCCTGGCAATTACATTCGCTGGTTTGTTAATACCTTCTCCACTAACCGTTAATCCTCTTTCTACGAGAGGTTTTCTATCAACAACCGCATGTTTTATAGCAATGACGGTTTGAACATTCTGAACAACCACCCCAACATCCATTGGTAAACCACCGACAGGTACCTTTCTTCCAGTTATTGCGTATATGAGCTGTTTTTCTGCTCCTTGAGGGTATTTAGTTTTCAAAAGCTTCACTTCTATTTCCTCAGAACCAACAATGCTTTTCAAATGTTTATATGCGTCCAGCTTGTTTGATTCAACCCCCACGAAGGATTTTTGAACTTGTAATATTTTCATAACAATTCTTATCCCCTCAATGAAATCTTCTGCCTTCTCCAGCATCAATCTATGGTCAATGGTCAGATACGGTTCACATTCAGCTGCGTTGATTATAAGCGTATCTATTTTCTTATCTTTCGGGGGATTCAGCTTCACGTGAGTTGGAAACATTGCGCCACCAAGTCCAACTATGCCCGCTTTTTTAACAACTTCTAAAAGTTCTTCTCTTGACAATTTTTCCCAATCTTTGTGATCCAAATATTCCCAGTCATCCTCTGAAGTTCTCTCTATGACGACTGCTTCCATTGGTTTACCCTGTAACGGGTGGTAAACTTTATCTATTTTCTTTACAATGCCTGTAACAGGTGAATGCACATAACCAGAAATGAATCCAGCTGGTTCGCCTATTACCTGTCCGGTTCTGACATGTTGGTTTTCTTCCACAACACATTTTGCCGGTGCACCAGCATGATTTGCCAAAAACACATATGCAATCTTTGGTGGATCGAGCCGAATAATCTGTGATTCTCTTGCAAGCTCTTTTTTCTCCGGTGGATGAATACCTCCTCTAAAAGTTAATAATTTCACCACTTCACCTCCCGCGACAAATCCATGCTCAGAAGTAGTTTCTCTGAGTGTACGTTATAGAGTGATTTACCAGGACGGTCGTTATAATAAGGCCTCGAGCAACCCGGACAACCACTTGTTAGAAAAGCTTTTATTGCATCGTCTGGAATACATCTGAAACGAATTATTCCCTGATCCAGAAACACGAGCTCTTTTCTACCGGTAAATATAAGATAACGAGCAATTTGTATTCTCCTGTATCTTTCAATCGGCGGACGCTCAAGATCCTGCAATGGTGTACCATTCAGTGGTGTAAAAGCAAACAGACCAACCTCAACACCAAGCTCATAAAAGTGAATCATAATTTTGAGAAGATCAGAATCATTCTCACCCAACCCAACAATGATGTGTGTTGATATTTTTTTCGGAAACAACTTTGCGGATCTTTCAATGAGACTCAACGTGAATTTGAAGTTTCCACCTCGTATTTTTGAAAATAGCTTTTCATTAACAACATCAACAGCTATGCCAATTCTGTCAACCCCAAGGTTGAAATAATCCTCTATTTCTTTGATATTTTCAGCTCGAACCGATATTGATACCTTTTTCCCTAAAGGAACTATATCTTTCAAAAGCAACCTGAGATCATCCTGATAACCTTTGTAAGAAACTGTTTGAATACATATTCTTTCAAAGTCACTGTGCGAAATTTTTTCAATAAGAACATCTTTATCAATCAAGGGCCATGTGACACGACTCAAAAATCTTTGAGGGGAGATAGAGGAAATGGCATGACTACAATACAAGCAGTTGAATCTACATTTACCATCGAGCATCAGGTATGCAGTTTTCAAATCAGGTGGAAACATGCTTTTGCTGATATTCAACTTAGACAACGTGCCGACCGATGCCCTCAATATCAACCATCATCATCTCCGATCTGATAAACGTAGATCTTTGTAGATGATTCTAAGATTATCTTATCACTCAGAACATTTATCTGAAAACCATTGGAAGTTTCTGGAATCTCACTGTTTGTTACAATTCTCACAAATATATTCATGGCTGTCCGATTCGCTAAATCCATTTCGAAAGCCCTTTTTATTAAAAAACGTTGATGAGAAATAGTGGAAAAAGCAATCACCATGACAATCGCTATTAAAAGCAGGCCTATCACCATATCAAGGACTAAAAACCCGTATCTCATAATGTGAAAAAGTACGAAACAATCAAGATTATTCCCAAGACCATCAAGGTCATCAGAAAGGCTATTAGGAAATCACTTCCGTGAGATTTCATATCAGATCTAATTCCAGCTAATTTTACACTTTGATTCTGGTTCTGCTGCTCTGGCTTCTCTGATACCATCTGAGAAAGTTTGTCGTTCCATTCTTGTTGTGATTTTGTGATCTTTTCTTCAAATCTCTGGACTTCAGACATTATCTTTATAGACTTAGGTATTAAACCCCTTCCGAGCAAACCTTCACCCATATCAACTTTTATCAGGTAATATTCCTCTTTTTTACCTCTTATGAGTTCTTTGCCAACAAGTATACCGGGCAGCGGGATTACATTTCCTTGCTGCGAAAAATGCTTGGGGTAAAGTAATTTGAGCTTTTCCAGATTCTCTGAATTTCTTACATTGAGGATTACGAAAAAAATAGGATCTCCAACATCAAATTCCGCAAGAACTTTACCTCTTATAGGGTCAACCAGTGGAAAAATCTCAGCAAGATCTGCTATATCTGGCCTCTTCAGTACATCAACCAAACCCTCGCTATCGAAATCCTGCCACAATTGCATAAAATTCTCTGCGGATATTTCTTGGTAGCTGACCTGTTTGAATTCAACTGTAATCTCTATCTTTGGGGCCCATTCTTTGAGAATCTCCGAAACGATATACTGCACGAGATCTACATCGCTGTCTTTAACAGCAGCACTCAGCTCTGCCCCAAAGAGCTGCCCACCTTTTCGAGAGATATATCCTTTAATGTAACTCAAAAATTCGTTCGAAAGATCTACACTTTCTGGAATCTGCGATGATAACTTTGACTTGAGATCGTTAAACCCTTTTATAAAAGCAGCATAATCATCTGAGAGATCTAACCTCAGAAAATTTGAATACCTGCTTGGAACAATTAGCAGATCATATTCGGGAGGCTCATTAACTTTCCCGAAGAAAAAACCTATCCCTTCTTCTGCCGTGATACGGCTTTTCAATCGATACTTAACAAAGTAAAAATCCAAACTCCTTCACTCCTTATGAAGTATATAATCCCCCGATTCTACTTTCTGAGTTTTGAAATCACCTTTTTCTACCCCGACGCCAACGACACAATTTTTACCGATTACTGAACCTGATGGTATAACCGAATACATCCCAATAACAGTGATTTGCCCGGTATAAACATCGCTATCTAACTTGTTTTTTGCATCATCACCCTCACCAATAATTACTCTATTTTCCACAATAACTCGTTCAGCTATTACAGCGTCTGTGATAACGCAATTTTCTCCTATCTTTGTTGATGTCATGACAACACTGTTCTTTACCACTGCATTTTCACCAATGTAAACTCCCTGAAAGATCACACTGTTTTCGACAAAACCGTATATCTCGCATCCTTCACTGATTATAGAATTAACTATTTTCGACGTTGGGGCACAGTACGCAGGTGGCATTTCTTCTGTTTGTGTAAAGAATCGCCAATGTCGATCGTAGAGATTCAAAGGAGGAATAGGCCTTGTGAGCTCCAGGTTACTTTCCCAATAAGATCTAACTGTTCCGACATCTCTCCAGTAACCATTGAATTTGAAAGCGTATATCTGGCATCCTTCATTTATCATCAAAGGGATAATATCATGGCCAAAATCGTGCGTACTTTCATTGTTTTGCTCGTCTCTAATAAGATACTCTTTCAAAAACTTCCAATTGAAAACATATATGCCAAGAGATGCAAGATTCGATCTTGCCCTTTGCGGTTTTTCTTCAAAATCTACTATTCTTGAATCAAGATCTGTCATCATGATGCCAAATCTATTCGTTTCCTCAGGAGGTACCTCTATGCAAGCAATAGTACCTTCAGCACCTTTCAATATATGAAAATCTATTATATCGTTGTAATCCATCGCATACACATGATCACCAGAAAGGATGAGCACAAAATCGGGATCAGCAGAATCAACATATTCTATATTTTGATAAACCGCGTTGGCAGTTCCTCTGTACCAGCCTGCTACACCACCAAGATAAGGGGGAAGTATTGTCACTCCACCTTTTTTCCTATCCAGATCCCATGGACGACCAATATTTATATGATTGTTGAGCAGATGCGGCCTATACTGAGTCAAAACTCCCACATGGTATATTCCAGAATTCACGCAGTTGCTAAGAGTGAAATCAATAAGTCTGTATTTTCCACCAAAAGGTACAGCGGGCTTGGCTATTTTCTCAGTCAGAACCCCTAATCTTTTCCCATGGCCGCCAGCCAAAATGAGAGCGAGAACTTTCCTCATTTTAACCACCTCATCATAGAACTGCCCTTTTTTCCATAACTGCTATGGAATCTCTCCCAATCAGTTTTGCTTCCTGTCTAATCAAAACTTCTTTGTCGAGAATCACATTTCTGACAATTGCGCCTTCTTCCACAACCGCATCTTGCATTAAGACAGAATTTTCAACAACCGCACCTGCTTTCACAACAACGCCTCTGAACAGTATTGAGTTTTCTACATATCCATTGACAATGCATCCATCAGAAACTATTGAGTTTTTCACAACCGCATTTCCACCTATTTTAGGTGGGGGAAAATCTTTCAGTTTTGTATAGACTTTCCCATGTTTGTAAAACAGCTCTTCACGGATCTCTCTTTTCAAACAATCCATATTCACACGGAAATACTCGGCAACTCCCTTTTTGATATTTCTCCAGTATCCTCTGAAAACATAGCCATGTACTTTGAGCCTGTCTATCTGAGAAATGACGATATTCAAAAGGTCATTTTCTCCTCTATTTACGTAATTGTATAGCAACTCCATCAAAAGATATTTGTTCATAAAATATATTCCTAAGAAAGCGGTATTATTTTTGGGATTTTCTGGCTTTTCCTCAATTTCCATTACCCTGTTTCCCGAAAGTTTCACTATTCCATATTGAGTAAGATCGTACGTTTCGTCAAGTTCTTTAACAAGCAATGTTATATCGGCACCTGTAGAAAAATGAAAGTTGAATATATCACCAAAATCTGCTTTGTATATGTGATCACCGGAACCTATAAGAACGTAATCTTCTTCACCACGCCTGAGTATCGTCATGTTTTGAAAAATAGCGTCTGCCGTTCCTTTATACCAGTAATAACCTTCTTGGCTTACGTATGGTTGGAGAAGAAACAATCCACCATTTTTTCTATCCAGATCCCACTCTTTCCCTGAGCCAAGGTGGTCCATCAAGCTTCTCGGGTTGTACTGAGTAAGCACTCCAACCTTTTTTATACCAGCATTGACCATATTGCTGAGAGTGAAATCGATAGCACGATATTTACCAAATATAGGCAGCGCTGCACTTGCTCTCTTTGACACAAGAGAGCCGAGCATTTTACTCTGTCCTCCTGCAAGAATCAATCCAAGGACTCTCATAATATCTCCCCCAAGCTTATTTTATCATTCTGGTGCATCGAAATCGACATTGGTATACAATGTTATAGGAGGTAATTTTCATGTGGTACCCGGGGCACATGGCAAAAGCTTCAAAAACAATACACCGTATCATAAAAGATATAGACCTTGTCGTAGAATTGCTTGATTCACGAGCTCCCCTCGCCACGCAGGCTTACGACAGGAAATTCCTTATGGGGAAAAAGAAGGTCATGATTCTCGGCAAATCAGACATAGCTGATCCTAAACAAACCATGAAGTGGAAGATTTTTTTTGAGAGTAAAAATGAAAAGGTATTAATTTTCAACAAAAATACCACCAAAAACTACCTCATAGACTTCATTGCAAACCACGCGGATAAAAACTCGTTGATCATGATAGTTGGTGCACCAAATGTCGGCAAATCAACTTTACTGAACAAGCTTAAAGGAACGCGCTCAGCAAAAGTTGGGGCTGCACCTGGCATCACGAGGGGTTTGCAGTGGTTTTCGGCAGGAGGTTCACTCAGAATACTTGATACGCCCGGGTTGCTATTACCAAAGCTCTGGAGTTCAGATTTAGCTGCGAAGCTTCTTTTAACCGGATGTTTGATTCCTGAAAATGTTCCCCCAAAGGTTCTGGAAAGGGCTTTTGAAATATATGCCAGACGTGCAAAGCTTGAAGAAAACAGTCTGCAGGATTTTCTGGAAAGGCACGCACAAAAAATGGGAATGATTCTGAAAGGCGGCATACCTGACAGAGAAAGGGCTCTTGTAGATTTCTTTATCAAATTATCTCAAGGAAAACTTGGAAGATTTACCTTCGAAACTGTAGAGGAGGCGAGTGCTTATCAAGGCAATAGTTTATCTTCCACTGAAACCTGATAAAGCCAAACGATTGAACCTACCAGTGAAACTTCCAGTACTTGCAGAAGATCTGCCAGAGATTCTCGATGAGAATCACATACCCGTGAATATAATCATAAGGGGCTTAGAAGCTCAGTATGAGATTTCGAAAGATCAGTATTACAAATCATATTTGATTTACTTCTATTATGAAAAAGTTAAAGAGGCCCTGAATGAAAACAACCTGACAGAAGCTGAAGAGTGGCTTGGAAAGGTTGAACAGCTCGAGAGAGATTACAGATACGATTTTTTCAAAGGTGTGATTTTATCGAGAAGCGGGGATTACGATCAGGCTGAAATTTTTCTGAGGTCAAGTACATCAAAAAACAATTATTTTGCACTCGGCCATTACGAACTTGGGAATCTTTTGAGGTCAAAAAAAGAGTTCGAAGATGCCATACTGGAATACAAAAAGGCTTTTGAATCGGACAAAAATTTTCTTTTACCGCTATTAAGAATAGGGGATTGTTATATGGAGATGGGGGAGGTAAGACAGGCATGCGATTTTTACCAGACGGCAATTCAAATCGATCCAAACTTCGCACAAGCATATGCACGCTTAGGGGTAGCTTACAACATTTTGCAAAAATATGACCATGCGGAGAACAGTTTGAGAAAAGCTGTACAAATAGATAAAACAGACTATTTGAGTTTATTCAATTTATCTTTCACTCTGTCTCGCCTTGGAAAACATTTCGAAGCTATGCATATTCTAAAAGATCTTGTAGAAAAAAAGCCTCAGGATGCCACTATAATGAATGAATATGCTCTGATTTTGAGAAAACTCGGTTTCTATGAACAGGCAAAAGATTTTATAGACAGGGCTTTTGAGATCAACAACAATGATCCTTCTTTAAATTACAACAGAGTGCTGTTGACACTTTTTGTTGACAAAGAGGAAGCTATTCGCTTATCTGAAAAACTTTCATCACCGTATTATGAGAAAATGGAAGATTTAATCACTTTTTTAAGGCAATGGCGTCCTGTTGATGTGCCAGATTTTATATCGGATAAAGTCAAGAAATTCAAACCGTGCATGGAAAAAGGCGAGATAAACGTGCAAAAACTGGTAGATCTTTTAGAGAACGAAGATCGTATTAACATGGTGAAAAATGGAATACTACCTGCTACAGACACAGAGATAGACACCGTACAATGGCTGGACATCGTGATGTTTATAATACTTGCATCAAATGATGATCCGATAAAAATGGAAAAAAATGTTACAAAAGTGGCTGTTTCGCTTTATGGAAGCGGAATAATGCTTGCAGTGGCAATAACATTGATGAGAATCTTCCTGCACATCAGTGCACACGGAAACTTTGATCTTCAGAGCTTTGTGAACGATGTAGTAACAGATATACAGGAGTACCATTGGCAATTTGCAAAGAGAATTTCTGAGCTCGAAAATGAAAGTTTTTCACTTGAGGAGTTGCATTTGAACGGAATCAAAAAAGGAAGCGATTTTCTCATCGAACTTCTGAAAATTCTTTCTATAGATATAACTGAAGAAGATTTATACTTAATCGAAGATAATCTTATGAAAGAAATCTATCTAATCTTTCAATCTATACGGAGGTGAGATGATGAATTACGACAGGCAACAGCTTTTAAGCGAGATAGTTCAGCCTGCGCAAACTAAAATCGTTTTACTTGTTATGGATGGAATCGGTGATATTCCAAAAAATGGAGAGACACCACTTCAAAAAGCAAACACTCCAAACTTTGACAAACTTGCTAAAGATTCAGACCTCGGTCAGACTATACCAGTCCTTCATGGAATAACACCTGGCAGCGGTCCCGGACATCTTGCCTTATTTGGTTACGATCCTGTTAAATATCAAATAGGTCGAGGAATACTCGAAGCTCTTGGTTCAAATGTAGACGTTGAAGAAAAAGATATCGTTGCGAGGGCAAATTTTGCTACTGTAAAAAATGGTATTATTGTAGATCGAAGAGCAGGAAGACCTTCAACAGAGGAAAGCGGAAAAGTTGTTCAAAAACTCTCAAGTCTTATCAAAGAAATTGATGGCGTCAAGATAACTTTTTACCCTGGCAAGGAGCATCGTTTTGTAGTTAAACTAACTGCTGAGGGCCTTGATGACAAAATAACCGATGCCGATCCACAAAAAGAAGGCAAACCAATTCTGCTCACCCAACCTCTCACAGCAGAAGCAAAAAAGACATCGGAAATTGTAAACAAGCTCATGAATCAAATAGCAGATGTGCTCAAAGACGAAGAAAGGATGAACTTCGCCCTTATAAGGGGGTTTTCAAAATACCCAAAATTACCGCAATTTCCTGAGGTTTACAAACTTAAAGCTGCTGCAATAGCAACATACCCCATGTACAGAGGCATCGCAAAGCTTGTCGGGATGGATGTAATTGAAACGGGGTCAACTATACAAGAAGAAATGCAAACACTGAAAAGTGTCTGGGGTAGTTACGATTTCTTCTACTTCCACGTGAAAAAAACAGATTCCTATGGTGAAGACGGAGATTTCGATTCTAAGGTGCATGTTATAGAAGAGGTTGATTCGGTTCTACCCGAAATCATTTCTTTAAATCCGGATGTTCTTGCCATAACAGGAGATCACTCAACACCAGCTGCTCTCAAATCACACAGCTGGCATCCTGTACCGTTCATGTTGTGGTCAAAATATACAAGAAAGGGTTTAAGCAAGGCTTTCGATGAATACGAATGTGCAAAAGGAACTCTCGGCACATTCTACGCAGTAGATGCGATGAGTATCATTCTTGCTCATGCTCTTAGACTTGAAAAATATGGTGCATGAATTATTTCTGGCTGATATCTTTTCTTGGTATTTCAACCGGGGTTTTGCTATCCCCGGCTCTTTTAATTTCTTTCTCAATGGTTGGTATCGCCATTTTTTTATTGTGGAAACATCTTTCTGTTAGGATCTACCTCCTGTGTGTCGTTCTTGGTTTGATCATCAGCCTTCCTGGCAATGTTCCACAAAGATCGGAAATAGTCGGGTTCTGTACCTTAAAAAAATCCAGCTATACTGTTGTGAGCAATGTCAGATTTTTTGAGAATGGGAAATGGAATTATCTGCACCATGATGTAAAAGTGAAATCTGATCAGATAAATCCCGGGGAAGAGGTATATATCTATGGAAAAATCAGCAAATCCTTTTCTTATCCTCTATATACAGTTGTACCAGATTTTTCCTGCGGTGTCAGACAAACAGCAAGAGGGTTTTTAAAAGTTATGAGCATCTTGCAAAAATTCAAAGAGGAAAACGAAATTTTCATCATAGATGTTCTCGGACCATTTGCAAAAACAGTCAATGGACTGCTTTTCAGTGATGGCGAATTTGATCAGGCAGAATATAGTGATCTAAAAAACAGTGGGCTTGCCCATATATTTGCTGTATCTGGTCTTCATGTGGGGATTGTGTATGCGCTTGTGGAAATTATAGTGAGTTTTTTTACATACAAACTCTTTTTCAGGAGGTTCATCGGAGCTTTTATAGCTCTGATGTTTGCACTGAGCACTGGTCCAACACCCTCGGCATTCAGAGCAGCAGCAATGCTTTGCATCTGGAGTTTTTTTAAGATTGCTGACTATCCAGTTGAACCATTAAATGTACTTGGAATGGCTGGAACATTCAATATTTTACTGGAACCCTATTGCATATTATCAACATCATTTTTGATGAGCTATATGGCAACAGCGTCTATCCTAATCTGCCAGGAAAAGATTCGCTCATACCACATTGTTGTAAAAACTCTCTTCACACCTTTTTCGGCATTTTTTGGTGTTGCACCCTTTTTAAATATCTTCTCCTCGCTAAATGTTCTCTCGCCTTTTTTAAGTATCTTTGCTACTTATCTGGTTATCCCCATAATATGGGCAGCTTTCATATCAATTTTTTTCAGAACAATTCACATGGAAACCTTAGCCCAAATTCTATTGAAGGGTGCAACACCTTTTGTATATCTTGTTCAGCGTTTAATTCATCTTTCCTCTCTTGTACCAAATTTTTCTCTCGGTCTTACAGGTTATATTCTGTTTTCTCTGCTGATACTTTTCCTATTCTGGCATTTCGGACACAAACCATAGAATTTTATATCGTAATCGTTTATGACATAACCTGTCTTTGATTCTACATTTTTCACAAGGTCTTTCACTATTTTTTCATCAACCTCTATTACTTCTCCACAAGCTTTGCACACTATGTGTTGATGCAGGGTTTCTGCATCTGGTGCAGCAAGTTCGTACCTGTAAATACCCTCACCAAATTCCAATCTTCTGAGAAAACCGAGTTTTGAAAGGAGTTCCACCGTTCTATAAACAGTTGCCTTGCTTATCCTGTACCTCTTTTCCACGAGTTTTCTGTAAACATCCTCAGCACCAAGATGTCTTTCTCCAGATTCAGCAAAAACTTTCAAAACGATTTCTCTCTGGGCGGTCATTCTATACTTTTTGGAACGAAGTTCTTTTCTTAAAGACTCGTAAAGCATCATTTATCCTCCTCTCAAACATTCATAACCGGTTTTATATCTATTTTCCAGCCTGTTAATTTTGCAGCTAATCTGGCATTCTGTCCACCTTTGCCAATGGCCAGAGATAACTGTGTAGGTGGGACCAAAACTCTCACAGCTTTTCTTTCAAAATCAAGTATCTCGACACTCGTCACTGAGGCAGGCGCGAGCGCATTCACAATAAGCTGTCTCGGGTCGTCTGTCCATCTGAAGATATCCACTTTCTCACCTTTGAGCTCTCTCAATATTGCACTTATTCGGCTTCCTCCTTCTCCTATACACGCTCCAACTGGATCTACCTGTGGATTTGTCGATACAACAGCAACCTTGGTCCTGACCCCGGGCTCTCTCACTATCGCTTTGATCTGCACTATATCGTTTTCAATTTCTGGTATCTCTAATTTCAGCAACCCTGCTACAAACTCTGGAACTGCCCGACTGACCATTATCTTCGGCCCTTTCTTATCTTTTACAACACTCTGAACATAAACCTTTATGAGTTCGCCAGCGCTGATGCTTTCTCCTGAAATCCATTCTCTCTTAGGTAACCTTGTTTCTATTTTACCAACCCTTATATCAGCCCAGTCAGATGTAACTCTTATGACTTCAACGGTGATAACACTACCTGCAAGAGTTGAATAATGCTCATACTGCCTTTCTTTCTCGAGTTCTCTGATTCTCTGTATAAGAACCTGTTTGGCGGTTTGAGCGGCTATTCTGCCAAAATTCTTAACACTGATTTTCTTGAAAATTTTCTTTCCTGATTCTGCGAGCGGATCTGCTTTTCTCGCTTCTTCGACACTCATTTGAGTCAAAGGATCCTCAACTTCTTCTACGACGTCGAAAACCTGAAAAAGCTGTATATCTCCTGTCATACGATCTATTTTCACATCAACGTTCTTTGCTGTCCCAAAATTTTTTTTGTAAGCACTGACAAGCGCCTTTTCAAGAATTTCTATTATTTCATCCTTAGATATTCCCTTTTCTTCTTCAAGTTGATCAAGAGCATCCAGAAGCCCAAGATTCATATACCCACCTCCTCTAAAAGTCGATTTCAAGTTTTCCTTTCTTGATCTGATCAAACGAAAAAGTGATTATCTCTCCATTTTTCAATTCAATGGAGACAGTGTTTTCTGTAGTTTCCTTGATATTCCCTACCAGTACTTTTCCATCTTTAAGCCATATTTTTGCTAATCTGCCAACAAAACGGTTGTAGTCCTTTATTTCTCTAAGAGGCCTATCAAGTCCAGGAGAGGAAACTTCAAGAATATAGCTGCTGTCTATCAAATCAGCTTCATCGAGGTAGTTTCCTATTTGACTGGAAACAATCTCACACTGGCGAATGCTTACATAATTTTCCGGGTCATCTATGACAACACGAAGTACCAATTTTCTTCGTTCCCGCCTGAGAGTTATATCAAACAACTCAAGTCCCAATTGACTCAATATATCAATTACCACTGGTCTTAATTTATCTATTATTTTCTTCACTAAAATCACCTCTACTGAAAAACCGGGACGTCTGTCCCGGTACTTTGGCGGAGAGGGTGGGATTTGAACCCACGGGTGGGTTTTGCCCACCACACGCTCTCCAGGCGTGCGCCTTAGACCGCTCGGCCACCTCTCCAAATTGTTTACTACGCAAAATAATTTATACCATAAACAACAAATATTAGCAAGTGCTGATTGGTTTGCTAATGTAGGTATGAAATGCACAGAAACCTTTAACGCAACATATGTTACATTTTGGTTTATTTTTCAAGCAAATATCTTTTGCATGTTTCACAATCAAGGCGTGGTACTCTTTGTACAGACCAGTATCTTTCGGCAGATCATGGAAAATCGCCTGTATCTTATCATAACTATCTTCTTCATTCAGAATTCCGAGTCTTTCAAAAACCCTCTTGGTGTAATTATCCACAACAAAAACAGGTTTATCAAAGGCATAAAGTAATATTGAGTCAGCTGTTTCCTTCCCTATGCCGTTAACATTCAAAAGAATTTCTCTTGTGATATTTCTACTTAAAGAATGAAAATCAAAATTATATTCCGACAATAAGGACAACAGATTCTTAAGTCTAACGGTTTTCAAATTGTAAAATCCCGCCGATTTTATCAGTTGAGAGAGCTGATCATTACGTAACCTGAACAGTATCACCGGATCAAGGGCCCCAGCTTTTCTTATATTATGTATAGCTTTCTCGACGTTGTTCCAGGATGTATTTTGTGTCAGAACAGCTCCGACAATCACTTCAAACCAGCTTTCCGCAGGCCACCAGCCTTGTGGTCCGTAACTTCCATAAAGAATTTTGTAGATTTTCAATAGAAATTTTCGTACATCCACTAACAGATACCTCCTGTGAAAAAATAATATCAAAATTCGTTTTTCGAACAGATTTGATAGGATATATCCTGGAGGTGTTCTTATGAGAACAAATAAGGATAAGCTTGTCATGATCTCTGTGCAGGGTACAATTGTCAGGCCAGAACATTCCGGTAGACACAGCGTCTCACATGATGGAAAACCATTTATGCTACCTGGAACAGGTGGAATAACCTACAACGTAAAAGTTGGGGATTGTGCCTTTGGCTGGGAAGCAGATCATGTTGAGCCCGGTGTCTCTACAATCTTAGATCAAGACAAGAGGGATTCAGGGCCCAACAGAGGCTACAATTTTTACGCATGTATTGGAAACGAAGCAAGAGTTGTAAGTGGGGATGCAAAGGGGGCAAAAGGTGTTGTTACAGGTCATCACGGCGGAGCTGAACATGTTTTGATAGATTTTCCTGATGAAGTACTTGAAAAGCTCACACTCGATGACAAGATATTAATCAAAAGTTTTGGACAGGGGTTAAAATTTTTAGACTATCCCGATGTCTACGTATACAACATTGACCCAAACCTGCTTGAAAAACTTTCAATAGAGGAGAAAGATGGCAAACTTTATATGCCGGTCGTGGCAGTTGTGCCTTCCTTTTTGATGGGTTCCGGAATTGGTTCAACGAGCATGGGTACAGGCGACTACGATATAATGACTGCCGATAAAAAAACTTTGAAAAAATATGGGTTAGACAAACTCAGATTTGGTGATATTGTTTACATTCAGGACCATGACAACACATTCGGAAGATGTTATAGAAAAGGAGCGGCAACCATAGGTGTTGTTATTCACAGTGATTGTAAATACGCTGGACATGGCCCGGGTGTAACTACCATAATGAGCTGTGCAATGCCAAAGATAAAACCAGTTATAGATCCAGATGCAAATATTGCCAAGATACTCAAGATAGGAAGATATAGGGAGTAAAGCCCGCAAATCCTGCGGGCTTTAAAATTTGTAGTTCATGTTCAAGTAAATTGGGGTGCTCAAAGTTCGTACGTAAACATTTCTGGTAGATATGTACAGATCGTGGAATCTCACACCGAGCCCAGCGCCAACTGAAAACTGTTCACTCAAGGGAAACTGGACGTCAAATCTTCCTGAATAAATCCTTCCTTCAAGATTACTTGTGCCAGAAAGACCAAGCGCAGATAAGCTACCGGTTGGTCCCATAAAAACAAACATTATTTCACCCGTAATTTTTCCAATTACATCCAGAAAACCAAAAGAAAAACTTGGTGCCAGGCCTACGAAAAAGAGGTTTGCATCTGTTGTACCTAAGTCACTGGCAACAGACATACTTAGCAAGCCAAGAACCGCTCCCATTCGCAAGCCTTCGTCCAAACCATATTCGATATTCAATTGGCCACCATAATCAGTTATTGCACGCACTTGTTTTTTACCATCTGCATAAACGTCGTTATAAATTGAAAAGCCAAGTGAAGGGTTTACCGAAAAAAATACCCCGGCTATTGCTCCTGTTGCCAGCAAAAATAGGCAGATTGTCAATATCTTTTTCATAAAATTCCCCCTGAACAAAATACTACCACAATTCACATCATTCTTTTTTTCTGTACCTGATTACTTTGACAAGTTCATACAGCGGTATTATCATTATAGCTGCGATCAAAGACACCACAAGCTGTTTCCCAGTCAAGTTAGTGGTCCCAAATACATTCTGGAGAATTGGTAAATATATCACACCCAATAGCAAAGCGAATGATCCTGCTATTGCTATTAATAAACGAGGATTGTTCTTAATGCCAACCTTAAACAGAGAGAGTTTTATGGATTTAGAGTTCAGAGAATGCAGTAATTGACCTGTACACAGGGTAAAGAACACCATTGTTCGAAGCAACTCAATCTGGTCATGTTCCAAAAGCGCCCAGCTGTACACAAACAGAGTCAAAACCGAAAGAATCGTTCCTCCAATAAACACATTCGTCATAATTTCTTTGCTCATTATTCCTTCCTTTGGATCTCTCGGAGAACGTTTCATCACATCTGGCTCAGCGGGTTCTACACCAAGTGCCAGAGCCGGAAGACCGTCTGTTACAAGATTCATCCAAAGAATCTGAACGGGTATTAATGGTAAAGGCAATCTCAACAAAATTGACACAAATATAGTGACAACCTCACTGATGTTGCACGAAAGAAGATAATAAACCACTTTCCTTATATTATCGAAAATCTTCCTTCCTTCTTCAACTGCAGCAACAATGCTTGCAAAATTATCATCTGTAAGGACCATCTCCGATGCATCTTTTGAAACATCTGTTCCTGTTATACCCATAGCAACACCGATATCTGCTTTTTTCAACGCGGGTGCGTCATTGACACCGTCACCTGTCATTGCAACAACTTTTCCTTTTTTCTTAAGAGCTTCGACAATTTTCAATTTATCTGTTGGAGAGACTCTCGCATAAACCTTAACTTTATCCACGACTTTCACAAGATCTTCTACATCCATTTCAATCAGCTCGTGTCCTGTTAAAACCATGTCATCTTCAGACAAAATGCCTATTTCTCTTGCTATCGTCTGAGCGGTAATTTTATGATCACCCGTTATCATGATCACGTTTATACCAGCTGTTCTACATCTTTCAAGAGCATCTTTTACTTCGGGCCTCGGAGGATCTATCATACCCATTAAGCCAAGAAAAACCAGATCTTTTTCAAGTTCCGAATAGTCATCGCCAATCTCTCTAAAGGCAATCGCGAGCACCCTTAAGCCATCCTGGGCCATTTTCATATTTGCCTGTTCAATTTCGTTTTTATCATTTTCAGATAATACTTTTATTTCGCCGTCAGGCGCCATGTATTTTGAGCAATTCTTTATAACAACATCCGGGGCCCCTTTGGTAAAAGAAAGCCTCTTTTTTTCAAATTCATGAACAGTGGTCATCATCTTTCTATCAGAATCAAAAGGAATTTCGTGTATTCTTGGTATCCGCTTCTCAAGTTCATTTTTGTCAAAACCGTAATCCATAGCTGCAAGAGCAAGGGCTATTTCGGTGGGATCTCCAGATGTCACTCTGTTGCCATTTTTGACAGTTATAAATGAATCGTTGCACAAAATTGCTCCCATGAATAATTTTTCTATGTGCTCAGATTTTTGTGATTTTATTTGTTCCTGATCGAGAATAATAGATGGATGAAGATAATACTTTACCACATTCATTTCATTCTTAGTCAGAGTACCGGTTTTATCAGAACATATGACATTCACCGAACCAAGTGCTTCGACAGCTTGCAACTTTCTTATAACCGCATGCCTTTTCACCATGTTGTACATACCCAGGGCTAAAACTATAGTAACGACAGCTGGCAATCCTTCCGGAACAGCTGCAACAGCTAAACTGACAGCTGTCAAAAACATTTCAAGAGCAGGTTCGCCCTCAAAAATTCCA
Organism: Pseudothermotoga elfii DSM 9442 = NBRC 107921; assembly: GCF_000504085.1. Taxonomy (NCBI): domain Bacteria; kingdom Thermotogati; phylum Thermotogota; class Thermotogae; order Thermotogales; family Thermotogaceae; genus Pseudothermotoga; species Pseudothermotoga elfii. The sequence goes on along the minus strand of NC_022792.1, from coordinate 282,768 downwards.
ACCAAAAATACAACAGCGCATATCGCAAGTATGATCATCCCTATCTGTTTACCAAGCTTCTCAAGATTTTGTTGCAATGGCGTTTGTGTTTCTTCCATTTCCGAAAGTAACTTCGCTATTTTCCCCAGCTCTGTATTCTCACCTGTTGAGGTTATGACAGCTTTGGCACGACCTCTGCTTACTATTGTTCCTGAATAAACCATATTTGTTCTATCGCCCAGAGGAAGATTTTCCTGATCAATCAGATCTGTGGTTTTCTCCACAGGCTGTGACTCTCCAGTCAAAGCAGCTTCACTAACCGAGAAATTAACAGTCTCAATCAATCTGCCATCAGCGGGGACGTAATTACCAGCTTCAAGGATCACAATATCTCCGGGGACGATCTCCCGCGACGGAACGGTTTGTACGATTCCATCTCTGAGAACCCTCGCCATTGGAGCAGCCATCTTTTTGAGTAACTGTAAAGATTTCTCGGCCTTTGATTCTTGAATCGTACTCAAAGTAGCATTTAAAACAACTATGATCATTATCAAAATTGCATCAACGGATTCCCCAACAAGTATCGAAACACCAGCAGCAACAAGAAGTATGATAATCAAAAAATCCGTAAACTGGGAAAAAAACATTCGCCAGATAGTCTTTTTCTTTTTTTCTGCAAGCTCATTAGGTCCATATTTTTCCAAACGTTTTTTTGCTTCTTCACTTGACAAACCCTTATCAGGATCTGTTCCTAAATGGCTGCACACATCCTCAACACTTTGTTTGTAAAAATCTTTCACCATATTTCACCCCTCGTCTGTAAAAAATTATTTGTATTCTCCATCAATAAAATAATGCCAGTTTTCTTATTTATTTACATCTTTTACAGCTATAACTTCAATTTCTATCTGAGATCCTTTTGGCAAAGCTGAGACTTCAACAAAGGATCTTGCTGGCCGATGCTCATTAAAATACTCTCCATAGACTTCGTTGATCTCACTGAAACTCTTCAGATCAACCACGAAAACAGTGACTTTCACGATATTCTTCAGAGTACAACCTGCAGCCATCAATACGGCTTCTATGTTATCCAGAACCCTTCTTAGCTGTTTTTTGATATCGCCATTCACCAGTTCCCCCGTGGCAGGATCGATCGGAATTTGCCCGGAGACAAAAATAAAATTGCCCGCCTCAATTGCCTGAGAATAGGGACCTATTGCCTTTGGTGCACCACTTGTCTGAATTATTTTCATCTTCATACCTCCTCAGAATTTCAGGAACTCTCATTAAGATTCTCTCATATCCACCCGTACACTGCAAAATCTTTAGAAAACCTGCGATTTGATTGCATTCATTTAAATATAACCCCGCCAAAAATAGATTCGATTCGCACTGCAAACTTCAAAATATGAGATAATAAATAAAGGGTGATACTGTTGAGAAAGGAATTATACAAATTTAAATATGAGTCTTTATGCAGGAAATTGAAACCAATTCTGGAAAAAAAGGCATTTGAGGTCTATATAGCAGACAACACAAGCGATGTCAGAAAGCTTGTAGAACGAATTGTACCAGAAGGAGCCGTCATAAGCAGCGGTGGATCTATAACACTCAATGAATGTGGTGTAATTGATCTTCTCAAAAGTAACCGATACAAATTTTTGGACCGTTATAATTCCCCGGATAGGAGGAAAACAGAACTTGAAGCGTTCGACAGCGATTTTTATTTTTGCAGTGCGAATGCGGTAACAATGGACGGAGAATTGGTGTTCATGGATGGCTTCGGAAACAGGGTGGCAGCAGTTACATTTGGCCCCAGAAATGTAATACTGATCGTGAGCGCAAATAAGATTGTAAAAGATTTGCAAGAAGCGAAAGAAAGAATCAGATATATTGCTCCGATGAATGCAAAAAGATTATCTCTTTCCACACCATGTGCTGTGTCTGGAATTTGCCATGATTGTGATTCACCTCAGAGAATATGCAGGCATCTGCATGTAATATTTGATTCACGCAATTTACCGGGTAGAATAAAAATTATACTGGTTCTTGAAGAACTTGGATTGTGAGGGATAAAAGATGGACAAAAAATGGTTCGGAATATACGAAAGGCTTGTGAACACAGATACAGGGTTCGATATAGATCTTTCTCAGAAACTTTTGCGAACTGATTTCGTGGCTGAAGAGTTAGCAAAGCTTGGCTTTAAGTTAATCAGAGAGAGCGCAGCTCATGTTGGAATTCTTGGAAAGCCACCGTACATAACACTAATAGGCCATCTCGATACTGTTTTCAAAGAAGGCGAATCATCCAAAAGACCGTTCAATGTTAGGAATGATATCGTCTATGGTCCTGGAGTTGCAGATATGAAGGGTGGAATAGTCACTTTACTCGCTACTGTTGAAAAAGCTGTAAGCAGTGGCTTTAAAGACATATGCGTTATCATGAATGTGGATGAAGAACTCGGTTCAAAAACAAGCAGAGAGACTTTTTATAAATATGCCAAGGAAAGTATCTGCTGTTTATCCTTTGAACCCGGTGGTTCTAACGGCGAAGTTGTAATAAGTAGAAAAGGCATAGCATCAATGAATTTAACCGTGAGAGGGATCAAAGGGCATGCCTCAAGGCTTGAAGAAGGTGCCAACGCAATAGTTGAAGCAAGTAAAAAACTGGTTGAAATATATTCTCTCAATGAAAAATTCTCAGATCTAACTGCAAATCCAACAATTGTAAACGGCGGGGAAAAGTCAAATATAACACCTGATCTCTGCATGGTGTACTTCGATGTAAGGTTCTCAGATCAGAAAGATCTTGAAAAATTCAAAGAAAAAGTATTTCAAATATGCTCTTTCAGCTCAATAAAAGGAACAAACTGTGACCTGTCCCTGCAGGAAAGGCGTCCTGCCATGAAACCGCACCCGGAAATCTTGAAAGCCCTCGAAGAAATTTCGAAAGAACTGCGCAAAGAAATAAAGGTTCAGCACTCAAATGGTGGCGCTGACAGTGCGTTTTTCTATCAATTTGATGTTCCTTCAATTGACGGGCTCGGTATAAGCGGTGGAAGATTTCATTCGGAGGATGAATACGCCATCCTGAGCAGCTTTGAACCAAAAATAGAACTTTCCATGGCATTGATAAAGCATTTTTCCAACAGGAGGTGAGAAATGTGAACTTTGTCGATACAACTCTTAGAGACGGTCATCAGTCGCTTATTGCAACAAGAATGTCGACCGAAGATATGCTTCCTGCTCTTGATGCTATAGATAAGGTTGGTTTTTACTCCATGGAAGTCTGGGGAGGAGCTACTTTTGACGTTGCAGTGAGGTTTTTAAATGAAGATCCATGGGAAAGATTGAGAAAAATCAGAGAAAAAATCAAAAATACAAAGCTTCAGATGCTTCTCCGCGGGCAAAACCTGGTTGGTTATCGCCATTACGCAGATGACACAGTCAGGCTTTTTGTCAGAAAAGCTGTTGAAAATGGCTTAGACATAATAAGAATATTCGATGCATTGAACGACGAAAGAAATTTGCTGATTGCCATCGATGAAGCAAAGAAATCAAACGCTCATGTACAGGGAGCAATATCCTATACGATCAGCCCTGTTCACACAATTGAATACTACTTAGAATATGCTCGAAAATTGATAGAACTCGGCGTTGACTCTATATGCATAAAAGATATGGCAGGCTTGCTTACGCCAAAAGATGCATACAACCTTGTCAGTGCTCTGAAAAAACAGTTTTCAATCCCGATAAATGTCCATTCCCACTGTACATGTGGGCTTGCACCGGCAACTTATCAGGCTGCCATGGATGCAGGGGCAGATATAATAGATACCGCTCTATCACCATTTGCGCTTGGTACATCACAACCTCCATTCGAGCCTATCTATTATGCTCTGAGTAAAAATGGAGATTTACCAGCTTTAGATTGGGATACGCTCGATTTTCTCATAGACCATTTCACCAGAGTAAGACAAAAATACGCTGCTTTTGATGTAAAAATGACAACAATTGATCCAAAAATTCTCTACGCGCAGGTACCCGGGGGCATGTATTCAAATATGGTAAAACAACTCCAGGAGCAAAAAATGGCCCACAGAATGAAAGAGGTTTTAGAAGAAATACCGCGTGTTCAAAAAGACCTTGGTTATCCTCCGTTAGTGACACCAACCAGCCAGATAGTTGGCGTTCAGGCTGTGCTGAATGTCATGACAGGTGAAAGATACTCTAAAGTAACAAAAGAAGTCAAAGAATATGTAAAAGGTTTCTATGGACGTCCACCGGCTCCTATTGACCCAGAACTGGTGAAGAAAATACTCGGCGATGAGAAGACAATAGATACCCGCCCGGGAGAACTGATCCAGCCAGAAACCGAAAAAGCTAAAAACGATCTGGGGCTACTTGCAAAAAGCGATGAGGACGTCCTGATATACGTGATTCTCGGAGAGATTGGCAAGAAATATCTCCAGAAACGTTATATAAATCAACTCAAAGTTGACTTTGATCTGTTGAAAGATTTTGAGGCCCCTGTTTATCCTGTATGATCGTTGGCATTGGGATTGATGTAGTCAAAATCGATAGAGTAGAATTGTCTTTAAGCAAAAGAATCCTCGGACCATCGGAGCAGCTGGAATTCGAATCAATTAAGGATAAGAAAACATATCTAGCTGCAAGATTCGCTGCGAAAGAAGCTTTCTTCAAAGCAATCGGAACAGGTGTGAAAAATTACTCTTTCACAGACATAGAGATTATCCACAACCATGCCGGGAAACCTCTTTTACTTTTTCACAGAGATTTTTATTTCAATTTTGCTCATATAAGCATCACACATGATTTCGTAGCTGCAGCACAGATAATACTGGAAAAGCGCCCCGGGAACGTTTATATTGGAGTGGGTTCAAATCTCGAAGATAGGTTGAAAAATATTCAAGAAGCCTGCAATTTGATGGAATCGCGCAAAATAAAAATAATAAAAAAATCCTCCATTTATGAGACAGATCCTTATGGAGTGAAAGATCAACCAGATTTCTATAATTGTGTTTTAGAAGTAGACACGGATTTTTCTGTTGAAGAATTGTTGAACATGCTTCTGAAAATAGAGCAAGAAATGGGTAGAAAGCGTGAGAAAAAATGGGGCCCAAGAATTATCGATTTGGATATCCTTATGTATGGAAATACAGTATACAAATTGCCGGATTTATCAGTTCCTCATTACGATTTGATCAACAGACAATTTGTGATAGTTCCATTGCTGGAAATTAAGGCAATAGATCATCCAATCTACGGAGAATTGAAAAATTTCGTGGGGGAAAGGAGAGACTGGAGATTAGTGACAAAGAACTGGTGAAAGAGATTTTTGAGATAGAAAAACAAATAGATAGCCTTATTGAACAACGCGAATATGAAAAAATATTGAATCTTCTCTTTCAGAGAGAAAAACTTATAAAAAATTTATCATCAATTGACAAAAAAATAGCTCAAATACTTGTAGAAGCAGATAAAGTTAGAATTGATAAAATAAAATCCCATATGGCCCAAATTCAACAAAATGCATTGCAAACAAAAAACGCTGAATCTGCAATCAAGCTTTACAGATATATCTCAGATTCAAAAGGTACAAGACTCGATGAAAAAATGTGAAAAACAAAAGGGCGCGTCGGCGCCCTTAAATATCATGGGTAAATACCTCTCAGTTTGACAGCCTGAGCTACTCTTTCTATAGCCACTACATAAGCAGCCGTTCTGAAATCAACATTGTATTTTTTCTTTGTTTCTGCAACATCAGCAAATGCGGCTCTCATCATTTTCGTTAACTTTGCCCTGACGTCATCTAAATCCCAGAAGAATGACTGAAGATCCTGTACCCACTCAAAGTAAGAAACAGTAACACCGCCAGCATTAGCGAGAATGTCTGGTATAACCATAATTCCCTTAGAAACCAGTATTCTATCTGCTGCAGGCGTTACCGGTCCATTTGCACCCTCAACGATAAGTTTTGCTTTTATTCTATCAGCGTTTTCCTCGGTAATCGCATTTTCCAGAGCAGCCGGCACAAGTATGTCTACATCAAGCTCGAGAAGCTCTTCATGTGTTATCTTCTGGCCTTTTGGATAACCATTTATCAATCCTTTATTGTTGTCTCTGTAAGCAATGAGATCGTTTATGTCAAATCCATCCGGATTGTAATAAGCTGCCGATACATCACTTACAGCGACAATTTTGGCCTTATAATCGTCATGAAGGATCTTCGCCGAGAAAGAACCAACATTTCCGAAACCCTGAACCGCAACTGTAGCTTTGCTGATATCTTTATCAAGCAATTTACATGCCTCTGAAGCAACAACTGCCACGCCACGGCCTGTGGCCTCGTTTCTTCCTATAGATCCGCCTATCTCGACCGGTTTTCCTGTCACGACACCGAGAGCTGGATACCCTGTGTGCATGGTGTAGGTATCAACATACCATGCCATAACCTGCGCATTTGTGTTCACATCTGGAGCCGGGATATCTCTTTTTTCACCTATAAAGTTAGCTATTTCGTAGAAAAACCTTCTGGAAAGCCTTTCCAACTCATGCTTTGAAAGTTTGGCTGGGTCCACTTTGACTCCGCCTTTTCCTCCGCCGTATGGAAGGTTCAAAAGCGAGCATTTCCACGTCATCCAGAAGGCCAGGGTCTGTACCTCGTCGATTGTAACATCAGGATGATATCTTATACCTCCTTTTGCCGGGCCTCTGGCTGTGTTATGCTGGCAGCGATACCCTGTAAACATCTCAACTCTTCCATCATCCATCACGACTGGAAATTCAACTATAAGTGTACGCTGAGGTCTCTCTAAGAATTTCCTGATATTGGGATCAAGCTGCATAACATCTGCCGCATGTCCAAAGACCTCAAGCGCTTGCTGATATAGAGACTTAGCCATCGAAAATCCTCCCTTCACGTAGGTTCACCAATAACCTTCCATCGGGTCGTTAGTGAATTGCTTCACAGCCATATTGTATCATCGGTCTACATGCCATAAAACCCTGGCAAAAGGCGACTATGAGAATTAGAATAGCAAATAACCACAGAAAAGCACCCTTTACTCTTTTATACTCACGAAATCATGAGTATGCATCTGTATGAATAATTCAATGAGAGCAAAAAATAACCCCGCCTCTAAGGCGGGGAAGATCAAACTGGCGTATCAACCAAGTACAAGTTCTACGATTCTGTCTATATCCTCGTCTGAAAGAGCACTTTTTAAAACAGTCCCTATTTTTTTTATTCGAACAAGTATCTCGTCAACCTGAGCTTCATTAGCTTTCAAACCTCTTTTATCCAAATATTGCTTGACAAAAGCGCGACCGCTCTTTTTTCCTCCAACGTACTTAAGCCAGCGACCAAAGTTCTCAGGATTGTAAGGATACATAGCATATTTTATTTCTGTTGCTCTATTAATTTTTTCGTTTGCATCAATCACAATACCTGATTCGCTGTCAAAAATCCGATCACCAACTATCGGTTTATTTGGAGCAACGTGCATTTTGGATACTTCCTGTATCATTTTTGAGACTCTGTAAAGTTCCTGACAATCCACATTAGTTTTTATTCCAAGTATCATTTCAATACCTGCTATTACTTCCTCCGTCGAGGCATTTCCCGTACGTTCACCAAGACAATTAAAAGATGTCTCAACAGCTTCTGCGCCAGATGCAATAGCCATGAGCGCTGTAGCTGTAGCCAGCCCATAATCGTTGTGTACATGGATGGATAACGGAATAGAGGGAAACCATTCTTTCATCTTTCTCACCAGGAAATTCACTGTGAATGGATGTGCCTGGCCAAATGTGTCGGATATACCTATTTGATCAACTTCTACATTTTTTAAAAGTTCTGTGTAAACTGTTTTGATCCATTCAAGATTGTTGATTCTAAAAGTATCCCATCCACAGAATTCGACGAATAATCCCAATTCCTTGGCCAGTTTTGCGCCTTTGATTATTCTGTCAATGAATTCTTTTGAATCAAGTCCCAAGACATATTTCACAAAATATGGATTAATGCTTGTTTCGTAGAACAAACCATCTGCACCACATTCAGCAGCAAGCTTTACATCTTCATCCATGATTCTTGCAAGGGCTATTTTTTTTGCTTTGAGGTTCATCTTTGACAGTCTTTTAAAAACTCTTTGATCTTCACCAGATACAGCTGGAAACCCAACTTCTATCATTGGAACACCAATCTTATCAAGTTCTTGGGCTATGAACACCTTTTCATCTTCAGTGAACACAACACCCGCCATTTGCTCTCCATCTCTCAGCGTGACATCATGAATTATGACCTGCTCGGGCAGATTCATTTTTGAGCGAACTTCCTCGATAAAGTTCAGTGGTGACACCCAGCTGTCGTTTAAAATAAACGGCTCGCATCCTTCTAATTTTTCAAACGGCACTTTCACCATCTCCTTTTTCAAATCTTTGAACTGCTTCCAAGCCTTTTTGTGTTATTTTAATAATTCTTCTCCATATACCACCTTCACTCAAGTAACCACGCCTTATAAGCGAATTAATAACCGTTGATAAGGCCATTGAATTCAACCCTGTTGTTTTTGAAAGTTCGTCCGCTAACACTTGCGAACCACTTTTTACATGTTTGAGAATATTTAATCCCACTATGTCCAGATCACCATAAATCTCTTCTGATTTAATTCTTGTTGGCAGATTTTGGGCAAAATCAGTTAAAATAAATGTGTAAAAGCCAGAACCTCTATTGGAAGCTCTTTTGACTGCTCCTGCTTTTTCCAACGAAAGAACTAATTCACTGCTCTTTGAAGAATCTATGTCCAGTAAATCTGTTATTTCTGCCATCGTGTTGTATCCTCTGCGGATTATATCGAGCACTTCTATTTCTTTATCACTGAGTTGTGTTCTTTTTTTGACCGTGAAGTCGTATTTTGATTTTCCAAATAAATTGGCAATAAGAGCTGCTACTACCGAAACAATGAGCCCAGGTATAACCATGTGACCAAATTTGCTGGTTAATGGATAAATTTTTGTTAAATCAAGTAATGTCCATACAGACATGAATATCAACCCAGTCAATCCTCCAACAAACGCTCCTGTTGTAGAAAATTTCTTACTATAAAGACCCAAAATTACTATAACTGCTGTTGGAGCGAGCCAGGCTGTTGCAAAAGCAAATAAGTACACAGGGCCGCCCGGAAAGAAACAAAGTAACAAAGCAGCAATGCCAAATAATGTGTTAACAATCATAGAAGGCTTTACAAGATCCTCAGGTTTCGCATTTGGTTTTACAAATCTCTGATAAATGTCTCTTACTATAACAGAACTTCCAGCCATGTAATAAGTTGTTGAAGTTGAAACAGAGGCAGCTAATGTTGTTAAAAGAAAATAAGCAGCCAGCACAGATGGAGTATCCCGTAAGAATATTCCAAATGCGGCCGCTGGTGCAGCAGATCCCTGTGGTGCAAACATTTCTGGATGAGCTGCCCCAACGTAAGCTCCAAGTAATGGATACATAAAACCATTTGCTGAAAAAAGTATTAAAGCCGCCAGCAGATAAGAAAACTTCGCTACTCTTTCGCTTCGAACAGAGCTAACTCTGATCCAGTAACTATTAGATCCCCACACCAACGCCATTCCATATAAGAAAAACGCAACAAAAACGCTTGGATAGAAAGTCGAAAACCAGGGAAAACTTTTTCCTGCTATTCCTGAAGTCCATACATTTCCGCCAGGCCAATTATGTGTCAGGAAGGATAATCCTCCATATCTCACAAGAAGAAATATTACCAGAACCGGTATTGCAAATGTACAGAGGACTCCTTGAATAAAATCTGTCAAAGTAACAGCCCACATGCCACCAAGAACTGTGAAAAACAAGAAAATAAGGAAAGTTATTAGAATAGTTACTGGTATGGACCAACCAGTAAATCCTGTGATTATAGTGGCCATAGAAAGAACATTGTTGGCAGTAATCCCGAGCATTGCTACAACAGTAACAAGAGTTATTATAAACCTAACTCTTCTGTCATATCTTATCTCTAACCATTCTGGTAAAGTGTGTGCACCTGTTCTTCTTGCAACTGGTGCTATCAAAAGAGCATAGGAAATAATACCTGTTAAAGAATAAGCAACCCCAAGCATGAAAATACTTTTAGTGAGCCCACCCATTATAGTGAAGGCAGGAGCCAGAGTTAAAGTTGTTCCAGCATAACCTATCGCGGCAACCCCTAAAGTATTTACGAGCAAATTTATTTGTCTTCCTGCAACAAGATAATCTGTGCTCCTTCCAATCCACTTTCTCGTTACCCATCCAACAAAAACCATTATAAAACCAAAAATAGCGAAAAAAGTCGTAAATATGCCCACCGTACCCATGATTAGCCCCCCTCTAAATTAAATATTCTCGATTATCGCAACAGCACGTACCCAACCTGCACTTGCTTTATGTATTTTTATTGGAAAAACAGATACTTTAAAACCGTATGGTCTTGGTATTTTATCTAAATTTGCCAGTTTCTCAATGTGACAGTACTCTTTTTCAATACCAGCAAAATGGGCCGGCCATATAAAGGAGCCATCTTTTTTTTGAGAATAATCTTTGGACATTTCAGAGAATGGTCTGTCCCATGTATAAGCATCAATTCCCATCACCTTAACACCTTTACCTATTAACCATAGCGTCGCCTCTCTGCTCATACCTGGTTGAAGGAAATACTCCTTTGTCCCCATTCTTTTATCAGCACCTGTCATTATTAGTACAATATCAAGGGGTTTGATTTCATAGTTGATCTTTTCAAGCGATAGATTTAAATCTTCAATTGTAATATACTCACCCGGATTTTTATGGCGCATATCGAGAACTACTCCATTTGAAAAACACCATTCAAGAGGAATCTCATCTACTGTTTTTGCTATTTTTCCTTCAGAAATTGGATGAAAATGCCACGGTGCATCCAAGTGAGTACCAGTGTGAGTCATCGCCTCGATAAACTCATACGACCACCCCAATCCTTGAGAATAAACAAGATCTTTTGGAATAACACCAAACTTTTCTCTCATTTCTTGGGCACCTGTGCGGTGATCAAGATATGTTATCTTTGCTGGCCAGGGTTCAGATTCAGAGTTAGGAAATATTGTCTCACTTAAATCAATTAATTGATACGGCATTTTACCACCCCCTCTTTATCGATTATCGATAATACATAAAAAAACACAAAAAACCTAAGCAAAAAATGATCAGAAAAATACTCTTAAGAGAGAAAAATTGGGAAAAACTCCTCTATAGCTGCTCTTTTCTCATTTTTTCTTTCGATTTCTCTTGCATATATTTATAATTTTCTTTCAAGACTTTTTGGCTAAACCGAATATATTCTTGAATCATCGTAGAAACCTTTTTTGAATCTCTAATCCAGATAGCCTTTATTATTTCACCAAAATATTGCGAGGATACTTTTAAATTATCATCAAACTCTAAACTTAAATATCTATATCTTTTTACCTGATCTTCTATCGAACGCAAAAGTGTGACAAGTTTTCTTGAACCGCAACCAGCCAGAATAACATCGGTAAATGCAAAATTAGCCTCAAAAGCCCTGTCTAAATCATTTTCTATATAGGCATTTCTGAATTCCGAAACCCATTTTTCCGCATCTTTAATCAATTCTTTATCCGCTCTCTCAGTAAACCAGGCAAACGCAAGAGACCAAAGTTTTTCTTTTATGGTCCATATATCTACAAGCTCATCCAAGGTCAAATTTGTAACAACATAGCCTTTGTGTGGCGACTCGCTCACAAGATCCGATTTTTCCAAAATCTTTAATGCTTCTCTCACAGAAGTTTGACTGACGCCAAAACGTTTTGCTATTTCTATGATTTTAAGTCTTTCTCCAGGAAGATAAATACCCTTTATGATATCATCTTTCAACTGTTGAGCTATACTTTCAGAAAGTTTAGGAGGTCTCTGATAAACTGCCATAATTAACAACCTCTTTTCTACTTTTTCGATTGCTCAATTACCACGCATCTTAAACCATTTGGGAAAATCATATTTGTCAGAATTTTATAGCCTATAGAAGAAAGCTCTTTCTTCATTTGAGCTGTTGTCCTGAGTATTCTGAACGCTGGATAGTACCAGATTGTATCGTCCCCCTCACATAGATTTGGCACATGATAAAACACCACAGCCCTTTTTGCCCCCCGAAGTAATTTTTTCAATTCAACCGTTTTTTCAACACCTTCCAGTATTACTGCATTTTCAGAATTGTCACTCAATTCTATGCCAAGATCCATAAAAATATACTCGAAATTTTTCATGTCTTCAGCTCTTCTAACACTTTTCCAGTCGAGGTTTAATAAAACCTCATGCAATTCAAATGCCCCAACTCGTAAAGGTAGCTCCTTGTAAAACTCTTTTTCGAAACTCTCATATGCCTTTATTGATTCGTCAACTGGATAGGGCCTTGAATAAATCAAGCCATTTTTAGCTTTCATCCATGCTCGAACCGGATGGATTACACCAAAAGTAGTAAATCTTTCGGAAATATTTCCAGCCCACAATATCTCATCGTTTTTGCCAAACCAGTCCAGTGTAATGCTTGGATACAATCCAGTATATAAGAAGCGTCCTGAATTTATGTCAGCAAGCTTTTCATTCTCTTCAACCGCTTTTATGTGGTACATAAGAGATTTTTCCAAATCCACTTTCGAATATATTTTTGCGAGTCTATAATAATACATGGGAAATCTGGACGGATTTTTAATTCTTTTTAAAAGTTTTATTGCTTTATCTTCATTTTTAGTATAAACGGCAGAAACATATAATGCTACGTCTTTGTCTGAAAGTAAATGCAATTTGCTTGTATTGTCGCCAGCATATTTTTGAAAATCTATCAAAAATTCTTTTTGCTTTACGTAGAAATTATACAGTTCTTCATAAACACCGTTTATATCTGGATCAAGTTTCGTTTTGAGATCTTCAACAATGGGCTTGACAAATTTTGACAATTCCGGAACAAGCTGTACAACATTTCTGTATAATCTGATTGCCTCCAGAAACTTAGCTTCTTTTAAAAACTGATCTGCCAGAAGTGCTTTTGCAACACCTTGAACGACGTAATCTTCATTATCCACAAAATTTTCAACAAATTTTTTCTTCTCTTCATCGCTCTCAAGCATTGAATAAACAAACAGTAAACCACCGACACCATTATCATCAACCAGTTTTTTCAGGTTTCCGCTGCTCAAAAATTCGAGTAATAAATCCCGTCCTTCACTCAATCTTTTCAGCAAAGCATAGCTAAATGGAGTAATTTCTTTGGCGTAAACATTTTCTATTTTTACAGGTAATTTGAACTCAACAATTTTTTCATAAATTGGCTGCATATTGATTTTAAGTTGTTTTTTCCTGATAAATTCTACCAAATTGGTCAAACCGCTTAGACATTCTCTGATGCCTTTCTCAGATATTTTTTCAACAAGGAACTGCAACATTTTTTCTGGGATGTCTTCATTTTTCGCAAATCTATCTCTGGCAATTTCATTGAATTTCTCGTAATTTTCAGTTGCAACATAGGCTATCATAGCAGTGGCATCAGCCACCGGGATATCCTTAAAAGACATAATTGTCCAGCCAAATTTCTCTATATTTTCAGACGCGTACTCAACAGCTTTTTTAAATCGCTCATAATATTCAATCACCTTTTCCCATTTTTGTTCCTTAGCGTAGATATTAACGAGCGAGAAGTAAGGGTCAGGATAATCTGGGACAACTTTTATCGCAGTTTGAGCAAGCTGAACGGCAAGGTCATTTAGGCCAGCGTTTGCTAAATCAATCGAAAAAACGTACAAAAATTCCAGGCCAATTGCTGGTATTGAAGTAAGTTTCTTCATCAGTTGAAATGTTTGCCAGCCTGTTTCTGCTATCTGATATGGTTTTCCACCAGTTTTTTCTATCTTATAAAGCTGTATCAAATAATAAAGCTTTTCCTGGTCATTTTTGCATTGCTGAAGATATTTTTTTATCAAATTTGCTGTACGCTCATATTTTTGCTTTCTCAGTCTTCTTGTCCATATGTAACCATAGTGATATATCAAAAAATTTGCATTTACAACTTTTGGTTTATAAATTGCTTGATTGTGCACAATATTTTCGTAATGTACAGTGCCATTTCTGAACAATCTCGGGGTTGAAGCAATTTCAGTTCGCTTGAAATCCCAATCGAGGTAACTCAAAGTTGGAAGATAAACTGTGTTAACATCTTCTGGAAGATTTTTAAGAAAATCTCTTATTTGTTTTCTGAAATCCTCTGAAATCTCTTCATCTGCATCCAAAATTAAAACCCATTCACATGTAACATATTTCAAGGAATTATTTCTTGCCTCCGAAAAATCGTCCTTCCATGGATGAAAATACAGTTTATCGGTGTATTTTCGTACTATGTCTGGTGTATTATCAACAGAGCCTGTATCAACTACAACTATTTCATCGGCAATATCTTTCACACTGTCCAGAGCTCTACGAATATTGCTCTCTTCATCCTTTACAATCATGGCAACAGACAGCAGGCAACTCAAGCCAAGCACCTCCAAATTTGCCTTCATGAACAAATTGTACCATTTTATCTGCAATAAAAAAGGCGGGCAAAAGCCCGCCTTTGTTTGGTAAAGAAATTATCTCATCAACTGCAATACAGTTTGTGGTTGAGTATTTGCTTGAGCCAACATTGCCATACTTGACTGAATCAGTATCTGCTGTTTGGTGAATTGCATCATTTCTTTTGCCATATCTGCATCTCTGATACGGGATTCTGCTGCTGTCAGGTTTTCTGCTGCTACTCCAAGGTTGCTTATTGTGTGCTCCAGCCTGTTCTGCACAGCACCAAGCTGGGCTCTTGCACTGCTAACTTTGTGTATAGCAGCGTCTATGACCATAACAGTCCTCTCGGCATTATCCTGATCTGTAACATCCAGCGACGTACTTGTCAAACCAAGCGCAGCTGCTCTCATATCATCGATGCCAGAAACCATGTTATGGCCCTCATTCGCTCCTATCTGGAAGACTAACTGGCTTGCCGTCGTAACCGCAGCTTCTACTCTGGCCACAGCACTGTCCACAACTTCGCCTACAGGCAGTGCTCCACCAAAGTCAGCAAGAGAGATAACATTTGTATCCCACGTAAATGTGATATTACCAATAGCTGCGCCGCCTGCGGTAATGTTCGCTATTACAGAATTGCTTCCACCAGCTGTGAAAAGTGTTATCTTGACATCAAGTGCGCTTGTTTCAGTGCCGTTGAGCTGTCCAACTTCAACCACATAAGTGCCCTCAACTGCCGCCGAGCTCACTGAACCAAGTTGCAGATTGATATTTCCAGCTGTGACTACCTTTGCATCCGGGCTTGCTCTGAAACTTTCTATTTTTCCATCCAGAAGTTTCATTGTGTTGAATTCGGTTGTTCTTGCAATTCTGTCGATCTCCTCGCGAAGTTGATCCAACTCTGCTTGAACCTGATTTCTGTCTACGTCAGTGTTCGTATCTGATGCTGCCTGTACTGCAAGTTCTCTCATTCTTTGCAGTATTGAATGAACTTCTGTTAAAGCACCTTCTGCGGTCTGGATCAGGGATATGGCATCCTGTGCATTTTTTACTGCCATATTTAAACCTGATATCTGCCCTCTCATTTTTTCACTGATTGCCAGACCCGCTGCATCGTCTCCAGCTCTGTTGATTCTCAAACCAGATGAGAGTTTTTCAAGAGTTTTGCTCATTGAGTATTGTGTTTGGTCCATACTTCTCCAGGCATTCAATGCACTGATATTGTGATTAATTCTCATTAAACCACACCTCCTTGTTTTCTGTACTGCCTTCCTGGCAGTTACCTTTACCCACGGGCGCCTATGGGATTTCATTATCTATATCGACAAAATTTTAGAAGGCTTTAGAGAAAAAACGCGATTAGAATTATTCAAACCTTATAATCCATATGATACGAGAAATCTTTCTATACTTCTATTCAATGGTTCTATTTCGATTCCAAGCCGGGTCAAAAAATTTTCCAGTTTACGACTCTTTACAATAAATTTTACCGGTGATTCTTCCTGTCCAGAGAACACCCATTTCAAGTCATATTTGTTTTCAATGCTCTTTACTATATCAATAACCCTGACTTCTTCTTTTGAAGTGAGATTTATCACTTCGAGCTTTTTTTCACCGAGAGCTTTTCTGATCTCTAATGCGCTTTTAATTAGTATTTCAGCAACTTTTTCTACTGGTACCGGATTTATATATGACTCACCTTTACCTGTTATTTTCAGCGGTGCTCCTGTCTTAATGCATTCTATTATGTTGTCAAACAGTCTTTTTCTTTTCTCGTTTTTTCCAAATGCATTTGTTAATCTGTAAATGATCAATTTTTTTCCTGTTTTTCCTGCTATAAGCCTTACCATATATTCTGAATAAAGCTTGCTCAATCCATAGTAATCCAGTGGTTCAACCGATGTTTCTTCATCAACCTTTCCTTCGTGCCCATAATACACCGCCGCACTTGATAGAAAAACTATATCTGCTCTTAATTCTGCTTTCTCAAGTTTTTCAAGGTAGCTCAAATCCATTTTGAGAGCCTCGGTAAAATTGTGCCGCGGCAGATTATGATTGGAGTTCCCCGCTGCTATCACTAAGGTATCTGTTTCCTTTAATAACTCGCTACCTATGTACTCTTCAAAATGTATATTTCCTTTTTCTTTGTCTTCAAAATACACTCCGGTATGATTTATTTTCAGGTATTCTGCCCATTTTTTTACACGATGACCTATAAAGCCGTCGCTACCAATTATTGTTACCACTTACAACACTCCTGTGCCATTCGATAGTTCTTTTTATACCTTCTTTCAGAGGTACTTTCTGCTCAAAACCTAAATTTAATAGCTTTTTGTTTGAAAACCTTTTTCTTGTTACTAGAAATTTTTCCGGCGGTTCGACTATTTTCATCAATTCTCTTGGCGCTTTCGTGTATTTTAAAACTATTTCTCCAACTTCTTCCATTGTTTTATACTCCTGTGTTCCGATATTATAAGCCTCGTACACATTATCTTTAAACTCATGTTTTTCCAAAACAAGCATAACTCCATCAATGAAATCATCTATGTAGCACCAGGCTCTTTCAGAACCTCTATGCACGTAAAATTCTTTCCCCGTTAGTGCGTTATATATAAACTGGTCAATCGCCGATTTATATTTACTTGAAATAACTCCAGGACCATATACCATAAAAGGTCTTATACCGACAGCCTTTAAGTTGTAGTTTGTCACATAGTGGTTCACAAGAGCCTCCCCAAAGTACTTGCTAATTGCATAAACATTACTAAGCATAAATGGAGAAAGATGGTTTACACTTTCTTCTGTTACTTCTTGAATATCAAGTAACCTTCCATAAATTTCTGAAGTGGAGAAATACACCAGGTTTGATCCCATTTCCATGCAAATATGAATTACATTCAAGGTCCCAATATCATTAACTCGAATCATCTTATGTGGATGTTCTTCGCCAACAAGTCTTCCCACTTCACCAGCCATGTGGACAACGTAATCAAATTTATCAAAAGTCTTTGCAGTTCTCCAGAGATCAAGAAATTCAGTCACATCGGCACGAACGTAATCATCATAATCTCTAACTTGTAAATCGAGCGCAATAACCTCATGTCCCTTAGCCTGAAGTTTGACTTTTAACATCCTACCGATGAAACCCAAGCCACCCGTTAGCAATATTTTCATAATTTTTCCTCCTTCATTGTGTAATTGCATAAAAAAACTTTGAATGCTTCAGAACTAAAAAGAAAATCTACTAATTTATTATAGTGTTCTATCAAATTCTTGATTGATGATCTCTCAAAATCAGGTATTTGTATCGATTCTCTATATAAATCCAAAAAAAACAAAGGGAATCTGATGCTAAGTGAATACATTATTCTTTCATTGCCAGCTCCGAAAATCTTGTCCTTTATAAGTGTTCTTAAATGATCTATCCTGAAGAACCTGCTTCGAGTTAGGGACGAACCAACTTTCATTAGAATACTTCGAGAAGAAGTCTGTCCAGAATGCGTTCTGTTAAATACCGTACTTTCGCTCAATCCAATCTTAGCGCCACAGAGAATCAATTTTGAAAAAAGGTCATAATCTCCATCAACATTCCAGAGCATTTTATCGAAACCGCCAGCTCGATCGTAGAGTTCTTTTTTCATAACAACCGAAGAGCCATTTAAATTATTACTGAGAGTTATGCGAATGAAAAGTTCTGTACTATTATCTGGTAATATCGTTTCGTATCTTTTCGCATTCCCTGGAGAACTTCCAAATAAACTGTATTTCGAAAACACAACGTCGAAGGAATTTTCAAGTAAATTCACATCTTTTTCCAGCTTCCTGTCATCTATGTAATAATCATCAGCACTAACCCAGGCTACATACTCCCCATTCGCGTGTTCGAAACCTTTCTCCAAACTATAAGCTGCACCTGCATTTTTTTCGTTTTTTAAGACTTTGATAGACATGTCTTTATATTGTTTGCAAAGTTTTGCTATAGATTGTTGTGTGTCGTCTTTAGAATCATCATCAACAATAACCCATTGCAGATCTCGAAAGATAGATTGCTTTGACAGACTATTTGCAAGAGCTTCAAGAAATTCAGCAGCGTTGTATGCCGGTGTCACAACGCTCACTAATGGCTTTCTTATGGTTGTATCTACAACCACTTTGGTAGAATTATCGAGGTTATCACGATTTTTTTGGTTGTAAGAGTCGATTGTTTCGTAGCATTTTGAAACAAAACTTTCCGAAAAAACGCCTTTAAGGTTGCAATAATTTGCAGTGAACTTAGATGATCCATACAGCATTTGTTCATTATTGACCTTTGATTGTGTACACCGCAGCAAATTAAGAACTTCTACAATGTTCTTGATCTGTTTCTCAATGGAAAACTTATTCTCTACGAAACTTCTGTATTTTTCTGACGAATACTCATTCTCTAACATTGCCGGTATCTCATCAATAAAACTATAGACCAATTCAGCTGGCCATTGTTCTTTTGAACCACTGTAGTTGTGTATTATCGGTTTTATTCCTCTTGCCATGGCTTCGGCGATGTTGTAACCGAAGCTCTCGTGAATGCTCGTTGACAGAAGATAATTTTTATTTTCAAGAAATGCATTAATATCCTTGACAAAGCCGTAGAGCTTGACATTTCTTTCAAGATCTGCATCTTCAATAAAATGCCTGAAGTAATTTGCATAACGCAGCTCCTGAAATTCTCCAGCAATGTGAAGAACGTACCTTCTATCTATTTTCTTAAGCATGCCTGCTACCTGAAGCCACGCCGCGGGATCTTTTTTATGGCTTATATGGGCAACAACTGCTATGTCAAATCCGGGAGTGCGATTTTTGAAAACAAATTTGTTCAGATCTATTCCGTTGGGAATTATTCTGATCATATTACTTATTTTTCTGTATGTGTCATTGTGGTAGATTTCAAGAATTTCTCTCATATGTTCGGCGACCAAGATCAGAATATCAACATTTTGCCAGTTCATTTTTTCTGGATAAGTAGATAAAGCTTCATAACTGTGGAGTCTACATATGACTCTTTTTCCCGTTTTGTTCATTCTGCCTGTTATCTGTACTGCCATTTCATTTGCCCACTCCAGCCAGATAATATCTGCCCAGTTGTAAGCTTCAACAATTTGTTTACTATCAGTTGTCACAACAAGCTTTACTTTGTAAATATTTGATAAGATCTCTGCAATGTCTTTTATAAAATTATCTATATTGGGAAGACAAAAGATAGCGAGTTTCTCGTTTTTAAAGTGCTGCTCTTTGATAGAGTCATATTTTTCTTTAAGCTCTTTGATGCTTGACATTTCATAAGCCTTTTTATAATAATGTAATGCCATGGCCGGGTTATCCTGTTTTAACTGTGTATCACCGAGCATGTCATAAATTTCCCATGTTTTTTTGGGTATTCTTGTTAAATATCGCCAGGATTCAAAATAATTCTGTTTTTCAAAAAGTGCTTTTGAATAATTGAAAAGCACATCTGAATGTGCTGGATTTATTCTCAACGCTTTTTCAAAAAAATTTATGGCATCGTCATTTTTTTCTTCATAGAAAGATATAACTCCAAGCGTGTTATTTTTATCAATTTCATCAGGAATGTTTTGAGCTAATTCTTTTGCTTTTGAAAAGTCCTTTGACTGAATCAATCGAGATATCTTTTCAAATATTTCCATCTTTAACACTCCCAAAATTGCTGCTACTTCACTTTTCATTTTAAAGTTCTACACTCAACTGAAAGATTCCCATAAAACTAATCTATCTAATCAAAAGGATGGCGAAGATTTTCTGCGCCTATTATTCTTCTGGATCCAATATAATTAACGTCAAGTTTATAAGAATAATCTTCATCTTTCTCAGCAAAACTATTGATTGTAACTCCATTACTCCCAGAATGAATAAACCTACAGTTACCGATATAAATACCAACGTGTGATGGACCGGGTTTGTATGTCTGAAAGAAAACAAGATCTCCAGGCATCATGTCTTCTTTACTGTTTATCTCTAAACCCTGCTCAAATTGCATATCTGCATCTCTTCTGAGAAAATATCCACCCATTCTGAAGCAAAACTGTGTAAATCCAGAACAATCGAAACCATAAGAAGTAGTGCCTCCCCAGAGGTAAGCAAGTCCTGTATGCTGTCTGGCTATATTTATAATGTACTCGGCATCCCTAAAAACTGAAAACACCTCTTTTCTACTTGAATGAAGAGTAACATCACTTTTTCTCACTTTCAATTGCTCCTTATCTGGCGAAAGTAACCATACGTAATTTTCACTAACCTTTAAATATGGTAATACCGTGCCTTGCACTATTTTTTCTACCATAGACGAATCCTCAACAGCTGCAAATTTTGAAATGACTACGGCAAAATTATTTACCAGATATGAGTTAATCGACGGTTCATCATATATCACGAAACCTGAACTATCAAGCCACCCAATGTAATTATCTTCCATCTGCACAAGATACCAATCATTTACACATTTAAACAATTTCAGTAAATCACCCATGCGCGCCTGGGTCACTATATCGTTCGTTTCTGGGGTTTTTACAAGATTTACAACAGATTTTCTAACAATTCCATACATATTCAAAAATTTCTTCTCAGGCAAAAGCTCTATCTGATCCAAAACATTCATTTTTGAATTCTCCAGTATTTTTTGAATCAAAAGATTTTTTACTCTCTGCTCCCCCACAAAACCTTTTAAAAGGACTGTGGATCCTTCTATCGAAGGCAGGACAGAAAATATCTGTTCCCTCTCATCAATTTTATTTTCTCTCTTAAACGACTCTATGAGCTCCTTCACAACCATCTGACAACTCTCCTTTGGGTTCAATCTTTTTGAAAAATCAAAAAAACACTATAAACTAAGTATATATTCTGAGAGGAGGAAAATCCATGAAGATATTTATATCAGCTGATATGGAAGGCATATCTGGTGTTGTTAATTTATCACATGTTGAACCCGGTCACAGAGAATACGAAAGATTCAGAAAACTTATGACAAAGGAAATCAACACCGTTGTGGAAGCTGCAATTGAATCTGGTGCCACAGAAATTGTTGTAAATGATTCACACAACAATATGGACAATATACTGATTGAAGAACTTCACCCCGGGGCCATTTTGATTAGCGGGAGTCCAAAGCCTTTTAGCATGATGCAGGGTATTGACGAAACATTCGATGGGGTTTTTCTTATAGGCTACCATGCGAAAGCCGGCACCGAAGCTATAATGGATCATACCTACACAGGCAAGGTTTTTTACACAAAAGTGAACGGAAAAACATTGAGTGAATCTGGTCTAAACGGAAGATTCGCCGGATGCTTTAATGTGCCCGTTGTTCTCATCACTGGCGATCAAAACACAATAAAATGTGCAAAAGAAGAATTAAATGATTTTGTTGGCGTAGTTGTGAAAGAAGCATGTGGCAGATATTCAGCAAAAATTTACCCCTTCGAAGTGAGTAAAGAACGAATAAAAAAAGGCGTGAAAGAAGCACTTGAAAATATAAAGAAATTCAAACCAACTGTAGAGAAAGAACCGGTTGAATTAGAAATTTGCTTTATAAAATCAATTTTTGCCGAGATGTCCCTGCTTATACCTGGAGTTGAGAGAAAAGATGCAAGGACTGTAATATACAGAGCTTCGACATATATGCAGGCTTATAAGGTCTTCAGGGCCTGTATAACATTGGCTTCGTCGGTTGAATAATCCGTGAAAATTCCAGTTTTTCTCATTTTAGCCGATATTATTGTCGAGGTGAAGAAATGAAAATTGAAAGCTCGTATGTAAACATGAAAAGTTATCACTCACATGTGAAATTTTACGAAAGAACCGGGAGGTACAGAACAATAAATAATATTAAGGCTGCAAAAGCAGACACAAATCTGTTTGAAATAAGATTGAGTGATGAAGATAAACTAAAACTAAGACTCATAAAATTTTTACTGGAGAAATTTACAGGAAAAAAGATCAGAATCTTTGTACTTGAATTTGAAGAAAGACCGCAAAATTCTGGAACTAAGGAACCAGACCTGCCAGTTGACTCAAATGTTATATACGATATCAGAGAAAAATACATTGAGGAAGAAAAACTGCATTTTGCTGCAAAAGGTACTGTTTTTTCAAACGACGGCAGAAAATTAGAATTTGAAATTTCTCTGAAGATGAGCCGATCGCTTGAAATTACAAGGCAAATCAATCTCTCCATGCATGAAAATTTACAGGATCCTCTTTTGCTGAATTTCTCAAATGTGCCAGTCGAATTCTCCGATAAAAAAGTGAAATTAGACCTCGATCTGGATAATGTGACCGATGAAATTCACCTTCCAGAAAACGGGGCTTTCCTGGCACTCGATCTGAATCAGAATGGCGTCATCGAAAACGGCTTAGAATTATTCGGACCCAGGACAGGAAATGGCTTTTTAGAGCTTGCCAGATACGACGAGGATGGAAATAACTGGATTGACGAATCGGACAGCGTTTTTGCAAAATTGAAAGTCTGGTTTGCTGACCAGAATGGGAAATCAAAGCTCATGACATTGAAAGAAACCAACATAGGGGCAATTTATCTGGAATTTGTGAAAACACCTTTCGATATTCATGATGGAGTTATAACAAATACAGGCATTTATCTAACAGAAGATGGACAAGTAAAAAGTATACACCAGATAAATTTAAAAGTATAATAAAACCGTTTACTGTAGTATCATCTGATTTTGGAAAGGGGTGGTATGATGAAATTGAAAACAATTACCACACTCTGGTTGATCGTGGCGTCGATTTTGTTGCTATCATCCTGCGCTTTCAACTTGTTTGGAGATCTGGAATTTCAATCACTTCTATCGAGTGGAACAGATGAACAAAAACTGGAAAATGCGAAAAACGCTCTCAGTTCTAAAGATTATACGAAAGCTATTGCTCTATCAGGTTCAGTTCTAAACAATATTCTTGGACTTAATCTCACAAACGAGCAATTGACTTCTCTTCTTGATTCAACAAGTACTCTGTACGAATTTGCTCAGAGCCTGTACGAGAAAAAAGATGAGCTCAATGAAACAGCGGTTGAAGCTTTGAAAGTTCTCCTGGAAGCATCTGCCAGCAAATCTGAAAAAAGTGTAAACGAGGTGATTGACGATCTGAGCGAAGTTGCTGAGGAACTTGGCTTTAACATTGGAGATTATCTTCCAAAAAGCATGAAAAGTTCAGAAAACCTCTGGGAGATCCTGGAATCTGAAGCCGGCACAATAGTCTCATCTGTCGCCAGTTTTATGGATAACGCCGAACTTTTAAAATTTCTTACCTCTGGCTATTACGCCCTGATATCTACAACAGATGATGCAAGCATGATTTATGCAGCTTTCTGCGCATGGTATGATATATGTTATATGTTAAACCTGGTTTTAGACATCGACAATGACGGAGTTATAACCGACGAAGATCTCGTAAAGAATACCATCACCAGCCCTGCTTCCTTCACAGAATATGCAAGCAATACCCAAAGTGGGTTGTATCATGATGAAAACTCCTGTGATGAATTCGTATGGGCATACGATATATTAACAGATATTCTGACAACACTGGATATCGATATTGATTTGCCAGACGCACCAGCTACTCAGGATCTGTATGACGCACATTATCTACCAGATCTTTTTGAATTGTTGAGTGGTGATGCAGAATGAAAAAATTCATGATCCTGATCTTGTGCTTGTTGTTTGTCACTGCGTTTTCCTATCAGTGGGAAGTTTCCCCCGGATTTTTCAAACCTGTTGAAAATCTTGGTATGGGGGGAACATATGTCACGACAAGCCAGGGATTAGGAGCTTTGATATTAAACCCGGCTCTGTATACGCCTGGTTTTGAAATTATTTCACCAATAGGTGTTTCAAACAATGTGATGTCAATTTCCAAACTTTTCCCATACATCTCAAACCCATCTTCTATAACAGAGTTAGCCAGTGATACAGAGTTTCTCGTCTCAATGCAGGGCGTGCACAGCTACGATTGGAATATTGCTGCAGGATACGGGTCGAAATTAGGAAATATCTCACTTGGAGGTATGGGCGCTTTTCAGACAAGTGCTTTTTGGAATCTGTCTCTCATGAGAGTTGAGGATGTTGAATTAGGTGCCTGGGCGAGTTATTTTGGCGTTTTTGGGGGCTCGTTCAAAATTTCAAATTTGAAAATTGGAGCTTCGGTCGGTGGAGGAATGGCAGGATTTCTCGTGCCTGCTACCGGGACAGATTATCCAGCATCTGTTAATTTACTTGACGAAAATTCATTTGAAAATATTGTCCCAGATGACGTGAACAAAATCTTCTCGAACATAAATAATTTGTTCTTTACAGCTTCCGCTGGAGTAATATATGACATTAGTAATTTCAGATTCGGTGCCAGTCTTTTTTATAATTCAAACGATGTACTGATTAATTCTTCAAGGTATATCCTATCAATTGGTGCATCTTACAACTGGCAATTTTTAACTGTTGCGGCAGAGCTTGAGGATCTTCTCAATCAGGAAAAATCTATATACAGAAAATTGAATTTAGGATTGAGCACAGATTTTGGTATTGTAAAACTTTTTGGTGGGTTGCACGCCGGATGGCTTACTGGTGGTGTAAAGCTTGATATACCATTTGTTAAAATAGGGTTCACGGCATATGTGTATGAATATTCCAAACACGCAGGTATTATGGGAGAGCAAAGGTACATTCTGAGCTTCGATACAAAATTTTGAAAAGGGGACAAATGTCCCCTTTTTTATTCAAATCTTTCTAAGAGAGCTTTATAAGCTCTGTAAGTTTCAAATAAATCAGCTTTTGAAACAAGCTCGAATGGTGAATGCATTCCAAGCAAAGCCGGTCCCATATCCAAAACGCAAACTCCACGTTCGGCTAAAAATTTGGCAACAGTTCCTCCGCCCCCTCTATCAACTTTTCCCATTGTTGCCACTTGCCAAACAACATTTTCCTCGTTTAAGATTTTCCTCACTTTTCCGACAATTTCTGCATGAGCCTCGCTGGAACCTGACTTTCCTCTGCTACCCGTGTACCTGACAATTCCTATGCCATGGCCAACTCTCGCGGCATTTGTTGGATCGTGCACTTCCTTGAACATTGGATCTACCGCCGGGCAAACATCAGCCGATACAACAAAACTTTTTGCAAATAATTCATCTATTCCAAGAGAAGTATCTGTACACCCCTGAATCTTGAGAAGTCTCTTCAGGAACATGGCATAAAAATTGGCCTTTGCTCCAGCGTTACCTTCACTTCCTATCTCTTCTCTGTCAAACAGAATAACACCACACGATCTTACAGGATTTTCTACTTCTATCAAAGCTCTCAAAGCTGTATAGGCACATATTCTATCATCGTGGCCGTAAGCGCCCAGAAAACTTTCGTCAAATCCGACACTTCTCGTCTTTAACGCCGGTACGAGTTCAAATTCACCACTTACAAAATCTTCTTCAGTTAAATCATATCGTTCATTCAAAAGTTTTAACACGTAAGTTTTAACAGCTTCTTTCTCCTGGCCAGCAAGAGGAATACTGCCAAAGACAACAGTAAGTTTTTCTGCATCAAATTTTTCTTCGATAGAACTATCTTTTTTATCCAGATGCGGAAGCAGGTCAGGTATGACAAAAACGGGATCGTCTTTACACTGACCTATGTGTATTTCTACAACCTCCCCTGTATCCTTAACAATGTAGCCATGAAGTTCCAGAGGTAAACCAAACCATTGATACTTCTTCACACCTCCGTAGTAATGAGTCTTTCCAAGAGCTATTTTTTCTTCTTCAAAGATTGGCTGTGGTTTTAAATCAAGCCTTGGAGCATCTATATGCGCTGCAATTAAGTTAACGCCCTCTTCAAGCCTTCCTGCAATATTCAGTGCTATCAAAGACTTTGCTCTGTTGACTGCATATACTTTGTTTGAATTTCCATCGAATTTTTCTATTGGTACATACCCTGCTTCTTCGAGCATCAAAACTGCCTGCGAGATAGTCATTCGTTCTGTTCTTGAAAAATCAATGAACTTAGCATAATCTTTGCTGAATAGCTCGATCTCATCCCGATTGCGAACATGCCATACGTTTTTTGGTGAAAACCTCAAAGCCACAACAACACCTCCTTCGATGTCTATGAATGCGCCTTAGCGCTTTATCTCACCACTGTCAAGTAACTCGATGAATTTTCTGGCTATATCCGGATCAAATTGAGAACCAGAGCAATTTTCAATCTCGATTTTCGCTTCTTTAACACTCAATGCTTTTTTGTATGGTCTATCTGTTGTCATTGCATCAAAACTATCCACAACACACAATATTCTTGATTCTAATGGGATTTCTTCTTTTGTCAGACCATCGGGATACCCCTCTCCGTCGTAGCGTTCATGGTGATGCCGTACTATTTTTGCAAGATCCCCAAGCCCCGCAGCCACCAGCAACTCATAACTTTTC
Source organism: Pseudothermotoga elfii DSM 9442 = NBRC 107921 (assembly GCF_000504085.1). Taxonomy (NCBI): domain Bacteria; kingdom Thermotogati; phylum Thermotogota; class Thermotogae; order Thermotogales; family Thermotogaceae; genus Pseudothermotoga; species Pseudothermotoga elfii. The sequence continues at coordinate 255,706 of NC_022792.1, read as the reverse complement.
ACCGGGTGGATTTTCACACGTTCATATTCTTCCGGGGTAAGAAAGCCGTCTTTATTCAGAATCTGCTGAGGGACAAAGATTTTTCCGACATCATGTACAAGACCTGCCCAATAAAGCTTTCTCACAATCTCCTTACCAAGACTAAGATTTTCAGCCAGTTTTGCCGCATAATTTGCAACATTTTCAGAATGACCTTTCGTGTAAAAATCATAGTACTCCAAGGCTTTGGTCATAACTGTTAACAACCTTCTATGAAAGATTCCCTGCTCTCTGACATAACTGCGCAAAGATAAAAATGTGGCTATCAAAGACGACAGTTTTTCTGTATTAACTTCGCTGGCAATTTTCCCTGAATCATAAAAAAGAACACCGTAGACTTCTGAAGAAGTCTTAATAACATGAATAGAACAGTTTTCCACTATATCTTTTCCACACATCCTCCTCGCCACATTCAGAATACTTTCATGAACTGATTCACTTTGAAAATCGATCAATTCACTTATCCTTTCAATCACGAAATCATCACTGTCTTTGCACAGTAAAATAAGAGTTTTACCAAACTCGCTCGATTTGAGGGCAACTCCAACATGCCGCAAATTATCTGCATAGTTTTTGAATGTTTTTAACAGTGTGAAAAGAAAATCTTTCTCCTGTATTGATTCATAAGTCATCTTTGATGAAATGTCCAAGAGTTCGAGAAAAGCATTTTGAAATTTTAAAACCTGTTCAGATTTCTCCTGCAAGATTTTGTTGGTTTGCTGCAATTCTTCGTTGAGAGATTCTAATTCTTGAAATGAGGCTCTCAACTCCTGATTCAAAGCATCGAGTTCTTCATTTGCTGAAAGTAGTTCTTCATTTCTTTTTTGCAATTCCTCTGTTCGCTTCCGAATTTGCTTAGAGAGGTATCGATTCACAACAATTAGAACACCGAAAACTCCTATGATACAGGCTATTGCTATGAATATTACATACCATGCCCAGTCAGGGAGTAGGCGAGTTGTCCTGACAAACGGCGATATTATATTTTCAAGATCGCTGTCACTTATCTTTGCCAGACCGCTGTTTATGAGTTCTGCAATCTGTGGTTTTGATTTTGGAAAAGCAAAGTAGATCTGCTGGATTGAAATGGGTTCAAGAGAAGTGAAAAGATGGAATATATCGTATTTAATTAAATAATATTGCGCCGTTAGATTTTCCATCAGAAAAACATCTATCTGGTTCTCTCTAATTGCATACATTAACTCTTCCATGTTTTTGAAATACTTGAAAGAGACTGAAGAAACTTTTCGCCTGAGCAATTGCTCATTTGCATCTTTTTCAACAACTCCCACTACATACCGCGATAGATCTGAAAAGTTCTTTATATTCAAATTTTTTCTGAAATAGACCCTGCTTTCAACATTGAAGATCGGATCGGAAAAAAGAAACAGTTGTTCTCTCTGGGGGGTTTTAAAAATAAAATTGATCATATCTGCTTCTGATCGCTCTAATTTTTCAAGAGCTTGCGAGAATGGCAAAAGTTTTATTTCAAACTTCACATCTATTTTTTTCTCAAGCAAATGTAATATATCAACGGAAATTCCAACTATATTTCCTTTTTCATCTTTAAAGATGAAAGGAGGATAAAAGTCCCCGCTGACAAATATCAGTGTCTGAGTTGCAAAAACTGTTACAAATATAAAGATTAATAAAACAGTAAAACATCTAATTTTCACAAAAACTCTCTCCATGTTAATCAATCCAATGTCAATATTATCACAATAGCTTGATATAATTTCTCAAAGACTGGAGGTGTAAGTGTGAAATTTTCCCAACTGTATGCACCAACTCTAAAAGAAGCCCCTGCCGACGCAGAGGTAATAAGCCACGCACTCCTCTATCGAGCTGGATTTATAAGAAAGATTGCTGCGGGAGTTTATTCGTATCTTCCGTTGGCAAAGAGAACTCTTTCAAAAATCGAGGCAATCGTCAGAAAAGAAATGAATGAGATAGGAGCCCAAGAAGTTTCAATGCCAGTGATTCAGCCGGCAGAACTCTGGAAAACCACAGGACGCTGGGATGATTATGGACCAGAGATGATGAAACTCAAAGACAGGCATGAGAGAGATTTCACACTTGGTCCAACTCATGAAGAGGTATTCACACACATGGTTAAAGATGAACTTCGTTCTTATAAACAACTACCTCTTTTTCTTTATCAAATAGGTCCGAAATACAGAGATGAAATAAGACCAAGATTTGGTCTTCTAAGGGCAAGAGAGTTTATCATGAAAGACGGCTACAGCTTTCATGATAGCGATCAATCACTGAATGAAACTTATGAGGCCTGCAAGAATGCTTATAGAAAGATAACAGAAAAAATAGGTTTGAAATACATCATAATAGAAGCAGCCTCGGGAGCAATTGGTGGCAATGAATCACACGAATTTGTTAGTTTCGCCCCAGTAGGTGAAACAAATCTTTTGAAGTGCGAAAAATGTGGATATTCATCGAATGATGAGCAGGCTCCTTACAGAGGTAAATACCACCGCGATGAGGAGATAGAAAAACCTGTTGAGCTGATTCATACACCGAATGTTCGTTCTGTGGAACAGGTAGCTGAGTTTTTGAATGTTTCAAAAAACAAAATAGTTAAATCTTTACTATTTATCGGGAGAAATGGTTTCGTCATGGCATTGATTCAGGGAGATAGAGAACTCAATATCGAAAAATTGAAGGTTCATGTGAACGATCAATCTTTAAGACTTGCCGAACCAGACGAAGTCTTGCAAGCCTTCAGGGTGCCTATTGGTTTTATAGGACCTGTCGGCATTGAAAAGGTCCATGTAGTTGCTGATTGTGGAATCAAATATATGAAAAATGTGGTCGTGGGAGGCATGAAAAAAGACTATCATTATATAAATGCAAATGTTGGAAGGGATTTTTCACCAGATTCCTACACAGACCTCAGAGTAGTCCAGCCAAACGATCCATGCCCAGTTTGCGGTGAACAGCTGACAGGTTCGAAAGGAATAGAAATTGCTCAGATATTCAAACTGGGAACAAAATACTCAAAAGCCATGAATGCCCTTTACATGGATGATAAAGGAGAAGTAAAACCCTTCATTATGGGTTGCTATGGCTGGGGTATCTCAAGAACTATGGCAGCTATTGTAGAACAATTGCACGATGAAGATGGTATCCTCTGGCCAAGATCTGTTGCTCCTTTTGAATTGATAATAACTGTCGTATCAGCTCAGGATCAGGATCAGAGGATTTTCGCACAAAAGTTGTACAATTCTCTGTTAAGTTCAGAAATAGATGTATTGCTTGATGACAGAGACATCTCGCCAGGAATGAAGTTCAAAGATGCCGATTTGATAGGTTTTCCTTTAAGAATAACTGTAGGAAAAAGCCTTAAAGAAGGTATGGTGGAACTAAAATCACGAAACAGCTCCAAAAGTATCAAAGTAAGCGCAGAGTTAAGTAAAATTAATTCGGTTCTTTTCAAGATGCTTGAAGAATACAATCCGCACGAAAGGGTGTAAAAATGGGATTTTTCGAACGACTTAAAACAGGACTTTCCAGAGCAAGAAAAGCGCTGTTTGAAGGACTTTCACAAATTCTTAAAGGTAGCAAAATAAGCGATGAAATTCTCGAAGAGCTTGAAGAAAGATTGCTGATGGCAGATGTCGGTTATCCAACAACAGAATACATAATAGAGCAATTGAAACAGAGCAAAACCAATGATGCACTCGAAACTTTAAAAGAAATAATGATTGATCTGCTTTCTTTCGATAGCAAGCTTAATTCACCAGATCAACCTCCCTTTGTGATAACAGTTGTTGGAGTTAATGGAACAGGTAAAACCACAACTGTAGCAAAACTCGCTGCGTATTTTCAATCAACTGGGAAAACAGTTGTATTGGGTGCAGCAGATACCTTCAGGGCAGCAGCAATAGAACAATTAAGAGAATGGGGAGAAAGAACTGGCTCTACGGTTATTTATCATTCCGAAGGAGCTGATTCTGCCGCAGTTGCTTTTGATGCTGTAAGCCATGCGAAGGCTCGAGAAAAAGATGTGGTGATAATCGATACAGCAGGAAGGTTGCATACGAAAAAGAACCTTATGGAAGAACTGAAAAAAGTTCACAGAGTTATCGGTAAAGTTGTCCCGGGAGCACCTCACGAGGTTTTGCTGGTCATAGATGCTACCACTGGGCAAAACGGATTGGTTCAAGCAAAGGTTTTCAAGGAAATGGTAGATGTAACTGGGATCGTTATAACAAAGCTTGATGGCACAGCAAAAGGCGGTATATCTTTAGCAATCAAAAAAGAATTAAATTTACCTATCAAATTCATAGGAATAGGGGAAGGTGCCGAAGATCTTAAGCCATTCGACGCAAAAGAGTTTGTAGAAGCTTTAATTTATTGATCACCAGGATCTTGTGTCTTTAATTTTTTCCCACAACTCACGAGCCAGCTCAGGAGAAAACTGATTCAGTGCGCTTAATATATCGAGCACCATTTCGTCGCTCATGGTTTTAATCATTTCCATGAGCGTTTCTTCTGAAAGCTTCCCTTCGCTTAACCACTGTATAATACGCTCAGCATCTATTGTCGGCACGGCGCGGGTATTCTTGATTTTATCCGATGTCTGTGTCTTCCATCCCGGAAAAACTCCTCTGTATGGATAGGAGGACATAATTTTTGCCCACAATGGAGCTGCACGGGTTCCACCTGTTATATTCTCACCATCTACAACAACAGATAGGATTATATGACTATCTCCTCCTATGAACCACGCATTTCTGTCCGATGTACCCGTCTTTCCAGCCACAGGGACTTTTTGTCTTGCGTAAACACCTGTTCCAATATTCACAACCTGCTTCATTATATCTAAAAGTAAGCCACTAGCCACAATTGGGTCATTTTCGCGCGGTTTCACAACATTAAGTACATGAGGTAAAGCTCTGTAAACTATCCTGCCAAACGGATCTTCTATAGCTTTAACGACGTATGGCTTAAGCACGGCACCACCATTGAATATAGCGGCATAGCACTTCAAAAGTTCTTCTGGCGCACTTTCTATCGTGCCGAGAGAAACAGTTATATCATTGGGATAATAACCGTTAAGCATCAGCTCTTTTTTTAAAAACTCGATTACCTTGTCTTTCCCCAGTTGCATAAACAAATTTACCGATGGCACATTTCTGGATTCTATAAGGGCATCAGCAAGTGTTACGCTTCCTTTGTATTTTTTGTCGAAATTTTCTGGAGTCCAGTCGCCAATCTTTATAGGCAGGTCACTCAATTTGCTTTCTGGGCCCCATCCTTCCAGGAGAGCAAGATAGTAATACAAGGGTTTTACAGAAGAACCTATTAATCTTCTTCCTTCAGGATATGTGACACCAACGCCTTTATAAGCAAGGATGGCTCCTGTAGATGGATTTATAGCCTCCAGCGATACGTTTTTTTCATCTATATCATTAATCAGGCGTGAGAGCAAAGGGTCCAGAGTTGTATAAATTTTGTATCCTTGTCTGAGTTCGCTTAATCCAAAACCAATGCTGTTCAGTTCCCTGACGATTCTCCAAAAAATTTCCTCATCAAAATTCTGCTCACTGATCTTTGGAAAATCCATTTTATCTATTTTCGTAGCGAGCATTTCGTACTGGTCATTTCTCAGGTAATTTTCATTTACCATCGCCTTAAGCACTGTCCTAGCTTTCTTTTTTGATAAATCAGGGTTATCTTTCGGGTTGAAATTTTCCGGCGATCTGACAGTTCCTATTAATATAGCGCCTTCTTCAAGTGAGAGCTCGGAAAGATCTTTATCAAAATAATATTTTGAAGCGCTCGCAAATCCATATAAGCCGTTACCCATATAGACAGAATTTAAATACATCTGCAATATTTCATCCTTTGTTCTCACTCTTTCTATCCAGAGTGCTATGAACATCTCCTTAATTTTTCTTGTCCAGGATCTCTCGGGTGAGAGATAAAGTGTCCTTGCAAGCTGCTGAGTAATTGTACTTCCACCTTCACTTATGGACATTTGCGATATATTCCTTACAGTCGCTCTTGCTATACCTGCAAGATCAATTCCTATATGCCTGGTGAAGTTTTTATCTTCTGAAGATAAGAGAGCATTAATTATCGATGGCGGGACCTGTGACAGATCTTTCCAAAAACAACGCGAGAGCATCACCGGAGAGCCATCATTGTAAAGAATAATCAATCCAGTTGGGAGATGAGATTCCGGGCTATCAAGATTTTTTATAGTGGAAAAATATATGAACCACAACAAGCCAAGAGATACAAACAAACCTGTAAAAAACGAAATTTTTCTCACAAATTGCACCTCTCTAACTCAAGCAGCATTTTCTTCCATTCTAACCCCCCACTAAAACCACCAATCGAGCCTTTAGCTACTACCCTATGGCACGGAAAATAAACAGGTAATGGATTAGCTTTGAGTGCCTGACCAATTGCCCTTGGAGATGTGTTAAGTTTTCTGGCAAGTTCTCCATAAGAGACTGTCTTACCATAAGGTATCTTTCTCAACTCGTTCCAGACTTTTTTTTGAAATTCCGTTCCAGAAAATCTCACCGGAAAATCCAGCGTCTTTCTTTTGCCTTCAAAATACTGTTCCAACTGCTTAAGTATCTCGCTTGACACTTTTCCTTCGCATTTCTTAGCAAACTCTATCCTGGTTACCGCGCCTCTCTCTACATAGACTGACACAAAGCCTATTTTCGTTGAAACAAAACCGCAATCCATATTAACTGCCCCCATTGATAAAATAATTTAAAATAGCTTAGAGGTGATAATCTTGCGCAAAAGATTTCGCCAGCTTGGCTTGAGTTTTGGAACTCTGAATCCTGCAACAAAAAATCTTATCACAGATGTCCCAAAAGTCAAAGTTGGGCACGTTACGCTTTTTAGCGACAAACCAACAATTGTAAGAACAGGTGTTACCGCAATAATCCCATCAGAAGATGTTTTTCAAAGTCCGGTCACGGCGGCATATTCGACCTTGAATGGATTTGGCAAATCCATAGGTCTTCTCCAGATCGAGGAACTTGGGCAAATAGAGACTCCAATTGTTTTAACCAATACATTAAGTGTCGGATACGCTTTTCAGGGAATTGTACAGTATATGGGCTCTCGATTTAAATTCAGGACTCTTAATCCTGTTGTCGGTGAGTGCAATGACGGATTTCTGAACGACATACTTTATCCCTCGGTTAATCAAAAACATGTTATAGAAGCTATTGAGTCCGCCTCTGAAAACTTTGAACTTGGTTCAGTAGGTGCCGGGACTGGCATGATATGTTTTGGATTCAAAGGCGGCATAGGAAGTTCATCACGAATTCTGAAAAAAGACCGTATCTTGGGTGTGCTTGTTCTTGCTAATTTCGGCGCCTTTGATGATTTACATATTCTCGGTACCAAAGCTGCTGATCACATTAAAACAGGAATCTTAAAAAGGCAAACCAATGGATCAATTATAATTATAGTTGCAACAAACGTAGCACTTGACTCAAGACAGTTGAAACGTCTATCGAGGCACTCTTTTCTGGCATTGGGAATGCTTGGTGCACCGGGATATCATTCAAGTGGCGATATTTGTATAGCTTTTTCAACAGAAAAAGGATACTCAGAAGAATCCATAGATTTTTTTGACCTGCTATTTCGAGCAGTTGTAGAATGCACATATGAGGCAATCTGTGATGCACTTTTTTGTGCTGAGACAACCGACGGTTTTCTTGGAAAAGCGCAGGCTATGCCCACAAATTGGATAAGGAGGCTGCAAAGTTGAAAGATGTAAATTTGATAAGGAACATCTGCATTATTGCTCACATTGACCATGGTAAAACCACTCTCGTCGATAGAATTCTCGAATTGACAAAAAGTGTTGATCCAAGGCAAATGCACGAACAATTTCTCGATCAAATGGACATCGAAAGAGAGAGGGGAATAACGATAAAAGCTCAGCCGGTGAAAATTTTGTACCAATACAAAGAAAAAGAATACGAGATAAATATTATTGATACACCAGGACATGTTGATTTTTCCTATGAGGTTAGCCGCAGCATGGCTGCATGTGAAGGAGCAATCTTACTCGTTGATGCTTCTCAAGGAGTCGAGGCTCAAACAGTTGCGCACACATATCTCGCTATAGAAAATGATCTGGATCTTGTGGCAGCAGTAAACAAAATAGATCTTCCAAATGCAAACGTAGATGAAACTTGTAATGAAATAATCGATCTGATTGGAATAGATTCTTCCGATATCCTCAAGGTCAGCGCAAAAACAGGTCAAGGGGTTGAAAATATACTCAACGCTATAATAGAAAAAGTCAAACCTCCAAAAGGAGATGTTAAAAAACCTCTCAAAGCTCTGATTTTTGACGCAAAATACGATAAATACAGAGGGGTAATAGTGTATGTAAGAATCTTCGATGGGTCTGTCAAAAAAGGTGATGAAATACTTGTAATGTCAACTGGGGATAAATATGAGGTGATAGAAACAGGTATATTCACACCTCTTATGAAACCGACTGAAGAACTTGGTCCTGGAGAGGTCGGTTATATAATAGCCGGTATAAAAGAAGTTGGGCATGCTAAAGTCGGTGATACCATAACAAACGCTGCTTTTCCATCAGATAGTCCTCTGCCAGGATATAAAGAAATCAAACCGATGGTTTACGCAAGTATGTTTTCAGGATTACCGGAGTATTATGAGGAATTAAAGAAGTCTCTTGAAAAACTTAAACTCAACGACTGGGCACTGTTTTTCGAACCGACGCACTCACCAGCACTTGGATTTGGGTTCCGCTGCGGATTTCTCGGACTCTTACATATGGATATAGTGCGCGAAAGACTTGAACGCGAATACGAAATTGCCGTTATTCTGACCGCACCAAATGTTGAATACAAAATCTTGCTGAGCAATGGCAACGAAATGTTTGTGAATGATCCAGCAAAATTTCCCGATGAAGATGAGATACAGAAAATCTATGAACCTTTTGTAAAGCTCTCCATCATAACACCTTCCGATTACGTTGGAGACATTTTTACAAACCTCCAGAACGAAAGAAGGGCCAATCTCCTTCACACTGAAAATGCCGGTAAAAACAGGGTGATAATGTATTTTAAGGTTCCACTTGCGGAGATAATAACGGATTTCTTCGACAGGCTGAAAGCTATAAGTCACGGATATGCTTCAATGGACTACGAATTTTTAGGATATGAAGAATCAGATGTTGTGAAGATATCTATACTTATAAACAAAGAACCTGTAGATGCCCTATCTACTATAGTTCACAAAAGCAAGGCATACATTGTCGCAAAAAAACTGGTCGACAAACTTTCAGAGCTTATTCCACGTCATCAATTCGAAATTCCTATTCAGGCTAAAGCTTACGGAAGGATAATTGCGCGAGCAGACATAAAAGCACTCAGAAAAGATGTGCTTGCGAAATGCTATGGCGGAGATGTGACACGAAAAATGAAATTACTCGAGAAACAAAAAGAAGGAAAGAAAAAATTAAGAGAAATAGGGCAAGTAAGTATCCCTCAAGAAGCGTTCTTAGCCGTTCTAAGAATCGATGAAGAAAAACATTGACGAACAACTTTGGAATTTTTTGTTCAACTCTTAAACCACAGGTAACCACATTAACTTTTTGATTAGTCTATAATGTTTTTTGCCTGCCAAAGAGATTTGAGGTGTAGAAGTTGATAATTTTTGGTGTAGATCCTGGGTTTGGTATTTTGGGCTATGGGGTTCTTTCAGTCAGTGGAAATTCTTTTCAACATGTTAGCCATGGAACTATACAAACTGAAAAGCAGCAGAATATAGCATTGAGATTGAAAGTTTTGTACGAGGAACTTAGCAATGTGATTGACAATTTCAAGCCATCGGAAATTGCAATGGAAAAATTGTTCTTTTCAAGAAACATAACCACAGCTATATCTGTTGGAGAAGCAAGGGGAATAGTTTTACTTTTAGCTGCGCAAAGGAACATACCAGTGTTTGAGTATACACCTCACGAAATCAAAAAAGCGGTTACTGGTAGTGGAAAAGCATCTAAGAAAGATGTTCAGCAGATGATTAAAATCCTGCTGAATTTAAAAGAGTTACCAAAACCAGATGACGCAGCCGATGGACTGGCAATTGCATGGTGTCACTGTGCAGTTAGAAATATTACACGGAGGTTTTCTTAATGAAAGCTGTCTCGGTTGAACATGTGCAGATAAACCTTAAAGATTTTCTAAGTAAACTCGGCATAGATTTTAAAGAAGATTGCAAAATAGAGAGTGTTTTTTTTGACAGCGTGTCAAATGAACTTTTGATAAAAACAGACAGATGTGTAAAAAATACGAACGAGCTAAGAAAATTACTGGAAAGCTTTTTTGAGGTTCCTGTCAGTTTTTACCCTGTGGAAGCGTTTAAAGAAATATCCATAGATGTAGATGCACTGAGAAGGGAACTCAACGGGAGTTTTCCATATGTTCAATCTGCCGCTGTTGAAGGAGAAAAGGTTGTGCTTAAGGTATCTGGTGAATTTGGTCGAGACAGAATAAAAAGCAAAATGAACCAGGTAAAGGATTTAATAAGCAAACAACTCGGAAAAGATTTGGAAATTCATGTTCAGGTTGTTGAATCCCAGGCAATAGTTGAAAAACATGATCTGATCGTTGAAGAGGTTCAAGATCAGAAAAAGAAATCCAGGAATAGAAAAAGATATCAAAAAAGTGATTATCTTACTCCCTCTAATCTGCCCAGTAATTCTGATGACGTAAAAGTAGCAGGAGAAATATACAAAATGGACCTGAGGGATGGAAGAAAAAGATTTCTCTTAGTCCATATAACTGATAAAAAAGATTCTCTTACCTGCCTTGCTTTTAACAGCATTATTAATGACATTCTCTCTTCTCTTCAGAAGGGAGATTGGGCGGTTTTCGAAGGCCTTTTAAAATACGACGAATCTGGTGAACCCACACTGCATGTTAAAAACTTTAAAAAAATAGAGCCAAATAACAGGAATGATCTTGCAGAAAAAAAGAGAGTAGAGCTCCATGCACACAGCAAATTCAGTGACTTAGATAGTGTGCTTGATATCGATGAGTATGTAAACAGGGCATCTTCTTGGGGCTGGAAGAGCATTGCGTTGACAGACCACGGGGTGGTACAGGGAATACCGTACTTTTATGAAGCCTGCCGAAAAAAAGATATAAAACCTATTTTTGGCGTTGAAGCTTACGTGGTTAACGATTCTGAACCTGTAGTTATTGGAATGGACAAAGATATAGAGATCGACCAGGAAAGATATGTAATTGTCGATATAGAGACAACAGGTCTTCATCCAATGTTCTCAGAAATAATCGAAATAGGTGCCGTTGCCATAGAAAACGGGCAGATAACAGATGAATTCCATAGTTTTGTGAAGCCTTCTGAAAAATTAAATGCATTTACAGTCCAATTTACAAAAATAACCGATCAAATGCTTGCTAACCAGCCATCTATTGAAGAAGTTCTTCCAAAGTTCATGGAATTCTGCAAAGACACAACCTTAGTAGCACATAACGCCAATTTTGATTATCGATTTCTCAGATACTGGATAGAAAAAAGTTTAAAGTTGAATTGGGAGCCGGCAGTAATAGACACACTGGCTCTAGCAAAAAAACTGGTCAGGCTTTCAAGCTACAATCTGGAAAAGCTGGCAAGTCATTTCAAATTAGGATCATTCTCACACCACAGAGCTTCGGAAGACGCAAAGGTGACAGCAAAAATATTTCTTGAGTTGCTAAAACTCTTAAAAGAAAGGAAAATAACCACATTTAAAGAGATAGAATCTCTTCAAAAAGAATCCACATTGAGACAATCGAAACCATTTCACACAACCATAATTGTTCAGACCAAAGAAGGCTTAAAAAATCTGTACAAGCTAATCTCCAATGCACATGTTAAATATTTCTACAGTGTTCCACGAATACCAAAGAGCGAATTGCAAGCCCTTCGTGCAGGACTACTAATAGGAAGTGCCTGCGTTGGTGGTGAATTAATTCAGGAGATGCTGACCGGGGCAAACGAAAGTGAAATAGAAGAAAAGATGGCATTTTACGATTTTGTTGAAGTCATGCCGCTTGACCTTCTTCCTGTAACAAATGACCTTGGTCTAACCAGAGAACGTTTGAAAGAACTTTATATTAAACTTTATGAAATCGCACGAAAGATTAATGTTCCTGTTGTAATGACAGGTGATGTTCATTTTCTCGATCCAGAAGACGAAAAGATTCGGAAAGTCCTTCAGGCTCCACAGCAAGAAAATATATCAGAGCAGCCGGCAGCATATCTGAGAACAACTGACGAAATGCTCAAAGCAGCTCTGGAGATATTTGAAGATACTAACAAGGCATACAAAGTAGTTGTGGAATTTCCCAATCAAATAGCTGAAAGTGTCGAGAAAATAGTACCGCTTGAGAAAAAATTACATACCCCCAGAATAGAAGGTGCCGAAGATCAGGTCCGGACGATAGCCATGCAAAGAGCTGAGCAACTCTATGGAACTCCATTGCCTGAGCTTGTCGAGAGAAGGCTAAACAGAGAACTTGATGCAATCATAAACCATGGATATGCAGTACTGTACTTGATAGCCAAAAAAATGGTTGATAAATCTTTGAATGATGGCTATGTCGTCGGCTCAAGGGGATCTGTTGGCTCTTCATTTATTGCATATCTAATGGGTATCACCGAAGTTAATCCGCTTCCACCACATTATTTCTGTTCCAAATGCCGTTATGTTGAATTTATAGAAAGCAACGAATATGGTTCTGGTTATGATTTGCCAGTAAAAATTTGCCCAAGCTGTGGTGAACCATTGAACAGAAACGGCCAGGATATACCTTTTGAAACCTTCATGGGTTTCGAAGGCGATAAAGTACCTGATATTGATTTGAACTTCTCGGGAGATTATCAGGACGAGGCACATAGATTTATCGAAACCTTATTCGGTAAACAACATGTTTACCGTGCTGGAACCATAAATACCATAGCCTCGAGGACAGCTTTTGGTTTTGTCCGAGCTTATGAAGAAAAAAGTGGAAGAAAAGTGAGAAAATCGGAGGCGGAAAGACTTGCAAACGCAATAACCGGGGTAAAAAGAACAACTGGTCAGCACCCGGGAGGATTGATGATTATTCCAAAAGAATACGAGGTATACGACTTTACCCCTATACAGCATCCTGCAAACACTAAGGAAGCAATGGTCCTGACAACCCATTTTGATTACGAATCAATACACGACGATTTGGTGAAAATAGACGCACTTGGACATGATGATCCCACATTCATAAAAATTCTCAAAGACATGACAAATATTGATCCGATGAAGATACCGATGGATGACGAAAAAACTTTGAAACTCTTCTCGAGTGTTGAACCTTTGGGCATCAAACCAGAAGAACTGGGCACAGATGTTGGAACACTGGGTATACCAGAATTTGGTACCCAATTTGTTCGCGGAATGCTTTCAGAAACCCGGCCAAAAAGTTTTGCAGAACTCGTGAGAATCTCTGGCCTTTCCCACGGAACAGATGTCTGGTTAAACAATGCTCAGGAATGGATCAGACAAAAACACGCAACGCTTTCCGATGTCATAGCCTGCCGCGACGATATAATGAACTATCTGATCAAAAAAGGCATGAATGCTTCAAAAGCTTTCAAAATAATGGAAAACGTTAGAAAAGGCAAAGGACTTTCCCGGGAAGATGAAGAAGAACTAAAAAAATTGAAGATCCCTGAATGGTATATAGAGTCCTGTAAGAGGATTAAATATCTTTTTCCAAAAGCACATGCAACGGCTTATGTAAGTATGGCATTCAGAATAGCGTATTTTAAAGTTCATCATCCGCTCGCTTTTTATGCAGCTTATTTCACCTTGAAGGGTGACGAATTTGATTTGGAAGCAGCTATGCATGGACCTGAGATAGTCAAAAAGAAACTCGAAGAACTATCCGGGATAAACGACAAAGATGTGCGAGAAAGGGCAAAAGAAACCACTCTGGAAGTTATGCTTGAAATGTTTTTGAGAGGGTTTTCGTTCTTACCTGTTAACGTAAATAAATCTCATGCTCGATTATTCTTAATAGAAGAAAACAAACTCAGAATACCTTTCAACAAACTTCCAAACCTTGGAGATAATGTTGCTGAATCTATCATTGCCGCAAGAAGAGAAAAACCATTCACCTCTCTTGAAGATATCGTTCGAAGGACCAAAATGAATAAATCTCATATCGAAAGCTTCAAGAAACTGGTCGAACTCGAAGGCCTTCCTGAAAAAGAGCAGATAAGTTTGTTCTAAACGTTTGTGTAAAATAGATACAGGAGGTAGTAATAGTATGATTCTCGCTTTTATTTCAGATGTTCACGCCAATTTAGAAGCGTTTGATTCAGTCATGAGAGATATTGAGAGCAGAGATGTAGATCAAATATATTGTCTGGGCGATATAGTTGGCTATGGTCCTGATCCAGAAGAAGTTACCAGACGAATTATGAAGATCCCATCTATAGCTGGAAACTACGATGATGCAGTGGGATACTCAAAGTCAAGTTGTGGCTGTTCCTACAAACCCGGTAGAGAAACAGAAGTGGGAGATATATCTTTAAACTGGACCATAGAGAACACTTCACAAGAAATAAAAAATTATCTCAAATCTCTCAAGCACAGAATGGAGTTAGAATTTGACGGTGTAAAATTTTTACTTGTTCATGGAAGCCCCCTGGACGAACTTCTTGAATATGTCACTCCAGACACAGAGCCTGAAAGATTGAGAAAAATCATTGAAAATGTCGAAGCAGACGTAATAATTAGCGGTCATACTCATCTTCCTATGGCAAAGTTTTTCAAAGGAAAATTGATATTGAACGCCGGTAGCGTAGGGAGGCCAAAAGACGGTAACCCGAAAGCATGCTACCTGCTAATCTATATTCATGAAGGCGTGCTATCTTATGAATTCATAAGAGTGAGTTACGATGTGAAAAAAACCTGCGAAAAGATAGCTATGAAAAAATTACCAGCTGAGTTATCGGTTGTACTCACACTTGGAAAAAGCTATGATATGGGTAAACCATTGAGCGAAACCAGTTTCATACTGCCATGAACAAAGTTGCTGAAATTTTCAGAGAGTATGGAATTAAAATCGATGACAGCAAAACCGAGAAACTTGATTCTTACATTGACTTGCTCATCAGTGCCCCTATTAATCTTACATCTTTAAGAGACAAGGAATATGCGATACACAAACATATTGTGGATATCGTTTTTCCTGTAAAAATGCTGACCGGAAAATTACTGGACGTAGGCACTGGCGGTGGAATCCCCGGATTAATCCTCGCTATTCTCTTTCCGATCAACGCAACTTTGGTAGAATCTGTCAGGAAGAAAGTCATGTGGCTTGAAAAAATTTTGAATATGCTCAATATCGGCAATGTAAATCTGCTTTGCTCAAGAGCAGAAAAATTACCTGTGGATAAAAAAGAATCTTTTGACATCGTAACAGCACGAGCCGTTTCGGAGCTCAGAATTTTATTAGAGCTGTGCGCTCCTTTTTGTAAAGTGGGTGGACGTCTGTTTTTTTACAAAGGGCCAAACTGGAAGCAAGAGTACGATGCGGCGCATAATGCTATGAAGACACTGAATGTCGAAACGATCGAAATTGTAAGTTATACTCTCAAAACGGGAGAAAAAAGGGTTTTACTTCAATTTCAAAAAGTGGGCAGAACGCCTGATAATTATCCAAGAGAGACAAAAAAAATACTCAAAAATCCTTTGTGAGGCGATACAATGCTTGTTTTAAAAACATGGAATTTATCGGGAGAACTGAATATGGCTCTGGATGCAATACTTGCAGAAATCCCTGAAGAACCCATCTTGAGAATTTACACCTGGTCAGAACCAACACTTTCACTTGGAAGACATCAAAAAAGAATCAATCTGAACATTGACTATATGAAAAAAAACCAGATAAACTGCGTGTTAAGACCAACTGGTGGCAGGGCTGTATTGCACTGGGATGAACTAACTTATGCTGTTATTCTTCCTGCAAACCATATTTATGCCAAATCAGGAGTACTCGAAACCTATCTTAAGATTAGCCAATGTATATCAAAAGCCCTTAAATCGATTGGTTATAACGCAGAAATTCAGCCAGCAAGAAAAATCAAAAATAACAGCCAGGCATGTTTTGATGCTCCCTCATCTTATGAACTATGCATTAACGGGAAAAAAGTAGTTGGAAGTGCGCAAATGAGGACAAATAAAAGTATCCTTCAACATGGATCAATTGTTCTTAAAAAGCATGTAGTTGAATATGCAAGGTGTCTGAATCTTGATGAAGAACAACTGGAAGGAAAAATGGCTGGGCTTTTCGACTTTCATGGAATATCCATTTTCGAATTATCTGAAGCGTTACAGATAGAATTTGAAAAAATTTTTGGATACTGCAGGCCATTCCCGTTGAACAGTGAATTATTCGAAAAGGCCTTCGAGAGAAAGGGTGACTATGTTTGGAAGGTAAGCTGACAATTGTTGGTACTCCAATTGGAAACATGATGGACATAACTATAAGGGCATTGCGGGCACTCAGAGAATGCGATGTGGTAATCGCAGAAGATACAAGAAGAACAAAAAAACTTTTGAAGTTTTTCAACATTGATGGAAAGCAATTAATCTCTTATGGCCTTCATAACCAGTTGAAGAGTGTACCTTTTATTCTCAATCTTCTGAAAGAAGGGAAAAAACTTTGTCTTGTCACAGATTCCGGTATGCCATGCGTGGCAGATCCAGGAGGTTTTCTTGTTGATGCCTGCTGGAGAAGTGGTATAGAACTGGATGTTACACCAGGACCGAGTGCATTGACAAGTGCACTGGCACTGTGTGGTTTTGATTCATCCAGAGTTTTTTTCACAGGCTTTCTGCCACGTGGCAAGAAGAGGAGAAAACTTTTTCGAGACATCAAAGGCAAGAAGATGCTCTTCGTATTCTTTGAATCTGCTACAAGAATAAGTGAAACCCTCAGTGATGCTATGGATATTTTCGGAAATTGCGATATCTTCATTGGAAGGGAAATGACAAAGGTTTTTCAACAGTTGTTTCGAGGAAAGATCAGTGATGCTGTAGAATCTTTCAAACAGACGAAAGGAGAATTAACGGTGGTTTTGTATCTGAAAAAGGGGGGAGAAAATTGAAAAAGGAAATCGAAAAAGTTCTCAGGGACATTTGTTTTATGGTAAAGGTCGAAGGGCGACTGGTTTTGAAAGATTATCCAATTACTGCTGCTCAATTTGATTTGCTTCAAAGGCTCTATTTCAGAGGACCTATGAAGATGACTGAACTGAGTACTATGCTGGGCATAGCCAAAAGCACTCTCAGCGGTATAGTTCGAAGGCTTGAGAATGTGGGGTATCTTTCAAGAACCCGCGGAAAAGATAAACGTGTTTTCATGATCTCAGCAACAGCCGAAGGAAAAAAAGTTGTTGAAAGCGTGATAGAAAAAAGAGTCGAATTTGTTGGAAAAGTCTTGCAAGAGCTTGGTAAAGAAGATTCTAACCAGCTTTTGCAATTATTGCAAAAATTCAAAGAGGCGATAGAAAAGTGCAGAAGTTCATAGCAATTTGCTATCTTTTACTGGCCGTATTATCATGCGCATTTACTGTGAATGTGGTTACTAACCCTGGAAATGTTGAAATAAGACAGGGGAATATTATAATTGCAGAGACAGATAGATCAGGTATGGCATCATTTGAAATATCACTGCCAGCAACAATTACTTTTTCAAAACCAGGTTATCTTTCAAAACAGATTTTTATAAGTGACCAGCCCGGCACATATCACATAATACTCACACCTGTCACCGTATTAAAAATAGATTCAAAACCAATTGGAGCTGATATATTTCTGAATGGTAAATTTATAGGAACAACCCCGAAGGAAACAGAAATTATACCCGGAAGGTATATCTTGCAAATAGAGAAAGATGGTTTCTGCAGGCTCACAGAGAAAATCGAGATAGACTCACTGGAAAAAAAAGAATTGTTTTATGAATTAAAAAAGATTCCTGATGTCAAAATACTTTCAAAACCACCATCTCACGTGTGGATAGATGGTAAATTTGCAGGGAAAACCCCTGTTGAATTGAATATCGAAAAAGGCAATCACATGTTAGTTCTGAAAGCTGAGAATTTCTTCGACCTTCAAGCAGAAATTTTCGTAGAAAACGAACAAGAGCAAACTTTTAATTTTTCGTTGACCCCATCTGCCCGGTTGAGAATAACAGCTGTACCACAACACGCTTTGGTAAAAATCAACGAAGATCAGAAAAACCAGCCAGCAGAATTCTATACGGATTTATCTCAAAAATTAATCACTGTCAGCGCAGATGGGTACAAAACTCAACAGATCGTCTTTCAACCCGATCAGGGAGAAAATAATCTTCACGTAATACTCGAGCCAGATATCAAAGAACTCACCATAGATGCCCCTGCAGATGCCGTTATTTTTGTCGATGGCAAATCAGTTTCGAGGGGTTCTGTAAAGCTCAAACTCTCGGGGGATATCCACTGGGTTGAAGCACAACTCGGAGAGAAAAAGTGGGCCGGGATTGTCGATCTCACTAAAAACCAATCGCTTAAAATAAATTTCGACTACGCAACTCTCATTTTACTGGGTAAATACAGCATTGCTGTCGAAGGGGTTACTTACATTCCTCCAGCGATAACTTATTTGCCTGCTGGATTTCACACAATTGAAATTAATTCAGATCCGCCAAAGCAGCAAACAAAGGAATTTAAATCTGGTTCACTGGACATAATCAGCCTGGATAGCAGGACTTATCTGAATATTTTTAGTGAGCTGGTAGTTCCTTGTTATATTGATTCAAAGTTCATTGGCCTCAGTCCTGTGTTATTCTATTCATTAGAACCCGGTGTATATTCAATTAAAACTGGAGAGAAAGAGGAAAAAATAGAAGTGCCTGCTGGACAGTTGCTCGGCTTTCGATGAACGGAGGTGTCTAATATGCGAAAATTACTCTTTTTTGCTCCATTAATTGTGGCTATTGCAATATTCGGTGCAGAGGTGAAGATCAAAGATGTTTCACCAGTTCTCGATATTTATGAACCCGTTTCTTTCATGATCGAGAACAAAATAATGGATCTGGATGAAAATGGAAATTTCAGGGGTGGCCTTCTTGTAACGAGATTTGATATTGCACAGTATCTTTACAATATTTTAAGCAAATTCCAGCTGAGAGATATTTCTGACAAGCTCGGAAATCTTGAAAAGAACCAGCAGAATCTTTCCACAAAAATCATGGGAATTGAGGCTGCATATAAAACCTATGAACAACGACTCAAAGATTTTGAGATGAGTGTAGCCAGCCTCCAAAGTCAAACAGATAAGTTATCTCAGCAAATATATGCGCAGTTGCATAAAGAAATTGAGGAAATTTTAAACCAGCATCAAAACCAGATTTCCCGCCTTGAACCGGTTCTTTCAAGGGTAGAAGCTCTTGAAAAACTCGCATCATCGCTGCAAAAAAGCATAGAAAGTACAGACAGTAATTTAAATCTTTTAAGTTCGAAGATTGCCGAACTTCAGGCAAATCAAACAGAGTTTTCAAGATCATTTTCAAACAGTGAGAATCTTTTAAACTCTCTTCTTAAAAATGTAAATGAGAACTCCCAATCTATCCAAAAGCTTTCGGAACAATTCAATGTTCAGATGAATGCTCAGGGGAAACTGTACGATCAAAAAATAACTGAACTTGCAGCAAGATTGGATGCCCTTTCAAAAGGCTTGCAAAACGATCTTTCAATTCAGAAGAAACAACTGACAGATTTTCAACAAAATTTGGAATTGTACAATAGTAGAGTAACACAATTACAGCAGGATATGAAGACTATCGAATCCTTAGCAAGCAAAGACGAACTTTCACACGTTCAAGATTCAATCACCAGTTTGAATCAAAAAATAGAAGAAATAGATGTAAATCTAACCCAATTAGAGCAGAAAATGGAAGATACACAAGTTGGCATGCTCCAAAAAAAGATAGGCGAACTTGAGACAAAACAAAAAAATCTTGAAAGCAGTGTTCTTACTGCTTATCTGATAGGAGCGGCAGGTGTAGCAATTGGCTTGATAGCCGTTCTGTTTCAATGGAGTGGTCAGTAAAATGACCAGTTTAAGAAAATTATTAACATTAGCAATTTGTGTGAGCTTTTGGGGTCTCAGCTTTGCTAAAACAGTGCACATTTTCTCGGAATTTGTCAAACCAGAAAAAGAACAAGCCTACTACGAAGGGAATGTCAAAGTTGAAATAGAAGAAGATAATCTCAATCTGTATTGCGATTCGATGAAAGTATCAAAGTATCAGAATGAATGGAGGATAGTTGAAGCCAACAATGCAGAAGTGTTTTTCGACGATGGTACCGCCACCTCTACCAGATTGAGGTACGATATTAAGCTCAAAACTGGCACAATGTCTGGAGATGTAGAAGCAGAAATATTTGATAAAGAAAGTACAGATACAATTTTGATAAACTGTGATTCTATGGAAATAGATCTTGAAAACGACATTTTTCAGGGAAACTCCACAGATCAGGTTCAGATATACAAAGGTAAAATAGAAGCGAGCGCTAAAAGTTTTTTCTATGACAGAAAAAGCGGAAAAATAAAACTTGAAGGAGATGTCACTTTGATAGATCACGACAAAAACATGAAAATGTGGGCAACCAGTGTTGAAATAACCACAATTGATGATAAAATGACTGCAACAAATGCAAGAGTAGAACTGATTGTGGAGGAGTGATGAACTATGATAGACATCAGATTAATTCGTGAGAAACCGGATTTTGTGAAAAAAGCACTTGAGAAGCGAAATTACGAGAAAAAAATGGTTGATGATCTACTCTCTCTTGATGCACAATTTAGAGAACTCACAAATCAGATTAACCAGCTCCGCGCACAAAGAAATTCCATCTCAAAGATGGTTGCCCAGGCAAAGTCATCCGGGAAAACAGAGGAGATAGAAAATCTAACTGAAGAAGGAAAAAAGATAGGTAGGCAAATAGACTCTATAGAAGATCAATTAAAAGAAATAAAAGTTCAGATGGAAAAATTGATGCTTCTTGTCCCCAATATCCCAGACGATTCAGTACCCGAGGGAAAAGATGAAACTTCAAACAGAGAAATTCGAAAGTGGGGAGATCCGAAAAAATTTGATTATAATCCTCAGGCTCACTGGGACCTCGGTCCGTCTCTGGGTCTTATGGATTTCGATCGCGCGGCAAAACTAAGTGGTTCCAGATTTACTGTTATGTATGGGATGTTTGCAAAACTTGAAAGGGCTCTGACAAATTTTATGCTGGACATGCATACAAAAGAGCACGGCTATACAGAAGTCTGGCTCCCCCACATAGTAAAACGAGAAACCATGACCATTACAGGGCAATTACCAAAATTCGAAGAAGAGGCTTACAGAATAGAGGCAGATGATCTATTTTTAATACCAACTGCCGAAGTTCCTCTCGTGGCACTCAGGTCTAATGAAATTCTTGAAGAAAAAGATCTTCCATTGCTTTATACGGCTTATACACCGTGCTATAGAAGAGAAGCGGGAAGTTATGGAAAAGATGTACGTGGAATGATCCGTCAACATCAATTTGACAAAGTTGAGCTGGTCTGGATAACCACACCGGAAAGATCGTTCGAAGATCTCGAAACGCTTGTTTCCCACGCAGAAGAAGTTCTCAGAAGGCTTGAATTGCCTTACAGAGTTATTCAATTGTGCAGCGGGGATCTTGGATTTGGTGCGGCCAAAACTTATGATCTTGAAGTCTGGTTACCATCGTATAATTCGTACAAAGAGATATCTTCCTGCAGCAACGATACAGATTTTCAGGCTCGAAGAGGCAACATAAGATACCGGAGAAAAGACGGAAAAATTTCTTTTGTCCACACATTAAATGGTTCTGGCGTTGCAGTGGGCAGAACCTTAGTAGCAATAATAGAAAATTATCAAAGGGCCGACGGCAGGATAGATGTACCAAAAGCACTGCAACCGTACCTTGGCTGTGAGGTGCTGGGATAATTGCCACACATTTTTTACGGCAAACAAACTGGAGATTTCGTAATTCTTGATGAGCACGAGTCACGCCACCTCAGAGTCATCAGGGTAAGCGTGGGGCAAAAATTGTTCGTAACAGATGGAAAAGGCAATCTTTACAACTGCGAACTTATTGAGCTTGGCAAACTCGAATCAAAAGCCGTCGTAAGAAATGTCGAACAAACCGAGATAAATAAACTTTCAAAGATCACACTTTGCATTGCAAGCCAGAACTGGGAAAGACTTCGTTTTCTGTTAGAAAAAGCTGTCGAACTTGGCGTTGATGAACTGATAATTTATAAAACAAAAAGGAGCAAGCTTTACATTGACAAAGAGGAAAAAATACGCCTTATCATTAGAGATGCTGCCAAACAGAGCGTAAGATACCTCTTTCCAGAGTTGAGAATTTTTAGAGACATGAGCTTTCTACAAAATGAATCTATGAAAACAGTAGTACTTCACCAATCCGGTCGTGCTGCAAAAATAGACGATTTCAAAGGCTCTCTAAGAATTGTTGTAGGACCTGAAGGCGATTTTGAATCAGAAGAAATCAATCAGCTCAGTCAGGTGGGCACCTTTTTGAACTTGGGAAAAAAAATCCTGAGATTTGAAACGGCGGCAATTCTGGCAGCCGGATTGTCAAGTTTTCTAAACGGAAAGATATAAAGAAAGGAGGCTGTCAAATGAAAAAAGGCGAAAAATTCTTATCTTTTGTCAAATTTGAAAAAGAAATCGAAAGCGCTTATCGCGAAAAGTTGTCCGCCACAAAAAGACCTGAAGAGACAGCTGATGTTTTTATTGAATTCGCGATTAATTTTCTGAGCAAAATCAAACCAGAAATCACAAGGAATCACATTGACCAGATTTATTTTGACCCAGATTCTGAAAATGGTTATAAACTTTCTCCAAATCTTGAAAAAATACTTGGCAATGAAATTCTAAACAATAGCGACCTGCCAGCGATTTTAAAAAGGTTGGCCCTGAGCGCTGTACATAGAAGAAAGGCCCTGGTGTCTAATAATGAGAGAACGAATATGTTCAGAATGCAGGAAAAACCTGATCAACATTAAAGCAAAAAAGGGCGGAGAATCCCGCCCTTTTTATTCCCACTCAATTGTTGCAGGCGGTTTGGAACTTATGTCATAAACAACCCTTCCGATTCCTTTCACCCTGTTCAAAATTCTTCTTGAAGCTAAATCGAGAATCTCGTGGGGTAATCTGGACCAATCTGCTGTCATGCCTTCAACACTGTCAACTGATCTCAAAGCAAGTACATAATCATAGGCCCTCTTGTCACCACGCACTCCCACAGACCTTACAGGTAAAATAACCGAGAAAGCCTGCCAGGTTTTTTCGTACCAGCCTGTTTCTTTTAGTACCTGAATAAAGACATCATCCGCCTCTTTCAAAATCTCCAATTTTTCTTCGGTTATCTCTCCAACTATTCTCACACCAAGTCCAGGACCAGGAAAAGGTTGACGATGTATTATTGATCTTGGGATGCCGAGCATTTCACCAACAATTCTTACTTCGTCTTTAAAAAGATTTTTCAGTGGCTCAACTATTTCAAGATCCATGCGCTGCGGTAACCCTCCAACATTGTGATGACTCTTTATAGCAGCTGTCTTTTTTCCAGATTTTGCGCTCTCTATAACATCTGAATAAATTGTCCCCTGCACTAAGTGCGTTGCTCCGTATCTTTTTGCCTCTTTCTCGAAAACCCTTATAAATTGTTCTCCAATTATTTTTCGCTTTTTCTCAGGATCTACAATACCTCTCAATTTTTCTAAAAACACTTTTCTCGCATCTATTTTTAAAAGATTCAAACCAAGTACTTGTCTGAAAATTCTCGGTACTTCCTCTTCTTCATTTTTTCTCAGCAAACCGTGATCAACAAAAACATTAAGCAGATTTTCGCCAATTGCCCTGTGTACAAGAACGCAGGCCACAGAAGAATCTACCCCACCAGATAGAGCTGCTACGACTTTTTTTCCCGATAAATGTTCTCTTAGCTCGTTGATTTTCTGCTTGATAAAATCTTCCAGACTCCAATTTGGAACAAGCTTACAAACCCTGGAAAGAAAATTTTCAATTATCTCTCTACCATAAGATGTATGGCGAACTTCAGGGTGAAATTGCAAAAGCCAGAATTTTTTTTCATCTGTCGCGGCTGCTATTATTCCATCTTTCGATTTGGCTATAGTTTTGAAAGTCTTCGGCAATTTTTTAACGTGATCGCCATGGCTCATCCAGACTGTGAGATGTTTCTCTATTCCTGAGAAGATATCGTCATCTTTTATTATTTCCAACTCTGTTCTTCCATACTCTGCTGTTTTTCCCTGCTCAACTGCACCTCCAAGGGCATGTACGACAAGTTGCATACCATAACAAATTCCAAGAACTTTGCCATTGTACCTTTCAAACCATTCCGGCAAACCCGGTGAATTTTCTTCATAAACACTTTCTGGGCCACCTGAAAAAATAACAGCACCAACTTCATCGGTATCAAGAGGTTCATCGTATTGAACAACCTGACTATAATAGCCAAGTTCTCTTATCACTCTTGCTATGAGCTGCGTGTATTGAGAACCATAATCAACGATTACTACTTTCATTTTCTCACTTCTTTCAAATTCAAAATTTGTCTTGCTTCTTGGCAACTTGCGATATCTCTCCCTATCTCTCTGGCTATCTTCACTACTTTTTTTACAAGCTCAGCATTAGATTTTGCCAACTCTCCTTTTTTTACATATATATTGTCCTCAAGCCCAACTCTGACGTGCCCCCCCATCGCTATTGCCATAGCCGCCATGGGAAACTCATGTCTACCTATACCGGCAACAGACCATGTCGCATCAGCTGGTAGATTATCAACCATAGCTATGAGATTTCTCCCATTTGCGGCTATTCCTCCTGGAACTCCCATGACAAAATCAAAATGTAAGTGCCCATGTACCAGCCCTTTTTTGACCAGATTCAAAGCATTCGTGATATGCCCCATATCAAAACATTCAAATTCCGGCATTATATTTCTTTTTTTCATCTCCTCGGCAAATCTTTCAATCATTGGAGTGCTGTTCATAAAAACATCGTTCCCAAAATTCACAGTTCCGGTAGTTAATGTAGCCATATCTGGATCTGACTCAAGTGATTGCAGTCGCTCTTCAGCAGTCATCCATACAGCTCCACCAGTTGAAACTTGAACAATCATACCACGGCATTTCTCTCTTATCATCGTTACAACTTTTTTGAATATCTCCGCATTTTGGGTGGGGTTCCCGTTTTCATCTCTAACGTGCAGGTGAACTATCGATGCTCCTTCGAGGAATGCCTCGTAACTTTGCTGGACTATTTCTTCAGGTGTAACCGGTATGTAGGGGGTATGTTGCTTCGTAACTTCTGCCCCACAAACTGCAACAGTTATAATCAGTTTATCCATCTTTTTTCACCACCCTCTGTCTTTCTTTTGGCACAACACAGGTTCCACTTGCCTTTGCAACCAGTATCGGTGGATTTAGAACATCACATGCTGATTCGTGTCCCGGTATCCTTGAGTTGGTTATTATCTTATAAACCTCGAATCTCATCTTTCTTGAAGTGTTTCCTGCGCTTACTATCTCACCGTGTACTTCCAGAAAATCGCCAGCGTAAACAGGATTCAAAAATTCCACCGAATCATACGCTCTGAAAAGCCCTTCGTCACCATCGAATCTTATCAAAAGTTCAGTAGCAACATCACCTATGAGCTGAAGAATTCTCGCGCCATCAACAAGCCCACCTGCATAGTGAGCATCATGTTCACTCATCCTCACCTTCAGAAATGTTTTCATAAACCAGCCTCCTTCTGGAGAAATTGAACAGCCATAAACCGACCAGTACCATCGCCCCACCAAATATCGTATACAAATTAGGCAATCTTTTCAAAAAAATTGATTCTGCAATGCTGGTGAGCACTGGAATAAAATAAATAGTATTTGTTGTGTACCGTGAGCCAACTTTTTTGATGCCTTTGTTCCATAAAACATACGCTATGCCAGAACACACTACACCAAGATACATTAGAGAAACAAAAGAAGCGGGATTGAAACTCACCCAGCTATTCTTCTCAACCAGAGAAAAAGGAATGAGTGTAACAACTCCCCAGAATGTTATCGCAGCAACACCTTCTAATGAATCTGAATTCGGCATTTTTTCGACATGATAGGTATAAAGCACCCACACAGAAGCTGCGCCAAAAAGCATGATATCCCCTACAGGATTGATCTTCAGAGCAAATTTTCCATTCAGGATTACTACGGCAACTCCTGAAAAAGCTATGAATGAAGCTATGTACTCCATCATGGTTGCTTTTTTCTTCTGAATAATATGGGAAAACAATATATGCAGAATTGGGGCGCTTGAGACTATTAGAGAAGCATTCGTTGGAAAAGTGTGGACAAGCCCTGCATTTTCAAAATAAAAATACATTGTTATACCCCAGAATCCCGCAAAAAAACCATGCAAATTAAGAATTTTCGGAAATTTTCTGTTGACAAAAATTAAGAAAACCAGTGCTATCAAAAACCTTATCAAGGCAGCGGTAGCTGGCGGAATATAAGAAACCACTACCTTTGTGGCTACAAAAGACATTCCCCAGAAAAAAACAACCAACCAGATAAATATTTTGTACAAATTCACACCTCCGCTCAACTTCAATTTTTGCATAAAAATTTACTTATTGAAGTTATAATATTTATGAAAAGTTTTTTCTGCCGAACCGTAAAATATAAAGACTCGGGGGGATTCAATGGACAGAAAACCTCAAAAAAGGATTGTCCAAATCGAAAATGTTGAAGAACTTCTCAGTTTGCTGGAAAAAGATTACGGTCAAAATTGGCATGAAAAGGTATCTTTTCGAATAAGCAAGGCTGATCCAGCCAACATGGAAGTAATAATTGAACCTGTTCACGAATCACACAGAGAATCTATTCTGAAAGAACTCTCAAATGTAGTAGAGATTATAGAGCCGGCATTATCAGATTTAAGTGATCTGGAAGAAAAGTATCCAGATCCACATATTCAGGTTGAAATATCTGAGGATAAAATGATAGCAAGTATCTTCATAGTACCGGGTTTGAAGAGAGTTTTGCCAACATTCGATGAACTCAAGGAAGCATTGAAGAAATCCGGGGTTATTTACGGCATAAATGAAGATGCATTGCGAAAAATCATTGATGAAAGCAAAGTGTTTGCTCACATTCCGGTTGCATCTGGCAAAAAACCCATTTACGGAAGTGATGCCAGTATTGAGTTTCTGTTTCCCGAATCTGGAATGATCTTTGAAAAAATTGGAGAAAAAGATTCTGTTGATATGGCTGCACTTTACAAAATTTTCACATGTCATGAAGGTGATGTACTGGCAGTAAAGGTTCCCATCAGGGAAAGCTATGACGGAATAGCAGTAACTGGTGAAATAATTAAGGTGGAAAAAGCAAAAGATTTGAATTTACAAAACTTTGTTGGCGAAAACACGAAACTATCTGAAGATGGGACAAAGATTATAGCAACGTGTGATGGACAACCTTATGTACAGAATTCGAAGGTATGTGTGAGGAATGTACTGTTGATCGACAAAGATTTGGGATACGACACAGGAAACATAGATTTCAACGCTACAGTGATAATTCGCGGCAATGCAGAGGGACCTTTTAAGATTAAGGCGGATGGAGATATTTCAATAATGGGAGTGCTTGGAGAAATTCAGGTTACCTGCGGAGGTTCACTCAAAGTTCAAGGAGGCATATTTGGAAGAGGTAAGGGAATTATAAAAGTTAGTAAAGACTTAACAGCAAAGTTTATAAACGAATCGCAGATTTTTTGCGAAGGTAATATATTTGTTGAATATTATATAATGAACTCTGTAATAATTTGTCGTGGTGACATTACCGTAAAAGGAAGAGGCGTTATAGCTGGCGGGGCAGTGAAAACTTCCGGGAATGTGGAAGCAGCAGAGCTTGGCAGTGAAAGTGGAGTTCGAACTGAGATTGCCGCAGGGATTGATTATGAAAACGAAAAAGAAATAGCGCAACTTGAAAGAAATTTACTCGAAGCAATGCGATCTATTATGCTTTTGTCTGAAATTGAAAGCTCAGCCAGGGCGAAAACAACAGAAACAAAAGAAATTCCAAAAAAAGAAGAGTTGATGAAAATCCTTCAAAAAACTGCCGAGAAAAAGAAGCGGATTGAATTGGAAGTAAGAAAAATCCATGAAACACTGAAAATTTTAAAGCACAATTTGCAGGTCAAGTATTCAGATACATCCAGAATCAGAGTTAGAAAAATCTGTTATCCCAATGTCAGAATTGCTATCGCCGGCAGAAAAAAATTGATATCCGACAAAATAGGTCCCTGTGATTTCTTCTTGAATAAAAATACAGGCGAGATAAGCTTTCTTTGACTCGTTCGTAACAAAAGTTACTGTCCTTATTTCTAAATTTCAGTAAGCTGTTAAGTGAAAAAACTGTCAAGGAGGTGTCAAACATGGATATGTTTTGCTACATGTGCTCTCAGGCTCTGAACAATGAGGGATGTGTTAGGGCAGGTGTATGCGGAAAATCTCCTCTTGTAACAAGACTCCAAGACAATCTTGTATACATTCTTGATGGTATATCTGCGTACTACTACCACGCAAGAGAACTTGGCTATAAAGATGAAGAGATTGCTTCGTTTTTATCGAAAGGACTGTATTCTACTCTTACAAATGTGAATTTTGACCCCGAAAGTTATGTTCAACTTGCTCTTGAAGCAGGTATGATGAATTTAAGAGTCATGAAATTGCTAAAGAAAGCTCATATTGAAACATATGGTGAACCAGTACCAGCAGAGGTTGAAACTGGTACAAAGAAAGGACATGCAATAATTGTTACAGGACACAATTTGAAAGCTCTTGAAGAACTGTTGAAGCAGGTAGAAGGAACAAATGTTTATGTTTATACACACTCAGAAATGCTACCAGCCCATGGATACCCAGTTTTGAGGAAATACCGGAACCTTGCTGGAAATCTTGGTGCAGCATGGTACGACCAAAAAATGCTGTTTGATGAAATCCCCGCAGCCATACTTGGTACCTCAAATTGTGTCCTATTGCCAAAAGAGAGCTACAGAAATCGAATGTTTACAACATCCATAGCAAGATTACCGGGAGTGACCCACATAGATGGATATGATTATTCACCAGTTATAGAAAAAGCCCTGTCTCTGCCGGAACTTGAAGAAAAACCTTCTACATATAAACTGACTACAGGATATTCTACAGGTGTCGTTGCCAGTATCGCTGACAAAATAAAAGCCTTAGTTGAGTCTGGTAAGATAAGACACTTTTTTGTGATAGGAGGCTGTGACACCCCAACACAAAAAGGAAATTATTACAGGGAATTTGCCAAAAAACTGCCTGAAGACACTGTAATAATAACACTTGCATGTGGAAAATATAGAATAAATGATATTAATTTTGGGACCATAGATGGTGTTCCAAGGCTTCTGGACGTTGGTCAATGCAATGATACGATCGTTGCTATAGAAATAGCAGAAGCGCTCTCAAAGCTTTTTGACAAACCCATTAATGACTTACCGCTTACTCTTGTGTTAACATGGATGGAGCAGAAAGCAGTTGCCATACTTTGGACATTACTTGCCCTGGGCATAAAAGGAATCTATATAGGCCCAGTGCTCCCAGCATGGGTAAATCAGGATATACTAAATGTGCTTCAATCCAATTATGATCTGAGACTAATAAGCGACCCCGAAAATGATATTAAAGCAATATTGAAGGCATAATTTATTTTAATTTTATTTAAGGCGACCTTGAGGTCGCCTTTTTATTGCTTGACAAAATTGATTATATTCATTATAATGATTATAGTTAATAGGAGGTATACGGAGATGATTCAAAAGATAGATCCATATTCAACAGAACCCTTATACTATCAGCTTAAAGAAATTCTTAGAAAAAACATATTATCTGAAACCTGGAAATCTGGTGAAAAGATTCCAACAGAAAAGCAACTTTCTAAAATGTTTGGTGTCAGCACTGCTGTTGTGAGACAGGCTGTTTCTTTACTTGTGGAAGAAGGGTTTCTCATAAAAAGGCAGGGTAAAGGCACATTTGTAGTAGATGCCAGGATACGTCAGGGACCAAGAAAACTCACCAGCTTTACAGAAGAAATGATATCCATGGGATTCAATCCAACCTCTGTTATTTTAGAAAAAGGTATAAGAGAAGCAGATGAGAAAATCTCTGAAGCCTTGAAACTTGAAACGGGTTCAAAAGTTATTATGGTCAGAC
The DNA here is from genome assembly GCF_000504085.1 of Pseudothermotoga elfii DSM 9442 = NBRC 107921. NCBI lineage: Bacteria > Thermotogati > Thermotogota > Thermotogae > Thermotogales > Thermotogaceae > Pseudothermotoga > Pseudothermotoga elfii. The sequence continues at coordinate 225,232 of NC_022792.1, read as the reverse complement.
GTTTAAGACTTGCTAATGGTGATCCATTCGGGATACAAACATTTTACACGCCTGAGTACATCGCCCCGGATTTTCTGGAGAATGATTTAACACAATCTTTATACAAATTGCTCGAACTCAAGTACGGAATCAAAATTTCCTCTGCTCAGGAAAAATATTATGCAACCATACTTGATAAATACGAGTGCAAACTACTCAAAGCGAAGTGGCCATTTGCCGGTTTCATAGTCGAAAGAGTTGCATACGACACAAATAATACTCCCATTGAATATACAGAATCAATAATAAGAAGTGATAGATATTCGGTACAGGTACAGTTGAGGAAGTGAAAACTGTGTACAGCTTTGCCTGCGATATCGGAGGTACAAATTTACGAATAGCTATCGTTGATTCAGACGGCAAAATATATCTCAAAAGAAAATTTTCCACACCAAAAAAGCAGGATAAACTGTTCGAAAACATTTCACAGGAATTTGAAAAAATGAACGAAAAATTTGAAATATCACATTGTATTTTTTCAATAGCTGGAGCTGTTTTCGAAGACGGGAGTGTTTTAATACCAAACGTGTTCCCACAGAGGATTAAACTTAAAGAGACAATACGTTCTTTTATTCCAAATGTACAGATTTACATAATAGATGACCGTACCGCAGGCCTAATTGGAGAAATATGCAGTGGATGTGCCAGAGGATTCAAAGAAGTGGCATATCTGATAATTGGTACAGGAGTTGGTCTTGGTATTTTCTCACAGGGGCAGATCATTTTTGGGAATCAGGGAATAGCAGGATCAGCAGGATGGATTCATATAAAAGATCCTTTGACAGAAGAATACAGAGATATTGAGTCATTAATATCAGGACCAGCTATAGCAAAGATGTTTTCCAGAATATGTGGAAAAGAGATAGAATCCAGTGAATCTGTCTTAAGATTGTATCTACAGAAAAACACGTGTGCAACTGAGGTAGTTAAAAATGTCTCATTCGCAATGGGATATCTTCTTTCAACAATTACAAATATTCTAAACCCGGAGATAATAGTTCTCTCAGGAAGTGTTGGTTTGAACTGGAAAGTTTTTGAAGAAGAAGCTGTTAAAACATTGAAAAAATTCACCAGCCCATTCATTACTCCTCCCATTATAAAAGTTTCCTCCTTAGGCGAAGATGCGCAACTCGTAGGTTGCTCAAAATATACCTCTTTGAGAAAGGAGTGATAGAATTTGTCGGCATTCGAGGCTTATATTGAAAAAGTGACGGACATTCTTAAAAGAATAAAAAAAGAACAGAATACCAACATTTTAAAAGCCGCGAATATTATGGCAGAATGCATTGAAAAAAATGGTATGGTACATCTGTTTGGAAGTGGGCACTCAATTCTACCCGTTCTGGACGCATTTCCAAGATATGGAAGTTTTATAGGTTTTAATCCACTGATAGATCCCAGATTAATGTGGTTTAGCCCTACTGGTCCAGCAAGTGCTCCTGGTTTATTACTTGTTGAAAGAAAGGAAGGATATGTGGAAAACGGTTTTTTAAGATACCAACCAATTGCCAAAGACGATGTACTAATTATTTACTCTCACGGAGGAATCAATGCAGCTCCTGTTGAAGCAGCGTTGTACGGAAAAAAAGTTGGGGCAAAAGTAATTGCAATTGTTTCTGTAAGTAATCAAGTTGCTGCTATAGCTTCTCACAGTTCTGGAAAAAAACTTTCTGATATAGCGGATCTCATCATTGATAACTGCACTCCGCCAGAAGATGCACTTATAGAACTTTCAGGAAAAAAAGAGCGTATTGCTGCTTCTTCAACTGTAGCAGTCGTTGCTATCACAATGAGCCTTATAGCAGAAACTGGAGCTATTCTTCATGATCACGGAAAAGATTTGAAGATATTTGTATCTCCAAATGTTGAGGGATTCGATGTTGATTATAACGTGAAAATTTTCGATTTTCATCAAAAAACAATAAACAGGCACTACTGGAAAATTCAAGAGAGGTGAGGAATTTGAAAGATTTCTTCCCAGTATCTGTCTGGTACGGGCCAAACAAATCCAGGGCTCCCATGACTGCAAAAGTTAAAGGATTATCAGAGATAAAATCAGAGATTTCTCGAATCAAAAAGATCGGATTTAATACTATCAGATTCTGGTATGATTGGGCTACTGCTGAACCGGAGCCTGATGTATGGGATTTTTCATCAATAGAAGAATTACTTAACATAACTGATGAGCTGAAAATCAAGGCTATACTTCAAATTTACACAGACTCAGCACCAAACTGGGTGGAAAGAGATTATCCAGATTCACTCTTTATTGACAGATCCGGTCTGACTATACATTCTCAATCTGCTCCTGGATACTGTTCAGACCATCCGCAGGTAAGAAAACATATTACAAGCTTTCTGCAGAATCTTGCAAAAGTAGTATCAAGGCACGATTCATTTTTAGCATGGGACATATGGTCTGAACCACATATTGTTCAATGGTCATGGATAGACTACATCAAAGATCCTTGGTTTTGTTACTGCGAATATTCAAAAAATAGATTTATCGAATGGCTCAAAACTAAGTATGAAACTGTTCAAAAACTGAACGAAATCTGGTATAGAAAACATGGAAGCTGGGAAGAAATCACCATACCTCGATATGTCTCTTTATCAAGTTTTAGGGATCTTCTTGATTGGATTCAATTCAACATCGAAAAGATATCCGAAGATCTCTTCTGGAAAACCTCAGCGATAAAAAAAAATAGATCCATCACATCCTGTATCAAGTCATGCAGCGATCTCAAGTGTTTATGGAATACCTGGTATCGGATATGGTTCATCAGACGACTGGAAACTATCTGAAAAAGTAGATATATGGGGAACTTCTTTCTATCCGAAGCACACAGGCGCATGGATGCCGTTAAAACCGCACCACATGGGTGTTGCACTTGATGCAAGCAGATCTTCCTGCGAAAGTAAAAATAAACCTTTTTGGATAGGAGAGCTCCAATCTGGTCACGGTGTTACAGGATTGAGATTCAGCGTTCCAGTTGATGAATTCGATGTTGAAAGATGGTCATGGCTCGCTATCTCCCATGATGCTAAGGGTTTAAATTACTATGCCTGGCTTCCTATGAGCTGTGGCTATGAAGTATCGGGATTCGGCCTGGCAAATTATGATGGTTCAATCAACAACAAGGTAATCAGGGCTGGAAAAGTCTCCGAAATAATTTCTAAGAACATGAATTTATTCTTAAAAGCAAAAGCTTTGCAAGCTAAGGTAGGGATACTTTATAACATTGAAACCCACAAAACTCTCGCTTGTTTAAGGGCTGAAAGTGCGGAGATCATACGTGAAGACATTTTTGGCATGTACAAGGCCATGATGCAAATGGGTGTTAATGTGGATTTTCTGCATATATCGGACTTATTGAGAGAAGATCTTAAGCAGTACCATCTCATTATGATTCCATTTTCCATCGTTATAGATCAGAAAAGTGCTGATGCGATAGAGAAATATGTGAGGAGCGGGGGAGTAGTTTTGGCAGATGGACGTCTTGGATGGATGAAAGAAGACGGAACTTTGCAAGAAAAAATCCCAGGATCCGGTCTGGAAAAAGTTTTTGGTTGTGAGGAACTCTATACAAGGGAAATCCAAGAACAGGCTATCGATTATGAAGATTGCAAACTTTCTGCTTATCGATACTTAACTGTGTACAGAAAAACAACAGGCATTCCAAAAGCATTTTTTAATGGCCAGCCTGTTATTGTAGAAAACAAATATCATTCAGGACTGGCAATAATGGTTGGTATGCTCATTGGTCTTGCCTATGAAAAAACAGAAAATAGGAACAATCTGGAATTCTTAAAACAAATTGCACAGAGAGCAGGCATTAACCCTGATTACTCAACTTCAATTACTTCTGGTCAAGAAGATTATCTTGAAGTGAGAATATCGCGTTCTGAGGAAAAAACAATAGTATTTCTATTTAATCATGGGGACGAAGCAATTGAATTTGATCTTCTGATTCCTTCAAATAATCTACCCGCTCTGGTAAACAATGTGAAATGTATCAACGCTGATCAAAAATTCGAATATCAAGCATGCAGCAAAGCGTTATCAATCAAAAATATCTTCATACAGGGTAATCACACTGTTGTTTTGTTGATCGAGTGAAAAACCTTAGATAGGAGGGGTGAGGAATGAAAAAGTCTTTGTTAATTGTTTTGATTTCGATTTTTGTGATAATCACAAGCGGTTTTGCAAAAACAAAAATCATTCTTGCAGTTCACTGGTCTGATTACCAAGTTGAAGGGATCAAAGATGAAAATGGAAACATCATGGTAAAAGGATTAAGACAGTATGTGGAAGAATATCAGAAATTGAATCCTGATACCGAAATTGAGATTCAATCAGTACCATTCGATGAGTATCTGAAACGCATTCTTATAAGCCATACTTCTGGGGTAATCTCTGATGTCTACATTTTGTATTCTCTCTGGGGTGTTCAGTTATCAGATTCCATGATACTGGATCAAGTTCCAAAAGATATCGTTGAAAAAGTAAAATCAGACTTTGTGAGACCTGCAATCGATGGAGCTACGATTGATGGCAAAATATGGGGTGTTCCTATCGAAGTCGATAATTATGCACTTGTCTTTAACAAAAAATTGTTGAAAGAAGCTGGATTCACCAATCCCCCTGAAACCTGGGATGAATTAGTGGAAATGGCTCCAAAGCTCACGAAGAGAAACCCAGACGGTACGATTTCGCAATATGGATTTGCATTCCTTTCTGGTTGGGATTCAGCAGTGGTTCATCCTTATTTAGCATTGCTTTACAGTAACAACGGTAAATTGTTTGAAGATGATTTCAGCAGGTGCCTGCTTGATTCAAAGGAGGCAATAGAAACCCTCGAAGCAGAATTAAAACTCTTTAAAAATGGCGGAACAGACCCGGCGGCGAGTGTATGGAACTTTCCAGCGGGTAAAGTAGCCATGATGATTATGGCAACCTGGTACGAAACATCTCTAAAACTTGGATTTAAAGATCAGTATGAAGAAATTGTTGGAGTCGCCCCTATTCCATACTTGAAAAAACCAGCAACAGCTGGTTACACATGGTTCATAGCAGTTGATAACGCTTCAAAAAACAAAAAACAGGCATGGGATTTTGTTCGATGGCTAACCTTGGATAAATCTGGTGGATACACCAGAATGGGTGAACTTATGGCTAAGAATATAGGATCTATACCCCCCAACAAGGCAGATATTAATTTCTTTCAATCAGAATTGAATGATCTATATACTTCTATTTTTGTTAAAGAACTCGAGCACACTCATCAAGAACCCAATGTCGCTCAGGGCCAAGAAATCAAAACTATATTAATGAGGGAAATAATTGAAGCATGGAATGGTAGAAAAACAGCAGAAAAAGCTTTGAAAGATGCAAAACTCGAGATCGACAAGATTCTCTCTGAATTTTATTGATGAGAGGGGTAATCGGTTTTGAAAGGACGAAAAATTGCTAAACAGCATTCTGGGGTGGGGTATTTTTTCCTCGCCCCAATAATGATTTTCTATTCAATGTTTTTCGTATATCCAGTCCTTTTTTCGCTTTTAGCTTCAACAAGAAGATGGAATATGCTGGTTCCGCTTTCTAATGCAAGAAAGATAGGATTTTCTCATTATTCGTACTTACTGAATGATGAGATGTTTGTTTCTGTTTTTAGAAACACTCTTATTTATGCACTACTTACAGTTTCAGCCACAATAATCATAGCTCTGATATTAGCTGTACTGATCAATGGTGCCAGGTTTTCTGTACTCTGGAGATTTATTTATTTTACGCCAGTTGTGACACCTCAGGTTGCCATAGGCACTATATGGGGCTATCTTTACAGACCAAACAACGGACTGTTGAACTCTATACTGGGTCTTTTTGGGATGAAACCTGTTTACTGGCTTACTGACCCGGATATTGCTCTTTTCTCAATAATCATCGCAGCCATATGGTCGGGTATAGGTGGTTCAATGTTGATCATCACGGCTGGCCTCAGAAACATTCCAAAAGATTATTACGATGCAGCCAAAATTGACGGCGCTGGTCCTTTCAAACAGTTTTTCCACATAACAGTTCCTCTGCTTTCTCCCACTTTGCTTTTTCTCACTGCAACAGGATTTATAGGGGCATGGCAAGTATTTGATCTTCCATTTACTATGGGGAGAAACGCACCAGCAAAAAGTGTTATGACTGTTTCCTGGTATGTTTACGAAACAGCTTTTCAATCATTGAGAATGGGCAGGGCGTCAGCCGGAGCATTCTTATTATTCTGTGTTATTTTCTCTTTTACACTGGTTATTCTGTGGATCTTCAAACGTGGAGGAATCAAAGGATATGAGTAAAAAAAAGAAGATAACCTGCATTTTGTTGGAAATCGTAAGATATGCCATAATAATATTTGGGGCTTTCTGGATGATCTTACCATTTTTTTGGATGTTTTCCGCTTCACTAATGACACCTCAGGAACTCTTGTCTGATGTCCCCAAATGGCTTCCCGAAAAACCTCAATGGGGTAACTATGTCGAAGTGCTCAGGAGAATACCTTTATTTAATTACTACAAAAATAGCTTCCTTGTGTCGGGGTCAGTAACTCTCATAACTATTATCACAAGTTCACTATCAGGGTATGCTTTTTCAAAGCTGAAGTTCGCTGGCAGAAAGATTCTGTTTGGTTTTGTGCTCTCAACCATGATGTTTCCCGTCTTCATATTTTTGATACCTGTTTATTATCTCATGAGATTGTTTGGATGGCTGGATAATTACTTATCATTAATAATACCTTTTGCTGTTAGCGGTTATGGTATTTTTCTCATGAGGCAATTTATAATGACCATTCCCGATGAATTACTTGACTCGTCCAGGCTCGATGGTGCATCTGAGTTCAGAATTTACATTTCTATCATCCTGCCACTTTTGAAACCAGCTATCGCAACCCTGGCAATACTCACTTTTATAGGTCAGTGGAATTCCTTTTTGTGGCCACTTATAGTAACTTCAACAGCTCAAAAACTTATGACTTTACCCGTTGGTATCTCAAGATTGTCACTTGCTTTTTCAACAACTGAAACACAGCACTTAATTTTAACTGCCCTCGTTTATCAAGTAGTTCCTATGGTGATAATTTTCCTGTACCTCCAGCGTTATTATGTAAGAGGTTTTGTTTTAAGTGGATTTGCAAATGTTTAGTCATGCAAGAAAAAGTATATAATGTTTCTGGGTGATGCTAGTGAAATTGAAAGAACTTTTCAGGCAGAGGGTTGAGCTTCTCAGAAATTTCATTAAAGAAAATGATTTTGATGGTCTTATTTTAAGCAGATGCGATAATTTTTCCTGGTTTACTTTTGGAGCACGAAACCACATAACTTTGAACAGTGAAACAGGTGATGCTCATGTGCTTTTGACTGAAGAAAATATTTATATACTTACTAATAACATAGAAAAAGAAAGACTCCGAAAAGAAGAATTTCACGATGATCTGCTGCCGGAAGTTGAGTTTGCCGAATATATCTGGTCCAAAGATATGACAGATGTTTTGAAACCATTCGTATCTGGAAAAAAGTTTGCCTCGGATACAGGACGATTTGAAACAATCTGTGTGAAAGACATGCTGGATCAATATCGGTATGTGCTTACTGAATTTGAGCTGAACACCTACAGAACTCTTGGAAAACTTTGCGATGAATCGGTTAACCATGTTATGGCAAAAATTAACCCCGAGATGAGAGAAATTGAAGTCCAGGGAATGGTGGCCAGTGCCCTTATCGAAAAAGGAATAGAGCCTATTTTTGTCATGGTCAGTGGAGAAGAGAGCGCAAAATTGTACAGGCACAATTTATCCAGAAATGTTAAACTTGGCGACAAAGTTTTCGTGAGTATCTGCGCTCGGAAACGAGGCCTGGTGATTTCGTTAACAAGATCCGTCCTGTTTAAAAAAGATACAAACGTGATCGAACAACACAAGCAAAATTGTTACGTGGACGCTGTTGCTATAACAAATTCAAAACCTGGAGTTAAATTAAATCAGGTCTTGGATAAAATCAGGAAAGCTTATGCTGAAATTGGAAGACCATATGAATGGATGTTGCATCATCAAGGAGGAATAACCGGTTACAATGCCCGAGAAATAATAGCCAAGGAATGGACAGATTATACACTTTGTTTTGGAAATGCAGTTGCATGGAATCCAACAATCACCGGAACCAAATCTGAAGATACAGTTTTAATAACAGAAAAAGGCTTAGAGATAATAAGTTATCCGCAAACAAGCAATTGGCCCTTTATCGAATTTGAAATAGATGGGCAGATCATAAGAAGGCCTGATATTCTGTTAGCGAATGTGTAATTCATTTTGGTTCTTTTTTCCTGTTCAACAAATCTTTCACTTCCTGCGGGCTGAGAGGCACTATCTTTGTACCACATTTTTCGCATGTTAATTTATCATCACTTAATTCTGTTGCAGAATAATAAATTTGCCCGCAGTTCGGACACCTGTAATAGAAGGCATACACCCCCAATCGAATATATCACAATTTTTCTAAGATAGATAACTTATATCCAATTAAAATCGGAATTACAAGCATTGTAATAAAGATCATAATCTTTAAAACAGGAAGGATCTTATTCGAAAGTTCCTTTTACAAGGATTTGTTCTTTTGACATCAACAATTTTCCCATACAAAGAACGCTATCTAAGTTCAGATCACTGTTGAACAACAATATATCTGCATCTTTTCCTGGAGCTATTACACCTTTTGATGAAAGTTTAAGGATTTTTGCGGGATTTTGTGTAATAGCTTTGAGAATTTTTTCAAAAGGAACACCATTTTTCACGGCAGATTTGAATTGCTCCATAACAGATGAAACTTTCCCGATCCCAAGCCCAATGAATTGCCCTTTTTCATTAAATTTTGGTAAGCTGCCCTGCCCATCTGAACTCATTGTAACCTGATTCTCAAAACCGTTCTCTATATAAATTTTAACGGCTTTCCACGCTTGAAGATCTTCTTCAAGCAGATCCCCCACACTTGTTGTGAAATCAACGAACCCACCAATTTTGGCATAATTTAATCCTTCTTCAAAGAGCTTTTTGTTTCTGTTTATATGCGTTGGTAAGAATTGCGTAACTGGTATCTCTGTGGTTTCAACAACTTCATACAATATATCAAGCATCGATTTGCCATCACCAACATGTATGTTCACAATGCCTGCTTTGTTTGAAAGAATTCCTCCCACTCGCGCATCTGCGACAATTCTCTTCAATTCATCTACAGATGGCTGACTCGACCTGTGATCGGATACTGCTATCTCACCAGCACCTATAACTTTATCTATCAATATAAAATCTTCTATAAGATTTCCTGTGAAAGTGATTAGCGGAACTCTATAGGAACCAGAATATATATAAGTATTGATACCTTCTTCTTCCAAGCTTTTCGCTTTTGCATATAGATCTTTCAAATTTCTTGTTACACCATCTGTACCGAGACAACCAACGACAGTGGTTATACCTGCTTTTACAAGATCCGAAAACACAATCCCTGGTGTTCTGGTCTTAAATCCTCCTTCGCCTCCACCACCAGCAATGTGCACATGTGAATCTATAAAGCCTGGAACTGCTATCAAACCAGAACCGTCTATCTTTTCAACTGGCAAAGAATCTACATTTATGAAATCTTCAATCACCACAATCTTGCTGCCAGCGATGAGTATATCTTTTTTACCGAGAAAATTTGGTGAGAATACTTCCACATTTTTAACGAGCTTTATCATAAATCACACCGTTATGTTCATTTGAGATTTGCTGAACAACTCACCGGCTATCCTTACCAATTTCACATCCAGGCCATTTTTCTGGTAAAACATAAAACTCAACAACTGAACCATTTGATCTTTGTCAAGAATTTGAGTCTGGGTCTGTGAATGTTTCTGTGGTACATACGCAGATTCATAAGATACGCCCGTTGAATCAACAGGTCCTATACGCATAAATTTTCACCTCATTTATATTATCGACAAAAATCAACAATTTTTCAACTTTTAAGTGCTTTTTCAAAAGCAAACCGGGTTTTATAATGAATAAAGGACCTTTTAAAATTCTTCAGATGTCACTTAAAAGTCAAGGAGAGAATCCATTATGAAAGTGTTTTTGAGATATCTCAAACCTTACTGGCTTTCAACTGTGTTAGCACCTCTTTTCATGGTTATAGAAGTAATATGTGATCTTGCACAACCAACCCTTCTGGCCCGTATTGTCGATGAAGGCATAGCTCGGGGAAATTTACAACTTGTCTGGAAAACAGGAATTTTCATGCTTCTTGTTGCTTTAATTGGTGCCGTTGGTGGTATCGGTTGCACTATCTTTGCCAGCCATGCCAGTCAAAATTTTGGCGCCGATCTCAGACGAAATCTTTTCAAAAAAGTTCTGAGCTTTTCCATCACTAATGTGAATAAATTCCATACTTCCTCGCTGATCACGCGGCTCACAAATGATGTTACACAACTTCAAAATCTGGTCATGATGCTATTGAGAATAGTTGTCAGGGGACCTCTTCTCTTCATTGGTGGTATTTTGATGGCAATTTCTATAAATGCACATCTTTCTTCGATATTTATTTTTTTGATTCCTCCGATAATTTTTCTTTTCTTATGGCTCACGAAAAAGGGTGACCTGCTGTTTCGAAAAATCCAGGACAGCGTAGATAGAGTGAACGCCGTGGTAAGGGAAAATCTTCTGGGCGTCAGAGTAGTTAGAGCTTTTAGAAGGGAAGAATATGAAAAGGAAAATTTTCACAAAAACAATGAATTGCTGAAAAATTCTATGATTAAAGCTTTCTCTCTTATAGTTTTTGCTCTTCCTGTTTTCATCTTCATAGTAAATGCAGGAACAATTGGAGTTCTCTGGTTTGGAGGAGTTCTGGTTAAGAAAAACCAGATGGAAGTTGGCAACATCATAGCTTATACAAACTATCTGATGCAGATCATGTTTTCTCTCATGATGATAGGAAATATTCTCAATTTTGTTGTGAGAGCAGGCGCTTCTGCCAAAAGAGTGTTAGGAGTACTGGATGAACAACCGGCAATTCATGAACTTCAAAATGCCTTATATGTTCCTGAAATAAAAGGAAGAGTAGATTTCGAAGACGTTGAATTCAGATACTCTGGAGACACCAGCCCCGTTCTCAAAAACGTGAACTTTTCTGTAAAATCGGGAGAAGTTATAGCAATCTTGGGAGAGACAGGATCTGGTAAAACCACACTCATGAACCTTATACCGAGGTTGATTGATGTCACCTCTGGCGATGTTAAGATTGATGATTCCGACGTGAGAGTATTAAAATTGCAGAATCTCAGAAAATACATAGCCGCAGTTCCTCAGGAAACGAATCTGTTCTCAGGAACTGTGAAAGAAAATTTAAAATGGGGAAAGGAAGACGCAACAGACGAAGAAGTAATCAAAGCAGCTAAAATAGCTCAGATACATGATTTTATCATCAATTTGCCGCAGGGGTACGATTCATATGTTGAAAGAGGTGGAAGGAATTTCTCCGGAGGTCAAAAGCAGAGGCTTTCCATAGCCCGCGCGCTGGTGAGAAAGCCGAAAATACTAATACTGGACGATTGCACAAGCTCTGTTGATCCCATAACTGAGAGAAAAATCCTGGAAGGATTGAGAGAATATACAAAAGGGTGTACAACATTCATCATAACTCAGAAAATTTCGACGGCACTGCTTGCAGATAGAATACTAACCCTTCAGGAAGGAAAAATGGTTGGTTTTGGTACTCACGAGGATTTACTTAGAAATTGCAGAGCGTATCGAGAAATATATGAATCTCAACTTGGAAATGGAATGATTAACGATGCCTGAAATAGTGAGAAGACCACCACATGAAATACCGGTGAATAAGCCTGATTTAAAAAACCCGAGAGGTACTTTAAAGCGATTTCTAAATTATTTGAAACCTCATACAATCCTATTAATAGTGGTATTTCTTTTTGTAGTTTTATCCTCATTGATGAATGTCGTAACTCCTTATCTTATAGGAAAAATTATTGACGAGGTATTTATTCCAATGGCTTTCGAAAAACTTTTCAGGTACTTGCTAATTCTGGGCAGCTTTTATGCCATTATTTCTTTATCTTTCTGGATTCAGGGTAAGATCATGCTTAAGCTTTCGCAGGAAATTGTCTTTGATTTGAGAAAAGAGTTGTTTGAAAAACTCCAAAGAATTCCAACAGGTTTCTTCGATAAGACATCTCATGGAGATGTCATCAGCAGAATTGTAAATGATACAGACAATATAAACAACGTGCTTGCAAACAGCATCACTCAAACTTTTTCAGGAATCATCACACTTGCCGGAGCTGCATTTATGATGCTTAAGGTTAATATACTGCTTTCTCTGGTCACTTTTTCTGTGATTCCCCTGACTCTTCTGGCAACCCGGATTATATCTCAGAGAACACGAAGGTATTTTTATGAGAATCAGCGTGTGCTTGGAGAGCTCAATGGCATAATAGAAGAGGATATATCAGGTCTTTCTGTGATAAAAATATTCACGCGCGAGGAAAAAGAGTTAGAGAAATTCAATAAATCAAACGAAAATTTGAGAGAAATAGGGGTAAAAGCACAGATTTTTTCAGGAATACTTGGCCCTATTATGAACATGATAAACAACCTGGGGTTCGCGATGGTCAGTGGCTTTGGTGGATGGTTTGCCCTGAAAGGTATAGTTACAGTTGGGACAATTGCCACATTTATAGGCTATTCACGCCAATTTACCAGACCATTGAACGAACTCTCAAATCAGTTCAATATGATACAAATGGCTCTTGCAAGTGCGGAAAGAATATTCGAAATCATGGATGTTGAGGAAGAAAACGATGATGAAAAGTCTGTAATTATTAGCGAAGCAAAGGGTGAAATAGAGTTTAGAAACGTATGGTTTTCTTACGATAAAGAAGTTCCCATCCTCAAAAACATCAGCTTTCACATAAAACCAGGACAAAAAGTAGCGCTGGTTGGTCCAACTGGTTCCGGAAAAACCACTATAGTAAATCTGCTGATGAGATTCTACGATGTAGACGCGGGCCAGATACTCATAGATGGTGTAGATATCAGGAAAATAAAAAGAGTGTCTCTCAGGTCTATCATTGGTATAGTATTGCAGGACACTATACTTTTTTCCAAAACTGTCAAAGAAAACATAGGATACGGAAACCCAGATTCAACCGATAATGAAATAGAAAAAGCTGCAAAATTGACACATGCTGATCACTTTATAAAACATCTTCCACACGGGTACAACACTATTCTCACAGATAACGGAGAAGATTTAAGTCAGGGCCAGAGACAGCTCCTTTCCATCACCAGGGCCTTTCTGGCAAATCCAAAGATACTCATATTGGACGAAGCCACAAGCAATATAGATACAAAAACAGAAAAAAGTATACAGACTGCTATGTGGAAACTCATGGAAGGAAGAACAAGTATCATTATAGCCCACAGGCTAAACACTGTTAAAAATGCAGATCTAATAATTGTCATGAAAGGCGGTGAAATTGTGGAAATAGGCAAACATGAAGAACTCTTACAAAGCAAAGGATTTTACCACGAACTTTTCACAAATCAGTACGGAATTCTTCTGGAGGAAAATGAATCCTAAAAACCTGGTGAACTACCCCCACCTATAGAGGTGCTGGTTTCGTGGTCAAGGCAATTTCCTTCATTGTATTTCCTCAGCTCCTTCCTTATAATGCTGACTATGCCACAGGGGAAGGAATTGCCAGGCGACATTCATCATCCACTTATAAAAGTGGGCAACTTCTGTCATAAATTAGGTGAAACAAATACATAAAATTGTGATAAACTTAAAATATGATTGAAAGCTGTGGGGGGTTTAATGAGACTGGAAATTGTCTTCAAGACAGCTAACAGTTTCATACCTATCAATTATCAATATATGTTGTGCTCTTTTGTATATAAGAGACTTAAATATACAGATGAGAATTTTGCTTCTTTTCTCCATGAAGAAGGATTCAATGGCTTCAGAATGTTCACTTTTTCGCAACTCTTCTTTGAAAACTCTCATGTTAAAAATGGCTCCATAATAATCTCTGAAGGAAAAGGAAAATGGTACATCTCATCACTCAGTGAAGATTTCATCAGAAACTTTTTTTCTTCAATTATCGAAAACCCTTTTATCGAACTCGAAGGAGTATTATTCAATATTTTACAAGTCAGAGTGCTTGACGAACCAAAAATAACAGACCAGATGAAATTCATCCTGATTTCCCCTCTGGTTGTCAGCATACCTGTGGAAAATCAAGGAAAACTTTCTCACAAATACCTGACCCCGGAAGATGATTTCTTTCAGAACGCCATTAATGTCAACTTGATTAAAAAGTACTCCGCTTTCTTTGGAAAAGAAATCAGCTCTAAAGTTTATATACAACCTGATTGGAATTACATTCAAAGAAAAGGTAGAATAACTAAATTAATACAGATTAAAAATACCTTTGTGCGCGGTACAGTTTTTCCATTTTTAATCACAGGTGATCCTGGTCTCATTAAAGTTGGTTACGAAGCTGGCTTTGGTGAAAAGAATAGCCTTGGTTTTGGTATGGTTAAAGTCTGCAAAAATGACAACAATTTAAATCTTTAACGAAGGAATGTCGAAAATGATTACAGGGACCGTATTACTCAGTTTTACCGTATGCGAAAGAGAAGCATGGCTCATAGCCCATCAAATAGAACCTGAACAATCAAATCCTTTTATAGAGATTGGAAGATTGATACACGCAGAAAGTTATAGAAAAAATCAAATCAGGGAAATAGCACTTCCTGGCATAAAGATTGATATGATCTACAGCCAGGGGCAGGTAACTGTTGTCGGTGAAATAAAAAAATCCTCCAAATTTTTGAAGGGAGCGCGGCTACAACTTTTGTATTATCTAAGTGAGCTCAAAAAGCGTGGGGTTCACGCTGCCGGAAAAATAATGATTCCGAAAGAAAAAAAGCAAATAGATATCAATTTAGACGATCAGGGGATAAAAGATCTGAACCAGGCTATAGAAAATGTAGAAAAATTGGTTTCTCTCCCAAAGATACCACAAAAGATCAGAAATGCATTCTGCACAAAATGTGGCTACGAACAATTTTGTTGGTCCTGAGGTGATATTCGTGGCTGAACCAGTGTATATATTTTCAGATGGCACTCTCAAGCGTAAAGAAAATACCATCATGCTTGAAACTCAGTCAGGTAAAAAGCATATACCTGTCGAGAACGTATCAGAAATAAAAATTTTTGGAGAAGTGGACATTAACAAAAGATTACTCGAGTTTCTAACGCAGAAAAATATCATCGTTCATTTTTTTAACCGCTATGGTTATTATGTTGGAACCTATTATCCAAGAGAATTCCTGAACAGTGGAATGATCATACTCCGACAAGCTGAATTTTATTTAAATTCAGTTAAAAGGCTGGAGCTGGCAAGATTGTTTGTAGAAGGAAGTTTAAAAAATATCATCAACACAATAAAGAAATACAACGAAAATGGCCGATTCTCAAATACTATAAATGCGATTGAGTCACATATTAAAAATTTAAAACAATGCAGCTCTGTTGAACAATTAATGGCTTTAGAAGGGAATGCACGTGAGATTTACTATCATTGTTTTGACAATTTCGTCAAATCGGGTGATTTTCATTTTGAAGATCGTAGCAAAAGACCCCCTCAGAATGAATTAAACGCTCTTGTAAGTTTCGGCAACAGCCTTCTTTACACAACGACACTCTCAGAGATTTATAAAACCCATCTTGATCCCAGGATAGGTTTCCTTCACACAACAAACGACAGAAGATTCACTTTGAACCTTGATATTTCAGAAATCTTTAAACCTATTATCGTTGACAGATTGATTTTTACACTGATAAATAGAAAGCAGATCAAAAAATCTGATTTTCACGAAATAACAGGCGGAATATCACTAAAAGAAAATGCACGAAGAACATTTGTTCAATCCTTTGAAGAAAAGCTTAAAGATACCATTTACCATTCAGGTTTGAAAAGAAAAGTATCTTTTAGAACATTGATCAGAACGGAAGCATATAAAATTGAAAAACACATTCTGGAAGACGAACCTTACAGTCCTTATCTTGGGTGATTTACTGTGTATCTCATAGTCACATATGATGTGGGAGAAAAACGAGTGGCGAGAGTTCTGAAAGTCTGCAGGAAATATTTAAACTGGGTTCAAAACTCAGTTTTAGAAGGCGAGATAACAATCGCAAAGTTTGAAAAACTTAAATTGGAGCTTGAAAGAAGCATTGACAAATCAGAAGATTCCGTAAGAATCTATATCCTAAAAAATAAATCTTTTTTTGATCTAAAAACGCTCGGAAATGAAAAAGGAACAGTAGATATCATTTATTAGGGGGGGTATTTGTGCTCACAAAGATTATCAAGATAGGTAAACTTTATCAGCAGGAAGAGCTTTTCGAAAATTTCGCCAAGACTTTCAAGTCAAACTTGCTTGTAACGCTTTACTTTGATCTTGGGCCACCTGTTCAGTACATTTCTTCACATATCATCGAGCCTCCTGAAAATTTGCAAAAACTTCTTTACTACGACCAAAAAGGCAATGTATCAGGAAAATCACCAACTGTCAGCATAACTTTTAAAAATGAAGATGGCTCTGAAAAAATCCGAAAAGGTGTTGAAAAAGCTATACTCAAACTCAAATCATTTTTCAAGCACCCGATGTTGAAAGATTTTGAAAATTGCATAAATGACGAATTTGAAAGTATCGTGCTTGATGTAGAAAAACTTCTGACTGATCAAAAAAACCTTAAAGGCGTTTATTTAACTGTCAAACTTCTCAGGCACGATAGTGAACTTTTTCCTTCTGAACATGGTGAATTTGTAAAAGCCTTTATCGACAACATTCTGAAAAAATCGGTCGAAGATGGCGAAGAGGGTATATGCACATTTTGTGGAAGAAAGAAGATTGTTTCAGCAACGGTAAATGAAGTTTTCAAATTTGCCACATTTGACAAGCCCGGTTTCTGCCCAAGTTTGAAAAAAGATGATTCAATAAAAGTACTACCGATATGCGATGAGTGCAAATCTCAGCTTCAAAATGGTGCAAACAAGGTTATTCAGGAATTGTCATTCAACTTTCTGAAAAACCAAAACCCTCTCTGGGTGATTCCATCGATTATTGAAGAAAATAGCGAAGAGATCCTCAAGAATGTAATCCAGAGAATAGCAGATACATCTAAAAAATTGAAAGATTTTGCAAACTCCGAACGTGAAATAGAGCTCGTTTTATCCGAAGAAAAATCGACCGTGCATTATGACTTTCTTTTCATGGAATTAAACCAAAATCAACAGAGAATAGAACTTCATTTGACAGAAATCTCTCCAACAAGATTGAAAAAAATCGTTCAATCTATTGATGACTCAAAACGAAGAATTAAGATCGATGACCTTCCAGAACCTTCTCTTGGAATGTTGTGGAAACTTTACGAAAAACCATCGGGTAGTGATAAGTCGAGAAAAGATTATCTTGCACTTGTGAAAAGTATTTTTCAGGAAGAGCCATACAGCTATTCCAGGCTTTTGTGGTATTTCATGAGGAAAATAAGAAAATCTGCTATAACCGAAGGTGCATGGTGGAGAAAATTGACATACGTCAGCTTTGCCGCTATCCTGCATCTGAACCAAATAAATGTGTTGAATTTGCGAAGGGGGGAATACATCGTGAGCAGTAGTGAAATTGATCAGTTTTTCAACAGTTATCCGGAGTTTTTCAATCTACCATGGAAAAAGGCTGTGTTCTTGACAGGCGTTCTGGCAGGTAAAGTGTTATCTGTCCAGTATGCTAAAAGGCAAGCAACGCCATTTTTTAAAAAATTCAAAGGATTGAAGATGAATATGCAAGATGTCATGGGACTTCTGGCCGATATTAGAAACAAACTTCAGCAATATGATGCTTACGGGAAAAAAAGTGATGAGCTACTAAAAACAGCGGCGGAATATTATCTGCAATCTTCAAAATCTAATACAACTATTGATGAGCTAAATTTCATCTTTACACTTGGTCTGGCGTATGCAGGAAAAGAACCTTTCAAAAAATACGAGGAGGTTGAAGAATATGAACAGCAGATCTGAAATACTGTTTTTATATGATGTCAAATGGGCAAACCCAAATGGAGATCCACTCGACGAGAACAAGCCAAGGATAGACGAGGAAACGGAAAAGTGCATAGTAAGTGACGTCCGGCTAAAAAGAACAATCAGAGATGAATTGCAAGAAAATGGAGAAATCATATGGGTATCGGGTGAATCAGTTAATCCAGATAAAAGGCGCGGAGAACTTGGTATAAAGGATAAAACAGACGCACTGAAGTGCATCGATGTCAGGCTTTTTGGGGCAGTTATACCCATATCAAAACAGGCCGACACATCTTTCACAGGCCCTGTTCAATTCAGACCCGGCACATCATTACACGCAGTAAAAGTCGTTTTTCAGCAGGGTACAGCTGCTTTTACAAGCGGAGAGCAGGCCCAGCAGAGAAGTTTCAGAGAAGAATACCTGATTCCGTACGCCCTCATATGCTTTTATGGGATAGCGAATGAAAACGCCGCGAAAATAACAAAATTAACTGAAGAAGATATTAAAAAGCTTCTCAACGCAATGTGGAATGGAACTAAAAATCTTATAACCCGCTCAAAAATGGAACACAACCCAAGATTACTGCTAAGAGTTGTTTATAAAGAAGGTATCAATTATCACATAGGCGAACTTGATTCCTACATAAAGTTGTTGAGTGATATCGAAGAAAAGAGTATAAGAGATACTGCTCAAATCAAACTTGATATATCAGAATTACTCACAAAACTAAGTCAAAATAAAGAAAAAATAGACCACATTGAATACAAAGAAGATGGAAGGTTGAAACTGGTGAAAAACGGCGAAGATATAATCTTGAAAAACGAGCTTGACAATCTTGGATTAAGGGCAGTGGCACTACAATGAAGGTAATTGTTTTCGATGTAAAGGGTAAATATGCGCTTTTCAGGAGAAATTACACAACAAGTAGTTCAACATCCTATAACTTTCCTCCAAGGACATCTATATGCGGTTTGCTTGGAGCTATCATGGGTATACAAAATGAGGCTACTCAATTCAGTAAACACTTGAGAATTTTCGATAATGCTCACATAGCCCTTAGAGTACTCGTTCCTATCAGAAAAACAACGATGGGTGTTAATTATGCTGAAACAAAATCAGGCAAAAATCAGAGAACACAGATTATACTTGAATTGATCAAAGAACCTGTTTATAGAATCTACGTTTCTGAATTTTCACAATTCGACCAATTGAGAAACCATCTCGAAAATAACACATGTGTTTTCACTCCATATCTTGGTCAGGCTCAATTTATAGCAAAAATCAGCCACGTTGGCGTTTTCGAGGCAAAATCAGTTTTTCCTCCAGTGGTGGTGCATTCGGTTCTAAAAATTACCGATGGAATTCGTATTCAGCCGCAAGAAAATTCTATTTTACTTAGAGAACAAATGGTCCTTAACATGGACGATGAAAGGCACCCTGTTGCTTTCGCATCATACTGGGTCGAAAAGAATGCCAGGCCTCTGGAGGTTATCAAGCATCCAAACATTTTCAGAATAGAGGAGCTTGATGAAAACATATGCTGGATGGATTAAAGTCACACCCGGAAAGATTGTTGCTGGACCATATTAATGGAGTTAAAAAAAGAGCTCTGGAAAAAGCAAATTCAATCAAATGGAACAATTTTGGTATAACTGAGAAAGATGCTATAAAACTAATCGAGATATGTGCTCTTTGCCACGACTTTGCCAAAGCATCTTCAGGATTCCAAAAATATATAACATCTTCGAAAAAAGGGGTGCATGTAAGTCATGCCCCCCTTTCTTCAATCATTACCTACCACATAGCAAAAAATACAGGATTTGAACCGAAGTATGCATCATTTGCATATTTTGTCGTAAGATGTCATCATGAATCAATGAAAGATTTTCAGGCTTTTGGAGAAAATCTCGAGGCTCTTGAAAAACAGATGAGTTCTATTCCAAAAGAGTTCATTGACTGGGTTGAATCAAAATTGAATACTCAGGTAACTCCAAAAATTAGTGAAATTTACGGTAAATTAGAAAAAGACGTAGCAAAGCTCAATTTTTTCCGACCTTTTTCACTGAAAGATTATCTTTTTGTACATACGCTGCTTTCCATCCTGGTTTCTTCAGATCATGAAGATGCTGCATTGCATGATACTCCCTTAATTTTAAAAACTCGATTGACGCTTGAAAACTTGAGAAAATACATGCACGCAATACCAGAAGATAATCCACTTTATTCTCTGAGAAAGGAATTTCACATTGATCTGGACAACTCGCTCAAATATTTAGATGATTCAAAAATATACTCAATCACAGCTCCTACTGGTCTTGGAAAAACTCTGGCTAACCTGAAAGTAGCTTTATCTTTATCAGATGAATCTCTAATTGTCTATGCTTTACCATTCATAAACATAATAGACCAGACTGTGGAAACTTTTCAGAAAATAATGCAAGATACAGAATTTGATGCAAGTACAATACTACCTTATCATCATCTGGCTAATCCAAAATACGAAGAAGACATATACGGCGAAAAAGCTATTCAGAAGGTTCTGATAGAAAGCTGGCATTCTCAGATAGTAGTCACAACCTTTGTAGGTTTATTCGAATCACTTCTAACAAGTAAAAGAGTGCCGTTTTTCTATAAACTTCTCAACGCGACGATAATACTTGACGAAGTTCAATCGATTCCTCACAAATACTGGAATCCTCTGGCTGATATTCTAAGTTGCCTCAGCGAATTTGGCACCAAAATAATATTCTCTACCGCTACCCAACCTATGATCATAACAAAAACCAGAGAGCTCATAAATAAAAATTACAATTCAAAGCTCAACAGAACCAGAATTCATTATTGTGGAGAAATAGATTACCCATCTTTCATGAAACAAGTGGAAGAAGAAGCAAACAAGTGTTTGGAAAAAAATCAAAGGTTACTTGTTGTTGTGAACACAATAAGACAATCTAAAGAGCTTTTTAATCATCTGAGATCAACCATTGATATAAGCAAATTAGTTTATCTATCTTCAAACGTTATTCCCAAGCAAAGATTAGAAAGAGTCAGCGGACTTAAGAAATTGAAAAATCAAGGAATAATATGCATAAGTACTCAAGTAATAGAAGCCGGTGTGGATCTTTCTTTCAATAAAATTATAAGAGATGAAGGCCCGATAGACAGCGTTATTCAAGTAGCAGGAAGATGCAACAGGAACTTCGAAACTCCTATTTCATCCGCACACATTTATCGTGCCATTGACAAAGAAAGAAATAGAAGTTTTGCTTCATATGTGTACGATCATTTTCTACTTGATATGACAAGGGAATTGCTCTCATCAAAAAAAGAATTCGAGGAAAAAGAATTCCCAGAGATCGTCTCAAGATACTTCAATATGGTTAAAGAAAGGGGAAATACTGATCGTGAAAATCTAACAGAACAACTTCGGCTATTAAAATTTGAAGAAATATCCTCAAAATTCAAATTGATAGAAAAAAGATATGATACAGTCCCGGTGTTTATAGAATATGATGAATCTGCGCAATTTTTGAGAAAAAAATTAAATGAGACCCTGAACAGCAAAATGGAAAAATTTGAAAAACTGGCACAGATTTCAGAATTAATAAGACAGATGTCTCTCTATACGATAGATG
Source organism: Pseudothermotoga elfii DSM 9442 = NBRC 107921 (assembly GCF_000504085.1). Classification (NCBI taxonomy): domain Bacteria; kingdom Thermotogati; phylum Thermotogota; class Thermotogae; order Thermotogales; family Thermotogaceae; genus Pseudothermotoga; species Pseudothermotoga elfii. Next base: position 203,373 of record NC_022792.1, on the reverse strand, counting down.
TACCGTTGAAAAGCGAAGATTTAAGAGGAGCTCTGTTGATGGAAAATGGTTTTTTGCTCGTTACAAAAGATAACCTCAATTATTGGTATGACGAATACACTGGTTTTCAAAGGAGTCAGGAACTGATGATTTTTTGATTAAACTTAACACTTATTAATTCATCATTTTGCAAAAGTGAAGAAACAAATACATGAAAAACCTGGCATAATAGATGAGAATTACTCAAGAAAAGTGATTGATAGATTTATAAATTAAATAATTCTAAACTTGTGAATTATTATATAGAATAGCAATTTGTGGATTGAATAATTTTTATTAAGATTGTATTCAATAACCTTGTGACATTTCACTTGAATTTCTAAGATTTGTTAACAAACACCCCCAAAATCGCCTTTTTTTCTAAAACCTCCAATAGGTAATTTTTCCCCGTACATTTTTTACTATGTGCCTTTATAAATTTTCCTGCTTTTAATGCTTGCCTTTATACATTCCCGTATGCCATATAGTATAATATTTATTGACAAATCTGTTTCTGGGGATTATTATTTATTCAGTATCTTATGGGTTTCAATCGAACCTTAGAGGGATGGAAACAACAGAGTTAGTTCCTTTGTTTCTGGATCAATTTCAGTTTCAATCGAACCTTAGAGGGATGGAAACCACCTCTCGGTACTTGCCAATAACACATGTCCCTTTGTTTCAATCGAACCTTAGAGGGATGGAAACAATCATATCCCTTTGTTGGACTTGTGTATATTATTTGGTTTCAATCGAACCTTAGAGGGATGGAAACAAAGTACATATGGAATAAACACAGATGATTTTAACCCGGTTTCAATCGAACCTTAGAGGGATGGAAACTATGCTTTTATAACTTGTATTCTGTCTTCGTATTTAGGTTTCAATCGAACCTTAGAGGGATGGAAACTTAGCTCTTTATTTCGTGCATTTAACACTTTACCTTGTTTCAATCGAACCTTAGAGGGATGGAAACGCAGAAGAATTAGGTAAAGAAATGTCGCCAGCACAGTTTCAATCGAACCTTAGAGGGATGGAAACTATTTTGAAAGAAATCTATAACCGCGGCAGCATCTAGTTTCAATCGAACCTTAGAGGGATGGAAACATGGGAGGGCGTGTTGGAAAAATTTGCAACAGAAGTAGTTTCAATCGAACCTTAGAGGGATGGAAACTCGCCAGCTGAAACAATATTAGTCCTGTTTAAGAAAGGTTTCAATCGAACCTTAGAGGGATGGAAACAAAACCACTCATAATCTTCATCAGAGGGGGTAAATTGTTTCAATCGAACCTTAGAGGGATGGAAACTATGTTTTTCTTCTGGCGGCTCGGCTTGCTCTTCTTGTTTCAATCGAACCTTAGAGGGATGGAAACAAGCAAGGCGCACTAAATGGCTTGTCTATCGGATACGTTTCAATCGAACCTTAGAGGGATGGAAACTCGTCATTTTTCTACCCCCTTCAAATATCGCCCAAAGTTTCAATCGAACCTTAGAGGGATGGAAACAGCTCTTTCAACACGTCGCGCACTGTAAAGCTCCATGTTTCAATCGAACCTTAGAGGGATGGAAACATGATTGGAACTTCAGGCGTCGCAATGTTGATCAAGTTTCAATCGAACCTTAGAGGGATGGAAACTTCAATATGTGCATTCTTGAGCACTTCTAAACCCTGGTTTCAATCGAACCTTAGAGGGATGGAAACAACTATATCCGAAATACGAGAAAAGGCCGTGGAATTCGTTTCAATCGAACCTTAGAGGGATGGAAACTCTGGTTGAGCATATTTACAAAACTTGGTATAGCCAGGTTTCAATCGAACCTTAGAGGGATGGAAACAGCGATACATGACATAGGTAGGCGGCTAGGCTTGGAGTTTCAATCGAACCTTAGAGGGATGGAAACTCAGAGCAGGATTTTGAAGTACTGCAAAATGTAACTTGTTTCAATCGAACCTTAGAGGGATGGAAACAGGTAAGTTGTTCTTACTAAATCAAAACAGTGCTAAGTTTCAATCGAACCTTAGAGGGATGGAAACTATTTTTTAAAATCCCGGAATCTCTGGATAATGGTAGTTTCAATCGAACCTTAGAGGGATGGAAACTAATAGGGGTACCTTTAGCAGTAAGGATGCTCAAAAGGTTTCAATCGAACCTTAGAGGGATGGAAACCCCCTTTTTTTGTGCGAGCCTATGTTCACAATTTCTGTTTCAATCGAACCTTAGAGGGATGGAAACACTGCAGAATTTCAGGATCATCCGTTATCGTGAATTGTTTCAATCGAACCTTAGAGGGATGGAAACATGTTTAAATCGAATTTCATGTTTTCACCTTCAAATGTTTCAATCGAACCTTAGAGGGATGGAAACAATAAATTAATCTTGGAGTAACTTTTGAGGTGGTGTGTTTCAATCGAACCTTAGAGGGATGGAAACAGCGCTGGTTGGGATATCTGCATCAAGCCACGTGCATGTTTCAATCGAACCTTAGAGGGATGGAAACCGACGTCAATGATCCTTCCATTTGCGGTGATCTTTCGTTTCAATCGAACCTTAGAGGGATGGAAACTCGGATTCTGATCCCGACCGGATCGTGATACCCGAGTTTCAATCGAACCTTAGAGGGATGGAAACTTATATTCCAGCTATCAACAACGATCCAATAGATGTAGTTTCAATCGAACCTTAGAGGGATGGAAACCCTCTTTTCTAACTTTCTTTTATAATACTCAACTTCGTTTCAATCGAACCTTAGAGGGATGGAAACATCAAACATTGTTGAAACATTAAACCAATCTGTTTGGGTTTCAATCGAACCTTAGAGGGATGGAAACTACCCAAAACAGAAACTATCATCTCACGAATACCAGTTTCAATCGAACCTTAGAGGGATGGAAACGCGCCTGAGTAGATACCGTATAACGTCAGCATTGCCTGGTTTCAATCGAACCTTAGAGGGATGGAAACAATTCTTCCAGATACTCGGTGGTTTTGAGAGTATCGGTTTCAATCGAACCTTAGAGGGATGGAAACTGGGTCATACTCATATACCGCCGTCATGCTTGTTTGTGGTTTCAATCGAACCTTAGAGGGATGGAAACATGTAATTTTCTTCGCCAATTTTTCCTATAACTATAGTTTCAATCGAACCTTAGAGGGATGGAAACACTTTTCAAAGACCGAAGGGCAGGTGCTTATGCCTGCGTTTCAATCGAACCTTAGAGGGATGGAAACTCTCTTTTTCTTGCAATAGCTTCATATACTGCGTTAAGTTTCAATCGAACCTTAGAGGGATGGAAACAATTGCTTGAACTATGAATAATGTTTTTGGAACAGAGTTTCAATCGAACCTTAGAGGGATGGAAACTGGCTTCGGCTATGGCTTTTAGTGCCGCTTGCTTTCGTTTCAATCGAACCTTAGAGGGATGGAAACCTTCATGAAGGTGATAAAATGAATAGTGTGAATACGTTTCAATCGAACCTTAGAGGGATGGAAACCTTCATGAAGGTGATAAAATGAATAGTGTGAATACGTTTCAATCGAACCTTAGAGGGATGGAAACGTCCTATTTAAGAAAGTGTGGAGAAAGAAAAAGCGAGTTTCAATCGAACCTTAGAGGGATGGAAACTGGTTCATAAAAAGTTTACCTAGAAACTTCGATAGTGTTTCAATCGAACCTTAGAGGGATGGAAACTATAAGTTGTATCCGAAATATGTTTCTGCGTATGCAAGTTTCAATCGAACCTTAGAGGGATGGAAACGAGTCAATATTCCCTCTACTATCGCAAGTCTTTCCTGTTTCAATCGAACCTTAGAGGGATGGAAACAGGTTAGTACATCAATCAATAATCAGCACAAAACTTGTTTCAATCGAACCTTAGAGGGATGGAAACTGAGGAATGAAAACTATCCCCGCTACCGATTTTTTAGTTTCAATCGAACCTTAGAGGGATGGAAACTATAATGTGGTTCCCTGCAATGGTAACATGTTGCTTTGTTTCAATCGAACCTTAGAGGGATGGAAACACTGGAATAGTTTTTGCATACCCACTCGTAGACTCTGTTTCAATCGAACCTTAGAGGGATGGAAACTCACCTCCTTTTTATTCATTGAGAATGAAATTACTAGTTTCAATCGAACCTTAGAGGGATGGAAACTATATTTCTTTCATATTAACCTCCTTTAGTTTTATTGTTTCAATCGAACCTTAGAGGGATGGAAACTATTCATACCTCCTTTGTTACTCGAATAGGTATAGAGTTTCAATCGAACCTTAGAGGGATGGAAACTATTCATACCTCCTTTGTTACTCGAATAGGTATAGAGTTTCAATCGAACCTTAGAGGGATGGAAACATCTCAATTCGTTCATTACACCTCCTCTTCCAAATGGGTTTCAATCGAACCTTAGAGGGATGGAAACTTGTCCTTGGTGCTGTCGTTGTTGTTTTGCTCATAGTTTCAATCGAACCTTAGAGGGATGGAAACCCTCTTTTCTAACTTTCTTTTATAATACTCAACTTCGTTTCAATCGAACCTTAGAGGGATGGAAACATCAAACATTGTTGAAACATTAAACCAATCTGTTTGGGTTTCAATCGAACCTTAGAGGGATGGAAACAAAAGCAGGAAGCTTTGGCTTGCATTAGCCTTAATTGTTTCAATCGAACCTTAGAGGGATGGAAACTACGTGTGCCTTTATCTGGCGCAACTGAATTTTGCAGTTTCAATCGAACCTTAGAGGGATGGAAACTAAATATTGTGTAGGATTATTATTTTCATCGTGTTCAGTTTCAATCGAACCTTAGAGGGATGGAAACAAAGCATACTGGACAACAAATGTAAGAGACGATATAGTTTCAATCGAACCTTAGAGGGATGGAAACAGTACCGCGTCGCAAAACCAAGCGACAAGGGGAAATGTTTCAATCGAACCTTAGAGGGATGGAAACAATCTCCAAGTAAGATAAGTTTCGCATTTGGAAAAGGTTTCAATCGAACCTTAGAGGGATGGAAACTGTGGTTGGGATTTCTTTTAAAACTTTTGCCTAGATTGTTTCAATCGAACCTTAGAGGGATGGAAACATACTTCTTCGCTACCAACTTAAAAGTACCTCTTTGGTTTCAATCGAACCTTAGAGGGATGGAAACTTAGAAATGCTTAAGCTAACACCAGCTGAGCTAAATGGTTTCAATCGAACCTTAGAGGGATGGAAACTTCAAAACACTTTTGAGTGTAAGCAATTTGTTGGGAGTTTCAATCGAACCTTAGAGGGATGGAAACTAAATTGGTACCTCAACTAACGCTCCCTTCTCAACTTGTTTCAATCGAACCTTAGAGGGATGGAAACATCTGTTCATATACATTACCGACAGAATCTTTTATGGGTTTCAATCGAACCTTAGAGGGATGGAAACCAGAAAACGTGCAGACAATTACATTGAAGGCAACCTGTTTCAATCGAACCTTAGAGGGATGGAAACATTTCTGCGATTTGCTCTTGTGAGAGAGCAACCGTCGTTTCAATCGAACCTTAGAGGGATGGAAACAAGAGAAGGTTTTTGGAGAGATCAAGCGGCAAATACGTTTCAATCGAACCTTAGAGGGATGGAAACACTTCTTCTGCATTTTCTGCTGTTTCTTTTATCTTCTTGTTTCAATCGAACCTTAGAGGGATGGAAACACGCGCAGATCGTCAAAACAGAAAAAGGCAACTACGGTTTCAATCGAACCTTAGAGGGATGGAAACGCTTACTTCCGTAGTTTCCAATTTGTGATGCTTGAAGTTTCAATCGAACCTTAGAGGGATGGAAACGCGAATTTTCTAAGCTTCTTTCTGAGTCGTACCAAGTTTCAATCGAACCTTAGAGGGATGGAAACATGATTTTGTTGTGAGGTCACTTAGTAGTACAATGGTGTTTCAATCGAACCTTAGAGGGATGGAAACCTTGGAATCATAATAGGCGTACCTTTGGCAGTAAGGGTTTCAATCGAACCTTAGAGGGATGGAAACACAGACAAAGAGCCAGCAGCAATCCGATCGGCAGAGGTTTCAATCGAACCTTAGAGGGATGGAAACCCGCGCGCACCCTGTATTGCTGCAGCTGCTGCAAAAAGTTTCAATCGAACCTTAGAGGGATGGAAACTGAGGAGAATGATAAAGCTTATCAGAGATTGCATAGGTTTCAATCGAACCTTAGAGGGATGGAAACTGTGAATATCTTGTGAATAAGTATGGGTTTTCTTATGGTTTCAATCGAACCTTAGAGGGATGGAAACAAGTGTTAGTATTCCAATTCAACTCTTCGGCACTACGTTTCAATCGAACCTTAGAGGGATGGAAACTTTGGTTCGCTTTCTGGTACTGGCAAGTGGTATGGTGTTTCAATCGAACCTTAGAGGGATGGAAACTGCCCCAAATAGAAAACATTATAGCAATAATGCTAAGTTTCAATCGAACCTTAGAGGGATGGAAACGAGGTATTCATAACAGAGGTTATAGTATTAATAATAGTTTCAATCGAACCTTAGAGGGATGGAAACTAGTACGGATACCAGAAAAAACACTGATGATAGCGCGAGTTTCAATCGAACCTTAGAGGGATGGAAACAGCATCGGTATCGATGCCGAGAAAGTGCCTTTTGAAGTTTCAATCGAACCTTAGAGGGATGGAAACCTATCTTTAAGTAAGTCCGCAGCCTGTTTGGAGTGGAGTTTCAATCGAACCTTAGAGGGATGGAAACAACATATTTAGATAATATTCCAATAAAACTAAAGGTGTTTCAATCGAACCTTAGAGGGATGGAAACTGGTACGGCAAGTTCAATAATTCCTTCTTTGTGCGGGTTTCAATCGAACCTTAGAGGGATGGAAACATGGTCAAATGATCAAGATATCGACTCCATATGGCAAGTTTCAATCGAACCTTAGAGGGATGGAAACAACTGCGCTTGAAACTTTGAGCCAAGTCCAGGCTCAGTTTCAATCGAACCTTAGAGGGATGGAAACAGATTTGAAAAAGTTGAGGGATGGTATTGTGTTCATTGTTTCAATCGAACCTTAGAGGGATGGAAACACCAGCAACAGTATCCTCCCAAATCTGAGAGGCGTCGGTTTCAATCGAACCTTAGAGGGATGGAAACTTGCCCAGTCAGAGTATGGAGTTCCTTTTGACCAGAGTTTCAATCGAACCTTAGAGGGATGGAAACTTGTATATACTGGTTGTAGTTCCATAGAGTGTATTAGGTTTCAATCGAACCTTAGAGGGATGGAAACAGGAGCAAATCTCCTTCAAATCCCTGTACTGCACCCGGTTTCAATCGAACCTTAGAGGGATGGAAACAGCCGTGCCGATGCTTCAGATATACTACCAATTACAATGTTTCAATCGAACCTTAGAGGGATGGAAACATTGTTGCATCAAGCTTCTGACTCTCTGTAATTTGAGTCGTTTCAATCGAACCTTAGAGGGATGGAAACATTGTATATGCAATATTTTTAATCCGTGTGATTAATGGTTTCAATCGAACCTTAGAGGGATGGAAACTGAGCATAAATTTCTGTATGAGAAACAGTATTTCTGGTTTCAATCGAACCTTAGAGGGATGGAAACTCGAATAAATAATATTTATGACTTTGAGAGTGTAACGTTTCAATCGAACCTTAGAGGGATGGAAACCAAATTTGATCCATCATTTCTTCAATCTCTTCAACAAGTTTCAATCGAACCTTAGAGGGATGGAAACCATAATGGAACTGAATATAATGTGTTTGCTAAATACGTTTCAATCGAACCTTAGAGGGATGGAAACTTTAACCAGGACATTAAATCATCCCAAAATCCTTGCGTTTCAATCGAACCTTAGAGGGATGGAAACACTCTCTCGCTTCTTGAAAGGAGGAATACCGATGCAGTTTCAATCGAACCTTAGAGGGATGGAAACCTCGGCCTTTGTAACCTTGTACCCTCTTTTTTCAAGGTTTCAATCGAACCTTAGAGGGATGGAAACATAACCGCGATTGAAGTTTCTTACCTTGCAGACGAAAGTTTCAATCGAACCTTAGAGGGATGGAAACTGAAAAACCGATGTGAAAACCGTGAGTTTCTTCTTGTTTCAATCGAACCTTAGAGGGATGGAAACAACCTCCTGACGAAACAATAGCCGAGAGAACTATTTGTTTCAATCGAACCTTAGAGGGATGGAAACTGCGAAGAAAGACATATTCCCTATTCAAACGATATTGTTTCAATCGAACCTTAGAGGGATGGAAACACGAGTTTTTGAAGTTTGTAAGATATAGCGTAAGCTTGTTTCAATCGAACCTTAGAGGGATGGAAACATGGGAAGATCTATTGTGTTCCTCACAACGCAACACAGTTTCAATCGAACCTTAGAGGGATGGAAACATGGGAAGGCGTGTTGGAAAAATTTGCAACAGAAGTGTTTCAATCGAACCTTAGAGGGATGGAAACAGCACTATTTTAACGGCAAACATAACGCTGAATGGTGGTTTCAATCGAACCTTAGAGGGATGGAAACGATGATAACGTAAAAACAGGAAACTCACTGCAGGATGTTTCAATCGAACCTTAGAGGGATGGAAACATTTCTTTTCTTGGCCTTCCTCTCTTCGCCATCTTCGTCGCGTTTCAATCGAACCTTAGAGGGATGGAAACGCAAATCCTGAAGATCTTCCCGCTGCTTATACGCATGTTTCAATCGAACCTTAGAGGGATGGAAACTTTTCAAAGTCGGGATTTGTCAACTCACAACCACAAGTTTCAATCGAACCTTAGAGGGATGGAAACTTGAAATACCTGCTGTTCAGCAAATCGAGCGCCATTAGTTTCAATCGAACCTTAGAGGGATGGAAACAAGATTTAAACAACATCTTAAATGAAGCATGCGAAGGTTTCAATCGAACCTTAGAGGGATGGAAACCACCGTCTGTGAGCGTAACTCGAAATGGTGGAGTTGGAGTTTCAATCGAACCTTAGAGGGATGGAAACTTTGGATATTTGGAAAGAATCCCTATTGGAAAGGGAGTTTCAATCGAACCTTAGAGGGATGGAAACTGAGTTATAACCATGATTTATACCCCCATGTGTTTTCGTTTCAATCGAACCTTAGAGGGATGGAAACTTTGGATATTTGGAAAGAATCCCTATTGGAAAGGGAGTTTCAATCGAACCTTAGAGGGATGGAAACTGAGTTATAACCATGATTTATACCCCCATGTGTTTTCGTTTCAATCGAACCTTAGAGGGATGGAAACAGGACGTTTTTCGCGGCATCTAGATTTCCAGCGGTGTTTCAATCGAACCTTAGAGGGATGGAAACTTAGCCACACTTCAACCATTTTTGCCCATCGAAACTCCCCATTTTCCCTGAATATTCCTCTTCGATGTTTATTATTTCTACACATTTAGTAAAAAAGCTTGACAAGATAATTTTGCCATGATAGAATTTTGGCTAAATATACCAAAAGGGGGTGAATTTATTGAGAAAAACCGTTTCCTGGTGCATTTTACTTCTTTTTACGTCCTTTTTCGCGGCAAATCTTGGTGGAACGTTGAGATTCCTCATCGGGGTTGACATCACAACTTTGCTTGGTCCAAATATTCCAGATTCAGTAAGTAACATAGTTGCCAGTCACATTTTTGAAGGGTTAATAGACGTAGATGAGAATCTCAAAATTATTCCATCTCTTGCCGAAAGATGGGAAATTCAAGAAAACGGGACCGCCTACGTGTTTTTCCTTAGAAAAGGTGTAAAATTCCACGATGGTGAAATTTTCAACGCTTATGCCGTCAAGAAACATTTTGATTACGTCCTTGGTTCTTCTCTGAGAAATGTTGGTATGTTCAAAGGTATCATTAAAGAAGTGCAGGTAGTTGACGATTACACCGTAAAAATCATCCTGTTCAGACCATATCCGCCGATATTGTATCGATTAGCTACATCTTCTGCCGCATGGATAATTTCTCCCAAAGCCATCGACGAATTTGGATCAGATCCAGCATTATTTGGTAAAAATCCAATTGGCACAGGACCTTTTATGTTTAAAAGCTGGAAAGCTGGGGAAAAAGTAGAACTCGTTAAGAATCCCAATTACTGGCGCGAAGGATTACCATATCTTGATAGTCTTGTTTTCTCTATCGTTTCTGAGGACATTTCGCGAGTTACGCAGGTTAGAGCAGGTGATGCTGATGTTATGTATAATCCACCTCCAGCTCTGGTTCCTGCACTCGAAAAAGATCCTAAACTTAATGTAATAACGATACCCACGGTAAGAGTAATTTACATAGGGTTGAACAGTTTAGTTCCACCTCTGAACGATGTTAGAGTCAGACAGGCATTAAATTACGCTGTGGATAAAGAAAAACTGTGCAGTATCATAATGAGAGGAATGGCGCGTCCATCAGATTCTCCTCTGTCGAGTATCACCTATGGTTATACTTCAACTGGCGGTTATCCATATAACCCTCAAAAAGCCAGACAACTTCTGAAAGAAGCAGGATACGAGAATCTAAAACTGGAATTAATCACACCCAAAGGAAGGTATTTGAACGACTACGAAACCGCCGTGGCTATACAGGGGATGTTGAGTGAAGTGGGGATAGACTTAGATGTAAAACCTATGGAATGGGGGACCTATGTAGCAAAGATACTTTCAAACAAGCCTGAAGATTGGGATTATCAAATGTTCCTGCTTGGCTGGGCACCAGGAACTGCCGAAGGTCACTGGGTACTGTTTCCACTCTTTCACTCTGTTAACCAAATGGGAAATCCTGAAGGTACAGCAAGGTATAATAATTTCTTCTACAGAAACCCGGAAGTTGATGATCTCATCGATAAAATAGGCAAAGAACTTAATGAAGAGAAATTAATGGAATATTATGCCGAAGCGCAAAAAATAATCCTTCAGGATGCACCGTGGTTATTTCTTTACGAAATGAAAATTGCGACAGTATCAAGAAAAGAAATCAGAGGTCTCAAAATTTATCCTACAGAACGTTTTAATATGACTTATGCGTGGATTGAAAAATAGTTTTCAAGGGGTGTGATGTTATCACACCCCATTTACCTGCGGGGTGTCTCAAATGATTAAATTTGTTAGTCGTAGATTGCTTTTACTTATACCGGTGATCATTGGAGTTTCATTGATATCATTTTCCATAATGCACATGATTCCTGGTGATCCTGCACGCATAATAGCTGGTGAAGGAGCAACGAAAGAAGATATAGAGGTAATACGTACAAAATATGGTTTGGATAAGCCATTGATCGAACAGTACATCAGATTTATGAGGGGAGTTTTGATAAATGACCTTAGGTCAATTAAGACTGAAAAACCTATCTTTGGAGAAATTTTGCCGCGATTTTCAAATACTGTTCAACTTGCAGCTGTGAGTATTGTTATTTCATCTTTAGCAGGTATCTTTCTTGGAATAATCTCTGCTGTAAAACGTAATACCTGGGTAGATAATTTTGCAATGATCTTCTCACTAACAGGTGTTTCAATGCCTATTTTCTGGCTCGGTATTCTCTTGATAATAATTTTTTCGGTCGTGCTTAAATGGCTTCCTTCTGGAGGAAAAGGAGGTATACAGCACATTATTTTGCCTGCTATAACTCTCGGCTTAGCAACATCTGCAGTAATAGCTCGAATGACACGTGCGAGTATGCTTGAAGTTCTCAATCAAGATTATGTGAGAACCGCCAGAGCTTTTGGGCTGCCTGAGAGAAAAATCGTATACAAATACACTCTCAAAAATGCTCTTGTACCGGTTATCACAGTCATAGGATTGCAATTTGGTTATCTTCTTGGCGGGGCTGTTCTTACAGAGAGTGTGTTCGGCTGGCCTGGACTTGGCAAATATATCGTGGATTCAATTTTCAGCAGAGATTATATTGCTGTTCAGGTCGGAATAATGATTATAGCAGTTTCTTTTGTTCTGGTTAACCTGATTGTTGACATTCTTTATGTATTTGTAGATCCAAGATTGAGGCGGGGGTAAGTATGCCAAAAAAAAGTTCATTAGTCATGTTCAAAAGAATAAGTAAAAACAAAGGAGCTCTTTTTGGAATGTTTATAGTAATATTGATGATAACTGTTTCGATAATTGCACCATTAATAGCTCCTTACGATCCTTATAAACAGGATTTACTTTCAAGTCTCCAGAGACCTTCTTTAAAGCATGTTTTCGGTACAGATATTTTTGGAAGAGATGTATTGAGTAGAGTTATTTACGGTGCAAGAACTTCTATTTCAATATCTTTTTTTGCAGTTTTGATTGCTATTTTCATAGGAACAACTGCTGGAACATTTGCAGGTTATTTTGGAGGAGCGATTGATGAGGTATTGATGAGATTTCTGGATATATTGATGGCATTTCCGGATATACTGCTCGCAATAGCGATTGTTGCAGCATTAGGACCAGGAAAATCTAATCTTATTATGGCTATCGCTATTTATTCTTTTCCACAGTTTGCAAGGGTCATGAGGGCATCAGTTTTGAGCGTTAAAAATAGCGAATATGTTGAAGCAGCAAAAGCTATTGGCGAATCTAATATTTCAATAATGATAAGATACGTGGTTCCAAATGCAATAACACCAATAATAATTCAAGCAACACTCAGAATGGCAACAGCTGTGCTGACAATATCTGGATTAAGTTTTCTTGGATTGGGTGTTAAACCCCCTGAAGCCGAGTGGGGAACTGACCTTGCGATGGCGAGAGTCTACATAGAGATAGCCCCTCATCTTGGTATATTCCCTGGTCTGGCGCTTTTTCTGACAGTTATGGGTTTTAATCTTTTTGGTGATGGGCTCAATGACGCTCTTAACCCTCGTTTAAAGGACAGGTGAGTAGTAAAATGAATGAATTACTTAAGATAGAAAACCTTAAACTTTACTTCAACACTGAAGAAGGTGTTGTAAAGGCTATAGAAGATGTTAATTTAACTATCAATACAGGGGAAATTGTTGGAATAGTAGGTGAAACTGGGAGCGGAAAATCTGTTACAGCGATGAGTATATTGAAATTGATACCATCGCCTCCTGCCAGGTATCTTAACGGAGAAATCTGGTTCGATGGACAAAAAATTGACAATCTTTCAGAAGAAGCTATGAGCAATATAAGAGGCAAAAAAATAGCCATGATTTTTCAGGAGCCAATGACTTCATTGAATCCAACTTTCACAATTGGAGAACAAATTTGCGATGTAATAATGGCTCATATGCAAATTCGTAAAGAAGAGGCTTTCAAAAAGGCAATCGAAACCTTTAAACTGGTTAAAATGCAGGACCCTGAATCTTTAATGATCAAATACCCACACCAACTTTCTGGAGGAATGAGGCAAAGAGTAATGATCGCGATGGCACTGGTGTGTAATCCAAAACTGCTAATTGCAGATGAGGCAACTACTGCTTTGGATGTTACTATTCAAGCGCAAATTCTTGGGCTGCTCAAGAAGATGAACAAAGAGCTTGGATTAAGCATTTTAATCATCACACACAGCCTGGGTATTGTTGCACAAATTTGCGATAGAGTGGTAGTCATGTATTCAGGATATACAGTAGAGTCCGGCAATGTGTACGAAATATTCAACAGACCTTTACACCCCTACACCAGAGGGCTTTTAAATGCTATTCCATCTGTCGAAAACAAGCTGGAAACACTTAAAGCAATTGAAGGTACAGTTCCTGATTTAATAGATCCACCAGTGGGCTGTCGTTTTCATCCGCGATGTGGGAGAGTTATAAAAGGTCTGTGTGATGAACATGTACCAGAATTAACGGGTTTTGACCACAAAGTTGCTTGCTTCAATCCATATGATGGTGGTGATGAAAATTGGAGATCCTGAAAGTAGAAAAATTAGTCAAAACTTTTTCGGTGAAAAAAGGGTTTTTTGGTAAGTATTTTCAAATTAAACCCCTTGATGAAGTTTCTTTTTCTCTTAGAGAAGGCGAAACACTCGGGGTAGTTGGTGAATCAGGATGTGGTAAAACGACGCTCGGAAGAACTGTTATAAAGCTTCAAAAACCAGATGGTGGTAAAATTTTTTTTGATGGCAACGATGTAACAGATATACCCGAAAAAGATTTCCAGAAATACAGGAGAAATATTCAAATAGTCTTTCAAGATCCATTTTCGTCGCTTAACCCAAGAATGACTGTTTATGAAACACTTGCCCGTCCGATCAGAATTCATAAAACAGTTCCAAAAAGCGAGGAGAAAAAAACAATAGTTCGCACACTTGAAAGTGTGGGGTTAAAAAAAGAGCACATGAACAGGTTCCCACACGAATTTTCCGGTGGTCAAAGGCAGCGAATAGCAATTGCACGTGCGATAATCACCAGACCAAAATTTATTGTACTCGATGAACCCACGTCCGCACTCGATGTCTCTGTGCAGGCACAGATCATCAATCTTCTGAAAAAACTGAAAAAAGATTTAAAATTGACATATATGTTTATATCTCACGATCTTTCGGTTATTAAATTTTTAAGTGATAGAGTAGCTGTAATGTATCTTGGTCAAATAGTTGAAATGGGTAAGACTGATCTGGTAATCAATAACATGCTCCATCCATACACAGAATTACTTTTCAATTCGGTACCAATACCGGATCCTGCAAAAAAAATGAATTTCGAATTAGATGCGAGTGAGGTCCCCTCCTTGATTAATTCACCTGCTGGATGCCCTTTTTTTGATCGGTGCCACCTGAGGTTAAAAGAGTGCAATCGTCTCAGACCGAAATTAGAAGAAGTAGAGAAAGATCACCTCGTTGCATGTTTTTTATACCATAAAACCGCCCACAGGTAAGATAGCCTCCAAAAGTATTCGTATTTTGTATTTTTAACGCAAATTAATAGATAATCAAAGTCGTGTTGTACAATAATTACGAGGAGCGTGAATATCGTGAAACTTGGAGATAGGATTCCAAAAGAAATTTTTAACGAACTCAAGCCGAGTAAGGAACCTGATTTTCCATACCTCGAGGACTTAGGCAGCAAAGTAAATGAAAATGTCCAAGTCATAGCTAAGGTAACAAGCAGAAAACTTCAAGAGGCCCGGGATCAGAAAAAGTTTCTCCTCATGACTTTATCAGATAAAACAGGTAGTATCAGGGCAATAGACTGGTATAACGCGGATGAGAATTTCTTGAAAATAAACGATGGAGATGTAGTGGTTGCCAGGGGAAGGATAGTCTATTTTGAAGATCATATACAGCTGAATCTCGAGAAATCTGCTGACTCTATAAAAAATTTGAATGATTCAGAATACGATTTTCGCAGATTTTTGGAAGTAACATCGCGTGATATAGATAAAATGTATGAGAAATTGATAGTCTTTGTCAAAGAAATCTCGGATTCTGATTTGAAAAAGTTGCTGGAAAAGATTTTCATTGAGGATACAGAGTTTGTCAAATTGTTTGTTCAATGCCCAGCAGGGGTGAGTGTACATCATGCATACATCGGAGGATTGCTTGAACACACTGTAGATGTTGTGAGCTCGTGCAAGAAAATCTGGCAAGTGTATGATTCTATGCTAAACAAAGATCTTCTGCTCGCTGGCGCGATGATTCACGATATTGGAAAAGTCAGAGAATACAGAGTAACTCAGAAAGGCTTTGAAGTCACAACTGAAGGCGAGTTGAAAGGACACATAGTACTTGGAGTCGAGGCAATCAGAGAAGTCGCTTATAAAATTGGTCTAACCGGAAGTAAATTACTTCACCTTGAACATATAATTCTTTCTCATCATGGTGAAATTGAATGGGGGTCGCCTGTGGTTCCAAAAACAGCTGAGGCTTTTGTTATTCATTCCCTCGAAAATATGGATGCAAAGCTTGCAAGATTCAGATATTTGCAGGAAAAGGGTAAGAAAAATGGGAACGAGAAAATCTGGACAGATTATGATAGGCACCTTCAAAGACGCCTTTGGCTGGGAGGGCAAGAAAATGAAGATTAAATTTGGTACCTCTGGCTGGAGAGCTATTATGGGTGATCAGTTTACATTTTCCAACGTGAAAATTGTAACACAAGCTATTGCTGAATATTTGAAGAAAAATGGCGGCAGGAAAGTGATCGTGGCACGTGACACCCGTTTTATGACCGAAAACTATGCACAGCTTGTTGCTGAAGTTCTTGCGGCAAATGGTATAAAGGTTTTGATGCCCGAAAATCCAACTCCAACACCAGTTGTTTCTTACGCCATAAGACATTATAAGCTTGATGGCGGGATAAACATCACTGCATCGCATAATCCACCGGAGTATTGTGGAATAAAATTCAATCCATCAGATGGTTCTCCTGCTCCAACAGAAGTAACAAGTGAGATAGAAAAACTCATTGAGAAAATAGATGAACGGAAAATACCTCTAATGAATCTTCGTGAAGCAAGCTCAAAAGATCTTTTTGAGATTATCGACCCAAAACCGGATTATTTTAAAGCGCTATCAGAATTAATCGATATCGAACGTATTAAATCTGCTGGTTTGAGAGTTATTGCAGATCTATTGTACGGATCTTCCATCGGATACTTAGATGACTTGTGTCAGACGATTTGTTCAGATTTGGATGTTGTCCATAATTACAGAAATCCATATTTCGGTGGTGGAAGACCTGAGCCGGATGAAACAAGGTTGTCAGAATTTTCCAGCAGGATAAAAAATCTCAACTGGGATGTTTTGATATCTACCGATGGCGACGCAGATAGATTCGGCATACTTGACAATAATGGCGAATTCGTGAAACCCAATGAGATTATCGCGCTTCTTGCCTATCATTTATACAAGAATAAAGGTAAAATTGGTCCAGTGGCAAGAACAATAGCCACTTCTCATGCCGTTGACGCTGTGGCTCATACATTCAAACAAAAAGTTCTCGAAACACCTGTTGGATTCAAATTTCTCGCAACTGTACTTATGTCCGAGAATGCAGTAATAGCCGGAGAAGAAAGTGGTGGTTTATCCATAGCGAATCATGTTCCCGAGAAAGATGGTATACTCGCATGTTTACTGGTTCTTGAAATGATTGCCTATGAAAAAAAGAGTCTTTCTGAAATAAGAAAACAATTTGAAAAAGAATATGGAAAATTTAACAATACAAGAATAGATATAGATTTCCAGAGTGATGAGGAAAAAAAGCAGTTTCTGGATAAATTTAAGAATATTGAAGATTACCTGGTCAATCTGAAGATAGTTGACGAAGATTCTGTCGATGGAATGAGATATTTTTTTGACAAAGATGGTAGCTGGCTGCTCGTAAGACCTTCTGGAACAGAACCGATAGTTCGTATCTATTTAGAATCAAGAGATTTGCAAACACTACAAACGATGTTGAGTGCAGTCAGAAAAATCAGCAGATATGCCGAGTAATTCTGAAAGGAGGAAAAAATGGCTAATAAAATAATAATTGTTGAATCACCTGCAAAAGCAAAGACAATAAAAGAAATATTGAAAGGAGAGTATGACGTACTTTCCTCAAAAGGTCATGTGCGCGACTTACCAGAAAAAGAGTTTGGTGTGAATATCGAAAAAGATTTCGAACCAACATTCAAGATAATATATGGAAAAGAAAAAATTGTTCAGGAGTTGAAGAAAAAAGCGAAAAACAAACAAGTTTTGCTGGGTTCTGATATGGATAGAGAAGGAGAGGCCATAGCGTGGCATCTGGCAGACATCCTTGGTGTTGCTAACGAGAAAAATAGAATCATTTTCAACGAAATAACTCCTCAGGCTATAAAAAATGCTGTCAAAGAGCCACGAAATATAGATATGAACAAAGTACATGCACAACTGGCAAGACGTATTCTTGACAGAATAGTAGGTTATAAAATAAGCCCGCTGTTGTGGAAAATGCTTAAGACAAGTTCAAGTGCTGGGAGGGTACAATCAGCAGCTCTAAAAATAGTATGTGAAAGAGAAATCCAGAGACATAAATTTCAGCCAAAGAAGTTCTGGAAAGTGCAGGGTTATATCGGATCTCTGAAGTTTTACCTGACACATATAGATGGAAAAAAAATTGACATGCAACAGATAGACGAAAAGCTGGCAAAAGAAATAGAAAAAAATGTTAAGGTTTTAAAAGTCATTCAGGTCAAAACCAGAAAAATACAGAAAAAAGCCCCTTCACCATTCATTACAAGTACCTTGCAGCAAGAAGCAGCCAATAAACTCGGTTTTTCAGTGAAAAAAACTATGCAGATCGCCCAGCAACTCTACGAAGGTATAGATACGCCAAAAGGCCACAGGGCATTTATAACCTATATGAGAACAGATTCAACAAGGGTTTCTGAAATAGCAAAACAAAAAGCAATAGAGTTTATCACAGATAAATTTGGCAAAAATTATTTAGGGAAGAAAGTGAGAACAGAAAAAGCAAAACAAAATGTTCAGGATGCTCACGAAGCAATCAGACCTGTCAATATTGACCTGACGCCAGATCAAGTGGAAGGTGATCTTGGCAAAGATCAATACAGGCTCTACAAATTAATCTGGGAGAGGTTCATGGCCTCACAGATGGCAGACGCTATTTATGAAGAAACAACAATCCAGTTTCAATCAGATAGATATACTTTTGAATCAAAAATCGAGCGCAGAATATTCGATGGCTTTGAGATAATTCTGAAAAAAGACAAAGAGCAAGAGATAACTATTCCTTCGGGGGAAATCCGTATAAGTAAATGGCAAATAGAAGAAGATGAGACGAAACCCCCCGCTCGATATACAGAAGCATCTATGGTACGTGCTCTGGAAATCAGAGGAATCGGTCGGCCCAGTACATACGCCACAATAATATCAACGCTCCTTGAAAGAAAATATGTCATTAAATCATCAAACCAGCTCATCCCAACAGTAATGGGTTTTGTAGTTAACCACTATCTGGAAAAAAAATTCCCTGAAATAGTAGACCTTCAATTCACAGCAAAAATGGAAGAGGCCCTCGACAAAATTGAACAGGGTCAGAAAGATTACAAAGAACTCTTAAGAGATTTCTACAACGACTTTTCGAAATATCTCGATGAAGCTCAACAAAAATGGCTTTCAATAGACATGAACACAAATTTGGAATGTGACTGCAAAAGCAAGTACAAACTTAAAGTCGGGAGATATGGTCTGTACCTTCTGTGCGAGAATTGCTCAAAAACAACGTCATTGGCTCTCGAAACGCCTGCTGTGTTTTATGAAAACACAATGTATTTTACCCATCAGGAAAAGGAATCTATCGAAACAGTGTGCCCGGTATGTGGAGGAAAGCTTGAACAAATGAGTGGCAGATATGGCAATTATATTAAATGCCAGAATTGCGGAAAGACATATACAGGCTTTGCAAGAGGAAAATGCCCTAAATGCTCAGCAGTTGTTGAAAAGAAGATTAGCAAGAACAAAAGAATCTTCTTCAAATGTACCAGTGATAATTGTGATTTCATAAGCTGGCTGGAACCATCGAATGAAACATGCCCAGAGTGTTCTCAGAGACTATATTACAAAAAATACAGATCAAAAGAAGTTCTTTACTGTCAAAACTGCAAGAAAACTTTTCAACTAAAAACAAAAAAGTAGAATAAAAATGCACTTTGTATTGAATTAATGTGATTATCCCGATCAACCGGAATATTGGCTTTTTCTTTTTGACTTTCTTTGTGAAGTAAAAAATAATAATCTTAAATACAATTTTACGAAGAGTACTATGAAAGTCATAAATTTATAAGCTTTAGATACGATTTTCTTAATATTAAGGTTACGTCAGTTTTAGATAAAAACATGCATAATATGTTTGAAAAATCTTATACTGTATATTTTTAAGTTAGATTAATGGGGAAAAAACAGCAAATGAAATATAAAACACTTTTATTGAGCAGTAATCCAGAGAAATACGTTTCTTTTCAAATATCAGACCAGACACCATTCGAAATCACAATGGATTTTGAGGTTGCATGGAGACTTATCAACAGAAATTTGCACAGTTATGCAAATATCGTTCTTGATGCAAAAAGTTTTCCCGCAGAAGTAATCAAAGACTTTGTATCCAGTCTTCGCAAAGAGATTGCCTGTGTGTATCCTATAGTAACAATCATTGCGCCAAATTCTGCTGAAAAAGAATTCATGAGCTGTGGTGCAGATAAAGTTGTTGAGAATTTTTCCCGCTTTGACCTCTCTCTACCAGTTTCAATGTGTGATCTGGAAAAACTTTCTCCTATGGCCTTCATAGAATTTCTTATACAAACAATTAAACTAAAAGACAAGATGCTGTTTGATCACTTGATCAATGTAAAAACGTATACAACAGTGCTTGCAAAGCTCTGCCTGGAAAGAGGTTTAATTACCGATAAAGAACTCGAATTTCTATCGATTGCTTCGTTTTTTCACGATATAGGAAAATTGTTCATCCCAGATGCCGTGATTCGCAAACCAGGTAAGCTAACAAACGAAGAATTTGACATAATCAAAATGCACACTTTACACGGAGCTTCTCTGTTTGAGAAAATTCTTCGCTACGAACCCAAAAATCAGCTTGTATATACATCATTTTTCGTGGCAAAATATCATCATGAAAAATTTGATGGTAGTGGATATCCATGTAAACTCAAAGGAGAAGAGATTCCACTTTCTGCAAGAATAGTTGCTATAGCAGACGTTTTTGACGCCTTAACTACAGACAGATATTACCGCTCAGCATACTCACCTTCAGAAGCGATAGATATAATGAAAAGTTGTGCTAACCATTTCGATCCAGAGATATTCAATATTTTTTTAAACAATATAGATTATTTCATCAGATGAAAAATCACTCTATAACCACTCTACCATTTTTTGAAAAAACCCGTTTTACAAACCCTGATTGAGCTATTGTCTCATAATCATGACCTGCATGTGCCGGGTAAATACCAAAGAAAATTAGTGGTTCATCAAAAATATTGACAGCCCGGTGAGCCCAGAATGGGGGTATATAAACAACCCTGTTTTCAGAAATTTCAGCCACTTCAAAATCTCCTGATTTTGTCTGGCAAAGGATCAACCCTTTTCCTTTTATTCCCAGGTAAACCTCTGCAGTATTTTCAACAGTATGATAATGCCCTTTTGTCATAAAGAATTCTTCATTTACTTTTCCAGGATAAAGTATTGTGACCAAAAATATGAGATGCCCTTGTTGTTCCGGAACAGGAGATTCAAAAACCTCATTCTCTAAAAACTTTCCAGTCAATATTCCCTGCATTAAAGGACTGTAAGGGAAGAAAGCAAGGCCATTTCTCTCACAAAATGGTAATATTTCCTTTTCTGATCTGTATTCAAGAGGAATACTGTGATAACTCGTGGCATTTCTTTCAAACATATTATATAATCCTTGCATACTACTTATATAAGGTAACACTTTGCTTGCTATATCCCTGGAAAAATTCGATAATCCTATGTACCTGATTTTGCCTTCTTTTTGCAACTTGGTTAAAGCATCTAAGGTTTCCTCAATAGGTGTATTGGGATCGGGCCAGTGAAGCTGATAGAGATCAACATAATCCGTTTTCAATCTTTTCAAACTTTGATCTATTTCTTGAAAAACACTTTCTGGTTTAAGGCATCTCTTTATTCGCTTATGCTCATCCCAAACCAAACCACATTTCGTGGCAATCAATATCTTGTCCCTGGGGAATCCTTCAATTGCCCTACCGAGAATCTCTTCAGCATGTCCAAACCCATAAACAGGGGCTACATCAAAAAAATTAATACCTGCTTTCAGGGCCTTGTGGACAACTTTGATGGAATCTTCGTCATTCGAACCTTGCCATACATTTGATCCAGAGAGTTCCCAGCAACCAAGGCCTATTACTGAAATCTGTTCAGGAAATCTACTGGTCGATCTATATTTCATAAACCCTCCTCCTTTTCCCCATGATATGTAACTCCACCAACCAAAATTACGCTGGAATAAGAAGTTTGTTCTCCTGTTCTTACAACTCCCTTAGACTCTCTCACTCTATCCTTAAACTTCTCATGTGGTATGTACTCAATTTGAACATTTTTTGGAAAGATACTCAAGAGTTTCTGATGATACTTTGGAGAGATCATTTTTATCTCTTCAGCAATCAAAACTTTCTCTATCTCAAGCTCTTCGAGCAGTGGTATGATTATTTCTACAATCTTCGGTTTTCCAGCTATTAAACTGAGATCGACGCAAAACACATCTTCACTAATGGGAAAACCCGAATCAACAATAGATAAAATATCACCGTGCCCCATTGAAGCTATAAGATAGGATAATTCCCGGTTTAAGATTCCATTTTTCTTCACATCAATCCCTCCTGAAAAATCAATCTATTTTTGCAAGTAGGTCGAAACTTTCTAATAACGAGTAGTACGATTTTTGGAAAACTTCATACATCTTCTCATATCTTTTGAAGTACATGGATCTCGGTTCAACTAAGCAAAGGTCTTTTACAAAATTCTTGGCATCATTTATCGTAATAATCTTTGTACCAATTCCTCCGATAATAGCTGCCCCGATGGAAGTTGCTTCTTCTGGAAACTTTGCCACAGCAATGGGCTTTTGAAAAACATCAGCTATTATTTGCCTCCAGTTTCTACCCTTAGCACCGCCTCCTATTAAACGAATCTTTTTGAAGTTATATCCACCAGATTTTTCAAATACATCGAGTATCATTTTTAAATTAAAACTAACTCCCTCGAGAACTGCTCTCAACATATCATTTTTATTGTGCGTTACTGAAAGACCAATAAAGGCACCTTTTGCATTGACATTCCAGTGTGGACTTCTTTCTCCCACAAGATATGGCAAAAAAATCAGTCCTTTTGCACCGGGATTTGTAGAATCAACTAAATCATCCATTATGCTGTATACATTCAGATTTAATTCCTTCGCCAGCTTTTCCTCAAATTGACACAGTGCGTTTTTCGCCCACTGATATGATCCCCCTCCTGACTGCATTGTTCCTGTTGGGCAATAAAAATCCGGAATAGGGTAACAGAAATTAAAAGTTCTCGCTTTAGAATCAAAAAACGGTTCTGATGTACAGGTACTTATCCAGCTTGATGATCCCAGATAGACATATGCTTCGCATGAATCGAAAACACCAGCCCCAATTGTTGCTGCAGAACCATCACCAGCCCCTCTTACAACCAGTGTTTTTTCAGACAATCCGAGTTCTGACGCGACAGATGGTATTACTGTTCCAACAATAGATGTAGAGGCTGAGACTTCGGGGAGTTTTCCTATGTCAATATTCAAAATTTCTGCAAGTTCAGCTGACCACTGTTTCTTCCTTATATCAAAAATTAATGATAGGGATGCATCTGAAAAATCAGTGCCAGCAATACCTGTCAGTTTGTAAATGATGAAATCTTTGGCAAACAAAAACTTAAAGGCGTTACTGTAAACATCAGGTTCGTTATCTTTTATCCATGAAATCTTTGGGCCCGCATAAGTTGGAGTTATCCTTGACCCGGTTATCGAATAAACCTTCTCGTCTCCCAGCTTTTTCAGACGGTCGGCCTGTGTAATGCTCCTCTGGTCTGCCCAGATTATTGCAGGTCTCAACGGATTTCCATTTCTGTCAATTGGGACAATTCCCATCATCTGCCCGCTAAAACTAATAACTTTCACGTCATCTGAATTTATTTTTGAAAGTTTGAACAATTTTTGAGTTGAAATCTTAACAGATTCATACCAATCATTTGGATCTTGCTCTACCCAGTTAATATTGAAATAATTCGTTTCATACGGATGAAAAACACTTGCTAAAAGCTTACCATCGTTTTTGAAAAGAGTTGCTTTGTTTCCTGTAGTCCCCAAATCATATGAAATTATGTAACTCATAGGTCTTGTCCCTCCTCATTAGAGAAAACTGATCTGTACATCAGTTCAATCTCTTTTTGCGAGGGCATGGAAGGAGATGTTCCATATCTTGTTGTAGATAGAGCAGCGCCAGTAATGGCGAAATTCACACATTCTCTCAGAGAATAGTTTCTCGAAAGATACGATGCAAAAATACCTACAAAAGCATCTCCTGCCCCTGTAGTGTCAACAGTATTAACTCTAATGGCTGGAATAATCTCATGAGAGATTTTTGAACAGAATACGCCTTTTTCGCCAAGAGTTATAATAACAGTATCAACAAATTTTTCGAGCTTTGCAGCAATTTTCGATACTTTATTACAATTTGAGAAACTTTCAGCAAGCAAACACGCTTCTATTTCATTCGGAATTAATATATCCACATATTTCAGTATCTCATAGTCAAATTCTCGAACAGGCGCCGGATTAAGCACAGTAACAGCTCCAGATCTTTTAGCAAGTTCAATAGCTCTGTAAGTTGCCTGCAAATTAGATTCAAATTGAGCTACGAAAACATCACATTTTTCAAATATTTCAGAATTTTTTTCCACATCTTCCAACGTTATATCAACACAGGCATTCGGTACAACTGATATTGCATTGTTTCCGTTGGTTTCATTTACAATTATCAGTGCAACACCTGTTCCATAAGTTTTTGATTTTAATAAATATTTCTTACAAAGATCGTATTTTTCAAAAGCCTGCTCAGCTAAAATGGAAAACAAATCCTGGCCTATTTTGGTAATGAACAGAACATCTGCTCCAGATCGTTTTGCAGCAACAGCTTGATTAAAACCTTTCCCACCTGGTCCCATTTTAAAAGATTCTGAAAAAACAGTTTCTCCAGGATTTGGAATATGAGACGAAAAAACTGCCAGATCTACAACAAAACTTCCCAAAACACTCACGCGATTCACGTTCACTTCTTCCTTTCTGAGATAGAAATCTTCTTGAGGTCTTCTGAAAACTTTCTAACATCAACCAAAACATATTCTGGAACTTTCACAAATTCTTTGAAAAGATCTACAGGTATAGTTATATGGCTTACTCCGGTTTTTACAGCCGATAAAATCTGATTCGCATTTTTCAAACTCGCCACGATTACTCTGGTATCTGAATGGTTTTTTGAGATTATTTCCATAAACTCGCAGATCCTTTTTTCTGGGTCTATTCCTTTTTTACTTGCTCTGTCGTAATAAAATGCCACGAAATCAACATTTAGAGTTAACGCCGTTATCAATTGAGATAATTCATAAACAGCTGTTGCACACACTCTGAATCCTTTTTTCTTCAACAAAACACTCAGTTCGTAATTTTCTTCCACCCACGGCAATTTGATCACAAATTTTTTTGTATCCAGACACTCAACAATATCCTCATAAGATTTCTCTACATGTAAAAAAATTTCAGGTACTTTTATCTGCGAAAAGAAACCAATCAACTCAAATAAACTTCTCTTCGCACATTCGCTGAAAATTATCGTGGGGTTGGTGGTGATACCTATTTCAAACTTTTCTGCCAGATCTATTGATTGTTTATCGCATCCATCTATGTATATCTTCACATCCTCACCCCCTTCTGGCCTTGACGTACTGATCAAAGAAAACAGCTGCGATTATGATCAATCCTATTGCCATTTGCATAACAAAAGGATCTATACCAAGAAGATTTCCTCCGTTCCTCAAAGTTTGAATCAGTAAAGCCCCTATAACAGTTCCAAGCGCTGTGCCGGTACCTCCACTCAAACTCGCCCCTCCTATCACAACTGATGCAATCGCGTCCAGCTCATAGCCCTGGCCAGCAGTTGGAACTCCTGCTGCCAACCTTGAAGCCAGCATAATTCCTGCTATGCCACTCAGAAGGCCTGATACTGCGTATGCACCGTAGTAGTTTAATCTAAGGCTTATACCAGACAATCTTGCGGCTTCTTTGTTGCTTCCAAGAGCGTAGAGGTTTCTTCCAAATTTTGTGTATTTCAAAACGATCGTGACAATCACAGCCATAACAACCCAGAGCCAGACAAGTTTTGGAATGTCGAGGATGTTTTCAGAAGAGAAATTAACAAAACTGTAGGGTATACCTGTTATCATTCGACCAGATGAAATATACATAACAAGACCCCTAACAAAAGTCATCATTCCAAGAGTGGCTATAAATGGAGGAACTTTCAAATCATGAACAGCAAAACCATCCCCGACACCTACAAAAATTGAGACCAGTAGGGCTATAACAACTGCCTGAAAAGTGGAAAATTGAAATTGTAGCCTGGAAGAGGTCAGCATGGCGAAAATCATTCCAGAAAGTCCCACAACCGAGCCTACAGATAAATCTATTCCACCTGTAATTATGACAAAAAGCATTGCGAGGGCTACAACACCATTTATAGAAGTTTGTCGAAGTAAGTTAGTTATATTTCCAAAAGACAAAAAAGTGCCTTTGGTAGCAAATGCTAAGAAAACTGCCAAAACCAGAAATATAATTATAAGGTTTCTCTCAGCAAAACTTGTTCCCCGAATGACCATTTTCGATTTTTGTTTCACGAAGCACCCTCCTTTTTTCTCACATTACTCATAGCCAGAGTTAAAAGGCGTTCTTCAGAAAAATTGCTTCGTTCTAACACCCCAGCTACCGCACCATTCGAAATAACTATTATCCGATCACATATTCCAATAAGCTCAGGTAAATACGAAGATATAAAAATAACACTTTTCCCTTGATTAACGATTTCTCCTATGAGCCTGTAAATCTCTGCTTTTGCACCAACATCTATACCATTCGTTGGCTCATCAAGTATCAGTACCTGTGCAAAACGACTAAGCCATCTTGCCAGAATGACCTTCTGCTGATTGCCACCACTTAATTGATAAACAGATTGGGTGATGCTTGAAGCTTTTATTGAAAGTTTGTTTATAAGTTCTTTCGAAATTCTTTTTGCTTTTTTCTGATTTACAAATACAAAAAATTTCGATAAAATGTCCTGGTAATTAACAATATTTACATTGAACTCAACACTCTGTGGTGGAAACACTCCTTGATTTCTTCTATCTTCTGGTAGATAACCTATACCAAGTTTTATCGCGTCTTTAGCGTTATTTATTGCTACTTTTTTCCCTTTCACAAATACCGAGCCAGCATCAATTTTATCCGCACCAAAGATTGCCCTTGCTATCTCTGTTCTACCAGCCCCCGCTAATCCGTAAAGACCAAGAATTTCACCTGAATGAAGACTAAAAGACACCCCTTTGAATTTTTTGCCAGTTAGCCCTTCAACTTTCAAGATTTCTTCTCCTATCTCCACCTTTTCTTTGTAGTACATCTCTTCTATTTTCCGTCCCACCATGAGTGGTATAAGGCTGTTTACATTACCTATCTCCTCTGTTTTATATGTGCCCACTACTTTTCCATCCTTAAGCACAGTCACTGTGTCACAGATTTCAAAAACTTCTTCCAGATTATGAGATATGTATATAACCCCTATATTTTTCTTCTTCAGTTTTCTAATCAGATCAAACAAAAGTCTTTTTTCATTATCAGTCAACACCGCTGTTGGTTCATCAAATATAACCAGCTTTGGATTGAAAAGCATAACTTTTGCAATAGCTATCATTTCTTTATTAGCAAGACTCAGAGATCTTGTACTTATATCAACATCCACCGCTAAATCTATTTCATTCAAAAATTTTCTTGATTCACTTCTCATTTTTCTCCAATTTACAAAGCCGAAAAAACCTGGTTGGGATCCGAGGAAAAAATTCTCAGCCACACTGATGTCTGGAGCTATCATAACATCCTGATACACTGCATAGATACCCAGCTTTCTGGACAGAACAGGATCATTCCTTTTTATCTCTTTGCCAAGAAAATATAACTTACCAGAATCCTTACTGTAGGCTCCTGTTATTATTTTTATCAATGTTGATTTTCCAGCACCATTTTCTCCAACAAGTCCTCGCACTTCTCCACTATTCAGAGAAAAAGTGATACCGTCCAGGGCTTTTACACCCGGAAAAGACTTGCTCACATTATCAACTCTTAAAAGTTCGCGCATCGATCACTTCCTCCTATGCCTTTCAACAAATTCATCTATAATTTCAATAGCCGCACTACTTCCAAAAAGACTAACTCCCATATCGAGAAAACGCTTTACTTGATCGAGAGTCTTGATGCCTCCAGAAACTTTTATCTTTTTTCCTCCAAGATATTTTTTCATTAACTGGACATCTTTATATGTCGTGGGGGCAGGCCCAAACCCCGTCCCTGTTTTTACGTAATCTATGCTCGATTCATTTGAAATTAGCTGACATAGCCTGACTATCTCATTATCTGATAATCTGCTTGTTTCTATTATGATTTTGCAGATCTTGTCGTGTTTTTTGATTTCCTGAGAGAGAATTCTCAGTTCTTCCTGGACATATTCCCAATTATTGGACCTGACAGCTGAGATATTCACAACCACATCAAAATCAGTTATTTTTTCACTGAACGAAAGGTAAAATTTGATTTCATCGAGCTTTCGTTCTATGGAGCTGTACCCAAAAGGAAAGTCTATTCCAACAACAATACCTATATCTGTAGTTGATACTTTTTTTATAGCGTAGGTCAATGCATACCATGGAATCGCTATAGCGCGAACATCATATTTTATTGATTCATCGACGAAGTTTAGTATTTCATCCCAGGATGTCTCGGGTTTGAGTAAAGTACTATCAAAAAGTTTTGCAAAATCCCTCTCGGAAAACTTTATAAAAATCCCCTCTTTCTGTAAAGTTACGAGGGGGAGATCCCCCTCGCAGTCGTTTCAAGAAAAACAATCAGTATTTCTTTCTTTTGTAGGGATCAAGTACCCATTGTAGGTTGTCCATATTTTCTTTCGTAACAACATAAACACCCGTATCAAAGTAACTTGGAAGCGTTTCTCCATTAATTGCCATGAATGCAAACATGACTCCTTTGTAACCCATTCCATGAGGATCCTGAACTATGAGAGCTTTCAAACTACCGTTTCTCAGAGCTTCCACTTCCTGTGGATCAGAATCGTACGCAACCGCAATCACCTTGTCTTGAAGATTTTGTTCCTCAATCACCCTGGCAACTCCATCCCCTGTGTGATTGTTGTCAGCAAAAATCGCAACCAGCTGATCTCCATAAGCTGTTATAAGGTCTTCTGCTGCAGCTGCCGCTTTGGCGATATCGTTGTCAACATACCTTGTCGGTAATATCTCTAAATCCGGCGCTAATTCTTTCAATCTTGCTGTAAATCCGTCATCTCGATCGATCAGCACCTGAACTCCCGCCATCGAACTTATAAGACCTACCTTGCCTTTAAGAGGCCTTCCCGATTTCTTTAGAAGTTCGACTACTTTCTCGGCTGCCAGACCCCCGCCAACTTTGTTGTTTGTTGCTAAAAAGGAATGATAACCGGTATCGTAAACAAAGTTGTCAATCAGAATGATCTTTATGCCTTGCTGGTAGGCTTTGTTTAAAGCTGGGGCTGTCGCATGAGAACTTGTCGACGATATAACTATTGCATCTGGTTTTGTTCTTATGACATCTTCAAGGATAGCTACTTGTTTGTCAATATCTGCTTCAGATGGCGGGCCGTAAACTGTTACTTTCACCAGACCCTGTAGATCATGTTCGGCATTCTTTGCTCCTACAATGGTATATTGCCAGAAATCAGAGTCTGTCGCCTTGACAACAAAAGCTATTTCGTATGCTCCAAAAACTAATGCAGATAAAGTAAAAACCATTGCCAGAACTAACAAGAACTTTCTCATAAACACACCTCCCCTGGGGTATGGGACTATTTATAATGTTATAACTTTTACCAAAAACAATCAAACGTGGATAAAAAGAATTTTCACTGTTGAAGTGCTATTTTCCATATATACAAAAGAAAATCTTTTTATCACTCATTTTTTCTTCTGCTTTCTCCATTTTTCGTATCATACCTGCTCAGTTGGTATAATAAAATCTAAGGAGGTATATTGTTGCTTCGAATACCAGAAATGGAGTTTATAGAGTATTTTAATGCCCCCATCGAAAAAACCTGGACGACTTTTGTAAATCATTGCGGATGGGATCCATGGTTTACCGATGGTATGAAAATTGATCTTTATGAAGGAGGACAAATATATTTTCGCTGGAAGAGACTGACGCAAGGGCAGATTGTCGAAGATAAGGGAATCGTTATATCAATCATTCCTCATAAAATTATGGAATTCTGGTGGTATGAATATGACGATGGTTATAGATCAAGGGTAAAGATGACTTTTCAATCAGATGCAGCGAGGGGAACATGGGTGAAAATTGAGGACAGGGTTTTTGTTAGCAACGTCAACGAACTTGATATAGCTTTCGGATGTGCGTTTGGTTGGGGACAGATGCTTTGCCTTGCAAAGGCATATATAGAAAAAGGTGTAATCTTAATATAGGAGGGGATAATATGTTTAATATTTTTTTGCCAACAAAGATCATTTTTGGTCAGGGATCTGTCGAGCATCTCCCAGACTCAATCAAAAATCTCGGAAATAAGGCAATGATAGTTACAGGAAAAAAAAGCACGAAGCAAAGCGGTTTACTTGATAGAATTGTATCCTTATTGAAAAAAACAGATGTTGAGTCTGTTATTTACGACAAAATCCAGCCAAATCCAGTAAGTAATGATGTTGACGAAGCTGCTGAGATTGCAAAAAAAGAAAATGTCAAGTTTGTAATAGGCCTGGGTGGCGGAAGTGCTATTGATTCAGCAAAAGCTATTGCATTAACAGCTGCGATGGGTGGAAAATTTTGGGATTATGTCGAAGTAGGTGGTGGCAAAAAGCCGGACAAAGCATTACCTGTAATTGCAATACCAACAACTCATGGAACAGGAACTGAGGCTGACCCATTCGCAGTTATCACAAATCCAGAAACCAACGAAAAAGTAGGTATTGGCTATAGCGTTATATTTCCAAAAATCTCCATTGTGGATCCCGAAATTATGATAACACTTCCGAAAAATCAGACAGCGTACACTTCCCTGGACGCCTTTTATCATTCCCTTGAAGCATTTCTAAATATTGACGCCAATCCTTATTCAGATATCCTGGCCATTGATTCAATGAAAAGAATTGTGGCAAACCTGCCCATTGCTTATAGAAATGGTGCAGATATCTATGCAAGAACAAATCTTGCATGGGCAAGCACCGAAGCGGGAATCACCGAAACGCTTACAGGTGTAATCGCAAATCATGCAATAGAGCATGGGTTAAGTGGCTTTCATCCAGAACTTCCTCATGGTTTAGGACTATGTATAACGGGCCCTTATTTACTTGAGTATATCTTTGACGAAATTCGCGAAAGGCTTGCCATACTCGCTCATGAAGTTTTCAATATTGATGAATACAATACGACAACTGCTGCCAGAATTTTCATAGATATGCTCTTCGAATTCCAAGAGCTTTTCAGCCTGAATCAGAAACTTTCATCTCTTGGTTTCAAAGAAAAAGAGCTCGAAAATATAGCAAAAGTAGCTTACAGGGCAATGAAAGGTGTTGTGGTGAAAACTCCAAAGAAATTACAGGAAAACGATCTTCTTCAGATAATAAAAAAGGCATTTTGATCAATTTTAACACTTTTGCAACGTCCAGAGGCTAAGATATACAACTGTAAAGGCATAGAAGTGGCACAGGAGGTGATAAGATGCCGTTTTACAGATATGTATGTGAAAACTGCAATTCTCAAAAAACGGTATTTCACTCAATTAACGAAGACCCGGAGATTTTTTGCGAATGTGGAAAACAAATGAAACGTGCTATTTCGAGGGTAGGTATAATTTTCAAGGGAAGTGGTTTTTACAGTACAGATAGCAGAAAAAACGGAGTCCAATCATCTGAATCGAGTTCTGAATCAAAGAAAAAATCCGAGGAAAAAGTGGCTTAAAACGGGGCTTTAAGCCCCTATTTTTCACGAGGAGGGACTAATTTTGATCACGAAGAAAATAGATCATGTTGGTATCGCTGTGAGAGATGCTTCCAAAAGACTATCAGTTTATAGAGATTTTTTCAACCTTCAAAATATTCATGTGGAAGAAATTGCTGAAAGAGGTATAAGAGTTTACATGATACAAGTTGGAGAAAGTAAAATAGAACTACTGGAGCCGATGAATGAAAATTCTGAGATCAGCAAATTTCTTGACAGTAAAGGAGAGGGAATTCATCACATTGCTTTCAATGTTCTGGGAATAGATCAGGCTGCTGAACTTGCAAAAAGCAATGGGCTACAACCATTATCTGACAAACCTAAAGCTGGTGCGGAAGGTACGAAAGTTTTGTTCCTCCACCCAAAAACTACAGGTGGAGTTCTTATAGAGCTTGTTGAAGGTAATCACTGAGGAGGCGTGAAAATGGAAGAATTCATAAATAAACTTCATCAACTCGACCAACACATTGAAAAAGGCGGGGGAGATGACAGGATAGCGAAACAGCATGCCCAGGGGAAGCTCACCGCTCGCGAGAGAATTAGTTTGTTGCTCGATGCCGGTTCATTTGTTGAAATTGACAAATTTGTCAGGCACAGGTCAACATTGCTTGGCATGGATAAAGAAGACCTTCCGGCTGATGGAGTTGTAACGGGTATAGGAAGAATCGATGGTAGATCTGTAGCTATATTTTCACAGGATTTCACGGTAATGGGTGGCTCCTTGGGAGAGATGCATGCAAAGAAAATTATGAAGATTATGGATCTTGCAATGGAACTTGGAATACCGCTGATAGGTATCAATGACTCAGGTGGTGCAAGAATTCAGGAAGGCGTCGATTCATTGTACGGTTACGGTGGAATATTTTACAGAAATACAATTGCATCTGGATTGATACCACAGATAACACTGATAGCCGGACCTTGTGCAGGTGGAGCGGTTTATTCGCCAGCAATAACTGATTTCGTAGTGATGATTGACAAAACATCAAGGATGTTTATAACAGGTCCGAATGTTATAAAAGCTGTAACTGGAGAAGAAATAAGTCAGGAAGATCTTGGTGGTGGATATGTTCACAATGCTAAAAGCGGGAATGCCCACTTCCTTGCCTCCGATGAACAGGATGCTGTAAATATCGTCAGAAAGCTTCTTTCGTATATACCTCAAAATAACCTTGAAGAACCAGAGTGCATACCTGGAAATTATGAAACTACCATAAGTGAAGAGATACTCTCTACTGTACCTGTAGAATCAAATAAAGGCTACGACGTGCGCAACGTCATAAACCTTGTAGTAGATCAGGGGAGTTTTTTTGAAGTTCACAAACACTACGCCAAAAATATCGTGGTTGGCTTTGCAAGAATCTTTGGAAAAAGTGTAGGATTAATTGCAAACCAGCCATCAGTCCTGGCGGGTGCTTTAGATATAGATTCATCAGACAAAGCCGCAAGATTCATAAGATTTCTCGACGCTTTCAATATACCAATCGTTACATTTGTTGACACACCAGGATATTTACCTGGTGTCCAGCAGGAGCATGGAGGAATAATAAGGCATGGGGCAAAATTGCTTTATGCTTACAGTGAAGCAACTGTGCCAAAAATAACTGTAATACTCAGAAAAGCTTATGGAGGGGCTTACATTGCTATGGGAAGTAAGCATCTTGAAGCGGATTTTGTTGCAGCCTGGCCAACAGCTGAAATAGCTGTAATGGGCCCAGAGGGTGCTGCAAATATTATATTCAGAAAAGATATAGAAAGTGCACCAAACCCTGAAGAAAAAAGAAAAGAACTCGTTCAAATGTATAAAGAGACATTTGCAAATCCGTACGTTGCTGCTTCAAGAGGATATATTGATGCCGTTATTGATCCACGGCAGACCAGAGATTGGCTTATTAAAGTGATAGATATATGTCAAACGAAAGTCCGTTCCTTGCCAAAGAAGAAGCATGGTAATATCCCCTTGTGAGGTGATCAGATGTCTCTCGCTACTTATGTTTTAGTCGGTATAACGGCAGTTTTCTCTATATTTGTTGTGCTTTATACCATCTTTCGTCTGATGGAATTTTTATCGAGAGACTCAAAAACAAAACAAAAAAAATCAGAAACAGCTGATGAGAAGAAAACAGTTGAAAAACACGATGATACACACATTGCAATCATATCGGCAGTGATAAATGAAATTTTTGGAGAACCTGTCAAGATCAAATCAATTCATCTGTCAAAAAATTATTCATTCGATGACAGAACTGTGCAATGGAGAAGATATGGTTGGAAAGGAGCGAGAAGATGGCGCGCAAGTTCAGGGTGGTAGTTAACGGTAAAGAGTATATAGTTGAAGTTGAGGAGATAGGCTTATCAGGCGTGCAGCAACCAATTATTCGACAATCGACAATTCCAGTAGAAAAATCCGCTGAAAAAACCGTAATTGAACATAGTAAACCTGAACGGATAGAACCTCAGCCTGCTCAGCCATCTGCAACAGTCAGTGGTGTCGAGATTAAATCACCAATGTCTGGACTGATACTTAAAGTTCATGTAAGTGAAGGGCAAAAGGTGACCAGAGGGCAAAAGCTTATAGTCCTTGAAGCCATGAAAATGGAAAACGATATTTTATCTGATCACGATGGTACGGTAACAAAAGTACTCGTCAAAGAAGGGGACAATGTGGAAACTGGGCAGATCCTTTTGCAGATAGATTAAAGGAGGGACAAATATGGAACTTAAGGTAGTCAGTTTTTTACTTGGAGAAGAAAAATTTGCCTTGGATATAATGAGCGTTGATAGCATTGTCGAAATGGGGAAGATCGTAAAAATTCCTGAATCTGCTGATTATGTGGAGGGGATTATGAATCTCCGTGGCAATGTGATCCCAATCATAAATTTGAAGAAGAAATTCAAGATGAAAATTACAGACAGAGCTCCATCTTCAAAAATCGTAGTCATCAATCTGGACGACAGGAAGATTGGTTTACTTGTTGATCAGGTGCACGAAGTACTTACCATAACAGATAAACAGATTGAACAACCCCCTGCAGATCTTGGTAAAACAAAAACAAATATTGTCTTGGGTATAGCAAAATTTGAAGAAGACCTGTTGATCATACTCAATGGCAAGGAGCTCTTGACGAGCGAGGAACAGATTCAGCTTGAAGGGTTGACGAAACTGGCCTGAATCTAACAAACCATATATCCGGTTCAAAATTTCCTTCATAAACGCTGAACGCAACAACCTTACCATCCGGTGAAAAAACTGGATAAAAAGCGTCGTGCGGTATATCCTGCGTAATGCACCATTTTTCTTGAGTAAACAGATCTTTTACCCATATTGTATAGTAACCGGTTATGTTGCATGAATAAGCAAGATATCTACCATCTGGAGATATTGCAGGATCGTGTTCATTAAAAACTGTGTTTTCCACAACAGTAACAGTTCCATCCGAGGTTAACGCATATATCCCAAAATCAGATTCTTTCAACCCTACAAAATAAATGGTATCTTTATAAACTGTCGGAGAAAAAACCATTTCAAAGGGATAAGGTATTTCTATCTGTTTTCTTTTTTTGGCAATTGTGCTCAGCAAAAGCCGGTTCCCATATTCGCTATCCTGAACATAGAGAACTGTCCCATCATCATACCAGCAGGGATTATAAGCAGGATTGTTTCCAGCTGAAATCAACACAATATTTTTTGAATAATTTTCTAATGGCATAACATATATGTTCCAGAATCCATGGAGAGACCCTTGAAACAGTAAACGTTTTCCATCAGGTGAAAATCTTGGAAAATATTCGCTGCTTCCAGCTACAGGCAGGACCGTAATCTTGCCTGCTTGCAAATCAAGCAAGGCTATGTTTCGATTACCCGATAGCCTGTCTGTTATAAACGCAAAATATTTTCCATCCGGGCTGAAGCTACCATATTCATCAACGGATGGGTGATATGTAATACGAAGGTATTTTTCAAATTGATCGTTTTTAAGAAGCCAGAGAGAAACTTTTTCAAGAGGATAATGTGCACACTCTCTAACAAAATCTGAATATGGTCGCTGATCCTTAGGTGAGTAAGAGCACGAATAAGCAAGTTGTGTTTGATCATACCAGGAAGCATTGTATTTATTTTGAGTAGCATCATAAGTTGCGATAAAAGTTAGTTCGTAAACTGTGTCAATTTGCGTTGAATCTCCTGTTGCCAGAAGATTCGACCCATCAAGCGTTATTTCCAAATATGTCTTTTCCGGCAAAAGAGAAGAAATTACCTTTGACACATCTTCAACGAGAATTTTGGTATCTGCTGAAGATTTAAACTCAATTTTGAGTTGAACACCTGATAAACCACATACAAAAAAGCAAAAGAGTA
Organism: Pseudothermotoga elfii DSM 9442 = NBRC 107921; assembly: GCF_000504085.1. Classification (NCBI taxonomy): domain Bacteria; kingdom Thermotogati; phylum Thermotogota; class Thermotogae; order Thermotogales; family Thermotogaceae; genus Pseudothermotoga; species Pseudothermotoga elfii. Next base: position 167,175 of record NC_022792.1, on the reverse strand, counting down.
AAAAAGCTATGATAAATCGTCTCATAATTTATATTTTATACCAGATCTGCTTATCCATTTATCCCAAAATCATTTTTATATATTTATGATAAAATCTCAAAAAGTTCTATAATTAGAAAATGTGAGATTTTCTCAAGATATCTTAAAGGATTTATTTATTGGGACGATTAATAATATAGATGAAAATATTTGGGGGTGGCGCAATGAGAATTAATCCTGTAAACGATGTTAACACTCATAATGTCCCACAGCAAAAAACTGCCCAAGCTGAAATTCATATCAAAAATAGGGAAAATTACGATAAAACAAATATAGAAACTGTCCTTGACGGCATAGAGAAATCTCTCGAGAAAATAAGAAGCTTTCTAAAAGCAGAAGCACAGTTTACAACAGATAGAGATTTGAATATGATAATAATCAAGATCAAAAATACTGAAACCGGTGAGATAATCAGGCAAATTCCACCAGAAGTAGCTGTGAAAATAGCAAAAAATCTTCAAGAATTAATAGGAATTCTTTTTGATGAAAGGGCGTGATGTAATTGGATCTGTCATCAATAGCAAGCACTATAAATTATAATTATCAAAGTTCGTCAAGTAGAATTCAGTTTGGAGGATTATTTTCAGGTCTGGATACTTCCTCTATTATTGATGCATTGCTTGCAACCGATATTGAAGCAGCTGAGCGATTAAATACCAAATATAAGCAGCTTGATTTGAAACAAAAAGCATACCAGCAACTCGATGATAAACTCGAGCAGTTTATGAATTTTCTAAGCAATTTTAAACTTCAATCGAATCTTTTATCAAAAAATGTGGAAACCAGTTCTACAATTCTTTCAGCCTCAGCAAATGCCAGTACTGCTAATGGAACTTATTATGTCAAGGTTCTTTCCTTAGCCACACGAAGCTCTCTCACTGGCGGTGGGACTATAGGTCCCGATAATATAAGTTCTTCTGCAACTTTTTCGAGCCTTATGTACAGATACACCCCGGCTGATTCTACGCTTAAGGTGCAGAAAGGATCAAGCACTTATGATTTATCAATAAGCACGACTGATACAATAGATGACATCATAGCTAAGTTTGAAACAATTTTTGGATCAGGAAATGTGATTTTCTCCGATGGAAAATTAAATATAACAAGCGATGAAGCTTTCGCAATCAGGCAGACCCAGGGAACATTTATGCAAGTTTTCAATCTTGTTGATGCCCCTGTAGAGTTGAACGGGTCAACTTATTCAATGCAGAGTACAGCACATATAGGTGCCATTTCGGCTAACAAAAAACTGGGTGATATAGCATCTTATCGTGGTTTGTCATTGAATGACGGTCAAATTTCAATAAATGACGTGAGCATATCTTTCACAACCACTACAACTCTTTCTGAACTCATAAGCGCTATAAATAACAGCGATGCTGGAGTTACTGCAAGATACGATGAAAATAGTGACAAATTAATTTTGACCTCAGATTCAACTGGCGCAAACACTATATCTATAGATGACGGAGGTAGTGGACTTTCCCAATTGCTGCGTTTGGATACATCCACTTTCAATGTCGGTAGTTCCGCACATGTTCAGATAAGTACTGACAATGTCAACTGGACAGACCTATATTCGTCTTCCAATAGCTTTAAATACAACGGCCTAACTATTGATGTTCAGAACACATCAGAATCCACTCAAACAATCACTGTTGAAAACAATGTTGATGCTACAGTGGAGCAAATAAAGGAATTTGTCAATCAATGGAATGATATAATGAGCTATTTGTATGAAAAGCTGAATGAAACCGAAGTTACAGACAAAGATGAAGAAGAAATGACAGAAGAGGAAAAAATGCAAGGAATTTTGAATAATGACTCTTTCTTGCGCACTGTTTTTAATAAATTAAGAAACTACATTACCACGAGTATGCCTGGAGAAATCAAGTATCTGTGGGAAATTGGAATCAGTACCGGTTCATACGGTTATGAGAATATGGTCGTGGGAAAATTGGAAATAGATGAAGATAAGCTAAGATCGAAAATAGAAGAGAATCCAGAAGCAATCTGGGAATTTTTCGGTCAGAATGAAGAAAATACCGAAGGCTTTGCTCAGCAAATTCAGCAATATGTCAAGGAATTGACAAAATACGGAGGGCAAATTGACCAGGTTGCTGGTCTGAACGGAAGTATAAACAGAGAAAAACGCGTACTGGCTCAACAACTTGCAGACTGGATTGAGAGAATCCAGAAAAAGGAAGAGGACCTGTGGAGCAAATTCGCGACCATGGAACAAATTATAGCTCAAATGCAAGCTCAAAGTTCATATCTTTCACAGATATCTTCGAGTAGCTCAAGCAGTTAAGATGTCTTTTTCGTGAAAACAACGCTGAAATCTCCAGGATTGCTGCCTTCAAAACTGAAGCGAATTTTCTCAACAATAGTTGAAGATAAGGATTTCTTTATTTTTTCAGTGTAGCCAGATAGTCTTTGATGAAGAATCACCTTTACTGAAGAATATTCTGATATATTCTCTATCTTAGAGAGTTCGTTTATAACTCTTCTTACTACTATATGCGGTGAGACAACCCTGCCTGTACCTTTGCAAATTGGACAACCGGAAAAGAGCAACTGATCTATCGAAGGCGATCTCCTTTTTCTGGTCATTTCAAGAAGCCCAAGTTTTGTAAATCCAATTAACTCGATATGTGCAGAATCATTTCTTATAGCCTGTTGTAGTTCCTTAGTCAATCTATCATAATAAGTTTTCGATGGCATATCGATAAAATCGACTATAACTATACCACCTATATTTCTCAGGCGCAGCTGGCGCGCTATTTCGTAAGCCGCCTCAACATTTGTTTTGTAAGCAAGATCTGCATGATTTTTTTCACTGACAAAGCTCGCTGAATTCACATCAAAAACTGTCATTGCTTCAGTTGTGTCAAGAGCTATGTATCCTCCACTGGGTAAATGGATTATCCTTTCCTGAAGTTGCCCAATTTGACTGTATATGCAAAGCTTATCAAATAAATCTCCCTCAAAAAAATAGATCATCGGTTTTTTAGCAAGTCTTTTGCTGACTTCTTTTACCTTTTCGTAAATTTCTCGAGTATTCACATGCACCTCATCTATATCTTTGTTTAATCTCTCGCGGAGAATATAATCAACAGTTGTCGGCTCACGTCTGAGGAGCTTTATTTTTCTCGCCCTTTTAAAGCTTTGAAGGACTTTCCGCCATTCTGATTTGAGTTGATTAAACTCTTCTGCAACATATTCTTCTGGTACGAATTCCGCGGCAGTTCTTATCACAACACCATCATTCTTTGCGAGTGACCTTGAAAGTTCCTGAAGTCTCACACGCTCTTTTGGTTCCTGAACTTTTTTAGAAACCCCTCTCACTTTTGAGAGGGGAAAATATACCAAGAATCTTCCGGCTAAGGATATTTTTCCTGTCAATTGAGGACCTTTAGTGCCTATTGCGTCATGTTTCACCTGCACCAAAATCTTTATACCCTCTTTCACGGGACTCTTGGTCACTTCGGATATATACTGCTTTGTAATATCTGTCAGCTTTAAAAAACCATTGCGATTTCCGCCTATATTTACGAAAGCCGCATTTAAACCTGGAATAATTTTTTCAATTCGACCGACATATATGTTTCCAGAAAGCGACTCATCCTCTTCACTAAAGATCTCCTGGAGAACACCATCAGAGAGTATGGCGACATTAACCTTTTCCTCCTGAATATTTATCACAAGTTGATTAGCCATGTTTTTCACCACATCTCAGTCTACAAATTCAAACAATCCTATTTTTCCATCCTTTCGTATATACAACAAATTTATCTCGTTTGTTTCTGAATTTCTAAACACAAAAAACTGCCTTTCCATAGTTTTAAATTGAAGAATGGCCTCCTCGAGTGGCATAACAGATAAAGGTACTCTTTTTGCTTCATAAACTTCTGATCCCTCTTCCTCGAATTCATATGTATCACTGATGCTGGGAATCTTTTCGACAGGCATTCTGTGCCTTTCACGAACAGTTGATTTGATCTTTTTAACCCTTTTTTCAAGCGCATCAGATAATCTATCAATAGCAGTGTAAAGGTCCGGATCTTTTTCCTGGACCACAATGATATTGCCTTTGAAGTTTATGTTTGCCTTCAAAACATAATTAATTGCATCCTTCTCTGCTCTTATTTCGGCGGAAACGATATCATTTTCTTTTAAAACACGATCTACTTTTTGAAATCTCTTCTCCAAATACTCTTCTATCGCTGGTGAAGAGTCAAAACCTTTGGTTGAAAAAATGTAATTCACACGCTCACCTCCTCAAGTAATTGCTTCCTTGATTTTACATAGCTCTCAACGGAAGATATGTACTGCTCTTGATGGAAGGTAAGATATCCAAAAAGTGTTATCAAAGAATAAATAATCACATTAGCATCTACTTCAAAGTTAAAAATTTTCGTCTTGGAGAACTCAGCTATCTTTGGCATTTTTGAGAAAAATATCAGTTCATCGTTTTCGTACTCCTTCATTGAGTTAAAGAAAAAATGATATGCCAGGCTTAACCCAACCAGAGTTACCAGAAACCCAAAAGGTACAAACAGACTTATGACCAACCCAGCAGTCGTAACAGCCGTTCCAAGATTTATCAGAGTTTCATCTGATCTAATCGCAATACTTGCATATTCAGGTATCTTCTCGATAAGTTCTCTGCGAAGTTCTTTTATTACAAAACTCCACCTGATCACAACAAAAAGCAGTGATAAACCAGAGAAAATCGACATTCCCTGCGTTAATCCGAGAAAACGATTGGCAGAAAGGGCTAAAAGATAATCAGCAGAAACAACTATTATTGAAGCAATCAATCCCAAAATATTGGAAATGAAAAAAATCAGCATAGAATAAGAATAAAAATCAGATGACGGCAAAGTTTTCCTATTAAAAAATGGCAATACAAATTTTTCCACAATCATCCCCCCTTCAAAAGTGCTGCCATAATTGATATGATCGCAAGAACAACGCAGAGCAAAACAACAAGCAGCATTTCTTTTGAGATCTCAGAAAAAGTTTTTCGAAAAATCAAAATAGAAACCACCAGCAATCCTATGCCACCTATCGCAAGAAAATATGGCATATTCTACTTTCCTGCCCTCACATCTGCTTCAATTTTCGTGTTTCTATAAAGTTGATCCTGATACTCCAGAAGCTTTTTCGCCCTTTCCTGAGCATTTTTGAAAACATGTGGGTCCAGATCTTCCACAGGAACAACAATGCTTGAAACAACTGTTACTTTTTGACCGTTGCAGTGAATATATCCACCATACGTAGCAAAGGTTTTTTCTTCACTTTCCGTAACGACTCTCACGTAGTCAATTGCAAGTTGAGCAACAATAGGTGCTCTTTTTGGAAGTATCCCCATCGATCCATCAACTGTTCTGAAACTCATGAATTTTGCTTTTCCAATCCAGCAAACCGTTGAAGGAGAGAGTATCTCAACCTCTATCATGCAGCACTTCCTTTCAATCTTTCTGCTTTTTGAACAGCTTCATCAATTGTTCCAACCATAAAGAACGCCTGCTCAGGTAAGGAATCGTGCTTTCCTTCGAGTATCTCCTTAAAGCCTTTCACTGTTTCTGATATGGGTACATATTTTCCATTTGCGCCTGTGAATCTCTCAGCCACAAAGAACGGCTGGCTTAAAAAACGTTGAATTTTTCTTGCTCTCTGAACAATCAATTTATCCTCCTCTGTCAATTCTTCCATACCAAGAATAGCTATTATATCTTGGAGATCCTTATACCTCTGAAGAACCTCCTGAACACCCCTTGCAACCTGATAATGCTCCCAGCCTATAACTGCTGGATCAAGTATTTTCGAAGTTGAATCAAGAGGATCAACAGCAGGATATATACCAAGCTCAGCAATCTTTCTTGATAAAACCACCGATGCATCAAGGTGGGAAAAAGTCGTCGCAGGTGCTGGGTCTGTTATGTCATCTGCGGGAACATATATTGCCTGCACCGATGTTATGGACCCTTTCTGGGTCGAAGTGATTCTTTCCTGCAATTCTCCCATATCCGTTGCCAATGTTGGCTGATAACCCACTGCCGATGGCATCCTTCCAAGCAAAGCAGACACTTCACTACCAGCCTGTACGAATCTAAAGATATTGTCTATAAATAAAAGCACATCTCTGCCTTCCACATCGCGAAAGTACTCAGCTATAGTCAGAGCAGTCAGACCTACTCTGAATCGGGCTCCTGGTGGCTCATTCATCTGCCCAAATACCAGAACAGTATTCTCAAGTACGCCTGCTTCCTGCATTTCAAGCCACAGATCATTTCCTTCCCTTGTTCGTTCTCCAACACCTGCAAAAACAGAAAAACCCTTCTGCTCAATTGCAATGTTTCTTATAAGCTCCATAACTAATACAGTTTTTCCAACGCCTGCACCACCAAAAAAACCTATCTTACCACCCTTAGGAAAGGGGGCAAGCAGATCAATCACTTTGATGCCTGTCTCAAGTACCTCAATTTCTGTTTTCTGCTCAGTAATCTTCGGTGCCGGTCGATGAATAGGCCAGTAATCCTCTGCCTGTATATCTCCTTTTTCATCAATAGGTTTTCCAACAACGTTTAGAATTCTTCCAAGAACACCTTTTCCAACGGGCGCAACAATTGGTTTACCTGTGTCCACTACCTCAAGTCCACGAGTTAAACCATCAGTTGAATCAAGAGCAACAGCTCTGACAGTATTATCTCCTATAAGTTGTTCAACCTCCAGGATCAGTTTTTCCCCATTTTGAGGATTGGTAACTTCTAAAGCATTGTATATGTCTGGAAGTTCCTTTTCATCAAATTTGACATCAACAACAGGTCCTATGATTCTGACTATGTATCCTTTTCCAGCCAAAGAAATCGCCTCCTTACTCTTCCTTCAGTGCTTCAGCGCCTGTCACAATTTCTATAAGTTCCTGTGTTATTGACGCTTGTCTGGCTTTATTATATTCCAGAGTGAGAGTTCTTATCATCTCTCTGGCGTTTTCCGTAGCATTTCTCATGGCATTTTGCCTTGCGTACATCTCGCTGACTTTTGTTTCATAAAGAAGTGAAAATATCTTTGTGGCTACATAAAAATTGGCGAAGTTTGCGGCAAGCTCTTCTGAAAATGGTTCATATTCATATCTCTCAATATTTTTTCCTCCAGCTATCGGAGTAAGTTGAACACAAGTAGGTCTTTGAACAAGTCTATTAACAAATTTCCCATATATAATATGTACATTTCCTGATATCTTCAGTAAATCCTCCATCAAAGCAGCTGCAACATTAAATGCTGGTGTTTCATATATTCTCTGATAAGATTTTGCGAGCTTTTTGTTTGAAGAAAAATGCGCCGTTGCTTTGCTGCCAACGGTAATCAGTATTTCAAAATCTTTAAGTCTGCGTTCAGTTTCTCTTATGATTTCTGCATTGAATGATCCACATAGACCCATATCTGAACTTACAACAACAAGAACAGGCTTTCCGCTTCCAATAACAAACGGATGATCACACGAGGAAAAATCTATTCGATCTTTCAGAACTTCAACAGAACTGGCAAAAGTTTTTGCTTTTCTGAAACCTTCTTCTAACTTTCTGACACGTGCTCTGGCAACCATTTCCATTGCACGCGTTATTTTCATCAGCGCTGACGTTGATTGAATGCGAGCCTTTACCGATCTTAATTTTCCTCTGCTCATTATTCATGCCATCCTTCCAGAAACTCCTGAATAGATTTTTTCAACTCATCTTCCACTTCTTGAGTTAATTCTTTCTTTTCCGATATCAATTTGAGCAGGGAAGATTTAGACGTTCTCATATAATCAAGAAATTCCTTTTCAAATTTTCTCACAGATTCAACCGGAAGCTCATCTAAATATCCTCTAACGCCCGCATAAAGAACCACAACTTGTTCTTCAACTGGTAGTGGGCTGTACTGGTCCTGTTTGAGTAACTCCTGCAAATGTTGCCCGCGGACAATCTGGGCTCTCGTAGCAGGATCCAATTCAGATGCAAACTGCGCAAATGTTTCAAGCTCTCTAAATTGCGCAAGATCTATTCTCAACATTCCGGCAACTTGTTTCATAGCTCTTATTTGGGCTGAACCTCCCACCCTTGACACAGACAATCCAACATTTATAGCCGGTCTGAATCCAGAATAGAAAAGTCCGGGTTCGAGGTATATTTGACCATCCGTTATAGATATAACATTGGTGGGAATATAGGCAGAAACATCGTTTGCCTGAGTTTCTACTATTGGAAGCGCTGTTAAAGAGCCTCCACCCATTTTGTCATCGAGCCTTGCAGCTCTTTCAAGAAGTCTTGAATGCAGATAAAATATATCTCCCGGGTAAGCTTCTCTTCCCGGTGGTCTTCTGAGAAGCAAAGATAGCTGTCTATAAGCCGCTGCATGCTTTGATAAATCATCGTAAACTACAAGAGCATCTTTTGAATTGTACATAAAATATTCTCCCATAGCACAGCCAGCATAAGGAGCAATGTATTGAATTGGTGCAGGATCTGAAGCAGATGCAACAACTACTGTAGTATATTCCATAGCACCAAATTCTCTGAGCTTATCAACTATTCTGGCAACTGCGGCTGTCTTCTGTCCTATCGCTACATATATGCAATAGACCCCTTTTCCTTTTTGATTTATGATGGTATCTATGGCAATAGCTGTTTTTCCTGTTTGCCTATCACCAATTATCAACTCTCGCTGTCCACGACCTATTGGGATCATGGCATCTATAGCCTTAATCCCAGTTTGCAGAGGGGTGTTCACAGGACGTCTATATATAACACCGGGCGCCTTGATTTCGATCTTGCGCGTATGTTTAGCCTCTACTGGGCCAAGACCATCAAGTGGCTCTCCAAGGGGATTCACAACTCTACCTAAGAGTTCCTCGCCAACTGGTACCTCAATAATCTTTTTAAGCCTTTTAACAATATGACCTTCTTTTATTTGAGAATAAGGTCCTAATAAAATAACACCAACATTATCCTCCTCAAGATTAAAAGCAAGTCCCTTCACGCCGGTCTCAACGAATTCAACAAGTTCATCAGCCATAACACTATTTAATCCGTAAACCCTTGCTATTCCATCTCCAATCTGGACAACTCTTCCTGTTTCCTGAAGGTCTATCTCTTCTTTAAACTCCTTTATTCTATCCTCGAGCACCTTTGTTATTTCTCCAGGGCTAATTCTCAACTACATCACCTCTCTTTGAAGAACATGGCGGGTTACATTTCTAATCCTTCCAGCCACAGAAGCATCAAAGGTTTTTCCTTCACATTCTATAACTACACCAGCTATCAGGGATTCATCAATTCTGGTTTCAAAAACAGGATTTCTTTTTGTATACTTCCTGACAAAGTCAGTGATAACTTTAAGTTCTTCTTCAGAAAGCTCATAAGCAGTTGTAAGGAAGACAGGTACTTTCATTTCAGATTCAATTTTCATGTTCTTATAGTATTGCAAAATGGCAGGTAACACTGATTGCCTTCTTTTCTCAAAAACTATTTTCAAAAAATTCCAGAAAGGCTTGTCAAAATGAGCCCCTATTTGATTAATAAACTTGGTAATTCTATCAACATGTTCTGCTGCGCCAATTGTTGGATCATCAAAAAATTGCTTTGCTTTCTGATAAAGTTGAACAACTACAGCAAGTATATCCCCGTATTCTTCTGTTTTTTCCAATTCAACTGCAACATTTAACAGAGCTCTGGCGTACTTGGCTGCAATCTGCGAATATCTCATTTTTCTTTCTCCTTATTGAGAATATTAATCAAATATTCCCTTTTTGCCTTTTCGTCAAGTACTCCTTGCAGGATCTTAAGTGCTAATGTTACTGCTATCTCTCCGGCTCTCTTTTCAATTTCCTGTAAAGCTTGTTTTTTCTCACGTTCAATTTCATTTCGAGCTGAATTCAAAACTTTCTCGGCTTCCTCACGGGCTTTGACCTTAGCTTGGTTTATGATCTCTTCGCTTTTCTGCCTTGCTTCTGAAATGATTCCATCTGCAGATTTTCTTGCGCTTTCAAGAGCATCATGAGCCTGCTTTTTCATCTCTTGAGCTTCTTTGAGCTCTTTTTCTGCACTGGCAAGATCAGATTGTATTTTTTCCCGTCTTTTATCGGCTATTTGCAGAAAAGGCTTGTACAGAAATTTGTAAAGAACAAACAGTAAAATTAGAAAATTCAGTAATTGAATAATACCCGTGAGGTTGAGCTCAACAAATCCCATTTCAAGTCCTCCTCAGAGCACAAAGAGTATGAGAATAGATATCAGCAAGGAATACAAACCGGTTGTCTCACAGACTGCCTGAGAAAGCAACATTCTTGTAGTCAAAACGCCTATCAATTCTGGTTGGCGCGCCATTGCTTGCATAGCTCCATCGCCAACATGTCCTTCACCAATACCCGGGCCTATAGCTCCCGCACCCATACATATTCCTGCTCCTATAAATTTTCCCATCTGAATCAATGCTTCCGCAAGACTTGGAGAAACATTCTCCACAAGAATCCCTCCTTCTTAGGATAAGGCAGATGATATATAAGCAATCGCAAGCACTGTAAAAACAAGAGCCTGTATAACACCTACAAACAGTCCAAAAAATCCCCACAGAATAACGGGCAAAAACAGATATTTTGCCATGTAAGCTAAAAGATATGTAAGCAAAGCTCCCCCAGCGATATTTCCAAAGAGCCTCAGAGAGTGTGATATTGGTTTTGATAGTTCTCCTATAACGTTCATTGGAAACATAAAAGGAATTGGCTCAAACCATGACTTTGCCCACGATTTAATTCCCTTGGATTTTATCGCAAATACTTGACTGATGATAAATACAAAAACAGCTAAAAAAGCATTAGTGTTTATATCCGCAGTTGGAGAAAACCACGTGTCGGAAAAAAGGTGAATTTTTTCGACAGTTCCTTGAGCGTTTGCCTCTATAGATATGCCAGGGATGGCACCACCAAGTATATTGGAAAAAACTATGAATATAAATAATGTACAGGCTATATAAAAAGTTGGCCTCACAAAACGTTGATCTGGAACAGCATCCTCAACCATGTTATACACAAACTCCAAAAGTGATTCCACGAGCGACTGCTTTCTATCCGGAACAACCTGTGGTTTTCTGAGCCTCAAGGCAATCAGGATTATGGCAGCCATGATGCCCCATGTCATAAATATTGTCAAAGGGTTGATTCTTGAAAAAATGCCTTTCCCGAATGGAAGATCCACAACCCAGCGATTGGCAACATTTTTAAATGCTTCCCCCATGTTTTGTTTAGAAAGGTAAATTGCATTCAAAACTCCTACGACTATGTAGACTACGAGAAAAATTGCCAGTAAAACCTTCGCCCTTTTATCTAAACTGATCTTCACTCAGTCACCTCCAGGACAAAAAAGCAGCAATTTTTTCGTTCATCAAACCAAAAAAAGCTCCAAAAAGAGCTGGTAAAGAAAAAATTGACCCAAAAACCATAACAGCACCACTAAAAGTATACCGCGACAAATATCCTGTTAAGGACATCTTCCTTCTTTTCTTAACACATTTTTTAACATCGTACCACAGAGAAACTATATTGACACAGGCACCGATTGTGCCAGCAAGTACTCCCATGGCACCTCTGTATCCAAATAACATGAAAAAAACGACAATCTCAACGGATCCCAGAATCATCACGTTTGTTATCATCTTCTTTATCGTGCTTGTCATATTTATCGGCTTCCTTCAACAAATATTTGAAACCATTATACAAACCCGATGCTATTCCAAGTAAAACAAAAACTATTAAGAAAACACCATTCTTAAAAGTCCATTTGTCAATGTAATAGCCTATCAATGTTCCAACGATGATGTTGGAAATAACTGTCACGCCAAAATTTAAAACCACACTGTACTTGTTCAAGTCTTTCCGCACTTGACGGATCCCTTCACAGAAAGGATTGTCTCTACATCGTCGTCAGACGCGACACTGACGGGCAATTGAAGTGTTAGTCCTTCAACGGATATCTTTAATTCACGTCCTGTGACAACAGTGGGCGGACTAATAACTATTTTGCAACCAATTTTTTCTAAGTTCATAGCCAAAGCTCCAGCAATCATGTTTCCAAGCTCTCCAATAGCACTCATTGCAAGCTCGTCCAGGTTTTCGTACGGCATGTTCATCATTTTTGAAACAATCTTCAAAGCTGTGTCCGGGTTAAAAGAATATATCAAATTTCCTTCAACTCCACCAACAAAGCCTATGAGTGTTATCAAATCGAATTTAGGTTTTATTTCTTTCAGTACGCCTGGTTTACCCACCGTCGGTTTTTCACCAATCAGCACTTCCAGAGTATTAACAATTGCTGCAATAAGTGCATTTATAACTCTTGCGTCCAAGCTAAAACCTCCTTTTTATTCCCAGCTATCTGAGATTTTCAAATCCACCTTTAAAGGCACAGATAACCTGACAACGTTTTCCATGGAATCTCTAACCAGATTCTTAACAATCTCAACTTCTTCATCAGGCACCTCAAAAACAAGCTCATCATGAACTTGAAGTATCATCTTAGATTGCAATCTCATTTGTTTTATTTTATCATACAGATTTATCATGGCGAGTTTCATTATATCTGCTGCCGTCCCCTGAATAGGAGTATTAATAGCTATTCTTTCTCCCTCTTGTCTTACAGAAGCATTTTTTGACCTTAATTGAGGTACCTCTCTTCTTCTGCCAAACATTGTTCTGACATAGCCATGGGTTTTTGCATACGAGACAATCTTGGCAAAATATTCCTTAACAGACGGGTACAACGAAAAATACTCCCCTATGAATTTTTGAGCTTGATCGTAGCTCAAACCTGTTCTTTGTGAAAGTCCATAAGGCGATACACCATATATAACAGAAAAATTAACCATCTTTCCAATTGAACGCATCTGTGGAGTCACCTGGTTTTCAGGTACCTGGAAGATTCGGGATGAAGTAAAGTTATGTATATCTTCATCTTTTTTGAATGCTTCAATCAAATTCTGATCATTGCTCAAATGTGCAAGAACCCTGAGTTCTATTTGAGAATAATCAGCACTCAAAATCTTCCAACTATCTCTCTGAGGTACCACAGCTTTCCTTATCTCCCTGCTCTCTTCTTGCTTACTTGGCAAATTTTGCAGATTTGGATCACTGCTACTTAACCTTCCGGTTGCCGTACCAGTTTGATGAAATGAAGAATGGATTCTTCCTGTTTCTGGATGCACAAGTTTTGGTAAAACATCCAGGTACGTAGATTTAATCTTCTGATATTTTCTGTACTCGAGAATTAATCGAACTATAGGATGTTCTTCCGAAAGCTCCTCCAAAACATCAGCACGAGTCGAGGGTTCGCCAGTCGATGTCTTTTTCGTTGGCTGTATTTTTAATTTATCGAATAGTATGTGAGCAACCTGCTTAGGGGAATTCAAATTAAAAGCCTCTCCAGCATGATTGTATATCTGCTGTGAAAGTTCATTCATCCTGGCAGCATACTTCGAAGAAAGATCTTTCAAATAATCAATATTCATGTAGACACCTTCAAGCTCCATGTGAACAAGAACAGGTATCAAAGGCATTTCTATCTTTTCAAGCACTTCAAGCAAATCTGCCTCGTGTAGTTTTATATTCAAAATCTCGTACAGCCTGCGTGTTATATCAGCATCCTCTGCCGAGTACTTAGTTGCATCTTCTACTGAAACATCTGCAAATGTCACCGCACCAAACAATGGGGAAGTATCCTTAAATAACTCCTCGAAACTGATCATTTTGTAATTCAAAAATTTCATTGCAAGCTCATCCAAATTGAATCTTTTTTCATCTGGATTAAGCAGATACGCAGCTATCATTGTATCAAAAGATGGTCTAACAGGTTCAATACCATGCATTTTAAGAACACTGTAATCGTATTTGAGATTCTGACCTATTATTTTTGCACTTTGGTCCTCTAATATACTTTTTAAATTGTTGAGCGCCGACTTCTTATCAACATTTGGTCCGTTTTTGTGAGCCAAGGGTACATAATAGCTTTCTTTGCTGGGTAATGAAATCGAAAAGCCTATTATCTCGGCATCTATTGGAGAAAGAGAATCTGTCTCAAGATCCAAAACAAAATACTGGCTTTTCTTTATCTTCTCAAAAAGTTCATTGAGAGAATTATTATCCTTTACAGCTATATAAGGAGTCTTCTGATCCTGCTGAGTATAAAGACCAAGTTCTTTCATAATACTTGAAAATTCCATCTCTCTAAGAAATTCAACTAACTCCTTTTCTTTATAGCCGGCGTATTTCAAATCATCCCATGTAAGTCTCAAATCAAGATCGGTCATAAGTGTTACAAGTTGCTTGCTTTTGAACGCGTCATCTTTGCCCCGAGAAAGCAATTTACCTATTCTGCTGTTTTCGTCAATTTTCCCATATATTTCATCAAGATTCCCAAATTTTTCAATGAGCTCAGCAGCGGTTTTCATGCCAATTCCTTTAACACCCGGGACATTATCAACACTATCCCCCATCAGCGCGAGAAGGTCTACTATTTTGGATGGTTCTACCCGGTACTTTTCTATTATTTTTTTCTTATCGTAAAATTCAAGGTCAGTTATGCCTTTCGATGGGCGCCAAACTTTGATCTTATCGTTTACTAACTGGAACATGTCTTTGTCACCAGATATAATAAAAATGTCTTCAAATTCTTTTTCTCCCATTCGGGCAAGTGTGGCTATAACGTCATCTGCCTCACATCCTTCATATTCTAAAACTTTTATGCCAAGGGCCTGCACACCCCTTTTGATATATGGAAGTTGCTGTATCATCGCATCTGGTGTTTGGGGACGATGTGCTTTGTACTCCTCCAGTAACTCATGCCTGTAAGTGCGTGTCTTTGTGTCCATTGCAAAAGCAGTATAATCACCAATTTTAACGTAATCTTTCAGAAATCTTATAAGCATTCTCAATACGCCATAAGTAGCATTTGTAGGAATGCCAGAAGTAGTAGATAATGATTGATCAAGGGCATAATAAGCCCTGTAGGCGAGTCCTGTACCATCAAAGAGAAATAGTTTTGCCATCTTTTTCATACTCCCTGAGCTCTTCAAGAATCTCAACAGCTTTTCTGAGATGTGGTATAACTATAGAACCTCCAACTATCAGAGCAACATTAAATAATTCAAAATATTCCTCATCTGTTGTTCCAAGTTGAAAAAGCCTGATCATATGATATGTAATACAATCATTGCATCTGAGAACCATCGAGGCAACAAGCCCTAACATTTCCTTTGTCTTGGTGTCAAGTGCTCCCTGTTCGTAAACCTGTGAATCAAGATTCATGAATCTTTTCGTATGAAGATTTCCTTTTTTATTTATCAAATCATTGAGCTTTTGCCTATAGGAGATGAAATCTTTTAACATAACCTATCACCTCACAGCTTTAAAGGTTCATCATGAGTAAAAACAATCCAATCGCAGTTTTTTGATGCCTGTCTTACAAAATGAGCTGCTTCATCATTTCTATACCCTTTTGCAATTTCATAATAATCAACCTTTGTATAGCATATGTCACCAGGCATAAATATTTTACCCATATTTTCGCTCTCTATTACTAACGACACATGATCAGACGAATGGAATGGTGAATAGAAAATTTCAACAAATCCAAAAAGCTTTTCCCCTCCCGAGAGCATATTCACATGATTCCAGCCGGAAACCACCATACTGTAAAGCTGTCCGGTGATGGGACCAAAAGAAGAATAATCACGTGCTCTGTATTTTTGATGAACATGAACCATAGCATTTCTAAAAAATATAGAATTAAAGATATGGTCCATATGAACATGAGTCAAAATTATATCTGTTATGTCCTCTGGTAAAATATTCCTCGCTTTTAAACTCTGCTCGAGTGATTGCCACGTTACAAAGCTTCCTGGGTCAATAAGCATTTTTTTATTTTCATCATAAAGTAAACACACGGTTGAATATGGTGCCATGACATACGGAGCACTTCGCAAGGTGCCCCCTACCACAAGAATATCAACTCTCACCAGTACTCACCTCACTAAAAAAGACAGAAATCCTGCTAAAAGACAATAATAAGAAAACAATTTCAGTTTGCCTGTCAAAACACTTTTCTTGAGAATAAAAAGAGCAATTATGCCAACAACAAAAGCTGTAAGAGCCAGGTGAATTTGGCTCATCCTCATCTCTGAGATTTTCATCAGTCCTGCGCCTGCCGTAACAGGTAAAGCTAATAAAAAAGAATAAGAGAGGGAATCTTCTCTTTTGAAACCAAGCAGCAGAGCACCTGCTATAGTTGAACCGCTTCTGGATATACCTGGTAAAATAGCCAGAGCCTGAAATAAACCTATGAAAAGAGCGTCGATAAAAGACATCTGTTCCAAAGTTTTCTCGCCATTTTTTGAAGAACTCAGCATCAAAAGTAGGCTCGTCGTGCAAAAAAATATTGGAAGTAGCTCAATATTACTAAAAGTTTGCTCGATTTTATTCTCGAAGGTTATGCCAATTAAAGCTGCTGGTAATGTTGATATGAATAAATTGAAAATTATTTTTATATTTTTCAAGGCTCTTATTATTGAATAAATAGCAAAGATAAACACTGCTGCAAGTGTTCCAAGATGAAGCATCGCTGCGAAAGCTATATTGATATCTGTTTTCAACAGATTGGCAAATAAAACAATATGACCCGAGCTTGATACAGGTAGAAATTCTGTCAGCCCTTGGATAATAGCAAGAAAGAAATCTTTCAGAATCCTTCCTCCCTTGTTATTCTGTCATATTCGATTCCAAAAATCTTCAATGTCTTTGCCAGCTCCTCAGGCTCGCACGTATCGACTTTTATCGAAACTCTTCTGAAACCATCTTCTTTAATTGTATTTACAGACAGAACATTCATTTTGTTTTGAGCGAGCACGTCGAATATCTCTTTAAGCTGTCCCGGCTTATCCTCGAGTTTCATAAGAACTCTCGTTCCAGGTTCATCCATTGCGGTTATGGCGACAAAAGCTTCTAATATCTCCGACAAGGTAATTATTCCCTTAACATTTAACTCCTGATCAACAACTGCAAGGCACGCTTCATGCGACTCTCTAAAAGTCAGTGCTGCTTCTTCGATATAACTGTCTTCATAAGCATAGAAATCAGGAAAAACAACATGATCAAATACACTGCTGTCAAGTTCCGAATCAGCCAGGTTGCTCTTATAAACAAAACCTTGAAATTTTCCAGCTTCATCTGTTGTAACACAGTAATCCACTTTGTACTTTCTCATCACCGATAAGGCTTCTTGGACCGTAGAATTAATTCTGATAGATGGGAAATCCTGATTCATCCAGTACTTTACAAACATAACCTTACCTCCCTTGTTTTTGTCAATCGTGTTCTTTTAACCAGTTTGACGCAATTTGTTTTGTCTCTTCTCCCTGGGCTATCCATTGTGGATGAGGTTCCATAAGGATTATTTTCTCATAAAGTTGTTTTGCCTTTTGAAAGTATTTTTCCCTATCCTCCGATTTTCTTGCTATTTCAGACCATTGTTCATACAGCACAGCGAGTTCGTAATAAGAATTGACATATGCAGGTTCAACTTCAATCGCCTTAAGAAAGTACTGTTCAGATTTTCTGAAATCTCTAAATGGCCAGGGTGTATCCCTGTAGCGCATACCCATAGCTACAAGAGCTGTGTAGTTATTCGGATCAAGTTCGATTGCTTTTAAAATATATTTATCAAAATCACCAAGCATAAACAAACTCTGTATGATTCCCTTGTACTGGGCTAAGCGCCCTATTGCTGCTCCTGTAACATAGTTTGCGTATGAACTTTCTGGAAGCAATTCGACCGATTTTTTACCGACCTCTACTGCCCTTTCATATATTTTTTCTCTTTCTTCTTGAGAGATTTTAGCCCAGTTTGCATACTCCGTCAGCGCTTCGCAGAGTATGGCAAGTGTTTTTCCATCTTGTGGCATTTCTTCCAGTTCCTGGATGAGTTGCCACATTTCTTTCTCCATTCTGTGAGACCTGTATTCGATTAATCTGCTTTCTACGTTGATTGCGGCTGGAAAGACCGTTATAGATAGCAGCAGAGTTACTATGGTCGCTACCACTGTTTTCATTTTTCAACACCCCCAATTCTTCTTTACTAAACTATCATACCTTATCTTAGTAGTATATATAGTATATAGGTGGTAAGTTTTGTAACATAAGTTGCGTAATTCCCATAAATTGTGAAAAAGATCTGCTTGGGGGGGTGGTAGATAAAGTGGTAGATAAATGGTAGATAAATGGTAGATAACTTCTGAAAGGCTCTCTAAGAGCCGTTTTTATGGTGGTAGAAAACTCATAAGTATGATCAACAGCTGATAAAAAGCTTTCCGGACTGAAATGGTATAAATTTGACATCTGCCTGTTTTTTTCTATTTAATAGCATTTTCAGGTTATCTACCATCTATTTTTATAGGATTAATGAGCAATTTGGAAGTTATCTACCACTTATACTACATTTTGTATTGAGTTATCTACCACCCAATATATGGGTAGTTATTTTTGTTAGATACTCGAGCTTTATGTGGTAAAATCTAATGAAACTGATGTTTTGGCTTGTCCGGAGAGGTGGTGGAACGAGTGGCAAAGGTGATTGTTGTCACTTCGGGAAAAGGTGGTGTTGGTAAAACTACCATAACGGCGAACCTTGGTTGCACACTTGCAAAACTCGGTGAAAAGGTTTGCTTGATAGATGCAGATATAGGTTTGAAAAATCTTGATGTTGTCCTTGGGCTCGAAAATAGAGTGGTTTATACGCTTGTTGATGTAGTCAACGGAAAAATCAATGCTCAGGAGGCACTGGTTCGGCATAAACAGATGAGGAATTTGTATCTTCTCGCAGCTTCCCAGGTGGCAACCAAAGAAATGGTTTCTCCTGAAGATATGAAGGCAATTGCCAAAACTTTGTATCCGGTTTTTGATTACATACTTATTGATTCCCCAGCAGGTATAGAGAGAGGGTTCAGAAATGCTGTTGCTCCTGCGGAAATCGCCCTGATTGTAACAACTCCAGAGTTACCAGCTATTTCTGATGCAGACAGGGTTGTGGGGCTTTTAGAAAATTTCGGTTTTAGTGATAAATCTATGAAGGTCATACTTAACAGATTCAAGATCAAAATGGTGAAAGCAGGTGAAATGCTTACTCAACAGGATGTTGAATCAACGCTCGCTCTGGAGATTCTGGGAGTTGTTCCTGATTCCGAGGAAGTCATAATAGCCACAAACAAGGGGCTACCGGTTGTTTTGAATGGAGACATGACTGTTTCGAAGGTTTTCGAAAATATAGCAAGGCGTTTGAAAGGTGAAAGCGTCCCTGTAGATAACGACATTTCTCAAATGTCAGAGAAGGGATTTATGACATTTTTCAGGAACCTTTTTAACAGGAAAAGGGGATGATGATCCGTGTGGTTCTTCGGACTCTTCAAAAAGAAAAAACGAGAGAAAAGTAGAGAAACTGCTTACAAAAGGCTTGAGACAATACTTGAAAGAAGGCGGCCAGTTGCTGTTACGGAGGTTATTCCAAAGCAGGAATTTGAAGAAAATTCCGAAAAAATTAAGGAGAGAATTGTCGATTGGGTTAGCGATACATTCAAAGTTGATCGTGAAAGAGTGAAAGTGGAGTTCGAAGAGCACAACGGGTACATAGTTATCATAACAAATGTTCTCTTTGAATAGTGAGGTGACATCATGAAGAGTTTCACGGTTAAATCAACCCAGCGAGAACAATTTTTAGATATAACGCATGAAGTTCAGAGAATAGTAGACGAATCAAATACTAAGGAAGGTTTATGTGTCGCGTTTGTTCCCCATACCACTGCTGGAATCACAATAAATGAAGGAGCAGACCTTTCTGTGAGGTCTGATATTCTCAGCAAGCTTTCAAGATTAGTTCCATCTAATGAAAACTATTCTCATCTTGAAGGTAATGCAGATGCTCATATTAAATCAGCTATAATTGGTTCTTCTGTCGCCATACCAATCAGCGAAGGAAGATTGACCCTGGGAACCTGGCAGAAGGTTTTTCTGTGTGAATTCGATGGCCCCAGGGTAAGGTCAGTGATTGTTCAAGTAATAGGAAAATAGTTACAGAAGGTCCTGTAAGAAATAAACCTTAGGTGAAGGAATCCCATTGAAATTTGTCCCATATTCAACAGTATAAGCACCGGCATTAATGAAATAAACAATGTCGTCAAGTGTTATGTTGTATGAAAGCAATGCGTCGTCATAGATTTTATCCACACTATCACATGTTGGACCAGCAAGGACGAACGGAATTTTTTGTTCTGATTCTTTTCCATCAACTTCTATTTCGTATCTGAAGTTTTCAATAGTCTCCATCAGCCCATGAAATACTCCCGCGTCTATATAAACCCATTCTTCGCTACCTCTCTGGCATCTTAACAGGACTTTGCTGACCAGAATTCCAGAGTTTCCAACCATTGACCTTCCTGGTTCAGCAAATATCTGGAGATTTCTCACTCCATACAAATGTTCGCTTATTGATTGAAGTACAATTTCTCCTATCTCTTCAACAGTTGGGATTGGTTTGACATGCTTGATTGGTATTCCACCACCTATGTCGAGTACTCTCAAATGAATGCCAAAATTTCTTTCTGCCCAGTAGAATATCTTTGCAACTCTTTCAATAGCATTAGACCAGCTGTGTGGATCGTAATTTTGAGAACCAACGTGAAAACTCACACCAACCGGCGTCAGCCTCAATTTCTGAGCATATGCAATGAGATCTACAGCGACTAATAGATCCACTCCAAATTTTCTCGATAAAGGCCAGTCGCTGTGTGTGTTTTCAACAGCCACCCTGATAACTACTTGTGAACCCGGTGCGTTCTCAGCGATTTTATCGAGTTCCATTGTCGAGTCAGCAGCAAAAAGATATACTCCAAGGTCATAAGCTTCTGCGATATCTTTCTCACGTTTTATCGGATTGGCAAATATCATCCTGTCTGCCGTGACACCGAGGTTCATAAGTTTTTTGATCTCTCCTATTGATGCTACATCAAAATTACTCCCAAGATCTCTTAATCTTTCGAGTATTCTTGGATGACTGTTTGCTTTAATTGCATAGAATATTTTACAATCTGGTATAGCCGCCGCAAGTTTTCTGTAGTTTTCTTCAATTATGTCGAGGTCAATTATCAGAAAGGGTGTTTCAAAAGTCCTTGCAGCTTTTTTAACAATATCTGTTACTTCCATTTCTTTTCACTCCTCGCTCCTTATTTTTTGAGATATCTTATCACATATATTTTTCAAGAAAAGTTCGTCGTCTTTGTCGAATGCATTCGATATGTGGCTGTCTATATCCAGTTCTCCATATATTATGCCGTCAATTATTATTGGAACAACAATTTCGGATTTCACTTTGGGGCTGCAAGAAAGATAATTTGTTTCTTTTGACACATCCTGCACTATGAAGGTTGTCTTTTTTTCTGCAGCCTGGCCGCATATACCTTTTCCGAAGGGTATTTTCACGTGTTCTGTTGGTTCGCCCACGAAAGGCCCAAGCACAAGTGTATTTTTTTCATCAAAATCTGTTAGGTAAAAACCTACCCAGTTGTAATAAGAAATGTTTTCATAAAGGAGATTACATATCTCTTCCATTGATTCATGAATATTATTTTGGGAAATTATTTCTTCTATCTGGTTAGCCAATTCTTCAAACAGCTGTTTTTTTGAAGTATAACTACCCATCGTTTCACCCCTTCTGAAGGATTTCACGGATTGAAATGCTACCTCAGCTATTTGATCAACAATGTTTTTTTTCCACAGAGATAGTATATCTATAAGTATTACCTTTTCTTTATTTCCATTGACAACAGTCCAGTCTTTTAAACCAAGCAAACCTGTTAAAAAGATAGTAAAGTCCTCTCTGTGGAGCTCCAGAATTTTGTGTTTTTTTGATACTAATTTTGAGGAAAACAGTTTCTGATCTCGTGAGACGCTTTGCCAATACTGCATTAATTTGTCAAGCAACGGTCTGCTCATGCTTTGTAAAAGTTGTCTAATATCATCTTCTGTGAGTCCCATTGATGTTTCGTAATTTTCGATCAATGGACTATACTTTGCCCGATATTCTTTCCAGTAAGAATACCAGTCATTTTTGTCAAATCTGAGTATTTTGAAAAAATCGTCTGCGATGTTTTGAACTATGTTTCTCATAGCTTTACTCCCAATTCAGGCTTCAAATAGATCGCTGAGCTTGATAGAGCTCAGAGTATCTTCGACACTTTTCTTGAGGTTGTCCCATATCTTGAGTCTTATGGTGCAGCTTGTTGGATCGCTACAACAGTTTTCATCCATGGTGCATTTAATCAATTTATCAGGATCGTCAACAGCTCTAACAATTTCCAGAGCTGTGATCTGATCAGCACTTTTTGTCAGGCGATATCCACCTTTCCTGCCCCGTGTTGATTCTATAATTCCGGCTTCTTTCAGACTTACCATTATCTTTTCTGCAAATTCTTTCGGTACATTAACATCTGTTAAAATAAGGGAAAGCGAAACAGGTTCATTAGCCTGGCAATTTGCGATTTGTAGCAATATTTTGAAAGCATACTCACTTTTGATAGTTATACCCAATTTTATCTACCTCCAGTTCATCTGAATTGGAACAACGTAGACATCAACGTAGGATCGCATATTTACAAGCGCTTGCTTTATATTGCTGGTGTATATATCTATTTTATTTCCTTTAATAGCAGCGCCGGTATCCTCAACTTTAAAGAAACCATAATTTGGCCCACCACAAAATTGCGGTATGTATACCACACTTCCAAGTGGAATAACAGATGGATCTGCCGCTATTGTCCACCATTCTTTTGGTACAGTACCGGCTGCTGTTATCCGAAAGGTGGGATGTTCTGGCAACTTTCCATCCTCCCATTCAGAGTAATAGGTCGCTTCAAATTTTCCTGCATATTTCAAAAGAATTCTCAGAGGATCTCTTGGTTCTCCATCTATCCATATTTCGAAATGAAAAATGTTTTCCACAGTACCAACATTGTTTCCCCCTGAAATCCATTGACCTTGAACAACTTCGATTGCTTTCAAATTGCCGTAAACAGCAAGTATGCCGTTTCCGTGATCGATTCTGATGTGATATCCATTGTTGTCCTGCAAAATATTCACTACTCTTCCTGGTAGCATGGATCGCACTTTTCTTGGAGTATTTATCCTGATATCAATACCTGTTCTTGCCCCAGAGCCGGTGGGCTCGGAAAAAGCGCCTGCTATATCTTGCGGATTAAGTGGGCTATCTAAGGGATATTTAAAAAGTGAATTTGTGTCTTCAACAGGTATTTGAATCCTCTGCCCGACTAACAAACGATTTGCATCTTCTATACCGTTTAACTCTGCCAGCTGCTTTATTTTATCAAGTTTTAAACCATAGGCCTGTGCGATACTGGAGAGGGTATCACCTGATTTCACTACATATGTTACGTATCCCTGATCTAACCTGAGAAACCTGTCTCTGTCGTATTCCCTCACAATACCTCTGAGTGTTTCTATCTCAGTAGCTAACTGTCTTGTAAGGGCGGTTGTATTGGCTATGTACTGCTGAAGATCGGAAGGCATAATTTCACCGGATTTTATTTGTAGTTTTGATAATTTTTCTTCTAATTCTTTTTTCAAAGCACTTTCTGTATTTTTGATCTCTGTTTTCAGCTGATTGATCTGCGTTTCAAGGCCGAAAAGATCTATATTTTGTTGTATTTGTGGATTTTCGATCGCCAGATTTTCTATAGTTGTTTCTATAGATTTTATTCTGGATGACAATTCCATAACTTCAGCGATCTGGTTTGAAATAGAATGAACAGAATTCTCAAGGCCACTCAGTTTCGCAGCAATTTGTTCAGCATTGACCTGATTCAAAAGTTGCTCTGTTTGCTGAACAAATTTTTCATAATTTATTTGCTGCTGCTTCTGAGCAGCTTCGATGTCACCAAGTTTGTATATAAGTTCTCTTATATCTGAGACATTCAATGCCACAGAGAGCTGGTTATATCTCATTTCAAGAGATGTCAACCGGGCCATGATCTCGTTTATTTCATCTGGTGAAACAGCTGGCAGATTTTTTTGCTCGTCAAGCAATTTTTTGGTTGATGATACTTCATTGTTTATTTTACTTACTTCCTGCTGCAATTTTTCAATATTTTTCTGGTTGTTGTAGGTACTTTTTTCAATTTGAGCTATGCGATACTCAAGTTCATCCAGCCTTCTGTTGATTTGCTCAAGAAGGTCCTGATCGTAAGGAGTGCAGGAAATCACGATGATTACCAATGGTAGTAGCAATAAAAGTTTTTTCATAGTCCTCGCTTCCCTGCAGCAGCCTGCTGCCATTCTTTACGGGCTAATTTTACATATATCGAATTTGTGTTTCCAAATTTTTGAATTAGGCTCGAAAACCATCGGACAGCCTCTTTTTTGTTTCCCAGCCTCAAGTTGATTTCTCCGAGATAAAAGATTACCATAATTTCCTTTTCGGGTGCCAGTTCATCGTTTTTGTAACTCTCTAGGAAGCATTTCATTGCCTGCTCTAACGCATTATCTTCATCTTTCGAATGCATATCTCTGTGAATCCAGGATAGTTTTAGATAAGCTTCGGCTGCTTTGAGACGTTTTTCTGTTAAAGTGTAAACCGCTGCAGCTATTGCAAAGATCATTGCACCATCTTTTAGTGATCTGTTTTCAGAGAGATCTATCGAGAGGCTGTTTTTAATTCGATCACAGAGTTCTTGAATGCGGTTTTTTTCAGTTACAGGTTTTTCAAAATCATCTTCAAATGCTGTGTAATAACAATGTGTGCAGGTTATTGGCTGAAACAACAATGCATTGATGCCTTCGTAAGCTGGTTTTAAATCAGTGTCGCGTTCTTTTACTTTGATTGCTTCACTGAATAGGCGAACAGCTTGAAATTGTTTTCCACAAACAGGACAGGTACAGTTTTTTTGCCAGAAAATCTGCAAAACAACACCTCCAAAGATGGACTGGGAGAATTATACCACTGTTAGGTAAAATCTCTTTTTGAATCTTTTTTCCAGGACGATTAATATTCATGATGGTTAAATAATTTTGGAGGTGTTATGGATGGATTTCTATATAGGGGATAAAGAAGAAGTTTTGATAGAAACGAGAGATCTCATGTATTTTTCCGAAACGAGGTTGATTAATATACCGAGAAAGATCGTTATGAATTTTTTTCAGGAAGACAGACCTGTCGGTTTTGTTTCTTTTGATGTGCGCTGGATAAATAGAAACGCCTACATTACTTATTATGTGATATCTGAAGCAAGAGGGATTGGCTTGGGAAAAAAGATGCTTTTGATGGCCATGGATTTTGCATTCAACGAGCTCAATTTAAATCGACTGACAGCTGAAGTATATGAATACAACAAACCCTCTATAAAACTTCTCGAAAGTACCGGCTTTGAGCTTGAAGGCGTTATAAAAAATGGAAAATTTTACAACGGAAAATATCACAATATACGTATTTATGGTTATTTACGCAGATAAAATTTATAAAAGATATTGAAAATACTACAAATGCCTTCCGTATTTCATTAATATTTCTGTGCATAAATAAGATGGAAAACTACGTTTTGGAGGTGAAAACATGCGGAAACTGACCGTTTTGATCATGGTTCTGGTAACGGTTATGAGTTTTGCTTATGTGAAAAACGTTATTCTTTTGATTGGCGACGGTATGGGTATCAATCACGTTTATTTAACCCAATTGCTCGAAGGCCAACCATTGGCTATGACGAAAACACCCTGCATCGGGTTGATCACAACTTACTCGGCAAATTCTTGGGTGACTGATTCAGCGGCAGCCGGGACTGCCTTAGCAACAGGTTTCAAGACAAACAATAGAATGATAGGGCTTTTACCCAGTGGCGAAAATGTTCCAACCTTAGCAGAAGTTCTCAAAAAATATGGAGTGAAAATAGGATTAGTAGTTACCTGCAGAATCACCCATGCAACACCAGCCTCCTTTTACGGGCATGTTGAGGACAGAGATATGGAGAATGAACTGGCAGAACAACTTGCAGATAGTGATTTTGATGTTATTTTTGGCGGAGGTTACAGACACTTCTTTCCAGAATCCGTAAAAGGAAGCAAAAGAACTGATGATAAAGATTTAATTGCATTAATGAAGGGACAGGGGTATGTTTATGTGAGCAAAAAGTCAGAACTCGAAACTGTTGATGAAGGGAAAGTTATAGGACTTTTTGCTCCGAGCCACCTGTCTCCGGCATCAAACAGACCAGAAGAGCAACCCATGTTATACGAAATGGTCAATAAGGCATTGCAGTTGCTTTCCCGGGATGGTGAACCATTTTTCCTTATGGTAGAAGGTTCACAGATTGACTGGGAGGCACATGACAATGACGTGTATGGAGTTTGGAAAGAGACTGTGGAATTTGACAAGGCGGTAAAAGTAGCTCTTGAATTTGCAGAAAAAAATCCTGACACATTGGTTGTAATTACTGCTGATCACGAAACTGGCGGGCTTTCGATATCATCTGGAAATCAAATGATCGAGATCAATAAACTCAGGCAGTACAAGATGAACACAGAAACTTTTTTAAGCAGATTTTCAATCGACAAAAAAGAGGAGTTTATCAATGCAGCCAGGAACTATTACGGTATAGATATCTCTGATGAAGAATACAGGTTCTTACTTAGCAAAAAGAATAGTTTGAATTCATCTGAATTTGTTAAAGAATTTGGAAGATTTTTGAGTGGAAAATCTCTTGTAGGATGGACTACCTTTGACCATACTGGTATGCCAGTACCAGTTTTTTCATTTGGACCAGGAGCTGAAAACTTCACGGGATGGTTCGATAATACTGAAATCCCAAGAATCATCGCAAGATTAATGGGATATCCTTTGACTTATCCAATATATAAAGAACCGGTTACTGTGAACAACTAAGGGGCGGGACAATCCGCCTCTTTATTTGAACAAGTTTTTCTTCATCTGATTTCTTACTTTCAGTGATTTCTCAACATGAATGCGTTCGTGGGTAAAAGGGTCGATTCCCGAATAGTACATAGCCGTGCTTATAGTTCCAGGCGAAGGTGTGAAAATTTGAATTTGCTGAGGATGGTATCCAAGTTTTTCATTGATGAAATTTTTCAGATAGTTGTTTTCACGAAGCGTTTCTCCAGGATGTGCCACTATAAAATACCCTATCACATAACGATTTTTCCCCTGATGTCTGGCATGTTTTTCAAATTTTCTTTTAAATTCCAGAAATAGTTCCACGGGAGGTTTTCTCATCAGTTTCAGAACATACGGGTGTGCATGCTCTGGTGCGAGTTTCAGTTGCCCGGGAGTATAATTCACGAGTTCTTTTATGAAATATTCTCCTTCCGGATCGCTCAATGCCAGATCGTGCCGAATGCCCGAGGAAACAAAAACATGTCTTACACCTTTGATCTGACGTAATTTTTCCAGCAGATCTATGTATTTTGCATGATTCATTTGAGTACTGGAACATATTTCTGGATGCAGGCAGAATTTTCTGCATGTGCCTTTTGAATCTCTTACATTGCACGAAGTACCGTACATGTTAGCTGTTGGTCCACCGACATCTGTGATAATACCTTTAAAATCAGGGTGTCTTGTGATTTTACGGGCTTCTTCGATTATTGATTCATCGCTTCTGGATACAACATGTGCTGTCTGATGACAACTCAGTGCGCAAAATGAACACCGACCAAAACAACCCCTGACAGATGTTATAGAAAATTGAACAGTTTCTATTGCTGGCACATGTCCCATAGATTCATAATATGGATGAGTCTTTCTTTCAAAGTCCATCAGATAAAGATTATCTAATTCTGTTTGGTCAAGAGGTTTCTCTGGGGGATTTTGCACAATATAGCGGTTGTCCTGTTTTTGATAGAGAACAACATTTTTTAGATGATCTGTGCTTGAAAGTTGTAATTTCACAGCTTCCGCATATTTGATTTTATCTTCAGAAATTTCTTCAAAACTTGGAAGTTCGATTCCGCTTTCTGGCTTTCTTGATGTCCACCAGACAACACCGGGCAATTGTTTGCATCTGTCTAAATCAGCATATTTTTCAAGAATTTGAGATATTCTGAGGATGGTTTTTTCCGCCATGCCATAGACAAGTAGGTCTGCTTTTGAGTCGATCAAAACCGATTTTCTCACCCTGTTAACCCACCAGTCGTAATGGGCAAAACGCCTTAAGCTGGCTTCAAGTCCACCGAGAATCACTGGAACATTCGGAAAAAATCTTTTGGCCAGATTTGAGTAAACTATTGTGGCTCGATCTGGTCTTTTGCCTGATGTACCACCGGGGGTGTAATCATCTATTTTTCTTTTTTTCATCGAAGCAGTGTAATTTGCAACCATTGAATCAACGTTACCGGCGGTGATGCCAAAAAAAAGCTTTGGTCTACCAAGGCGTTTGATATCTTTGTCGCTGTTCCAATCAGGTTGGGCTATGATACCAACTTTGTATCCCTTTGAAAAAAGATAATGTCCTATTAAGGCGACTCCAAAAGATGGATGATCTACGTAAGCATCCCCGGTAATAAGTATTATGTCTAATTGTTTCCAACCGAGTTTTTTGATTTCTTCACTGGTTGTTGGCAAGAACATTGTATCACCCTTCACGAAAATTATTGGAGTAAATATTATTTGCCAATGAAAATAACAGTGCTTTTTGGAGAGGCTGTGTATATGTATCCCACCTGCTCTGGTTTGTCGAGAAAATCTTCAGGTGATTCTTTAGAAGTGTCAACTACGAGGTACCATGTTTTTCCGTGGATAAAAGGCAGAATAAATCTTAGAGGTTCGCGCCACTGGTTGAGTATTACATAAATATCATCATCCGATCCGTCGAGATAAGTCTCCCCGTTTATCATAAACGCAATTGAATGGGAGTAATACGAAAAATCTGGCTCATAAGGTCTTATTCCGTGCCATGTGAGATCAGGAATGCCTCTACTGGTTGGAGCGCCACTGAAAAAATGAGGCCTTCTCAAAGATGGGTGAATTTTCCTGAATTGGATCATTTTTTTGAAAAAACGGAAGATATCGTAATGTTTTTCCTTTAAGGTCCAATCCAACCATGTTGTCTCGTCATCGTGGCAGTATGCATTGTTGTTTCCTCTCTGAGTTCGATAAAGTTCATCTCCCATGAGAATCATGGGAGTGCCGTGAGATACCATCAAAATGGCTATGAAATTTTTTACCTGTTGTTTCCTTATTCTGTTTATCTGCGGATTATTTGTTTCACCTTCAGCTCCATTGTTGCAACTGAAATTTTCATCTGTACCATCCCGGTTATTTTCACCGTTAGCCTCGTTGTGCTTGTGACGATAACTTACCAGATCTCTCATTGTAAAACCATCGTGGCATGTTATGAAATTTATGCTTGCATGGGGCGATTTTGAACCATAAAGGTCCTGGCTTCCAGATATTCTCATGACAAGATCTTGAATTGTTCCTTCATCTCCTCGAACAAATTTACGAACAGTATCCCTATATTTACCGTTCCATTCAGCCCATCCTGGTGGAAACTGACCCAGAAAATAACCTCCGGCTGCATCCCAACCTTCTGCTATTAGTTTGAGATCATGTAATATCGCGTCTTCAGAGATATCTTTGAGCAGGGACAGGTCTCCAATCCACCGGCCATCAGGTGTTCTTCCTAAGATCGATGCCAGGTCAAATCGAAAGCCATCTACGTGCATTTCTGTCGCCCAATAACGCAAACTATCTATAATCATCTCTTTGACGACTGGATGATTACAGTTTAGCGTGTTCCCACAGCCAGAATAATTCAGATAGAGGCGTTTGTTAGATGGATTTAGCATGTAATAAATTTCATTATCTATTCCACGAAAAGAGAGAGTTGGACCAAGCTCATTTCCTTCGCCTGTGTGATTGTACACAACATCAAGTATTACTTCAAAACCATGATTGTGAAGTTCTTTGATAAAATCTTTGAAGAAAAAGACCTGTTCCCCAAGTTTCATACCTGCCGAATAATTTCCGGTTACTGCAAAAAAACCAAGAGGGTTGTATCCCCACATATCTTTCAATTTTTTTCCGTTTAACGGGTTAATATTTGTGTTTGCATTAGCACAAAATTCAAATATTGGCATTAGCTCTATCGTTGTGACTCCTAATTCTTTAAGGTGGTCGAGTTTTTCAACTATTCCCAGAAATGTACCCGGATGTTTCACTTTTGAAGTGGGGCTTATGGTGAAAAATCTTACATGCATTTCATAGATAATGGTATCTTTCCACGGAATCTTTGGTCTTCTATCGTTGTTCCAATTGTATTTTGAATCATCAATTACTATGGATTTTGTAGGACTTTGAGCAGAATCTATTGTTGAAAAGGAAAGGTCTTTTAAAGAAGAGTTCCTATCATAGCCATAGACGCTATCTTCATCCCATTCATAAGATCCGGAAATTGCTTTTGCGTAAGGATCTGTCAGAAGTTTATTAACGTTAAATCTTTTACCACTTAAAGGATCATATTCACCGTCTACTCTCCAGCCGTAATATTGCCCGTGGCCTACGTTATAAACATATATATGCCATATATCTCCTGTTCGGTTTTGATTCGGATCAAGCACAAATCTATGAGAAGGTGTCTCATCATAATAATTCTGGTAAAGTTCAAGTATAACTTTCCTTCCATTTCTTGAAAAAAGCGCAAAATTGGTTCCTGCATCATCGCAGGTTGCTCCGGGCCTCGGATATCCCCTTTTTGTTTTTAATATCGTTTTGGAGTCTGGATTAGTGTATTGAAAATATTCCATTTATATCCCCTTAAAAAGTATAAATGAAAAAACCCCAGCTGTGCTGGGGTTATCATTACATTTTGAATTTTTTCACCTGTTCTACCAGACTTTCTGCAATTGAACTGAGTTCTTCGCTCAAGCTGCTCACATTCTGGCTGACCTCAGCTTGTTGTTTTACTGCTTGCGTCATTTCTTCTATTTGATGAGCTATGTTTGTTATCGATCTTGTCGCTGTATCCATAGCTCCACTCATTTCTTCCGCTGCTGCACTCTGCTCCTGTGCACTTGCTGCAAGGCTTTCTATCATTGTGCTTATACCTTCTACTTCTCTTAATATATTCATTAACCTTTCTCTAACCACCTCAGATTGTTCACTTGCCTTGTCTACTACTTTTACTGTTTCGCTCGTTACTGTGCTTGCTTGCTGTGCGCCTTGCTGTATTTGTGTTAGCATTTGACCAATTTTGTCTGTTGCGCTTTTGCTTTCTTCTGCAAGTTTTCTTATTTCATCTGCTACCACCGCAAAGCCTTTCCCTGCTTCCCCTGCTCTGGCGGCTTCTATTGCTGCGTTCAATGCTAACAGATTGGTTTGTTCTGCTATTGAATTTATTGTCTCCACTATTTCTCCTATGTTCTTTGCTTTGTTTGATAATTCCATCACCGAGCTTTCTGTTACGTTTGCTTTTTCCTTGGTTTGGTTTATTATTTCTACTATCGCCTGTACCGCTTTTTCCCCTTCTTTCGCTGCGCTGTCCACTTGAGCTGCTCTTTCTGTCAGGTTCTGTGCAGATCTTGATACGTTCTGCGCACTGGCTGCTACTTCCTGTACACCACTTGTTACTTCCTGTATCGATGCAGAAGCATTCTGTGCACTTCTGTTTATTTCTTCCATCTGTGAAGAGAGCTCTTCGCTTGTTGCACTCACTTCTTGAGCCGTTGCTGCAAGGTTTTCTGCAGATGAATGTATCTGGTTTGATCCTTCCTGTATCGCTTTCATTGATTCTTTTAATGATTCTGCCATTTGCTCAAGTGCCTGAGCCATTTGGGCTACTTCGTCTCTCCCTTTCGCCTCAAATTTGATTGTTAAATCGCCTTTGCCAAATTTTACTGAATTTTCTGCAAGTTTCTTTATTGGTTTAGATATCGATGTGCTTACAAAGATTATCAAAACGGCTACGATTGCTATAAGTATCGCAAAAATTGCTATGACTATGGTCAGCAGTCTATTTACTTCAGAGAGTACCTGATTTTCAGGTACACTTACGGCAAAAGCCCACCCGGAAGCAATTTCAATTGGAGAATAAAAAGCATAATCAACTGAACCATCTGGACGGGTGAATTTGGCAATTCCGTTTTTGCCAGCAAGCATTTGCTTTGCTATTTCTTCAACGCCTTTATAGCCTTCTTTTGAAGCTTGTGTAATATTGAGCTTCATTACAGCTTCTTTATTAGGATGGGCGAGAACTAAGCCGGTAGAATCTACCACCCAGCCATAACCAGCTTCGCCTATTTTTATACTGGATGCAATGTTGCTTATCGTATCAAGTAGTACTGTTGCACCGAATAGACCTATTGTTTTGTTGTTTTCATCTTTAACTGCTGCTGCTATGACAAAGACATTTTTACCTGTTGCTCTTGAAACAAGCGCATTACTCACTGCAAAATTCTTTCCCTGTTTCATTACCTGTATAAAATAATCTCTATCTGAAATTTGTGCCGTACTACCCAGCGTTGTAGGAGCATTACCGTCAGGGTAAGCTATAAGAAACATCTCTATTTCTGGTCTACTTTTGAGCTTTAAATTCAGATCTGCCATTAAATCCTTCCAATCACCTGTTTTCAAGGCATTTACTACTACATTTCTTTCGGCAAAAGCTTGCAATTCCTTCACAAGTCCATTTATCCATTCATTTACCACCAGCGATGATTTTTTTGCAATCTCGAAAGATGATTGTTCAACCGAGGTCACGATTGATGATTTAATTTGAAGATATGCAACTGCAGCTATAACAATTGTTAGAACAACTACTGGCAATAAAATTAGTGCCAACATTTTTCCTCTAATAGTTTTCATAAGAGCTTCCTCCTTCTTTTTATGAAAATACAATTTTTTAACTAAATAAGATTTTATATATAATTTTTTTTACATTTATCATAATCAAAATCATTCTATCACTCTGTTACATCTGAGTCAATATTTATGAAAGGTATCGATGTAAATAAAAAGAAAAGAAAACAATAAGATAGATTAAACAGATAGCAATGCTAACAGTTTTACTATTCGCTGTTTAGAATATTAAAAACCTGTTGTTTAATATAAGCTCTCGTTAAAATTCACTGAGGTGGGCTTGAAGATTTTCTATTTTTTCCCGAGTTTTTTGCATTTCTTCCATAACTGTCAACAAATCTTGTTCAAGTTTTTCCTTTTCTTTTATCAGGGATGTTATCTCATTGTAGTCGTTTGTCAGAGAAAGTTTATTGTCTATTTGCTCTATGTTTCCGCAGAGATCTTCTTCCTTCTTTGAAAGGTTCTCCAGTATTTCCTGCAGGTTTTTTAGCTGGTTTCTCAATTTCTTTTTTTCTTCAAATGGGCGATTTTTTGTTTTGAAAATTGTTGGTTTTTTCTCAAAGAGGATAACAGGACTATCTACTTCAACGATTTCACCGTTAATTATGGAAAAAAAGCGATTGCAGACATTACTCACAAGCTCAAGATCATGTGATACCAGCAGCACGCTTCCCTCGTATTCTTTAAGAGCTTTTTCGAGGGCCTCAACTGTTTGCAAATCCATATGATTTGTTGGTTCATCAAGAATTAAAAGATTTGGTTTTCTCAAAAGAATCTTTGCGATAGCAAGAATTTGCCTTTCCCCACCACTCAATTGAGAAATCTGTTTAAATACATTTTCTCCCTTGAAGCCGAATCTTCCAGCATATGATCTGATGACATAATCCGGATGATCTGGCATTTCTTCAAAGATCTCGTCGAAAACAGTGTTCTCAGGATCAAGCTGTGATATGAACTGGTCAACGAAGACCATTTTTACATTGTGACCGATTTTTATAGTACCATTATGGCGTAAATGGCCAGTAATTATCTTCAACAGCGTTGTTTTTCCAGATCCGTTTGGACCAATTATGGCTATTTTATCTTTTTGATAAACAGTAAAATTGATTTTTTTCAAAAGGGAATTCCAGGAAACATCAATAACTTCAAGCACTACGTGACCGGTGTTATCCGGGATCGGTATTTTTATGTTTTTTTCCTCTTCCTGCAAATAGAGATTTGGCATATTTTCAAGTTCTTCATACATTTTATTCAGAAGTTTCTCCCTGCTTTTAGCCTGCTTGAAAAATTTTTCTCTGTTCCATCTTCTGTACTGATCTATGATGTGTTTTAGTCTGTCGATTTCTTTTTGAATATTTTCAATTCGCCGCTCCTGAGTTTTAAGTATTGTTTCTCGTTCCTTTCTATATCTATCAAAATCCATATCGAAGATCCAGATCTGGCCATTGTTAATTTCCCAGAATTTTTCGCAAACATTTCTTAAAAAATTTCTGTCGTGTGCAACAACTATATAACCTCCCGGGAATTTTCTCAACAAATTTTTGAGGAACTCTATTGCCTGTACATCGAGAAAATTTGTTGGCTCATCGAGTAATAGAAAATTTGGTTCCTCTAAGAACAGTTTTCCGAGCTGAAGTTTGGTCTTTTCGCCACCGCTGAAAGTCGAGATATCTCTGTGCCAGTCTTTTTCTTCAAAACCGAAACCTTTCAAGATACTTCTCACATCTCTTAATTTCCTGGGTGTATCGGCTGTTGATGCGTAATATTCAAAAGGTGTTCGAGCATTGAATGATCTAAGTTGATCCATATAGAGAATCTTGCCGGAAACGCTTATCTGTCCAGTATAATCTAAAAAAATACCCGCTATTGCTTTTAAAAGGGTACTTTTCCCACTGCCGTTTTTTCCCATCAGTCCTATGCGATCTTTCTTTGATATATTGACTGTGAACTCTGTAAATAAAGTTTTCTCCGGAAAACTGATACTTACATTACTGAGGGTTGCTACATGCGACATTGAGACACCTTCTTACGATTTGCTTCATTGACATTTTAACATGGATTGTATCAGGCAAATACTTGGACGATTTCACATGTTGTGATAACATAAATGAAGATAATCGGTTAATAAAAGCGGGGATGAATATGTTTTCGTTAGTATTGGTATGTTTGCCACAGCAAGAATATTTTTGTTTTTTAAATCTGAATATTTATAGAAGGTCAGCAATAGCTGACCTTTTTTATTTTTCAGGGAGGTGTTAAAATGAGGAGTTTTCGTGGAAGAACTCTCGCGTTGATCAGGGATTTTACTATCGATGAGCAGTTATTTCTCTATCAGAAAACAAAAGAACTGAAACAGAAATGGCTTAATAGGGAGGATATGAGTGAATTTCAGATCAAAGGAGATGTGAATATTTACATCGTTTTTGTCGAACCGAGTACGAGAACAAAAGAGTCATTTATAAATGCAGCGAAATTTCATAAAAACGCAAGAGTTAACATCTTCGATGCTGAGCATTCATCCTTCAACAAGAATGAGAGCTATGTCGATACATTCAATATGCTAACAGGTTATGGAATTTATTCGATTTTTGTTGTCAGAACAAGGCTTGAAGGTGTTCCACGACTTCTGGAAAGAAAAGTGGGTGAGTTTGCACAAAGGCATGGTATAGAGAGACCTGCTTTCATAAATGGTGGTGATGGGAAACATGAACATCCAACGCAGGAACTGTTAGATGAATTCACTTTTCTTGAACAAAATAACTTTGATAATTCGCATATCAGGATTGCTCTAATAGGAGATTTATTGCACGGCAGAACAGTTCATTCAAAAGTGGATGGTTTGAAGATTTTCAAAAATGTTGAGGTCGATCTGATTGCTCCGCAGCAGATTCAAATGCCACAGCATTATATCGAAAAAATGAAATCAAACGGTTTTGAGGTGAGAAAATTTTCATCGATAGACGAGTATCTCTCAAATAAAGATGTCGCAAAAATATGGTATTTTACAAGATTACAGCTTGAGAGAATGGGAGAGGATATTCTTGAAAAAGAGCATATCTTGAGAAAAGCTGTAACTTTCAGAAAAGATATGCTCGACAAAGTGAAAGAGGGGACAAAATTCTACCATCCTTTGCCCAGGCCCAAGATTGATCCAGAAATCCCCACCTTTCTGGATGAGCTACCTCTCAATGGTTGGGAAATTCAAGCAAGGAATGGTTTCTGGGTGAGAGTTGTTTTGTTGTCGCTGCTTGGTGGGGCTGTCGAAATGGAACGCGACCAGTCAATAACATTCCAGAAAGAAGAAGATGAGTATGAATTCATAATACCTACCCAAATAGTTCATGGGACAAAAGGTGTTGCAAAAGAAGGAAAACGTGGAATCAAACCCATCGAAAATGGAACTGTTATAGACCATATATCAAAAGGAAAGAGCACCGAGGAAATTTTCAATACAATAGTGAAGATCAGGAAAATTCTAAAGCTTCATGATTGTGATAGTGCCGATGGTATTTTTAAATCTGCCGATGGAAGTTATAAAGGTTACATAAGTTTACCAGACAGATATCTGAGCAAAAAAGAGATCAAAAAACTTGCCGCAATTGCACCGAATACAACTGTTAATATCATAAAAGGCGCTTCTGTAAAGGAAAAATATAGAATAAAATTACCTCCTAAGATATACAATTTTGATGAAATTAGATGTAAAAATGAAAACTGTATAACTCATCCGAAGAATGGCGAAAATGTTGGTGCTTCATTTATAAGAATTGATGACAGGTTAGTCTGTGAGTACTGTGAAACACCACATGAATACAGTGAAATATGGGTAATTTGATAACAGGAGTGGTGATTATGAGTTTAACAGATTTCAAATGGGCTTTGATCACAGGTGCTTCATCAGGAATTGGTAAAGAATTCGCTGTTCAGCTTTCAAAAAAAGGGCTCAATATAATTGCAATTGGGAGAAATGAAGAAAGATTGATACAAACTGTCGAAACTGTGAAAAAATCTTCGAATGTAGAAATCATCAGCTATAC
Source organism: Pseudothermotoga elfii DSM 9442 = NBRC 107921 (assembly GCF_000504085.1). Classification (NCBI taxonomy): domain Bacteria; kingdom Thermotogati; phylum Thermotogota; class Thermotogae; order Thermotogales; family Thermotogaceae; genus Pseudothermotoga; species Pseudothermotoga elfii. The sequence continues at coordinate 130,148 of NC_022792.1, read as the reverse complement.
GGCTGACCTTTCACAGCAAGAGAATGTTAAATCTCTGGTTGTGGATCTTTCAAAATATCAGGTTGATCTTCTGATTAATAACGCTGGTTTTGGCCTTTATGGAGAGTTTACTAAACTTGAACTAAGCGAAATTGAAAAGATGATTGAGGTTAATATCAAGGCTCTGACCAGCCTTAGCCATATTTTTTCTAAGGAAATGATTGCAAGAAAATTTGGTGGAATTATAAATATTGCTTCAGTTGCCGGGCACATACCATTACCTTATTTCAGTGCTTATGCTGCAACAAAGGCTTATGTATATAATTTCTCACTTGGATTGTGGGCTGAATTAAGAAAGTACAATGTTCATGTCTTGTGTGTTTCCCCAGGACCAACAGAGACAAGATTTTTTGAAAGAGCTTTTAAGAATCAAAGTTTGCAAAAATTTGGTTCTCGCATGCAACCAGATGAAGTTGTCGCTGGTACGCTTAAAGCTTTTGAGAAAGGCTCAGTTGTATACACCCCTGGTATGAAAAATAAATTTATCACCTTTATTGGTAAAAAACTTTTGCCGGATAGATTCATCGCCATGGTTGCCGGTGGTTGAATTCAGATCATTTTTTGTAAAAAATTGAGAAAATTGAGCAAAGCTATTTTTTCTATGTCTTTTTCATCAAAACCACTCTTTTTAAGGCATTCGATCAGGGTTGGTACTTTTGTAACGTCTTCCAGCCCTGTTGTTTGTTTTTGATTTTGAATAATATTGTCTGTTGTAAGGTAATCAAAGAAATCAAAACCAAGGCAGATGTGGTCAACACCGATCAAATTGGTAACATAGATTATATGTTTGATTACTTTTTCTAAGCTTGGATTTTCACGATCCACAATTTGTGGAAGTGCGCTGATACCTATCAAACCACCTGATTCTGCTATTGCGTTGATTTGATCGTCTTTTAAATTTCGTGGAACAGGGCACAGAGAATATGCGTTCGAATGAGTCGCAATAAAAGGTTTCTGAGCGATTTTTACAACATCCCAGAAACTTTTTTCACTCAAATGAGATACATCAAGAACAATTTTTATATTTTCAATGATTTTGACTGCTTGTCTGCCAAGATCGCTTAAGCCTTTCGAGTCATCATTACAGCCACAACCTGCTGCAAGTGTATTTGCTTCATTCCATGTGAGGCTGATTACCCTGAACCCCAGATCGTACAGTGTCGCTATGAAATCTATATTGTTTCCAATACCAATAAGCCCTTCTATACTTGAGATAACAAAAATTTTTTCACTTTTTATAGCTTTGTTGATTTGCAACCCGTTTTCTGCAAAAATCAATTCGTTGTTCTCTGTTTCTCTCATATATTTTGATCTGATAGCAATCATTTGCATAAATTTCTCCATTGGATTTTCACTTTTTGGGTTTGTCCATACTGCGGCATTTACTCCGCATATATTTCCTGCTTTCAATCTTGGAATATGATATGACAACAGGATATTTTCTTTGTGATGATTTTTCAAAAAGGCATCGTACCAGATATCTGAATGGCCATCGAATACTTTCACCTGTCTCACCTTCTTTGATGTTGTTAGTAATATTATGCACTATTTGAATCTTCATATGTTACCAATTTGAATTGTTGAAAGTTGTATAATTTCTGATTAGGGGTGGTGTAAAGTGAGAAAGTTCTTAATTTTTGTTTTGAGTACGGTTTTTATTCTCTCGTTTGCAGCAAAGATTGAAATAGTTTTCTGGACGCATGAAGATCCCAACAGAACTCCTCTTGAGGAAAAGTATATTCAACAATTTGAACAAATGTATCCAGATGTGAAAATTACACGTGTGACTTATCCATCAGCAAAGATCCGGGAAGTTGTTCTAACAGCTTTCGCAGCTCGAAAAGGGCCTGATATATTCAATATGGAGATCCAGGATGCCTTTCCTTACATTGTCAATGGCAGAGTTGCACCAATTAATTTGAAAGCAATAGGCCTTGAAAATTACGATGAACTCAAGAATATGTACATTGAGGGAACCTTCGATGCTGTCACCTATGAAAATAAGATTTATGGTCTACCACTCGAGTTGACAAATTGGTGTGTGTTTATCAACAAAAAATATTTCAAAGAAGTTGGTTTAGATCCTGAAAAAGATTATCCAAAGACCTGGGAGGAAATGGTTCAGGTTAGTGAAAAAATTGTCATTAAAGAAGGGCAAATAATCAAAAGAAGAGGTTTCGATTTTCGTTATCCTTATTACTTGACTTTCTTTCTGCCAATGGTTGAGCAACTCGGCGGTTTTCTGTTCAGTGACGATGGAAAAGAAGCGATTATCAATGATGAAGCGTGGTTGAGGGCTTTGAATTTTATGAAACAATGGGGACCAAATGGAAAGAATCTGGGTTCTCCTACTTACACACCTGCCAGAAAGGAATTCAACAAAGATAACAATACCGTTGCCATGTGTCTATCAGGTTTATATCAAATTGATAGAATCAGGGCTGAAAACCCCGAGTTTTATAACTCGAATGAATGGATGGTAGTTCCGTTCCCTGTTTTCGAAAACGCTGTTAGAGAAGTGAGATGCAACTATTATGGTCATTATTACATGGTTAATGCGGAAAGTTCCAGAGAAAAACAGGAGTGGGCCTGGAAATTTGTAAATTTCATGCTGAGCCATCCACAAGATTATTTACTTAATGTCGGATTAATTCAACCAAGGAGAGATTTGATTGAATCAGATGTGTTTAAAAATTACCCCTATGCGAAGGTTTTCCTTGAAGATATGGAAAAATCCCATATAGTTCCACTTCATCCGAAAGGACCACAATTTGAACAGCTTATCAGAGAAGCTGTTGAATCTGTCATGCTTACAAATACAACTGCCGAAGATGCTCTTAAAACTCTCAAGCGAAAAGCAAATGAACTTTTAAAAGAAGATTGATTTAAGGTGGGCTCACTGCCCACCTTTTCACTGAGGTGAGAGTTTTGGAACGAAAAAAGGCTACTTGGGGTTTCATTTTCACTGTCCCGGCAATAATTTTTTTTGCAATCTTTAATTTTTATCCAATGATTAACGCATTCTGGATGAGTTTTTTCAGGAAAGAATTGTTATCGTTAAAGCCCCCGAAATTTGTCGGCCTTGGAAATTATTTGTATTTGTTTACATCGGAATCTTTTTGGAACTCTGTGAAAGCAACGGCTATATTTGCTTTTGGAACATTTGTGCCCATGCTTACTTTCAGCTTATTTCTTGCGGCGTTAATAATGACAAGAAAGAGATTTCAGAAATTTTTGCAAATGGCTTATTATTCACCGGCAGTATTATCTTCTGTGGTTGCTGCTACGATATGGCTTTTGATATTCGATCCAAGGGGGTTATCGAATCAATTTTTAAACTTTGTTTTTTCTACTGATGGCGTGGATTATCGATGGCTTGCGAACGAAAACATGCTCAGGCTGGCTACAATTATTGTTTATTTTTGGAAATATGTAGGCTATTTCACCGTGATATTTGTTGCGGGGATGGCAAGTATCCCAAAATCAATTCATGAGGCTGCTACGATTGATGGAGCAAGTAAATGGCAGGATTTTTTCTATATCACTTTTCCGCTTTTGAAACCTACAACGTTGCTTGTATCTGTGATGTCGTTGATTCAGTGTTTGAGGACATTCAGCACACAGTATTTGTTTGTTCAGGGCGGAGCGCCAATCAAGCCTATTGATGTTATCACACTTAACATTTATAACACGGCTATAAGAGATCACAGAATAGGAAGGGCAAGTGCAATGAGTGTGATTTTATTTCTCATAATTATGTTTTTTACTTACCTGCAATTTAAGATTTCAAAATCAGAAGATGTTTCTTACTGAGGTGTGGTTATATGAGCAGAATAGCATCGGCCATAATCGATATTTTTATATGGATTTTTTTAATAGGTTTTGCAATCTTCATATTGATTCCGCTGGTTTTTATGTTTACTGCGTCGTTCATGCCCTCGAGAGATATAATGCAGGTACCATATCCATGGTTCAGCAAAGAATTTCAGTGGCAAAATTACTGGCAGGCTATAAGAGGCAACGATGGAAAATATTTGTATCTGAGAAGTATATGGAATTCATTTTTGGTTTCTTCTCTCACAACAGTGGGAACAGTTTTTCTTTGTTCACTTACTGGTTTCGGGCTTGCAAAATACAGGTTTAGGGGAAGAACGATAATCTTTTTTGTGATTTTGAGTACAATGATGATACCATTTGAGGCCATAATGATCCCTCTTTATCTGATTGTCACAGAAATGAGGATGCAGGATAGCTATGCTGGACTTATAGTACCACTTTTGATGAATGCCTTTGGTGTTTTCATGATGCGCCAGTATTTGCTCACATTTCCTGATGAACTTCTTGATGCTGCAAGAATAGATGGTGCAAGTGAATTTGGCATCTACTGGAGAATCGTATTGCCGAATAGTTTACCTGCGATTGCCACGCTCGCAATACTGACTTTCAGGTCACAGTGGGATAATTTGTTATGGCCCTTGTTGATTGTTCAAAGCCCGGAAAAGAAGACAATACCACTTTTCATAACTCAGTTTGCTGCTGAAAAATACACAAATGAAGGTGCTATGATGGCTGCTGCAGTAATAGCAAGCATACCCATGTTGATTCTCTTTTTTACACTCACGAAGTACTTCCTCGTTGGAGCTCAGCTTTTTGCTGCAAGAAAAGATTGAATTTTATTGATGATATCAACGGTGAGGCAAAATGCCTCACGATTGATTAAAATGTTTTTGTACCACTTGCAAGTGTTCGATTCCAGTCAAAGAATTGATAACTGAAAGAAGGAATGTTACCACAAAGGTTTTTCAACCATCCTGCCATTGCTACGCCGCCTTCAGCTTTTATACCACCAGTTATACTGTAACTAACTTGATTTGCGTTTCCAACTGATGCATTCGTCTCTCCTTTTATCCATGGCGTCAATTTTACGTAAGGACCAGCCACATAATAAACATATGCTGCTAAGGTGAAAGGTAGCCTTCCTTCTGCACTCGCATTGGCTTTCGCACTCGCTGTAAAACTGACACCAGAATAATGAATGTTGTAAGAGAGAGGTGCACTCCAACCATTCTGGTATTTCATAGAAAGAGAAGTATTCAAGCCAAAAGTTGCTGCTGCGGTGAAACCTATAGATGCACTTATTGATGCCTCTGCTTCAGCATCGAGCTTTGCTTGCATGTAGAGTATTACCGGTACGCACGAGACGTAGAAAGTAACTGTTTTGCCCTTTGAGAACAAATTCTTGGACCATTCCTTAGATACCGATCCACCCGATTGAACAGTGATTGATGGTGTCAGTGAGGGTGAAAAAGTAATCGTGCTTTCAAATCTTTTGAACTTGTAACTCCAGCTAAACCAGCCAGTTCTCACCCATTGATGTTCCCACAATAAAGATGCAGAAAATGAAAGAGTAACAGTGATTTTCGGAGTGACGTTTATAACTCCGTAAGTGAAAGTATAAGAAAGTAATTCACCTGAGGAGACTGAGAAGGACCATGAACCGGAGAAATCGTTTTTAATTTTATGATCGACTGGTTGAGAGAGTTTTTCTTCCATCTTTTCATTGGTGAAAAGCAATTGAAATGCCGTGTAATCTCTCAAGTTGTTGAGAGTTTCTATGTTGTTTTTCTCATCAAGTAAATTTTTTGGAGTAGATGCACTAGTTCTTATTTCTTCCTCTATTATGACTCCTTTTTCTATCTTCTCTATGTGAGCTTTGTAAGTTGTCCCGCCACCCATATCGACAAACCATTTTTCATCAAATTTTTTCGCATAAATAGGTTTTAAATCTTCGATTTTTGAATTTTCAGGTAGTATTATTGTGGTTAGTCTTTTTGTAACGAGGTAATTTTTCTCAGATTGAAGAAATGCCGATTCGAAAATTTTTCCATCAATCTGTTCTTCAAAGTACTTTGGTAACAACTTTTCGTCAGAAAAATTCTTGCGAGAAAGAATTAGTACATTTCCATCTTTTCTCACGATACCTGGGATTTTCATTTTGACGGTTAAGGTAAAGCCTTTTGAATTTTCTTCAAATTTGACATCGCTTGAACTAAATTTCGGAGTTGTTCCATAAATAAAGTAATATTCCTTGGATACCTCATACAGGTAATTGGCAAATATCTCCCTTGATTTTTTCATGTTTTCAAAATATTCTATGAATATCTTGGCCAGATCCGAAGAAGGTATGTATTCAGTTCTCACTACTTCTGCTGTTCCATCTCTAAGGATGGTTATTTTTTCCTCTATGTTTCTTGAAAACTGAGTGGCAAAGATTAGAAGAGATGACAACAGCAACATAAAAAGGACCAAAATTTTCCTACTCATTCCCATCCCCCCCAATAAACTATATTATACACTTTATTAAGAATAAAAAAATAGATATCAAAAAACGTCAAACTTTGACTCAATCAGAGCTATATAATATTTAATTACATATACATGTAGTTTTAGATAACGCATCTATTTATTGAAATTTAATTGTAATATAAAAGTGGACAAGTTGTTGCTGACTCGATATTGATTTTTCTTCTGTTCTGATTTACCATTCAAAGGGGTGTTTGGCGTGTTTGAGAATCTTCAAGAAAGACTATCCAAGATATTCAGGTCCCTCACTGGTCAGGGAAGGCTAACTGAGAAAAATATAAATGAAGCTGTGAGACAGGTCAAATTGTCTTTACTCGAAGCTGACGTGAATTTCAAAGTGGTGAAAGAGTTCATAGATTCAGTTAAAGCAAAAGCACTTGGCGAAGAGGTGCTGAAAAGTTTTACGCCTGACCAGCAATTTGTGAAGATAGTTCGAGATGAACTGATTAATATAATGGGAAAATCCGCGGCTACATTGAATTTGAGGCACCATCCTTCTGTAATAATGCTTGTTGGGTTACAAGGTAGTGGTAAAACAACTACAGCAGCGAAGCTTGCGAACTATCTCAGAAAATCAGGCAGAACAGTTTTGTTAGTTGCGGCTGATACTTACAGGCCAGCTGCAATAGATCAGCTTGAAAAGCTTGGAAAATCAATTCAAATTCCTGTGCTAACTGGCGACAGAAAAAATCCATTGATAATAGTTCAACAAGCGCTTGAATACAGCAAAAACTCCCAGTACAACACCCTTATTTTTGATACAGCTGGTAGGCTTCATATTGACGAAGAGATGATGGAGGAATTGCAACAAATAAAGCAATTAAGCAATCCGGATGAGATATTAATGGTTGTTGACGCAATGATTGGCCAAGATGCTGTTAATTCTGCTCTTGAGTTTGATAAAAGACTCAATGTAACAGGTTTTATAGTTACAAAGATGGATGGCGATGCCCGTGGTGGTGTAATACTGTCTATCACGCACATCACGGGAAAGCCTGTTAAATTCATAGGGGTTGGCGAAAAAATCGACGCTTTCGAGCAATTTCATCCTGATCGGGTTGCCGCAAGGATACTTGGAATGGGGGATGTTCTGTCGCTTATAGAGAAAGCAGAGAAAGAGCTTGACAAAGAGAAAATGGAGAAAGTTGGCAAAAAAATATTGCAAGCAGAGTTCACACTGGAAGATTTTCAGGAACAGTTGAAGGAAATGAAAAAACTTGGCCCTTTGTCTTCATTAATCGAAATGCTTCCAGGTGCACCAAAAATAGATGTAGAAACAAGTGAGCAGCAGTTGAAAAAAGTCGAAGCGATCATAAATTCTATGACAATTGAAGAGAGGAGAAATCCAAGGGTACTCAATGCGAGCAGAAGGCAAAGAATTGCAAAAGGTAGTGGAACATCAGTTCAAGATGTAAACAAATTACTCAAATCTTATGAGGAAATGAAAGAACTTATGAAAAGACTAAAACATGGGAAGCTAAAGCTTCCGTTCAAAATATGACAGGAGGTGTCAAGGTGGTAAGAATAAGACTTACAAGAATGGGAAAAAGGCACATGCCGTTTTACAGGATTGTTGTAGTTGATTCAAGAAAAAGACGAGATGGAGCATACATCGAATCACTTGGATATTACAACCCACTTCGAAAACCGGCTGAAATCAAAGTAAATGTAGAAAGAGCTGTTGAATGGATTTTGAAAGGAGCCCAACCAAGTGAAACAGCGGCAAATATTTTAAGCAAAGCGGGAGTTCTTGCAAAAGTTCATGAGATGAAATATGGTAAAAGGGAGAAGAGTGATGAAGGAGTTAGTTGAGTACATACTGAAGGGGATAGTTAAACATCCTCAGGATGTTGTTGTTGTGGAATTCAATGATGATGGAAACAGGGTTTTGGAAATAGTAGTGAATGAGGAAGATGTTGGCCAGGTGATAGGAAAAGATGGAAGGACGATCAAATCTTTGAAAGTTCTACTCGCGGCTCTTTTAGAAGATGAGAACTTTACCCTGAGGGTGATCAGGTGAGCGATTATGTAGTCATTGGTAAAATTACGAAAACGCATGGTTTATTTGGAAGTGTAAAAGTTTTACCCTTGACGAATGCTCTTGAAGTTTTTCAAAAGCTTGAAAATGTTTTCATAAAGAATGACGCTCAAAGCAATACCCACAGGCTTCAGATTGAAGAAATCAGGAAGGCTGGGAAAGGATTTTTGATAAAGTTTTCGGGTATAGATGATGAAGAACGAGCGAGAAAAATAGTTGGCTTGAGCCTGGCGGTAAGGGTTACTGATTTGCCAAAGCCAAAATCACCCAATGAATATTATTACTATGAACTTTTGAATGTTGAGGTTCTGGACCAGAGTGGCAATTTCATTGGCAGAGTGGAAGATATTATTCAAACCGGATCTAATGAAGTAGCTGTCGTGAAAAATGGCTCTTTTGAAATGCTGATTCCAGTAATACATGACTACATAATCAAGTTTGAAAAAAGGAAAAGACTGGTTGTGAAAGTACCGGAGTGGATTTAATGAGAATAATTATATCGAGTATATTTCCAGAATTTGTCAGAGTTATCAAAGAATACGGAGTGATAGCGCAGGCTTTGAGGCAACAGATGTTGCAAATCGAAGTTTTGAATCTAAGGGATTTTACTCATGATAAGCATAGAACGGTGGACGATTATCCTTATGGTGGCGGCCCTGGTATGGTTATGAAACCAGAACCTTTCTTCGAGGTTTATCGACATTGCCTGGATAAATATAGCAATCTGTACACAATAATGACATCGCCACAAGGGGTCCAATTTAACAACAGAATCGCAAGGCATCTTTCTGAAAAAGAAAATCTTTTGATTTTCTGTGGGAGATATGAAGGTGTCGACGAACGTGTCATGAAAATAGTTGATATGGAAATCTCTATAGGAGATTACGTTTTGAGTGGAGGAGAACTTGCAGCAATGGTCATCTGCGATGCTGTAAGCAGATTTGTTCCAGGAGTGATAGATGAAGAGTCGGCAAAAAGAGATTCATTTTACAATGAACTGCTGGATTATCCACATTATACACGTCCTGCCGAGTTTGATGGAATGAAAGTTCCTGATGTGTTGTTAAGTGGTAATCATGAAAAAGTTGAACTTTTCAGAATAGCAGAAAGTCTTAAGAGAACCGCATTCCGTCGGCCAGATCTCTTCGTGAAAAGAGATTTCTCTGAAGATGAAAAAAAAGCTTTGATCTGGCTCATAAAGGAGCTGGCTAAGGATGCTGAATGATGTTCGAATTGCTTTGATACATTATCCTGTTCTTGGCAAAGATGGTAAAATTATTTCAAGTGCTGTGACAAATCTCGATGTTCATGATATAGCAAGAACAGCGAGAACTTATAATTTGAGAAAATATTATATAGTAACAAATTTAAGAGCTCAGCAGGAAGTTGTGAAGACTGTTCTTGAATACTGGATTGACAGTTACGGGCGTGAAAGAAATTTCAGCAGAACGCAGGCGCTGGAGCTTGTTGATATCAAATCTTACCTTGAGGAAGTGATCGAAGAAATTGAAAACGAAACGAATAAAAAGCCTGTGATGTTTTTTACCTCGGCAAAAAAGCGGCCAAACACCTTAACGTACGCTCAAGCTCGAGAATTTATTAAAAAAACTGATCGCCCGGTTTTAATTCTTTTTGGTACGAGCTGGGGTTTACCAAATGAAGTGTTGCAAATTTGCGATTATGCACTGGAGCCAATAAGAGCAGATTCTGACTATAATCATCTGTCAGTGAGAGCTGCAGCGGCTATAATTATCGACAGACTTATAGGAGAAAAGGAGGGATAATAATGAGCATGGACAACCTTGTGAGGCTGGTAGAGAAAGATCAGTACAAACAATTGCCGGATTTCAGACCCGGCGATACAGTTAAGGTCCACGTGAAGATCGTCGAAGGTGGAAAAGAAAGGATCCAGATTTTTGAAGGGATAGTTATAAAGATAAGAGGTTCTGGTCTGGGAAAAACTTTTACAGTCAGGAAAATAGCAAGTGGTGGTATTGGTGTAGAGAGGACCTTTCCATATCACTCGCCAGTAGTTCAGAAAATCGAAATTGTGAAAAAAGCAGTTACCAGGCGCGCAAAGCTTTATTATATAAGAGATATTAGAGGAAAGATAAGGCTCAAGGAGCGAAAAGAATAAAAATGTCAAAACGAAGTATAAAAAAAGAGGCAATAGAGTGGGGAAAAGCCCTGCTCTATGCCATTGTTGCAGCCACAATAATAAGACTGTTTGTTTTTGAGACGATGCTTGTTCCAACTGGCTCAATGATTCCAACTATAAATGTAGGAGATAGATTGTTCATAGAAAAGGTCACTTACACGGCAAGAGAACCTGAAATTGGTGATATAGTTGTGTTCTGGTCGCCTTTTATTGATGAGCGAGCACAAACCATGCTTCGTTGGTTTGATAAATTTATGGACTTGTTCGCTCCTGCACGATTTAAAGGACATGTAAAATATGTAAAGCGGCTTGTTGGAAAACCCGGAGATGTTTTGCAGATAAAGCTTTCGGAAGATGGGAACTATCATCTGTTCATCAATGGTGAGATTCCCGATGTTTTGAAAGATGTGGTATATTCTCCCGAGGGTATTTTCTCGAATCCAGAACTTCTGAATCTGTTCATAAAAGCAAGTCGTTTAAGAGATAACTCGAACGAGTACAAGGTGTTTTTACAGAATATAGCTCGTCAGGATGCGTATACGGCAAACCTCGTTTTTTCAGTAGTGGGTGGAATGTATCCAGTCCCTCTTGGTATACCTTTTGCAGAAACATATGACAAATTGTACGAAAACATAGACCTTTCAAAATACATTCGTAAAACTATTGATGGAGTAGAAGTTGAGATACCACAAGGATTTTACTTTTTCATGGGTGATAACACAAAGGACAGTTTTGACAGCAGATATTTTGGGTTTGTTCCAAAAGACCATGTAATAGGAAGACCCATATTGCGCATATGGCCACTGAAAGAATTTGGACCAGTACAGGGGAGATGACTCAGCTCCCCTTTTATTTTAATTTTTAGGAGGTATGAGTATGAAAAATCTTCATGTTGTTGATCATCCTTTGATTAAACACAAATTAACCATAATGAGAAACAAAAACACGGGCCCCAAGGAATTTCGTGAGCTCTTAAGAGAGATAACATTTTTGCTTGCTTATGAAGCAACAAGAAATATCGAAACTGTTGAGATAGAAATTGAAACACCTTTGGAAAAGATTATTGGCTTTGCAATAGAAGATAAGAAAGTTGTTGTTGTTCCTATATTGCGTGCGGGGCTTGGTATGGTTGACAGTATACTCGAATTGCTCCCAAATGCTTCAGTAGGGCATGTGGGTGTTTACAGAGACCCTGAAACTTTAAAACCGGTTCAGTATTACTGCAAACTTCCGCCAATAGATAATTCAAGTACTGTTTTTGTTCTTGATCCGATGCTTGCAACAGGTTTCTCAGGAGTACATGCGGTGAAAATATTAAAAGACAGAGGAGCGAAAAACATAGTTTTTGTCTCGCTTATTGCTGCACCTGAAGGTGTTCAACAATTCAATATCCACTGCCCAGATGTGCCAATCTATACTGCGTGCTTAGATAGACAGTTGAATGAACATGGCTACATTTTGCCTGGCCTTGGTGATGCGGGCGATAGATTGTACAGAACTAAATGAGCGGCTAAGGCCGCTCTGATTACCATTCATAATCTTCATCATCGTCTTCTTCAAAGTCATCTAAATCAACGAGCTCTTCGATATCTTCGTCGTGCTCAAGGTCTTCCTCAAAATCCAGATACTGACTATCGATCATCTCTTTAAACTCTTCAACACTTTCTTCACCAAATTCATCTTCTGCTATCAGAGATTCTTCTATTACATAAGGAGTGCCGTGTTTTTTGTCATAGCTGATGGCTACCAGTCTTACTACTCCTTCATCTGTGAATTTGAAGATTTCATAATCTCCATATGGCTCAACATATTCACTGTTGTCAATTAACTCTTGAACAAAATCATCGCCGAAAATCTTCTCGAGTTCACTCAAATGACCATTCTTTAGAAGATGTTTAAGCTGATTTCTTTCTTCTTCATTCACCACATATTTTTCCATCCAGGTTTGCATAATCTTTCCTCCTTTGGGCTATCGATCTCTGGAATAGACAGGGTAAAAATTTGTCTGGTTCAAGGGATTTTTCCAACCGCCGCAAGATAGATTGCAAACTGTTTTTCGCCGTCGACATGCAAAAGTTTATCGAGTTTTTCTTGATCGTATGCAGCTATAGCGCAGCAACCACAGTTTATTGATTCACAGGCTAAGTACAGATTCTGACATACATGTCCTGCATCGAGCAGTATGGCTTTATATGATAAGTCAGCATATCTCCAGGTAGTTCTGTATGATACACAGCTCCAGACGAAAACAGCAGCACTCTGAGCAACGAAATTCTGTCCAAGACAGGCGTCGTTCAAAAGTTCTCTGAAATCTCCCTCATCGATAAGCAGAAGCTTATGCTGAGAAGCAATATACCTGTATAAACCTACGTTCAAGTTCAAAACGTTGAAGATGAAAATGTAGGTTTCAAATGGATGTCTTGCCCCTGCGGACGGCACTGTGCGAAATGTGATCCCATTTGTTATTTTTCGAATACCTTGGGTTAACCAGAGCAAGTAGGAAAGTTCGTCTATGCTCAAAGGATCTTTAGAATATTTTCTTTTGCTGCTTCTTTTTTCAACAACTTCCCTAAACGAGATGTTTCCAAACTTTAAGTTTTCAGGTTTTTCTAATTCGAGTATAACCATGTTATTATCAAATGGTTCTTCAAATGAAGGTTGTGGCTTTCCGAGTTTTTGATCAGTTAAGAGATCATTTACCTTGCCCCACTGAGATTTGAGTAAATCTTTCGACATTCCAAGCACCTCTCTTTCAGCGTTTCTATCGGCCAAAGGTAAGTCGCTATGTATTATAATTTTTTTAAATCTCGATTTCAAGATTTTTCCTGTTGCAGGCAGGTGGGATGTTGAAAAATAGATTGTATATTCTAATACTAATGCTGGTCATGGTTTTTCTTTTTGGCACATATGGTTATCACTTCACTGAAAACTGGTCGCTGTTTGATTCATTGTTTTTCACACTGGTGACGGTTTCCACTGTTGGTTATTCCATGCCAGAAAATATAACTGAAGCCGGTAAGGTAGTTTCTGCAATTTTGATAGGTGCCGGGATAACAGTTGTACTGTATGGTTTCACAAGTATCACTTCTTTGATAGTAGAGGGTCACATGAAGGAGTATTTCAAGATCAGGAGGATGAGAAAAATGCTTGATTCTCTAAGAGATCATTTTATTATAATCGGTGCAGATAAAACAGGTCGGCATACTGCCGCAGAATTGAAAAAAGCTAAAAAGATGTTTGTTGTTGTGGAAGATTCAGAGGAATCTATTCACAGACTGAGGGAATTTTTGAACATGGAATTTCCGTTTGTTCTGGGAGATGCTGCAGAAGAAGAAGTATTAATAAAGGCAGGAATCAAAAGAGCACGTTCTTTAATAATAACATTGACGAATGATGCTAAGAATATACTTGTTGTTCTCACGGCGAAATCTTTAAACCCAGATCTTGAAATTGTTTCACAGGCATCTGATGCAAAGACGATGACAAAATTGATATATGCAGGTGCCCACAAGGTAATCACGACCACAGAACTTGCCGGTGTAAGATTGGCTCAATTGGCTATAAATCCTCAGCAAGTGCGTTTTCTGGATATACTCTCCCTTGGCGAGGAAGCTTTCCGAATTGAAGAGATAGTGATTTCTCAGGACAGCCCTGTGAGTTATAAAACACTTGGAGAGATAAATTTATCCAGGATTACCGGCACAATTGTTATTGCCATCAAGAGAGAAGACGAAACGATCTTTAACCCCACGGGTACTACTCAGATCCTTCCAGGCGACCGACTGATGGTCATAGGAAAAAATGAGCATTTTGAAAAATTCCACAGAATCATAGAGAAATCGTAGTTTTGGATAAAAAGCCCCGTGAAACGGGGCTTTTTCTAAAGGGATCTATTACAGAATTAAAGTATAGATTTTAAAAGGATGATAATTCATCGGGAACGAGACCTGTTGCCTTTTTTCTTCCAGAATATCGCTCAGAGAGATATTTCCTTTATGCCATGGCATCTCGAGCGAGAGTTTGCCGGATGTACCGAATATTTCGACTAATCTCAGAACTATATTTCCCTGTGTGTTTTTTCTAAAACAGGTGACTTTGAAATTATTCGGCGTTATCTTCAAAATCGTATGAGGTATTTCCAGTTCTCCTTTTATTACAGTAAGTGGTTTATTCAAATCTTCAGATTCTTCCACAATTGCTTTGATTTCACTGTGGTGAGTGTACACAGAATATGTAAATTCATGAAGGCCCTCATCTGCGAAAAAGTCTGGAAATATGCCTGCTTTTATGAGAGATAGTGCGATGGTATTTTGATGAACGCTGTAACCATATTTTCCATCATTCAAGATAGTCACTCCGAAGTCAGTTTGAGATAAATCAGCCCATCTGTGTGCCGGTACTTCAAAACGCGCCTGTTCATATTTTGTGTTTTTGTGAGAAGATCTTTCTATAAACCCGCCTGAGATATCGAATATAGCTTTTCTTGTTAAGACATTTACAGGGAAATACGCCCTTAGCAGTGCCCGTCTTGTGTGCCAGTCGATCTTTGTTTTGATGTCCAGTCTTTTCGATTTTTTCGCAAGTATATAATCCTGTATGATCTTACTGCCTTCAGCTTCATACTCTACTCTTATGATCTCTCTGATAGGTCCTGATTCAATTTTCATTATTTTCGATGCTTTTAGTGTGAAACCTGTTTTTTCGACACCGTCTGCTATATCCCAGTTATCCCAGTAATAAGGAATATTCTTATGCATTTTTAAAATATTTCCACATTTATCGAATGCGAATTTCCCCAACTCTTTGTCGTATACTTGAACAGAGCCATCTTCTTTCACGGAAATTTTCAGATATTCGTTTTCCATCGAAAGGTTGTCTTTCGTTAAAGATTGTTCAGGTTGTTCATCATCTGCTCCAGAAATTTTTAGCTCTATTTTAGAGAATGGTTCTATTTTCCTGTCAACAAAATAAATGTATCTACCGTCGAAGGTTTTCTGACTGAAAACAACTTCTCTGTCAAGGGAAAGTTTGAGATTTTCGTTCAGAGAAAAGACACATCTTTTTGGAAATGAGGAAAGATTAAGTATAGAAATTATGCTTTTGTTTTTCTTTGTGATCGAATTAATGGCTTTTTCAAAAATTTCTGTGGCTTTTTCTTTTACATATGAAAGTTCTCTTTCTGCGTCTTGGTAAACTTCTTTGATAGACGATCCCGGCAAGATGTCATGAAACTCATTTCTCAGAACGATTTTCCACAGTTCATCTAACTCGTCAGAATAATTGTGTTTACAAAAAACAGAAACCACCTCTGAAAAATAAAGAGCATCTTCTGCATCTTTGTGAAGTTTTTTTATATTTGACTGAGAGGTGTAAGTTCCTCTGTGGCATTCAAGATAGAGTTCATCATCCCATATTGGAAGGTTTTTCTGAAGTTCTAATGATTCGAAATATTTTTCAACGCTCTGAATTTCAAGTTTTGGAAGGTCTGGAAATTCTTTTAAAATACGATAATTCTGTAACATCTCTTCTGTTGGACCACCGCCGCCATCACCATAACCGAACGAGAGAAGCACTTTATCTGTTAGTTCTTTTTGCCTGAAGTTTTTCCAGGTTTTGTAAACCGTATCCGGGTCTATCCTGCCATTGTAACCTTCATTGGGATTATTAAAGCTGCAATACAGAACTTCAGAGCCATCTATTCCACGCCAGATACAGAGATCGTAAGGAAATTCATTGGTGTCATTCCAGTTCAGTTTCGTTGTAACGAAATACTCTATGCCAGCTTGCTTGAGAATCTGTGGTAATATCCATGAAAAGCCAAATACATCGGGCAACCAGCAAACCTTGCTTTTTTTCCCAAATTCTCTTTCAAAAAATTTCTGTCCGTAATAGAACTGTCTTATCAAGGATTCAATGGTTGGGACATTACAGTCTGATTCCACCCACATGCCGCCAACTGGTTCCCATCTGTTCTGTTCTACGAGCTGTTTCACAGTTTCGTACAGTTCAGGGTATTTTTCTTTCAAGTCCTGATAGATCTGAGCAGAAGATTGAGAAAAGACAAATTCCGGGAACATTTTTGACAGCATAACAGCGTTTGCAAATGTTCTTGCAATCTTTCGCTTTGTTTCCTCTACTGGCCACAGCCAGGCATAATCTATATGTGAATGGCCAACAAGATGAATTGTTCCAACAGGGGGGTGCTCTCTTTTGAGTTTTTCAAGCTTGCTTTTAAATACTTTGTATTTGTTAATCAGTTGCTCTTTCAACTCTTCTTGCAATTTGATCCCCGTGAACTCTTCAAATTTTGGCGCATTCCAAACGCTTTCGATTTCTCCTTTAACACCTATGTCTTGTTGAGCAGTTTTGAGATATGTTTTTGTATCTCTCGGCACCCATACATTCGAGAGAAATTCATCGCAGATATCAGAGAGCTTTTTTGAGACAGGTTCTTCCAGAATGTTTGCCGCTCTCACAGTAATTTCCACTGTCTTAAGTATCTCAGAAATTTCTTCATCAATGATGAGTAAGAAAGCTTCCGAAAAGACTGGTTCCTGTGGTTTGCCAAACAATCCGCGCGGCATTACCTGCGCTTCTACACGATGTGTTTTCCCGTCACAGAGCGGTGTGATATTAAGCAGTTTGTGATATTCATTTATCTCACCGTAGGGTTTTCCATCTACTAATATAAGACTTTCCCCACCAAACCACAGCTTCAGGTAGGCTTTCTGGTTTTCTTGAAGTAAAACAGCTTCTAAATCTTTCATGAACCAGACTGGTGATTTTTCAAAGTCCCATTTGAATGGAAAAGTGATGGTCTTTTCGTAATCAAGAGGTTTTTCTTCGATTGGACCATTGGTGAAATACCAGGCTTTAAGAGGCCTCTGTTCTGAAATTGTGTAAGGAAGAATTTCAGAGATGCTCTTAAGAAGTCTGTAGAAAAATTTTTTGTCCACAATTGATTCCTCCCTCTGAGTTATCCTTTCAGCCCTGTAAATTTTATACTTTCCAGTAGATGCCTTTGTGCAAAAATAAAGAAAATCAAAGTGGGAACAACAGCTATGGTTGCAGCAGCCATCATTTGATTCCAGAGTGTGCCATATCTATCCAGAAACTGTGGCAGCCCGAGAGCTAAGGGATATTTTTTCTCATCTGTCAGGTATATGAGAGGCCCGAGATAATCGTTCCAGGAAGCTATGAACTGGAAAAGCCCTACTATTACAAGAGTAGGTTTTATCAGTGGAAGAGCTATCTTGAAATATGTTTGAAACTCTGAGGCACCATCTATTTTGGCAGCTTCGAATAGATCGCGTGGAAGTGTGAGAAAAAATTGACGAATGAGAAAGATATAAAATGGATGTCCAAAAAAAGACGGTAAAATCAAAGGCCAGAAAGTGTTAACCATGTTAAGTTTGCTGAAAATCAAAAAAGTCGGTATCAGTGTAACGGCATTTGGCAACATAATAGTTGCTAAAATAGCGTAGAAGACTATTTCTCTACCCTTCCATTTGAGAACAGACAATCCGTACGCAATAAGCGGGCAGGAGATCAGAGCCCCTAAAACAGCACCACCTGCTATTATCAAACTATTCCTGAAATATGTAAAAAACGGGAATCTCTGCAAAGCTTTTGAATAGTTGTTAAATTCTGCAATCGATGGGATCAGTTTAGGAGGAAATTCGTAAAGCTCGTAATTTGGTTTTAGAGAGGTAGAGATCATCCAGAAAAAAGGTGCCATATAGATCAAGGTAATTAAAATTAAAAATATCACGCGAAAGAGTGCCTGTATGCTGAATTTTCTGTTCATCAGGTTCTCCTCCTCAGCTGTAAAAA
This sequence comes from Pseudothermotoga elfii DSM 9442 = NBRC 107921, assembly GCF_000504085.1. Classification (NCBI taxonomy): domain Bacteria; kingdom Thermotogati; phylum Thermotogota; class Thermotogae; order Thermotogales; family Thermotogaceae; genus Pseudothermotoga; species Pseudothermotoga elfii. The sequence continues at coordinate 111,717 of NC_022792.1, read as the reverse complement.
ACCCATTTTCTTGACGTTTTAAAGTAAAGAATGCATATCCCCAAGGAGATCAAAAATATGAACCATGCCATTGCAGAGGCATAACCCATGTTCCCATATCTAAAAGCGTGTCTGTACAGATAAATTGCGATCGATAAACTTGCGTTGTTCGGTCCACCGCCAAACATGATTTGAGGTAGTTCAAAAAACTGGAGTGCAAGTATAGATGAAGTGATAAAATAATACAGAATAGCTGGGGTTATCAACGGCAGAGTTATTTTTCTAAAGATCTGCCATTTGTTTGCCCCGTCTATTAATGCACTTTCGTAAAACTCTTTTGGGATATCTTTCATCGCTGCCATAAGTATCATCGCCTGTTGACCTGCTCCCCATTGTGCGATGAGGATTATCGTGAGTTTGACAAGTTTGTCATCCGCGGTCCATAGGGGACCCGGGATACCGAATTTCGCAAGAAATCCATTTACAAGCCCCAGATATGGGTTAAAGAAATTCAAAGCGACTACAGCAAATGCATAGATTGGAACAACAGACGGCATGTACATAACTGCTCTGAAAAAACTCACTCCTTTAAAGTCTCTCACAAGTAAAAGAGCAAGCAGAATTCCCACTATCAGGCCAATCGGCACTAAGCCAATGAAATATACAAATGTATTCTGAAGACTTTTTACGAAAAGAGGGTCATGAAAAAGTTCTTTGAAATTTGTCAATCCTATCCATTTTGGTGGAAGGGTTATGTGATATTCAGTGAAACTGAAAAAGAAAGAAGCAAAAATCGGATATATTCTGAAAACCAGAAGGCCAATTATTCCCGGCAGAACAAAAAACATCGCTGTCCAAAATCGTTTATGCTTTTTCATAATATATGCCCTCCTGAATGTATAACAAAAACAGCCACCCCTTTTAAAAGAGTGGCTGTGAATAATGGTCGTTTTTCACTTTGTTAACCATTTATCGAGTTCTTTCTGTACCTTTTCCTGCGCACTTCTCAATGCTTCGGTTGCGCTCTTTTCACCGTAAACAACCGCTTGCATCGCGTTTGTGAGTTCGTCCCAGAGTAAAGCTCCCACAGGAATAACAGGCCTCACGTGAGCGGTTGGTAGAAGATCGGCGAAGATTTTCTGCTCTGCTGGGGAAGCACTCAAAAGTCCCGGAACAGCTTCTTTCAGAGTGGGAAGATGCTGAGTGTCAATGGCGAATTTTATCTGTCCCTTGGTTGTCATATAATGAATAAATTCTGCAGCTTCTTTCGGATGTTTCGCTCCTTTCGGTATAACGAGTGACCACCCTCCAGCCCATGTACTGTTTTTCTCGCCGTATGCTGGAGCAGGTATTGGAGCGATACCAAATTCGAAATCTTTCGGAGCCAATTGCAATATTTGTGCTAAGAGCCAATTTCCATCAACTACCATCGCGAGTTTTCCAGCCAAAAATGGATTTATTGGTTCAGCTCCACCTATACTTGCCCCTGAAAAACTCATTCCAAATGAAGAAACAAAGGCTTCCAATTCCTTTATATTGTATTTTTTTGCCCATTCTCCAAGCCATTCAAAAGCTTTCACAATTCTTGGATCATCAGCAAATACAAGCTTCTGGCTTTGAGCATCATAGAAATTTCCTCCAAAAGCCCAGCCCCATGTGTAATGCCAACCTTGAAATGCCCATGGTATGAAACCGACCTGAGTATATCTACCTGCGGTCTTTTTGGTGAGTTTTTCAGCATAGATTTCTAACTCTTCCAGTGTTACAGGAGGTTTGTTTGGATCTAAACCTGCTTCCTTGAAAAGTTTTTTGTTATAGTACAAAGCTCTGTTATCTGTATCCCATGGTAACGCCCACATTTTATTGTTCCACTGACATTCCTCGATAGCGAAATTGAAAAACTCCTCTTTCAATTTACTGATATCATAACCGAGTTGAACAAGATAGTCCTCCAATGGTTCGAGAACTCCGTACGCAGCCCTTTGTGCAACAGTAAAACGATCAAGATAGTAGACATCAGGGCCTGTTCCGCCGGCAACGGCTGTCATGAGCTTCGTGATCTCGGTTTCCGAACCTGGCACGATAACGATGTTCACTTTGATATTTGGATGTGTTTTGTTGAATTCCGCTACAGCTTCGGCTATACTTTCTCTGTCTACGGGATTGGTCATGCTGTGCCAGAAAGTAATTTCTACGCTTTGAGCAAAAAAGCAAATTGCAAAGCCTGCTATTAGCAAAAATGTAAGTGCGTGTTTCATAATTTCACCCCCTGAAAAGTTGAATTTTCACGAAAGATTCTACGTATACTTTGCAACTATGTCAAATCGTGTTTTAAATGTTTTTTTCATAAGTATTTCCAAATATACCTGATTATACTTGTATATACAAGTTGGTACTCAAAAAAACTTTCAGCTACTACTGCTTACAACCGCAGGATTCTCTCACCACTATACTAACCGGCACCTGCTGTTGGAGTTCGATATTTTCCCGCAAAAAGATCTTTGCTATTTGCAACGCGGCCAATTCCCCCATAGCCTGGAAGTCCTGGCTGATGGTTGTAAGACGGGGGTGAGAATAAACGCTTACCCTGAGATTGTCAAAACCGTATATACTAATATCTTGAGGAATATTTCTTTTTTGCTCCTTAAGATAGGTGATACCCCGTATTGCAAGATAATCATTACAGAAAAACACGGCTTCTATATTCTCTTTCTCGATAATCTCAGCAACTATTTCGAAGTCCCTATCATAATCCCCTATCATTTTATAACAGACATCCTCAATTTCTTCTTTTATTCCTTCAAACCTTTCTTTCACACTGGATACTTCAAAAGGTTCTTCTGTTACAAAAAGGGCTTTTGATACATGGTGCTTTTTCATGTGTTTGCCTATTAATTGGCCGCCTGCTTTATTATCTGACGACACCATTGGAACTTGTGGAAAGCCTTCTATTGTTCTATCGACAAAAACAACAGGAAAGTTCTCTTTTATCAAACTTATCAGCAAAGTGTCAGCAAGAGAAGTTATGCGTGGCTCCATTATAAGTCCTTTGATTTCTAATTTCAGCAATTCCTTTAACATTTTTTCTTCGTGAAATGGAGTGGTGACAAAGGTATCTAAATTGAATGGTATAACGCTGATTGAGAATTTCTGAAGAGTTCTCACAACACCGAACAGAAGAGAGGCCCGAGTATCTTGATAATTTGTTATCAAAACTCCCACTCTTTTTCCTTTTAAAGATTCCTGCATGGAGGCTACAAAAGTTCCTAAGCCCTGTATTCTTGTGACTATACCTTCATATTCCAGATTCTCTAAGGATTTTCTGGCAGTTAATCTACTGACATTAAATATTTTTGCTAACTCATTTTCTGAGGGAATTTTGTCCCCGGGTTTAAGTTCTCTTGAAAATATTTTGTTTTTGATATAGTCCATTATCAGGACATAAGCCGGTTTCATGCATTTTCCTCCCCACCAAATATTGTGCCAACGAAACATTTCATGTTTCAGACCATGATTTTTATTTTCAAATTTGCTTTGTGCATGTAATTATTATACTTTATGAATAAAAAAGAAACAGCCAGCAACAATAACACAGATCCTCTATAAATAAAGAGGATCTGTGATTTATTTTTATTTAGTTGTTAATTATTGATCCTGTAGATCTGCCTCTTGGATCGTATATGTGGATGGCATGGTGGGTGTCCACATCATATTTGGTGGAACCGGGTAAACTGAAAAACCACCTTTTGCAGTTTCTTCAAGGTTTTTCAGTATTCGATTCATTTCAGAAAATGGTATTGCCATTAACAATTCGTGATTTTGAGTGCCGCCGAAGATTCTATCTCCAGCACAGGGGAAACCGATTATTGGTTTTTGTTTTGAGATAGCAAAACCTATCGATGAGCATAGAGCTGCTTCGGCAACTGTATCAGCTGTGGTTTTTTCTCCTGTATCGTATGTATTTGCATGAATAAGTCTCATTATTTGAGCTGGGGTCGCATAGAGAACAACAGCGTCTGGTTCGAAATCAACGCTTTCTAAGGGAGCAACCATTATTGCATCATATTTTTTTCCACTATCTCCTATTTTGAAGGTATTCTCCATAAATCTTTTACCTGCTTTTTCATCTCGAGTATAAGGTCCGACGGCTGCTCTACCTGTTCTAATTGGTTCGGGAGTTTTTATCAAACCAACGCAGGCAGCACCCATGGAACAAACCATTTTCTCGGGGATACCAGAGTTGCTCTTTTTGGCATATCTTGCCATTGAAACAAGCTGACAGATGTTGAGTTTAAAATTCAAAGGTTTTCTCGGTAATTCTTCAGCATTTTTGTACATTTTAATTGCCACCGGAAAGGTGTCGAGCCGCAAAATTTGCTCAAGTTTAACAGCAATTTCTGAGAAATTCACTTCTTTCGCCCTTTTCAAAATAAATTGTCAGTTATATTCTATGCTAAAACATTTCGTGATATTTTTCACTATTGTAAGAAAGTAGTTTAAATATGCTTGTGATCAAATCATGTAAATATTCCAAATTTGGGCTTTTGAACCACACTTAGACTATTGACAGAGATAATCTCCAATTATATAATTAAAAATGGAAAATATTTCCAATAATGGGGGAAAATTATGAGGAAACTACCACGAGGAATAATAATAAGCTGCCAGTTAGAACCCGGGGACCCTGTGCAGGACGTTTCATTTATTGTAAACATGGCCAGGTCTGCTGATTATGCAGGTGCAGTGGCAGTCAGAACTAATAACGCAGATCATGTAAGAGCTGTCAAAGATTCTGTAAGTATTCCTGTCATAGGACTTGTAAAAGATAGAAATTACCAGGCTTTTATAACACCGACATTTGAACACGCAAGAGATGTAATAAAAGCTGGGGCTGATTTTGTGGCTATCGATTGCACAAGAAGTGAAAGACCTGTGCAATTAAAAACATTATTTGAAGAGATACGTTCCAGTTTTCCTGATGTTGGCATTATAGCTGATATCGCTGATGAAGCTGATGCTGAGTTGGTTTCTGCCCTGAGACCAGATTTCATTGCCACGACTCTGTGCGGTTACACACCATATACTCTCGGATGTAGTCTGCCAAACATTGAACTTGTAAGAGGGCTTTCACGGAAAATGAGTATTCCCATTATTGCAGAGGGCGGCTATACAACTTTGGAAGAAGTTCAGAATGCCTTTCAAAATGGAGCTTATGCAGTTGTTATAGGTACCGCAATAACGAGGCCCTGGATAACTATAAAAAAATTCGTCGATCTTTTCTATAAGAAATTTAATTAAGGGGGAGAAAATATGAATTGGGATGTTGCTGTTTTTGGTGGGGGTTTAGCAGGTGTAAGCGCTGCAGTTAATGCTAAAAGAGCTGGGAAAAAAGTTATCTTAATAGAGCAAAATTCCATCATTGGTGGAAATGCAACTTTAGGTTTGGTAAATCCATTTATGAGATTCTGGATCGATGGAAAAGTACTTGTCGGGGATTTTTTCCAGGAAATTATGGCAGATCTGGAAAGTAAAGGAGCTTTGTTTGAAAACTGCTTTGATTCAGAGATGCTGAAAATAGTCCTGTTAGAAAAACTTGAAGGTGTAACTCTCCTTTTCAGAGCAATTCCCATTGATGTTTTAAAGGAAGGCAAATTTATCAAAAAGGTTGTTGTTAAAACAAGTCTTGGAAATTGTTATACCATAGAGGCAAATCTCTTTGTCGATGCTACAGGCGATGGAACTTTATCTTATTTAGCCGGTTGTGAATTCCAATCCGGTGATGAATTTGGCGAAAATCAAGCGGTAACTTTGATGTTTGTTTTAGGAAATGTCGATTTTGAAAAGATTAGAAACAATATAAGGAAAGACCCTGATAACTTTTATAAATGGGTTTCAGCAGATTCAAAGGTTCTCTCCGTTGCTGGGTATTTTAAAGAAATTAAACATGCAAGAAAAGAAGGTATGGATCTCCCAAATGATTTCTTTTTCTTCACACAGCTTCCAGGCACGGGAAGAGTTTCTGTAAATACAACTCATATCTCAATTAAAACAACAGACGATTTTCAATTATCTTCGGCTATTAAAAACCTTCATAAACAAGTTAACGATGTTTATCGCTTCGCAAAAAAATTCGTGCCTGGATTCGAGAATTCTTACATTGAAAAAATCGCGACTATTCCTGGAGTCAGAGAGAGCAGGAGAGTAGTTGGTTTGTACATTTTTTCCGGCAAAGATGTACAACTCAAAATGAAGTTTAAAGATGCAGCCGTCAAGGCATGTTATGGAATTGATATTCACAGAAAAAATTATACTGTGACCGAAGAAGAAAGAACAGCTATTCCAAAATATGAGGATTATTATGAAATTCCAATCAGGTCACTTATTTCCAAGGATTTTGAGAATCTCGCAGTAATTGGAAGAAATTTTTCATCAGACTTTCCCGGACAATCTGCCGCAAGGATTATGCCATCGTGCATTGATATGGGAGAAGCGATCGGCAAATTTGCAGGGAGAGTCAGCAAAAGTTTTTACGAACCAGCAAAAGTTCGGGGGAGTTAAAAATTTGGGGAGGTGTTTTTATGAAAAGGTTTCTGGTATTTTTGATGGTCTTACTGGTAGCGGTTCTCTTGGCTAAGACGGTGACTGTAGAATTTTGGACGCTTTCCTTGAGTCCCACTTTTGACGATTACATCAAAGCAATTATAGAAGAATTTGAATCACAAAATCCGGAAATAAAAATCAAATGGCTTGATGTTCCCTATGGTTCAGCCGTTCAAAAACTTACAGCCGCCATAGCAGCACGTCAGGCCCCTGACGTGGTTAATTTGAACACAACCTGGGCTATTGACTTTGCAGCTCAGGGAGCACTGAGACCTCTTGATGATCTTATTAATCACGAAGACAAAGAACTTTATTGGGAAAAGCTCTGGAAAGCAACTGTTTTGAATGGAAATTCTTATGCCTTTCCATGGTATGCTTCTATTCCAATATTGATGTACAACAGAGATATGTTTGAAAGAGCCGGTCTTGATCCAGATAACCCTCCGAAAACCTGGGATGAAGTTTTTGAGTATTCAAGGGTAATTAGAGCAAAACTCGATGCCTATGGTTTCGAACCAAACATAATAGCGCTTGATGAGCTCCTGCTTGAAGGAATTCCAATAGTAACTGATGATGGAAAAAAGGCTGCTTTCAATACACAAGAAGCCGTCAAAAAGCTCGAGTGGTTTCAGAAGGCTTATCGCGAGAATTTAATGCCAAGAACCCTTGGTGGTTACGGAGAAGCTCGAGAATTTTATCAATCTGGAAGGCTGGCTATGTATCCAGCAGGATTGACCATGCTTAAACATATAGAGGTGAATAGCCCTGATATATACAAAGTTACTGATGTATCAAGCCACCCATTGGGAAAAGGAGGTATGATAAAAGTATCGCTGATGAATTTAGCAATTCCTATTACCTCGAAGTGTCCAAAAGAGGCTGCAAAATTTGCCTTGTTTGTGACTTCTGCAAGATGGCAAATCGAGTTCAGTAAATATGCAACAGTGATTCCATCTACTAAGCAGGGGCTTGAGACGAGCGAAGAGTTTCTTAATCGAGCAAAGTCTGGAGATTTAAGTGCTAAGGCAATGTTGATGGCAAGCAAATCCATGCAAAATGCAGTTGATCTAAATTCAGTGGCTGTTCATGGAATACCGAGCGAAAAATATGCAGATGTGAGAAAAGTGATACAGGATTACTGGATGAAAGCAATCAAAGGAGAGCTGTCCGCCCAGGAGGCTTTGGATTTGGCAGAACAAGAGGTTAACAAAATATTATCTAAGTAGTTTTGCGTGGGAAGGATTATCCTTCCCACATTTTTATTTTCGAGAGGGTGATAGTCGGTGGCTTTGAGCCGCAAGAAGCAGGTTTATTTAATAGTGTTTGCTTTTCTAATTGCTCCACTAACTTTACTTGCGATCTTTACTTATTATCCTATTTTTAGAGGGGTATTTCTTTCTTTCACCGAATACAACATGCTCTTACAGACCGGCAAGTGGGTTGGTTTAAAAAATTACATTTCACTTTTTCAGGACAGGTATTTTTACATGGCGCTTGGGAATATCTTCAAATATTTGTTGGTTGTACCTTTTATACAGTTTTTTTCAATTCTTCTGGCTGTTGCCGTCAACCAAAGGATACCAGGAATAAAGATCTTTAGAACGTTGTTCTATGTTCCTGTGATAACTGGTGCTGTAATTGTCAGCATGGCATGGAAATGGATTTTCAATGTTGACGGTATACTGAACAATTTCTTGATGAATGCAGGTTTAATAAAAGAACCCATTCTCTGGCTCACTGATGCAAGATTTGCGATTTACAGTGCCATGTTTGTTACTTTCTGGAGGGGACTTGGATATTATATGGTGATTTACCTTGCTGGACTTCAGAATATTCCTTCTGAAATATATGAAGCTGCAAGAATTGATGGGGCAAACCGGAGACAAACATTTTTCAGAATAACGATTCCTCTTTTAAGACCAACAATGCTTTTTTGCTTCATTATATCAAGCTTAGCAGCTTTAAAAGTTTTTGAAGAAATTTACTTGTTAACTCAGGGTGGTTCGGAAACGACAACTATGATGTATTTGATATATGATTATGCCTTTAATAGATATAGATTTGGTATATCTGCTGCTGCTTCTGTTGTCTTTTCCTTGATTTTGCTTGTTTTTACAGTAATCAATTTCAAGTTTTTCGGCATCGGAGGTGAGAAAGGATGAGGGGAAGAAAAATATTGAGATGTATTTTTACATACCTTATTTTAATAGTAGTTGCGTTATTTTTTACTTTTCCATTTTTATGGGTTCTATCCACGTCATTTAAGGGTGCTGAAAATATATTTACATGGCCCCCTGAGTGGATTCCGAAGAAACCAACTTTTGAAAATTATAAAGCTGTATTTGAGAGAATACCCATGATCAGATATTTTTTAAATACTCTAATAATAACAGCTATAGGTGTTGTTTTTCAAGTTGTACTGGCATCATTGGCGGCATATCCACTTGCAAGACTGGAATGGAAAGGAAAAGATCTGATTTTTAAATTGATACTTTTACCCATGTTAATACCAATGCAGGGCGCCTTAATTGTCAACTTTATAACGATTATAAAAATGGGGTTATACGATTCATATTTTGGAGTAGTATTACCGGGTGCCGTTTCTATATTTGGTATATTTCTAATGAGACAACAATATTTTTCTGTACCAAAAGAAATAGAAGATGCTGCAAGGATAGACGGTTGCAACGAATTTCAAGTCTTCTGGAAAATAACATTTCCGCTTGTCAGACCAGGTACATCAGCACTTGCTATATTTGCTTTCACATCATATTGGAATTCTTTACTATGGCCACTCGTCGTATTGAGATCTCCTGATAAATATCCCATTCAAGTTGGGCTTGCTCAACTGAGCAGCACTTTTGAACCTAACTTTAGAACTGCATCAGCGGCAATGGTTCTGGCAATGGTTCCCATACTGATTTTCTTCTATTTCACTCAGCGATTTTTTATCGAGGGTTATAAAGGAGCAGTTATTCAATAGGAGGAATGACCGTGAAAAGAATTTTAGTGTTTTTACTTGTTTTATTAGTAACGGAACAGGTAGTTTTAGCAACGAATGTGGGAATCTTTTATTCTCCAACCTCAGAAAAATATTATGGTTCTTCCACCTACAAAACTATAATTGATGGGCTGATAGAAGCATTAGAGTTTGGAAAAATAAACTATGATATTATCAACAGTTTAGATGGATACATACCGGAAAACATAAAGGTTCTTATAGATCCTTCGAATGCTGCACTAACAGATTCAGAGGTGTCGGTTGTAGAGAATTTTATTCTGAATGGTGGGAAGTTGCTTGCTGCTTATGAGAGTAGCCTCAGATTTCCAGACGGAAAATTGAGGATGAATTATGCGTATGGAGATTTCCTGAGCATAAAATTCAAATCATGGGGCAGTGGAAAATATTATTTTCTACAGCCAACTGACGACGGTGAAAAGGTTTTCAACGTATCAAATATCATTAATTTACCCAGGGGATTCGCGTTCTTGGTAGAAACTACCGAAAACTCGACGCCTCTTGCTTTATGGGTGAAAGAAGATAAGACAATTGTGGACGAAAAATTTCCGTCGGCGGCTGTTTTAACGCAATTTGGGATCTTTTTTGGTGAGAATATATATCTTCATACTTCTGTAAGTGATGAAATAAAAATTATTCTGGTTAATGCCGTAAAGTTTCTTGCACAAATGCCGCCTGCTGAAGTTGATTTTATGGAATATGAACGAAAAAAACTGTCTTCAAAGATATTTGATTTTGAACAAGCAATAAGCGAACAATACGAGGCATTTCCTGAACGTGCAAGGGAATTGGAAGAAAAAGTAAAAAATTTTAAAGCGAAGCTTTATGCGGCTTCAGACATTAATTCTATTAAAGAATTGAAAAAAGAGCTGGATCTTCTCCAAATAGGTTTGTTGAAAAAATACAGCATTCAAACAAGAGGTATCTGGCTCGACAATCAATCGATAAAGAAAACAGGTTCTCCTGAAAGATTAAGGGAAACAATTCGTAAACTACACAGTATTGGATTCAATATGATTATACCTGAGGTAATTTATAAAGGTAAAACTATGGCTTCGAAGCTCTCTTATTTTCCTCAAGATGATGATTTTCAGAGGTGGTCAGAAGATCCGTTGCAAGTGATAGTTGATGAAGCAAAAAAACTCAATATTGAAGTTCATGCATGGTGCTGGGTTTTCGCTGCAAGCTCGGGAGGAGAAGAAAATTATTTCATAAAGAATTTTCCGGATTGGATTGAGAAGGATAAGTATGGGAATATATTCACCAAGAATGGTACTGCCTGGTTTTCTCACTCTAATCCCCAAACAAGGGAATATTTAATTGATGGCATTTTGGAAATTGCGAAAAAATATGAGATAGATGGGATTAATTTAGATTATATACGCTATGATGGAGATGAAATGGGATATGATGAGCACGCTGTTAAGAGCTTCATGAAAGAAACAGGTGTTGATCCCTATAAGATTGAAAAATACAGCAAAGATCAGGTAATTTGGCATATGTGGAGAGAAGAAAAAATAAATTCTTTTGTAGAGGAGTTATACAAGAGGGCCAAGGCTTTGAATGATCGTCTTTTAATAAGTGCAGATGTTTACCCAAGTTTGAGTGGGGCAAGGAACGAGAAAAAGCAAAATTGGGAAGCCTGGGTTAGGAATAAATACATTGATGCTCTTATTCCCATGAATTACAAAGGTAGTATAGAAGATTTAAAGATAGTTCTCGAGATGCAAACGAAGTTCAAAAATATGGTTTATCTTTACTCGGGTCTTCAAATGATCAATTTGAAAAGCACAGAGGATCTCATTGAACAAATAAAGACCTCTATCAATTATTTGAGTTCGGGCATTGTGTTATTTTCATTATCATACCTGGACAGGTACGATGAAGATTACATAAGAAATATTTTCGGTGTTGAAGCAATATGTGCACATTCAGAAATCAATAGTCTTGTTAAAGCCTTTGAAAGAAAATTGCATGAAGATTTAGCTTTATGCCAGGATCTGGGTCTCTCGGAATCAGAGGTAAACATTGTTCTTGAAAAGTGGGAGAAAATAGAATTTGGTAACGATGTTGGAAATATTTTCTCTCAGCTTTCCGAATTTTTTTACTATATTTCCGACAATATTAAAAATCCGAAGGCGGCTTTGATACTCTCAGATGAAATTTCATGGATGATGGACATTCTTCGTCCAAAAGTTTATAAAGCTATGCCGGTAGAAAAATTTGTTCCTGAGAAACCTGTAGATATGATAGTTGTCGACAATATCAAACCACTGCCGAAAGTTATTGTACCTTTTGGGCATGCAAAGGTGGATGGAATTTTCGATGAATGGAAAGATATAGATGAACTTTCTCGATTTTTTGTTTACGATACTGGCGAGATTTTCCAACCATATACGTCTGTCAAAGTCATGTATGATGATGCAAATCTATATGTTCAGTTTCTATGTGAAGAACCGTATATGAATGATGTGAAGAAAGTTTCAGGCCCTCGAGATACGAGAACATACTTAGGTGATTCTGTTGAGGTTTTTATTCTGAAAAACGAGAGAGACAGAGAATATTATCATTTTGTCATTGGCATAGACGGAACTATCTATGACGAAAAAGGGCTTGACAGCAAATGGAACGGGGATATAGAAGCGATAACGACGTTGAGTGACAATTTATGGTGTGCAGAAATAAGAATAAATTTGCGAACGATTGGATTGAAACCGGTTGAAGGTGGGATTTTGAAAGCTAATTTTACCAGAAACAGATGGAGAGCGGGGAAACCGCAGTACAGTTGCTGGAGTGTAACGTATGGTTCTTATCATACAATTGAAAGATTTGGAACGCTGATATTTGGGGAGTGAAAAATATGCGCATAATTTTTCTTCCTGTTGATAACAGGTTTTGCACCAAGGATTACTTTATGCTGCTTTCTAAGGCTTTCAATTTTGACGTTCTTTGTCCAGAGGATTTAGGGTGTAAAAAAATACCGGCAGATACGGAATATATATCTCATTGGCTTTTGGCGAATGCCAGAGAAGGCGATCTATTAATATTGTCACTGGATATGTTGCTACACGGTGGGCTTGTTCCTTCAAGAATAGATAGGTTGCAGATAGAAACTTTGCTTGGAAAACTTGAGATTCTTGAAAAGCTCAAGAAAATAGGAACGAAAATATATGCCTCCAGATCTATTACACGCATACCAACATACAATTCTGATGAGGAAGAACCTGATTACTGGATGTATTATGGCGAAAAATTGTACAGATATTCACTTTCTCTCTCCAATGGAGATAAAAGAAATTTTTCAGATATACCAGGGTGGGTAATTGAGGATTTTCTGTGGAGAAGAAAGAGAAATTTATCGGTAAGTAAAGAGATTATAAATCTTGTCAAGAATGGGGTTATAGATTATTTAAGCCTCATGATGGATGATAATTCAGAAGGTAGTTTGGTTGCTAAAGAGGCAAAGGAATTGAATGATTTTGTTGAAAGATCCGGTTTATCAAAAAAGGTCTCAATTAGAAATGGAACTGATGAAATTTCCCTTGTTCTTCTCTCAAGAGCTCTGTGTGATCACTTTGATATTAGACCTCGTTTTACTGTCAAATACACATTCCCAGATTGTAAAAATCTCATTCCTCCTTATGAAAGTTCACCCTTAGAGGCGTCTGTTCAAAGTCATATAAGTGGTTCGGGAGGGGTTTTGAGCGATTCAGAGGCTGATATATTACTGTATGTGAATAATTTTAATGAGTATGAAAAAATCAGAGAGGCTCCTTTTCAGGAAAAAACGAGATCGACGATTAGTAACCAAACCTTTGATATGCAAAAGGTTTTAGGACTGGCAGATGTTAGATTTGCAAATGGTTCTGACAGAGCTTTTGTCGAAAATCTCTTAGATATGAAAATTGACTGGACCAGAGCATGTTATTATGGGTGGAACACGGCGGGAAATACAATAGGATCTACATGTGCGCATACTATTTTTTTGTATCTTTCGCATAAGAAATTAATCAATATAAATGAAGATGAGATCAAGAGATATCAAGCTATATTGATTTTGGAACACTATGGATATCAGTCAGATATTAGGCAACGCTTGGTTGAATTTGTTCGCCAGAAAAATAGTTGCTCCTATTTTCTTCCCGATGAAAACTGGGCCGTTAATTTTGTCGAACGAGAAATTCAGGAATATGTTGAAAAATTGAATAAAGTTTTTAAGCGCTCATGGAAAGCATCTGTATATTTTCCGTGGCATAGAACATTTGAGATAGGCATTGTTTTAAATGAAACCAGGTGATTGCCATGAGTCCATTGTTACTTGGTATAGATATTGGAGGAACAGCGATAAAAGGTGGCATAGTTGAAAAAAGTACTATTGTTTGGAAAACAGTCGAATTAATTGAAATGAAAAATCCCTTTGAAACACTTGTCTATGTAATTGGAAAACTGGTAGAACATGCGGATACCAGACCAGAAGCAATCGGGATTGCAAGCGCTGGCAGGATAGATTCAGAAAAAGGAATAGTTGTCTATGCTACTTCAAATTTGAAAAACTGGTCTGGTCTGGATTTGGCTCAGAAAATAAATAGCAGATTTCATATTCCAACTTTCATCATCAACGATGCTCGTGCGGCGGCTTTGGCTGAAGCAGGGAGTAGAAATGTGTCTAATATGGTTTTGTTGACAATTGGCACAGGATTGGGTGGAGGAATAGTGGTTGATGGAAAATTGATTGAAGGAGCGCACTGGCAAGCTGGAGAAATAGGACATACGATACTTTATCCAGATGGCAGGCGCTGCAACTGCGGGAAAAAAGGTTGTGCCGAAATGTATATATCGATGAAAGTTTTGCACAGGTATGCAAAAGAGAAAGATAGGGAAAGACTAATAGAGAAATTCAAACAAAAAGATGAAAATACAGTTATAGCTGTGGAAAAGATGTGTAGGGATATAGCTGTATTGATTGATAGAATTTTTCTCACAATCGATCCGCAAGTTGTTGCAATTGGCGGTGGCTTTTGCGAATTAGGATCAAATGCACTTGAGATACTCAGAAAATGTGTGGAGCCATATTCTTCTAAATCCTTGTATAATACCTCACAGGTAGATTTATCGATTCTTGGAAATGACGCGGGTATAATTGGTGCAGTTATCTATGCTAAAGACAGGATTTCGAGGAGCTGATAACAGTGACGGGTGATGTTCAGACAATCATCAAAGCCAATCAAAAACAGTTTACGAAAAAAGAGAATGAACTTGCGCAGTTTGTTATTGATCATCCTGATGAAGTAATCCACATGAGCATAACAGAAATTGTTGATGAACTTAGAATAGGCCAGGGAACAGTGGTGCGTTTTTGCCAGAAACTGGGTTTTTCCGGTTTTCATCCTTTTAAAATAGCACTTGCAAAAAGCTTGGGTCGTCAGGAAGAGGCTTCTGAGGGTTCAAAAGATATGCTGGCTATGGTAAAAGAAGATCACATCAAAGCGATAGAGGAAACCTCAAAGTTGTTGAAATTAAACGAGAAGGTCGTATATCAATGTGCTGAAAAGATATCAAATTGTAGAAGACTTTATCTACTTGGAGTTGGTGCTTCAGGTGTAACAGCCCTTGATGCATATTACAAATTTATGCGAATCGGGGTAGACGTGAAATATATGCTGGATCCACATTTTCAGGCTATGAGTTTATCTGGATGCAATGAAAAAGATTGCGTGGTAGCTTTTTCTCAGAGTGGTTCCACCGCAGTTGTAGTTGATATGGCCCAAATTGCAAAACAAAACAAAGCATGTGTGATTGCTGTTACAGGGTATAACAAATCACCTCTAACATTTTATGCAGATTTTGTTTTGTTGACAGCAGTCAGAGAAAATCCTTTTCAAAGCGGCGCTATAAGATCTAAAATAGCACAGCTCCATGTTCTGGAAGTGCTTTTTGAACAAACAAAATTGCTTCTTGCAGATAAAGCAAAACAAAATGTGGATCGCACAGCTCGTTCTGTAGAAAAGTGGATATATTAGACTTACGAGCGAGTATCTTGAGATAAGCAGGATGAATGTGCAAATTATCAAACAGGGCTAAATCGCGATATTTCTTGAGAAAGTTCGATAATGATTTTGGATTTTATTTTTAAGAGTGTTCAGATAGTTTGATAACATACCAACCCGATCTTTGTTGGGAAGATGCATAAGACTAATTCTTTTAATTAGTATTGAAGTAAAGAAAGTCAGTATTTTCGTTATATGAATTCTAATTGTTGTTGCGGTTTCTCTGTATGAAGCAAGTAACGATGAAAACAAAAGCTCTTAATTCGTGCAAAAAATATATTCCATACCACAAAATTTGAAGTCAAGTTGAATATGGTGGGCACATAAATAGTTGTGATCATCGAAAATAGATTAATTTAAAAAATTATTGAATTTTTGCGCTGGTAGGGATATGGCAACTAACTCACTTGCGATCTTGGTTTCTTTCAGTAGTACAATTTTATTGCTCAGCTAAAAATCATTTATATAAAAAACGAACTTGAGCAAGATCAACTCCATCAAAGCTGTTGCTATCTGGAAATCAATCGTTATCCTTAATCTCTTTTCTCATTTCTTTTATTTCCTCTGACAGCTTTTTATATGACTCCAGAAGATCAACATTTTGTTGCAACGTTGGAATGAGAGCTTCAAGATGGTGGTTTTCCTGTTTCAAGTTGTTTAAATCAACGCTCATTGCGTCTTCAAGAATGTGTGCTAGTTTCTTGTTTTCAACCATCATTTCATCTATCTTATTTAGTTGTTCGATATGCTCGGATAGAAGAGCAACCAGTGTTCTCATCTGTTCAGTCTGAGATTTTAATTCTTTTGCTTTTTTAAAGAGAGTCTCTGAATCCAACGTTGCCAAGCTTTTATGGACCAATTCCAATTCGTTCAATTCGCTTAGGAGAGTTTTAGCTCTCTTGCATATAAAAGGTATTTTTCTAGTGCTTTGATCTTCTTTTTTAACAAACGGTTTTTCGTTTTTATACTTTTTAAGTCGAATTCTTCTGCCCCTGCGAGAAATTGTTCTAATTTGTTCTCTCCCATATTATTCCCCCCCGAATAACTACGCATATAATCCAAACAGTTAACACTGTTATTCTACACCATTTGGCAATCTGTAAATATTCTGATTATCTAAAAAGGCAAACCTTTGAATGTGAAAATATGAGATTCAAAGAGAAGGATTTATATCTCTATGTACAAGATATAGTCGCACCATTAATTGAGGTGAAGATAAAAAGCTAAAGCACATACAATGATATCACTCGTACTTTTGATTTTATAATTTGCTTATCTTCATCATCCTGAGTTTTCGCGATTTTTGTCAATTTATTCAGGATTAGTGTATTCACAAAAAAACGCTCCGACGCATGCCGGAGCCACGAGTTCTTAAAAATGTTTTTGTTAATCTCTGGTAGCGGGGGCAGGATTTGAACCTGCGACCTTTGGGTTATGAGCCCAACGAGCTGCCAGACTGCTCCACCCCGCAACGCATATATCTTCAAAAGATCACTTTTTATCTCCATCTGGTGCCGGGGATCGGACTCGAACCGACACGGAGGCTCCCTCCAGCGGATTTTAAGTCCGCAGCGTCTGCCAATTCCGCCACCCCGGCGACCAAATAGAATTCTATCATATTTATTATAGCTATGCAAGAGGTAGTGAAGTAGAATAACGGCAATCTGCATATCTACCTGGGCTCTTTCCATATTGTAGTAGGTTTTCAGATAAGTCAGAAATTGAGCAAATAGTGATTGTCTGAATATTATTCCTCGCTTTTGAAATGATATTTCTCTACAGACCTGTATCTCTACGAATGTTCATCATATTGTTTCACGAGATAATATTTTCTCAACATTTGTAGTGGTCATCAAACTTTTTGCAAAACTATACCAATTTATGTTAATGGTATTGACATATAATGTAACATGTGATAGAAAATAGGTAGAAAATTTTCCTTTTGTTCTGAATTTATGAAAAACATTTTCACCTATAAAGGGGGTGCTTTCATGAGGCGTTTTTTAATTGTGATGATTTTGGCAGCGCTTGTGGTTTTCAGTTTTGCAAAAGTTAACTTCGGTTCGACCCAGATGACACCGGCGGCAGAACGTGAATTTATGATCAGAAAACTTGGTGAATTTTCGAAAGCCTCTGGTGTGGATGTTGAATTTCTCAATTTCGAGTACACTGATTTGCTCAGCAGATTGGAGGCCGAACAAAAAGCAGGTAAACCCGTTTTGAATTTGGTGGCAGATTTGCAGAGCGGACTTTACACGATGGGCGCCAACGGATTGCTTGCCGATTTGTCGGGAGTTTTGCTGAGTGGAAAAACATTTGTTCAGACTTTCGAAAAGTACACTTACGTTGGAAAAGAAAAGGTATTTATACCATGGTTACAGGCAACCTATGCGATGGCAATCAACAAAAAAGCTTTCGAATATTTGCCGAAAGGATTGACAATGGAAGATGTGACAAATGCAACTGAAAAATGGACCTATGATGCTTTATTACAATGGGCAAAAAATATGCAAGAAAAAACCAGGCAACCTCAACTTGGATTTCCTCTTGGACCGAAAGGTTTATGGCACAGGTTTTTGCATGGTTATATATACCCATCTTACACAGGTGCTCAGGCTGTTAAATTTGATAGTGTGAAAGCTATTGAAATGTGGAATTACCTGAAGGAATTATTCAAATATGTGCATCCAGCCTGTACAACCTGGGATAACATGGATCAGCCCTTGCTCAGGAATGAAGTACTGATTGCCTGGGATCACACGGCAAGAATCAAACAAGCCATAGTTGAAAAACCTAACGATTTTGTTGTCGTACCTGTTCCAAGGGGTCCTATGGGCAGAGGGTATATTATTGTTCTCGCAGGTATAGCAATTCCAAAGAATGTCGACATGACAGAACCTTTAAAGGTTCTGGACTTTTTGACCAGCCCAGAAACACAGATAGCTATTTTAGAAAATGTTGGATTCTTCCCCGTTGTTCAAGAAGCAGCAGGTTTGATACCCGAAGGGGCTTTAAAGGTGCTTGCTCAGGGTGTTGTTAATCAATCTGCGGCGAAAGATTCTGTTGTTTGCTTCATACCAGGACTTGGAGCAAAAGGCGGAGAGTTCAGCGAAACCTACCGCCTGGCTTTCACCAGAATTGTTTTCAACGACGAAGATCCAGTAAAAGTGATAGGTGAACTTGGAGAGAAGATAAGACAGCTGTTTATAGAAGTTGATGCACCTCTGCCTGAACCAGATGCAAGCCTGTTTTGATGATTTGCAGGTGGCTTTCGCCACCTGCTTTTGGATTGGGAGTTGAGAGTGTGAGAAGAGAAGGTATAACCCCTATGTTACTTATCTTACCTGCTCTGGCGTATCTTGCAGTTTTCATTGGTTATCCTATATTTGGTACATTTCAATTAGCTTTTACTAATGAGAAAGGCTGGCTTGAGAATTTCAGGTATGTTTTTTCTTCAAAAGATTTTCAAAATGCTTTTTTGAACACTATTATTCTCGGGTTAATTATTATTCCTGTACAGTTTGTTTTTGCAATAATGCTGGCTTTGCTGGTAAATAAGAAGTGGAAAGGTTATCAATCGCTTTTGTATATAATAGCCACTCCATTAGCTCTCAGTGATGTTACCGCTGCATTGATAAGTTATTCTATATTCGCCCCAAATGGTTATTTGAATAAAATTCTTTTGAAGCTTAACTGGATAGATAGGCCTTTGTATTTCTTCGGGTATCTTTTCAAATCGAGGGAGTTTCTTGTTGTAATTTTGACGGAAGTTTGGAGAGCCACACCCCTCGTCTTTGTAATTTTGCTGGCGGGACTTCAATCTATAAATACTGAATATCTTGAAGCAGCAGATATCTTTGGCTTTTCGGCGTGGAAAAAATTCATCAAGATTACTTTACCATTGCTTAAACCATCGATTGTTTCAGCTCTTCTTGTGAGAACGCTTTTCGCTTTTCAAATATTTGGAGTTGTCTGGCTTCTGGCGGGAAGAGATATCACAGTACTTGCAGGAGAAACTTATTATTGGTATGTGTTTATGAATAACAGAAATATCGCAAGCACTTATGCTCTGATCATAGCTGTACTGACCTTTGTAATAGGATGGTTCTACATAGGCACCATTCGCTCAAAACATTTAGAAGAAGGTGTCAGATCATGAGAAAATTCTTTTACGTGCTCGCCTTTGCGGCAATATGCCTGTGGTTTATTGGGCCAATCTTTTTTGTTTTTCTTGCTTCACTGACACCGGCGTCTGAGTTCTATCAAATGGATAGGATTTTTCCTGAGAAACTGACATTTGAACATATATACAAATTACTGGTGAACCTCGGAGGATGGAGGGCGTTGCTAACAAGTGTTCAAGTTGCGTTGATATCTATAGCTGTTTCTTTTGCCCTTGGTATCCCTGCTGGTTACGCGGTTACCCGATATATTTTTCCTGGAAAAAACTTCATAAAACTTACGATGCTCTTTACAAGATCTATACCACTTGTTGTTATTGCAGTTTCTCTTGTGACAATATATCTGAGATTCAATCTGGCAGATACAATGATAGGTGTCGCACTTGCTCATGCAGCCATGATACTTCCTTTCGTCGTTTTGATAACATCGAGTATATTTTCCGGTGTGTTTGTTGAATATGAAGAAGCTGGCATGATATTCGGTCTTTCAAGATTCGGAGCCTTTTTGAAAATAACAATTCCGCTTGCTTTGCCGGGCCTGGCAGCTTCTGCTATTTTTGCTTTTATAATGTCTTGGAATGAGGTTTTCGCAGCATCTGTACTGGCTATAACTGATAGAACTCTACCTGCTCATATATTGAACACGGCGATGGCGTCTCCAGATTATTTCAAATTTGCGGCCGGGACAATTATGGCTGTGCCTGCTATGGTTTTTATATTTATCATAAGAAAATATCTTATATCTATGTGGGGAATTTCTCTGAAATGACGAGGTGATAAAAGTGGCAAGAGTGGTTGTACAAAATGTGAAGAAATATTTTGGTAATGTGAAAGCGCTTGATGGGATAGATATTTCCATAGAAGAGGGATCTTTCGTCGTCTTACTTGGACCTTCCGGGTGTGGAAAAACGACTTTAATGAGATGCATATCCGGTTTGGAGAAACTCACAGAGGGGGAAATTCTCTTTGATGGTAAAAACATTACGAATCTTGCACCGAAAGACAGAAATGTAGCTATGGTATTTCAAAGCTATGCTGTCTGGCCTCACATGAAAGTAAAAGAAAATATTGCATATCCTTTGAAATTGAAAAAAGTTCCCAAAAAGGAAATAGAAGAAAGAGTACGCTGGGCGTCTGATTTGTTGCATATTTCTGAACTCCTCGATAGGTATCCTTCTCAACTATCAGGTGGACAGAGGCAGAGAGTAGCTGTTGCGAGGGCTATTGTGCATAAACCAAGGGTACTTTTGATGGACGAACCTTTATCAAACCTTGATGCTCTTTTGAGAATAAAAATGAGAAGTGAACTCAGAAAACTTCATGAACAGGTCAAAGTTACAACTATTTATGTTACACACGACCAGACAGAAGCCATGACAATGGGGGATAAGATAGCTGTCATGAATGCTGGTAAGATCATACAGTACGGTTCACCTGAGGAAATATACAAAGCACCCAGGACACTTTTTGTAGCTGGTTTTGTTGGTTCCCCTCAGATGAATTTTTTACCCATGAAAGTTATTTCTCACAAAGATAAGTTTTTTGCAGAAGGATTTGGCCTTCAAATACCTCTGAAAAAAGATCCAGGAATTGAATCAGTAATTGTTGGTATAAGGCCAGAACATATCTCTGTTGAAAAAAGGCAAGATTCTATTGGATTTGAAGCAAGTGTTTATTTTGTAGAAAAGCTGATGTCCGAGACAGTGATACATCTGTCTGTAGCTGATGACAAAAAAATAGTAGTCAAGGTTCCCGGGGATGTGTCTTTTAAAGAATCACAATTGGTACAGGTTCATCTTGACCTTCCTTTTATTCACATTTTTAATCCTGTTACAGAGGAGAGAATTGAATTTTGAATCACATTATCTGCCACACACACTGGGATAGGGAATGGTTTGCCACCTCGAATATCACGAATTCATGGTTGAGGGAACTTTTTGAAAGGCTCTTTATTCTCATCGAGAAAACCCCTGAATATACTTTTGTTCTTGATGGTCAGACACTCATAATCGAGGATTTGCTGGAGAATTTTCCTGAGTTTGAAAAAAAATTAGTTGCAGCGATTAAATCAGGAAATTTGATAATTGGTCCGGTGTATTCGCAGATAGATTTTCGAATAGCTTCAGAAGCAGCTATTATAAAAAATTTTGAGATTGGTTTGAAAGATATGGAGAAATTTGGAGATTTACCGAAAATTGCCTGGATGGTCGACAATTTTGGCTTTATTTCTCAACTTTCTCAATTGCTCAGAATGTATGGAATAGCAGCGGTTTTTTTGTGGAGAGGCGTTGGCATTGAGAATCCAACGATAGAATTTGTTCATGAATCTATTGATGGCTCGAGAGTTTTGTGTGTTTTCCTCATAGGAGGTTATAGAAATCTGTACGGACTTTCTTTGACGAAAGATATTGCAAAAAAGAGATTGATCCATGAAATAAAAAAGCTTGAACCATTTTCTTTAACGAAACAGATACCTCTACTTGATGGGTATGATCTTGATTTGTCTCCCGAAGATCCGTTTGAATTACTGAGCCGGAATGGTGAGACTGTGAGATCTTCTCCAGAAATCTTTTTGAGCCATATTGATGAATCATTGAACATACCTGTTGTGAGAGGTGAAATGTTAAGTGGTAAATATGCCTGTGTCTTTCCCGGGACATTGTCGAGTAGGAGTTATCTGAAAGTAGAAGCTTATTATATTGAGAAAATGCTCAGGTACTGTGACTTTCTCTCAATTTTCGGCGGCGAATCTGTAGAAGATTTGTGGAGAAGATATTTGAAAACACTCATACATGACAATATCTGTGGGGTTGCGATAGACAAAGTCCATGAGAACATGGAAAAAACCTATAGAGAACTCTATAGAGATCTTAAAAAGTTTCTTTTGAGTAAGATAGGCAATTATTTAGGTGCATCGAATTTCAAGAGTGGCTCTTATGCGTTGTGCTTTTCTCCGCATGAATATAATAACTGGTACTGTGATGGCAGAAGATGCTTTTTTCTGAAAAGCAAAGGAGTAGGTTTTTACAGAATAGAAAAAGTTGACCGCTACAGAAATGATAATACGCTTGTATGGAAAAACGATTTTTACAGGGCAGAATTGAAAAATAACGGTATTATGAAGGTAAATGACTTTAGTGTGGGATATCTGGAGCTGCTTAAGGAAGCAGGAGATAGTTATTCGAGTTTTACCAGCCCTCTTGATTTTTCATGCTCTGTTAAATCTATAGAAATTGAAAGTGCTGGATTGAACCACAAGATCATCAAAATGAAAAGGAAGCTAAGATCAAGAAATGCCGTAATAGAAACAGAAGAAAAGATAGTTTTTGACAAAACACCCTTAATCAAATGGAGTATAGTAACCACTTCAAAAGGAAAAAATTATGTGCTCAATTTTTCGATAAAGATGAAAAATAGCGGTTCAGAAGTGTTTGCCAAAATGCCATTTGAAATAGTCCGGCGTGAAAAGGAAACATATGAATTTATTGATGAAGAGCTTCTTGAAAGATTGAAGCATGTGTTGATTGCTGCCAGAGAAGTTGGAAAGGTTGATGAATACCCCTTTCAGGGTTTTGTATCACTTTCATTTCCCGGCAGAACTGTTGCGCTTATGGCTAAGGGATTAAGAAGTTACAGAATTGATGATTCAAAACTGTCCGTAACTTTGATCCGTTCTGTGGAGTGGATTGCAAAAAAGAATGTAAAAGGAAGGATTGGTGATGCCGGACCCCTCATATATGCTCCAGGTGCAAAATGTGATAGAACAACACGATTTGAGCTTGCTGTATGTGATGTGAATGTAAATGTTAAATCAACGGAGTTTATGAAATGGTTCAATTTGTTTGATGACCAGCCTTTAAAGATAGAGTTGAAGAATAACAGCTGTTGTAGAAATAATAAAATCCTTTTTTTGAGTAAATTACCGTGGGTTTGTGTAAAAGAAAGTAAAGTTTTTGTTTATAACCCTTTTGATGAGATTGTTGAACATATTCTTCCTGGAAAGATTTCAACAGTTCCTTTGAATCCGAGAAAAACTGCTGGGGAGAAAAATTCAGTATTAGTCAGATTTGTCGATTTTCCTTCTTTTCCTTCCAGGGCTGGTAAAAAGACCTCGTCTGCAAATATGCAGAAAGCGATTAAAGATAAAATAAACAAGATCAATGAAGAGATAAAAAATGTGAAAACCAAATTGAAAAACATAGAAAAAAACACAAAAGAATATCGCTTTTTACTGCACAGGTTTTTTACTCTGTACAGAACCATGCTGGAATTGAAATTATCTCTGCCTCTCCTTAAAGGGAGGCTTCCAGAGAAATTAGTCTGGAAGTTAAATGAAGTAAGATCGAAGAAAAGAATTTCTGACTACATAGTTGAACTTATGGAGGAGGAATGATTGTGGAGTATGTCAATGAGGTTCATGATTTAAAGAAATATGATGTACTGGTAGGTATACCGAGTTACAATAATGCTGAGACAATAGCAAATGTGGCAAGTGTAGCTGCAAAAGGTTGTCTGGATCTCAATTTGAAGGCTTTGATAGTTAATTCTGATGGAGGCTCTACTGATGGCACTATCGATGCATTCATGAATAGTGATACGTTTGGAGTGGAAAAAATGTCTTTCAAATACAGGGGTATAGCTGGAAAAGGTAGCGCTGTTAGAGCTCTCTTAGAAGTTGCACACAAGGTGAGAGCAGAAGTCTTTATAATGCTTGATTCAGATTTGCGAAGTGTTCAGCCGTGGTGGATAGAAAGGCTCGCATCACCAATTATTCATGGGAAGACAGATTACGTGGCGCCGTTTTATCTGAGACATAAATATGACGGAACCATAACGAACAATATCTGTTATCCGCTGACCTCTGTTCTGTACGGATTAAAAATTCGCCAGCCCATAGGTGGAGATTTCGGTGTCGGACGCAGATTAATAGAAACTTACCTTTCAAAACCAGTCGATACCTGGCAGACAAACGTGGCAAGATTTGGTATAGATATCTGGATGACAACAATTGCCATAAATGAATCAAACAAAAAGCCTTTACAAGCGGCTCTTGGAGCAAAAGTTCACGATGTTAAAGATCCTGGTAAGCATCTTCAAAATATGTTTGTTCAAGTTGTACAGACTCTCTTTGATTTGATGCTGGCTTATGAAGATAAATGGAAGAACGTCAACAAAGTTGAAAAGTGTTATGTGTACGGGGAGCAGCCCAACCAGATTGTGGAGAAAATCGTGATAGATCTTCCCGGTTTGAAAGAAAAAGCGCGAAACTTTTTGAAAAACAGGCTGGAACATATATCCTATTTGCCGTGGAAAATAGTTGATTCCGTTGTTAACTCAGGGCAGATAAAAGTTGATGATTGGGTTGAAATTGTTTATCAGGTTGCTCTTCATTATAAAAAAACTGCTGATGAGCAGGCGATAGTTGATTTACTTCCGTTTTATTTTGCCCGAATAGCCAGCTTTGTTGAAGAGACCCGGGGGGTTGACGACTGCGTTGCAGAGGAGGTTATCGAGAAACAATTGGGTGTATTTTTGCAGCTTAAACCGTCGTTTTCAAAGAGGTGGTTTGGGTGATATTTGATTACCTTCTTGGAATATTCGACAGATTGAGCGATTCAGAGAAAAAAGTAGCGATGTATATACTTGAAAGACCTGATGATGTGATCCATTATTCTATAACTGAGTTTGCAAGGGTCGTTGATGTTAGTGAAACCACTATATACAGAGTAATTAAGAAGATGAAATTCAAAGGATATCAGGCATTTAAAATAGAATTGATTAGACAGACAAGTGGTGTGAAATCTGTTCCTCTGACAAACATGGAAACACTTGATGAATATGTGGAGGAGATCAAATCTCTTGCAGAAAGAATGAAGACGACTCTCAAAAAGGATGATTTGCAAAAGGCAGCTGACTGGATCGTACAATCTCAAAAAACTATATTTTTTGGTGTAGGACTTTCATCTGTGGTTGCTGAGTATGGTAGTTTGTTGCTATCTTTACTTGGTTTTTCCTCATTTTGCTACAACGATCCCCATGTACAGGTTATCGTGGCAACAGGCCTCTGTGAGAAAGATCTTGTGATCTCAGTCAGTCATAGTGGAAACATAAGAGATACCGTGAAATCAACTCAGGTTGCGAGAGATGTTGGTGCCAGAACAGTGGCTGTAACTGCCGGAATAAATTCTCCTCTGTCGAGTGTTGTGGATATTGCCCTTTATAGTCCAGTTGCGAGATTTGAAAAGTATGAATTTCTCAGAGGAAATCTTGGAGAAATGGCGGTTCTGGAGATTCTATTCAAGATGGTTCTGAAGAAAATATATGGAGAAAAAGAAAGTCATCTCAACGATCTTTCGGAAGTGCTCAAACCGAAAATGTATAGTGGTGGTGAGCAATGAAAATCGCCCTCGTTCATTTCAGAGCTGGTGAGACAGATGGTGTTTCCTTGGAAATGGCGAAATGGAAACGTGTTCTTGAGAAAATGGGGCATGATGTTTTCTATATTTCAGGAGATCTGTACGAAGTTGGTGGAGTCCAGATTTCAACTATATCAATGAGAAATCAGGTGAATCTGTGGATTCATAGAAACGCATTTGAAAAATTATCAGTTGACGAGAAATTTTTCATCAGAATCTTTCAGAAATATGTTCAACAGATCAGATCGGAGCTGGAAGCCAAAGCACCTCCAGCGGATATTTTCATAGTCAACAATATCTTTTCTCTCGGTTTCAATTTGGCTGCAGCAGTGGCGATTGATCAGTATGCGCGGGAAAATAAGGTGAAGGTTGTAGGGCATCACCATGATTTTTACTGGGAGCGCGAGAGATATTCTAATTCCCAAATGGGTTTTGTAGAGAAGATTTTAGATGACTATTTCCCACCCAAAAATAGCAATATGGTGCATGTTACCATAAACAATATAGCAAGAAATGAACTTATTTCACGCAAAGGTGTAAATTCTTTTGTAATACCAAATGTTTTTGATTTCGATCAACCACAGTGGGTGATAGATGACTACAACAGAGATTTGAGAGGCAAACTTGGCATATCTGATAAGGATTTTGTTTTGTTGCATGCAACGCGTATTGTTGAGAGGAAAGCTATAGAAATTGCGATGGATTTTGCGGAATATCTTCAAAAATTTGTTAAAAAAGAAGTTCATTTCGTCGTTGGTGGATTTCCCGAAAAAGAATCGCTTGGCTATTTTCAGAAGCTTCAAAAAAAAGCTGATAATATAAAAGTTAAAACTCATTTTGCTTATCCTTTGTTGAGGCAGAACAGGTCAAACAGAGAAGAGAAATTCTACTCTTTCTGGGACATATACGCGATATCTGATGCAATAACCTATACTTCTGTTCTGGAAGGTTGGGGAAATCAACTCATTGAAGCTGTTTTTGCGAGAAAGCCATTGATTGTTTTTGAATATCCTGTTTACAAAACTGATATAAAGCCTCTTGGATTTGATTTCATATCTTTATCTGATGCAGTTGTGTGGAACGAAAAAACCGGGTTTTATGAAATAGACAAAAATATTTTGCAAAAAGCAGCCAAAAAGCTTGCAGGACTAATCGGCAGAACAGAAGAGCTCGAAAAAAAAGTAAAACAAAACTTCGACATAGGGAAAAAATATCTGTCCTTAGAAAGCTTGGAAAAAAGACTTGATGAGCTGATGAAAAATTTATAACTGCATTCTCATTATTTCCCTGTAAGCTTCAACTATTCTGTTTCTTACTTCTGTTGTTAGTTTGAGGGCAATGCTTGCTTTCTCTGCCTCAATTATCACTTCATGTATATTGCTGATTTTTCCAAGCGCAAAATCTGCAGACATCTGTTCGGCATTTTTTTGAATTTGATTCACTTTATTGATGGCGCTCTTAAAAATCTCTGCAAAATCATTTTCGCTTTTCTTTTTCTCTGAGGTCTGGTTCAATGAATTCAAATCTTGATTTATTCCTGATATTTTGTCTACCATTTATTAACCCCTCCCTATTTGAAGGGCACTGTTGATCATGGACTTTGTTGTATTAAACGCAGAAATATTTGCTTCGTAAGATCTCTGTGCACTTATTAAATCAACCATTTCTCTGAGTACATTGACGTTAGGCAAACTTACATAACCATTCTCATCTGCATCCGGGTGTGAAGGATCATAAACGAGCCTGAATGGTGACGGATCTTCTTCAATTCTTACAACTTTCACGCCCGTGCTCGCAGATTTACCGTCGCTTATCAGATATTCTGAGAAAACAGGTACACGCCTTCTATAAGGTGTACCCCGATCGGTCCTTGTTGTTTCTGAATTGGCTATGTTACTTGATATTATATCAACTCTTAATCTCTGAGCTGTCATACCAGATGCGCTGACATTCATGATAAGAAATTCGTTCATATCAAGCACTCCTTAGAACAGTGTTGTAATATTCAATATTTTTGCTCATCAAGCGCGAGAGTACTTCATATTTTAATCCATTAGCTGTCATTTGAGCTATTTCAATTTCTAAGTCCACCCCGTTTTCATCGTTTCTGTAAAAGAAGCTTTCCTCTTCTTTTATCTGAGGTTTAACCACAGATTTCTCTGTTTGTATATGATTGTCATCTGTGGTTTTCATCTTCATGCTCATAGCCTGATTGAGAAGTTCTTCAAAGACAACATATTTTCTTTTGTATCCGGGTGTTTCTGCATTAGCAATGTTCTGGGCAAAGATATTCTGTCTTAATATTGCTACATCCATAGCTGTTTTTATTATTTGGAAATTCTCGTTGAACATCTTTTCACTCCCTGAATAGCTTTCTACATTACCATAGAATTTTCCTAAAAACTTGGCGGGCTAACTACCCACACACCCACTGCAGTGACGTTTCCAACATTTTTCCACCGATGCGGTATCGTGGAAGGGTAGGTTATGCTGTCACCTTCCCTCAAAACAATTGATTTGTCACCAACAGTAATCTCAACTTCTCCCTGAATAACTATCCCCGATTCAATGCCTTCATGAGCATAAAAAGATTCCCCACTATCCGCCCCGGGCTCCAGATAAGAAATGAACATGGAATAAGCGTTATTCTTTGATGAAAGAAGCTCGTAAGTCAAGCCGGGAGAGACAATAACCTTTCTTCTTTCTTCCTTTCTAACAATACCTTTTATGATCTGATCTCCAACATCTTGTTCTACGAGAGAAATTATCGTTTCTCCAAGAGCCGAAAGAATAGCTTTTAAAGTGCTTAAAGACGGTGATACTTTGCCATGCTCAATCTGACTTATTAAGCCGGGAGTTACGCCAGACAACTTTGCGAGTTCTCTGACTGTCAATTTTTTTGATTGTCTGAGTGATCTGATTTTTTCACCTATGTTGTCCAACTCGCTATTCATTCATCACACTCCTCTCCAGCATAAACTAAAAAAGTCAGATCCCCGTAAAGAGATTCAATTTTTTTAAATTCATCTTTGTCGTAAAATCTAACCTCGCCCCGGCCAAAATACTTTGCGACTTCAACACAAAACCGCGCAGCTTGTTCTATGTCTACTTCACTTGATGCCCCTGTTGCGCATCCAGCAACAGGTACCTGCGTTGTTATAGCGACTCCAACAACAGGAACATCTATGGCTACAGTACATGGTTGCATTATACTATTTATATGATACACTCCGTTTCCATATGGAGTGATGTCTTGAAATGTTATCGGTAGTACAAAAGGCTCTGTTCCTGTAACACGTTCATAAATGTCAAGCAAATTGTCTGACACTTTTAGTATATACCCTTTTAGCACAGTTGGTGAAATAGCAAACCCCTTCTTTTTGGCAATACGGTTTCCTTTTGTTGTATCGATTGAGAGAATAGCATCTAATTTTCTTCTGATCATCAATTTTAAAGCCTGCCTGACGCCTACAGGTGAATCCATAAATGGTACGGGTTTATGTTGAATCGTGGGTGCATGAGGACAGATATGGGTTGCTACGAAAACTGTTCCTGAAAGATTTTCTCCTTTTTGCTTCATCTGTGCAAGCTTTAACGCGCTTGCCAGTGCAGCGATTGCTCCATCTGCATCGCTAACAAGACCTATCATTTCTGGTCTTGCCCCGACTCCACCAAGCTGGCCAATGATTCCAAGGACTGGAGCATCATTTTGCTGACCTTCGATAGTTATTCTCACGATGTCTGTTTTACCTCTGCTTGTTGTGATTGTTTCATATTCAGCTTTGACACCTTGATAATTTTCAAACAGTTCACAGACTTTCTTTCCATCTACATATGGACTATCCAGAAGTTCTGTGATTGTCTCAACTTGAGAAAGCATTTTACCTACACCTCCTGATTGTACAGATGGCATCGAACTTTTCTGCCTCTAAAATTCATTAATGGTGGTTTTTTGGAACATTTTTCAAACGCCACAGGGCATCTTGTTTGAAAAGCGCACCCCTCCGGCGGATTCAGAGGACTTGGCATTTCTCCAGAAAGGGAAAAATTTTCAAGATTGTTTTCACCAGGTTTTGGAATGGACTCAATTAAGCTTTTTGTGTATGGGTGGAAGGGATTTTCTATGATCGAATCGCACCTACCCATTTCCATGATTTGCCCGAGATACAGAACCATTACCTGATCTGATAGATGATTAACTATCTTCAGGTCATGAGTGATCAATATATACGTTAAACTGTAAAGTTCTTTCAGCTCCATCAAGAGATTCAATATCTGTGCTTGAACGGATACATCGAGAGCTGATGTTGGTTCATCGAGTATGAGCAATTTGGGTTTTAACACCAAACTGCGGGCAATGGCAACTCTCTGTTTTTGACCACCACTGAGTTGATGAGGATATTTTTTCAAAATATCTGACGTCAACCCGACAGATTCGATAGCGTCTCTGACTATTTTTTTTCGCTCAAGCCTGCTTGCTGATCTGTGAACCAGAAGTCCCTCTTCTACAATAAACGAGATAGTTTTTCTGGGATTGAGTGATGTTTCTGGATCTTGAAATACTATTTGGATGTCTTTAATTCTTTTAGCGTCTTTGAGTATTTTTCCTTCGTAATATATTTTTCCACTGGATGGATTGTATATGCCACTCAAAATACGTGCTATCGTGGATTTTCCAGATCCACTTTCACCAACGATGCTGAAAACAGAACCCTTTTCTACCTGAAAAGAGACATCCTGGACAGCTTTTAGAAAGCGCTTTGGTTTGCCAAATATGTCAAATTCCACGGGAAAATTCTTTGAGAGATTTTCTACCCTGAGCATATCAGGTGTTCACTCCTTCATATAACCAGCAGCTGACAGATCTTTGCTCGTATAAGATCACTGGTGGTTCTTTTCGAGAACAAATAGGTAATTTTCTGGAACATCTTGGGTGAAATCTGCAACCCTCAGGTGGATTTGTAAGATCTGGGATATTTCCCGGTATTGCCATGAGTTTTGTGCCTCGTTCATTTGCTCCGGGTATAGAGTTGATTAACCCTGCTGTATATGGATGAAGAGGGTTTCTAAAAAGATCAGTTGTTGGTGAGATTTCACAGATCTTTCCAGCATACATGACAATTATTCTGTCAGCAATCTGGGAAATTACACTCAAATCATGGCTTATAAAAAGTATAGACGTTCTTGATTTCTCTTTCAGTTTTTTGAAGAGCTGTATTATCTGTGCCTGAATAGTAACATCGAGGGCCGTAGTTGGTTCATCTGCTATCAAAAGTTTTGGGTTGCAGAGAACCGCCATTGCGATCATTGTTCTTTGCCTCATTCCACCACTATATTCAAACGGGTATCTATCGATCATTTTTTCAGGATCTGGGATGCCAAGTTCCTGCATGACCCGTATAACTCTTTCCATTGCTTCTCTGTAATTCAAGTTGTAGTGTTCTTGAAGCACCTCGGTTAACTGCTTCCCTATTTTGATATTTGGATTTAATGAATTCATTGGATTCTGAAAAACCATGCTTATTTTTGTCCCTCTTGGATGTTTGTTGATCGCCAAGAGGTCCAGGCCTTCGAAAATGATTTTTCCTCTGACTATGCGCCCCTGAGGCGCAGGAACAAGATTCATTATTGCAAGAGCTGTCACGCTTTTTCCAGAACCGCTTTCTCCAACGAGCCCAACGCACTCATTTTCCATGACGCTAAAAGAGATACCGTCAGGTGCTCTGAGTTTTGAATTTGATATTCTAAATTCAACAGCGAGATCTTCCACTGTTAGAAGAGGTTTCAAAAATCCCTCCTCCTTTGAGAAAAATATTCCTTGATTTCTGTTAGAAGTTCTTTGTTTGAAGAAATATCATAAATCGTAAAAGCAAGTGCTTTCGTTGCCCGGATCATCGCTTCATAGCCGTATTCGGAATTGGCAGCCTGTGCGAACTCTCTTGTGTGTGTTGGTATATCTTTGCCATCTGTAATGTTTATATACCCATGGATCGCTGGAACAATTTGTGTTACGGCCCCCATGTCGGTCGATCCGACTCCTTGTTCATAAGTTCTCGACGTTATTTTTTCACCCAGTAATTTGTAGTTTTTTTCAAGGGTGTTTGCCAGAGGAACGTTGACATAAACTTCGGGCATCTCTTCTTCGACAGTGATTTTATTTTTACATCCACTCATCGCGGACGCTCCCTGAACGAGAAGCCTTAATTTGTCTTCAAGAAAGTTTACTTCTTCCATTGTCAGAGCTCTAATTCCAATTTCCGCAGATGTGTATTCAGGTATCGTGTTAAAAGATTGTCCACCATTGGTTATGATCCCGTGGATTCTTACTTTCTCGGGAAGCTGCTGGCGGAGAAGGCCTATGGAGCTAAAGAGGAGTATCATTGCGTCAAGTGCGTTAATTCCCTTTGATGGGTCAGCAGCGGCATGTGCAGATTTACCAAAAAATTCTATCTTATATCTTTTTATCGCGTAAGCTATGTCATAACCTGTGCTCATCGATGCTGGATGTATCATCATAGCGACATCGATATCATCGAAAATTCCAGCTTTTATGAGATCTTTTTTGCCTGCTCCGTGTTCTTCAGCAGGACAGCCAATCACCATCAATGTAAAATCTATATTTTTCACAGCATTTTTGAACCCCACCGCCGCACCACAGCTCATTACGCCTATCATGTTGTGCCCGCATGCATGTCCAACAGCGGGAAGTGCGTCGTACTCAGCCAGCAAGGCTATCTTTGGTTTTTTCTCACCTATTTTTGCCACAAAAGATGTTTCAAGACCTCCAACGCCTCTTTCAACAGTGAAGCCATTGTTTTCCAGAAAATCTGACAGGAGTCTGGATGACTTTTTTTCCTGGTAAGAAAGTTCAGATAGCTCGAATATCTTTTTCGACATTTTAACCAGTTCTTCTTTTATAGAGTCGATTTGCTTTGAAATGACTTCTTTCAAAATCATCACCTTCCTTATGTTTTCAGTCTTGGATCGAGTGTATCGCGCAAACCGTCGCCAAGTAAATTGAAACCAAGGCAGGTTATCAAGATAGCAAGTCCGGGAAAAATAGCCATATGTGGAGCTGTCTGAAGGTAATTTTTTGCCTCGGAAAGCATGCTACCCCACGAAGGAGTTGGTGGCTGTATGCCAAGCCCAAGAAAACTCAATGTAGCTTCACTTATTACAGCGCCAGCGAAATTCAAAGAGGAATATATAATAAGCGTCGGTACTATGTTGGGCAGAACATGATGAAAAATTATCCATAAATTTGATGCCCCCATCGATCTTGCTGCTAAAATAAACTCCTCGTTTTTTACATTGATCACGGAGCTTCTAACAACTCTTGAAAAACTTGGTACCATTACGATACCAATTGCAAGCATTGCGTTGAACAATCCAGGACCGAGAACAGCCATCATAGCTATGGCAAGAAGCACATATGGAAATGACAGCAACGCATCAGTAAACCTCATTATCAGAGCATCAAGAAATCCACCAAAAAACCCTGATACCACGCCGAGAAGAGTGCCGATCAGTGAGCCTATTCCAACGGCTATCACACCAACCATGAGAGAGATACGACTTCCGTAGATTATTCTCGAAAAGATATCTCTTCCATAATCGTCTGTTCCAAGAACATGTCCACCCTCTCCTGGTTTAGCGAAAATGTATGAAAAATCCATTTCATCAATACTGTGAGTTGCTATTAACGGTGCAAAAATTGCCGCAAAAATGTTTACTATAATAATTATGAGCCCAAAAATTATTTGCTTGTTCGGAACTCTCACCCTGTAACACCTCTGTAGGTCTGTCTGACCTTCGGATTTATAAATGCGTAAGTTATATCGACAGCAAGATTAACAAAAATGTACATCATTGCTGTGAAAAGAACTTCTCCCTGTACAAGCATATAATCCCTCCGAAAAATGCCATCGACCATCAATTTTCCCAGACCAGGGAGTGCGAAGACTGTTTCTGTTAAAACAGCACCTGCCAGGAGGTTTCCAAGTTGAAGTCCGATAACTGTTATGACAGGTATAAGGGCATTTCTCAAAGCGTGCCTGTATAATATGAGATGTCTTCTCAAGCCTTTCGCGTACGCTGTTCTTATGTAATCCTGGTTTAAAACCTCGAGCATACTTGATCTTGTGAATCTCGCGATTGTTCCTGTCGAAAGTATTCCCAGAGCCAGAGATGGAAGAATAAAATGACTCAATCCATCCCATATACTCTTTGAGAAATCTCCCGTACCAACTGCTGGAAGCCATCCAAGTTGAAGTGAAAAGATGATTATCAAAACCATTCCAAACCAGAATATTGGAATCGATATACCTATCAAGGATAAAGAAGTTACGAGTAAGTCGACAAACGAATTATGTTTAATTGCTGCGAGTATTCCAGCCGGAATACCAATGACGATAGCTATAAATAATGCGCAAATGCTTAAAATAATCGTTGTGGGTAATCTTTCAAAAATTAGCGATAGCACGTCTTGTCTATACACTAACGATGTTCCAAGATCGCCGGTTAGAATCCTTTTCAAGTACAGGAAAAATTGAACAATAACCGGTTTATCTAATCCAAGTTGTTGTCTGAATCGTGCAATATCTTCTGGTCCAGCCTGAGGACCAAGCAATACCATCGCTGGATCTCCCGGTATCATCTTCATTATGAGAAACACTGTCAAAATTACAAAAAATAACGTTGGAATAGCTTGCAGAAGCCTTTTTATGATGTATTTTGTCATGTTACCCTCCAGGAAATCCAAGAGCGCAAAAGCGCTCTTGGGATTTTACTGTTCAACCCACACGTTTGTTCCAGGGGCGTAGAGGCGTATTGTCATATCTGGAGAAGGTTTATAACCATGAACTTTCTTGTTTACTCCATTAACAACTAATTTATGCCAGAGTGGAAAATAGTACATATCTTTCATGATGAGTTCTTCTGCTTTTCTATAATATTCTGTTCTTTCGTTTTGATCTACAGAAGATTCTCCAAGCTCTATGTATTTATCAACTTCTGGGTTGTTGTATCCTCCACCGTTGCCATATGTGCCCTTTCTGGATGAATGGAACATGTAGAATATAAAAAATTCGGGATCTGGGTACCATGTCCAGCCAATTGTATATGCGTCTGCCTCCCCTTTAGAAGTCGTGGCGGTAAATGCTCCCCACTCAAGGGATTGAACTTCGATATCAAAGCCAATTTTTTTCAACATTGACTGGATGATCACAGCAGCTTTCCTTCTATTGGGGTCTTCCGGGGTATATATAGTCAATTTGACCGGTTGATTTTCGTATCCTGCTTCTTTCAATAACTGCTTTGCTTTTTCTGGATCGTAATTCGGATAGAATGATTTCACATTCGGATTGTATGCCCATGATCCAGTTGGAATAGGCCCGTAGGCAGCTTCAGCGGTGCCATTGGGAAAGATTACTTTCACGAGCTGCTGGACATCTATTCCTCTAAAGAAGGCTTCTCTTACCTTTTTGTCTGTTGTGGGACCCTTTGAAGAATTGAGATATACTGCATAAACGTTACAACCTCCAACCATTATAGGGTCAACATTTGGATTTGATTTGACTTTTGGTATGTCCTGATCTAAGATGTCGCTTGTTATATCCACTTCTCCACTCAAGAGTGCAACGGTTAAAACTGATTTATCGGGAATGAATTTGTAAACAATTTGTTTGAGGTATGGCTTTTCATCCCAGTAATCTTCATTTCTTTCGAAAACCATATGACTGTCCTTTACCCATTCTACAAGTTTGAATGGACCAGTTCCAACAGGGTGAAGTGTGAATTCTTCGCCCCAGCCTTCACACTCTTCTTTCGGAACAATAGCGGCCCCAATATCTGTTAAAACTGTTAGGAATGGAGCGTAGGGATATTTAAGTACAATTTTTACTGTGTATCTATCTATTACTTCTACTTTTTCAACCATATAGAGTCTCACCATAGGAGAGATAGATATTTCTCTTTCAAAGCTGTATTTTACATCCTCAGCGGTTACCTCTCGACCATTCTGGAATTTTCCCTTTTGAAATCGGACGCCCTTTTTGAGCTTGAATGTCCATTCCTTTAAATCGGCGCTTACTTCCCAGGATTCTGCAATTAACGGGTGGATTTCTTTTACATCTGCATCGTAAGCAACAAGAGTTTCAAAGACATTTCTCATAACCTGGGCCGAAGCCAGATCCTGATACATGGCAGGATCCATTGTTGTAGGATTTTGATCAGACCCAACACGTATCACAGAGTTGTAATTTGGCGATGCAAATATTGCAACGGATAGAACCACTGCAAAAAGAAAAGCTGCCAGTTTCCTCATACCAATCCCTCCTTTAAGATATCAGACACCTCAGATAATTTCCCAGAATTCTCCTTGCACTTATAACTATTCCTTTTGTTAGATCTTTGAAAAATTTTTCGTGTTGAAGTGAAAATCCGATACAATCTAAATACACTAACTGTTCATCTCTCAGATCAAAGCTGGTTGCTTTCATCTGTGGTTTATACGGTGAAAAAGCAATACACGAAAGCCTGTTTGATATATTATTCCATCTCTTAATTGCATTTTCCCGCTGATCTTCTTCGGGTACTACAACTGTCATTTTATCAAGTTTCGGCAAGGCTTTGAAAAAAGATCTGACTACTCTGTAAGGAAGAATCAATCTATCGTTCTCGAAATCATCTGTACACAACAAAATGCCAAGATCGTTCAATTTGAGATTTGCTAAGCGCTCACTAACCCATTTGTGCGATACATATGCAATACTCCCATCGCGTTTTCTACTTACAAGAATGTCTTGCGAATTTAATGGTGTGTATAGTCTTGAATCAACGTTATCTATCAGACCTATTTCTCTATAAGAAATGTTTCGTTTACCTATTATATCTATAAGTTCGGGGACAACATCATCTCTTGGGCTTTCTCCAATTGTTATGAATAACATGGTATCCCTCCTGAGTTTTGATTAATTATACTAAACACATTATAGCTATGTCAATAGAAAATTCTTTTCTCACAAAGGGTTATAATAAAATTCATGCAACTTTTTTTGGAGGTCGACAGAACGTGAGCATAATTTATTTAATGCCGGGCATTTTCATAGGAATCATCCTTGGTGCAAATGATGCGGCGAGTATATTTGGACCACTTGTTGCTGTTGGATCTGTTCGTTATAGGACTGCGAGCATCTTTAGTGCGATCTTTGTTATTCTCGGGGCTACAGTTGGTGGGGCAAATGGCCTGGAGACACTTAACACATTGACTGTTCTTGAACGAGATCAGAGCGCCGTAGCGACTCTGGCTGCTGCTCTGACTGTTATTTTAATGATATTAATCAAGGCTCCCGCATCTGTTTCTCAAGCTGTTGTTGGTTCACTCATTGGTGTTGCCTTTTTGAACGGCGCGGAGACTATCAGGTGGGATATATTGATAAAAATTGTTGCAATATGGATTATAACGCCTTTATCGGCGATTTTAATATCTTTCAGTTTATACAGATTGGTTGCGTATTTTTTCAGAAAATTGAAGAATGTACGAGTTCAAGATCTTGTATTACAGTATGCTAACCTGATGGCACTGTGCTATAGTGCTTATTCTCTTGGTGCAAACAATGTTGCGAATGTCGCCAGATCATTTGTCACAGGCGAGTCAAATCTTGTTGTAGCACAGTTGCTTGGGGGTGTTTCCATAGCCATAGGTATTATGTTTTTCAGCAAAAGGATGACTTTTGTCATAGGAAAAAGTATAATAGTACTGGATCATTTTTCGTCACTTATTTCTGGACTTGCATTGGCAACAAATGTTTTTGTTTTCTCCATGGTAGGAGTTCCAGTCTCTGCAACACAGTCGGCAATAGGTTCTGTTGTTGGGACCGGAATGAGCAGAGGTCAGCGATTGAGCAGTAGAAAGACAAAGATCAAGATAATTTTAGGACTCGTTTTGACGCCCTCTGTCTCAGGGATAATCAGTGTATTGCTCCATTTAATACTGAGAGGAGGTTAATATGGGCTGGATTACAGGAAAGAAAGAACAGGAGATTATAGCAAAAGTTATGAACCATCTGGATATGATAAGTGTCGAACTTTCTGAGCTGAGAAAATTGGTGGAAAAATACTTGAATCACGAGATAGATGAAATTGATCAGTGTGC
The DNA here is from genome assembly GCF_000504085.1 of Pseudothermotoga elfii DSM 9442 = NBRC 107921. Lineage (NCBI taxonomy): Bacteria > Thermotogati > Thermotogota > Thermotogae > Thermotogales > Thermotogaceae > Pseudothermotoga > Pseudothermotoga elfii. The sequence continues at coordinate 73,321 of NC_022792.1, read as the reverse complement.
AGAAAAGGTAAGATATTATGAGCATCAGGCGGACATAATTAGGCGAGAAGCGGAAACATCGATGTATAGTGGCGCATTCTTGCCTAACTTTAGGGGAGATTTGCTTGGTGTCATAGAATCGGTTGACAAAGTTGCGAACAGGGCAGAGTATGTTGCAGATATACTTGAGCTCGAACATCCTGTTATACCAGATGTACTCAGCTCTCAATTGATGAAACTTCTTGACATTTGTATCGAAACATATGAGGCTTTGAAGATTGCAATTGGAGATTTATTTGAAGATCTCGAAAAAGTTAAAGAGCACGTTTTGCTTGTTGAACAAAAGGAACATGAAGCGGACAATGTTGAACGATGTTTAATAAAGCAAATATATAAGCTCGATATCTCACATGGTCATAAATTTGAATTGAAAGAGTTGGTTCAAAGCATTGCCGACATTTCAGACCGTGCTGAAGATTGCTCAGACAGAGTGGAAGTTGTTTCCATGAAAAGGAGGGTATGATTTGTCTGAAATTGGTGAACAGTTTCAAAAGCTGGTTTCCATAATGCAAAAATTGAGATCGCCAGATGGATGTGAGTGGGATAGAGAACAAACACACCATAGTTTGAAGCCTTATCTTGTCGAGGAAGTTTTTGAACTAATTGAAGCAATTGATCAGTCAGAAGATGAGAAATTGAAAGAAGAACTCGGTGATGTATTACTTCAGGTGATTTTTCACTGCCAGATAGCTTCTGAAAGAGGTGCTTTCAATATATCAGATGTTGTAACATTTTTGAGTGAAAAACTTGTCAGGAGGCATCCTCATGTTTTTTCAGATAGTCCCGGATATTCTTATGAGCAGTGGGAGAGGATCAAATCGAGTGAAAAAGGCGAGCAAAAATCATCGGCAATAGGGAGATTGAATCATGCGCTTCCTGCCCTCAGCCTTGCCAGGAGAATTCAGGAAAATGCTGCGGCAGTTGGTTTTGATTGGCCGGATATCTCCGGTGCAATGGAAAAAGTAAAAGAAGAGGTGGGAGAATTAGAGGATGCAATTAAATCGGAAGGGAGGCAAGAACTCGAAGAGGAACTTGGTGATTTGCTTTTCGCGGTCGTAAATATCGCGCGTTTTCTTCAACTTGATCCAGAAATCGCTTTGAGAAAGTCAACAAGAAAATTTGTGGAGAGATTCCAGATGGTTGAAGAGTTTGTACGGGAGAGAAAGCTTGATTTAAAAAAGCTTTCTCTTGATCAACTTGATGAACTCTGGGAAGAAGCGAAGGGAGGAAAAATAAAATGAGAAAAGTTTTTATGTTTGGCTTGATTTTGATTCTGTCATTGGTGGCTATTGGTCAGGAAACTCAGCCTGCTACAGCAGTAGTTGCTGAGGTTAATGGTGTTGCTATTACTATGGAAGAACTAAACAGGGAAGCGAATGTGGATAGATTATTATCTCAAATTCAATCAGTGGATGCCACATTTTATGATGTTCTGGTTAACACCTCTGAAGGTGTTAATTTATTGCTCAGATATAAAAGAGAAGTTTTAAATAACCTGATAGACCAGGTTTTGATCAAGCAGATTGGCGAAAAAATGGGAGTAACTGTTTCAAAAGATAATATCGAAAATATGGTTTCAACAGAATTGAACAAAACACTTACCCAATATGGAATGACTGAAAGTGATCTTGATTGGTATCTCAAGCAAGCTGGACTTGGTGATATAAACTCTTTTAAAGACAGACTCAGATGGATTTTCACAGTTCAGCAGACAGTTTCATTGATTCAGCAGCAGGTTACCTCCTCGGCAACAGTGACAGAAGAAGAGGCAAGGCAATTCTATGAACAAAACAGAGAATATTTTGCTGTTGAAGAAGCGGCAAAATTATTGCGCATAACAGTTGATTCAAAAGAGAAAGCAGATAAAGCTTTGGAAAGAATCAGAGCTGGAGAGGAATTTTCTCAGGTTGCAAGTGATGTTTCAACCGATCCTCTGTCTAAGGGGAAGGCTGGAGATCTTGGTTGGGTAGAACGTGGCAGTGGCCTGATATCTGAAGAAATCGAAGAAAAGATTTTCGTAAGTCCGAAGGGTGCTATACTTGGTCCATTGCAAACCAGTGTAGGTTGGGAAATATATAGAATTATTGACAAAAGGCCCAAAGGATATGAGAATTTTGAAGATGTAGTGAACGATATCTATCAGCACTTAATACAGCAGAAGGCTCAGCAATTGTGGCAGACTTGGATCAATGAACAATTTATTCCTTTCAAAAATTCAAGTGTTATAAACATCTATTTGCTAAGCGAGGGAGGACAGGAAGATCAATGAATTTCAAAACTTTGACAATGCAATGGACAGGAAATTCACTAATTCTTGTGGATCAGCGAAAATTGCCTCATGTTGTTAATTATGTTGAGTGTAAGAGCTATGCTGAAGTAGCACGGGCGATCAAAGATATGGTCGTCCGTGGAGCTCCTGCTATAGGAGCCACCGCGGCTTTTGGTTATGTTCTTGGAGCAAAAGAGGCTGCAACTCTTAAAAATCAGAATTTTATCGACGTTATGAAAAATGTGTACGATGTACTTGCATCGACTCGACCAACGGCTGTTAACCTGTTCTGGGCGTTGAATCGAATGGAAAAGTGTGTAGACTTGTCAAAAGCTGTTGATGAAATTCTTGAAGATCTTGAAAAAGAAGCGATAAAGATAGCAGAAGAAGATATCAGGATAAACAAAACTATAGGAACACATGGGCAAACTTTGTTGAAAGATGGCTGCGCTGTTTTAACTCATTGCAATGCAGGAGCTTTAGCGACGGTAGATTATGGCACAGCCCTTGGAGTTATAAGGGCGGCTGTAGAATCTGGAAAGAAGATAAAGGTATACGTAGATGAAACAAGACCATATTTGCAGGGAGCCCGGTTGACAGCCTGGGAATTGCTTGAAATTGGTGTTGAAACAATTTTAATAACAGATAATATGGCTGGCTGGGTTATGAAGCAGGGGAAGATCGATGCCGTTATCGTTGGAGCTGATAGAATAGCAGCGAATGGCGATGTTGCTAACAAGATAGGTACTTATTCGGTGGCAGTACTTTCAAACCAGCATGGTATACCGTTTTATGTCGCAGCTCCTACATCGACGATAGATATTAAAATAAAAAATGGAAGCGAGATACCCATAGAAGAGCGTTCTCACGATGAGGTAACCCATGTTCACGGGGTGAAAGTTGCCCCGGATGGTGTGGCAGTATATAATCCTGCTTTTGATGTGACAGAGCATCAATTAATAACAGCTATAATAACTGAAAAAGGAATTCTGAGGCCTCCTTATAAAGAAAATATAGCAAAGTTGTTTGGAGGATAGTGATGTGAGAATTAATCCTCTTGAAGATGGTAAGTTTAGAAGTTCTGAAGTTAAGAAAAAAAAGAAAATCAAATTCAAATCAAGTTCTGCCGTGAGGAGCATGGATAGCACAAGTTTTTTCGAAGTGCTTGAAGAAGCTGAAGAAGAGAAACTTGACGAATTGCTTGAAAGACTTATAAGACAGGTTGTAAAATCGGGAAACAATCTCGTCAGATCGCCAACGCAGGAAAATTTCAGATCTTATCGTGAGAGCATTAAAGATTTTTTGAAAGTAATTGAGAAAAAGCTCTACAAAATTGGAAAACAACTTTCCAGTGTTGATTTGCATCTAATTGTTCAAGAAGTTGATAACAGATTGGAGAAAATAGCCGCGGAGTTATTTGAAGCTGAAAGAGGTGCTATTTTGTTGTCTGCGAGAGTTCAGGAAATATACGGTTTATTAATGGATTTATACAGGTGATTACAATATGGAAAAATTGCTGAGCACGGTTAAGGATTTTTTGATTCGGAATATTGGTTCCTCGGTGTGCTTAAAGTCACGGGACGAATCTTTACTGAAATGGACCTGTGAGCAAGTCATCAGGGAAGTTACGAACGAGTTTTTAGAATTTGAGGCGCCAGGTATAGATGATATAAGATATATGTCACAGTTTCTCTATACATCATCTTCTGATGGTTATAAAATTGTGATCATCCACCGTGCAGACAGAATTTTGCATGAAGCGGCAAATTCAATGCTCAAAATTTTGGAGGAACCACCTGTCTACTCTGAGATAGTTCTTACAAGCGCAAAATATACTGACCTTTTACCAACCATTAAAAGCAGGGTAAAAGTGTTTAATGTTGCCATAGACAGGCAGATATTGAATAACCTGGAGAGAAAAAAAGCCAGCCTGGTGAAACCTGATCTTATCTTGAGCTTGGCTGAAAATGATTTTGAAGTACTCGATTTTGTTATGAAATCAGATCAATTTCCACAAAACAATGATTTTGATCCCAAGGCGATATGTAATATCTTTTCAAAAGAGGAGATATCTGCTGCTGACAAAGTGTCAGCAATTCTGATGATCGATGATCTCTATGAGAAATTGTCACTGGTGAGTGAAGAAACACTGGTCAAGTTTTATGATGACATGATGAGCAATCTCAGTAGAGCTGATCTTAACCGCACGATAGTACATTTGTGCCGCCTGTTGCAAATTGTGGCAGAGTATAGAGGATGTACAGAATTGTCTTTATTCAAGTGGATTGACTCGATATTGACAAACCGTTTGATGAATTTCAATGGAACGTTGACTTTGCTTAACCTGTTTCTCGTGATTAGAGAAAACGCAAAGAGGTGATGATCTGTGTCAATGATAGCAATTGTTTATGCTATAGAGATATTTCCAAAGGGGAAATTGTTTTATTATTCTGAAAATGGTGAAGACATAAAACCGGGAGATCTTGTCCTCGTTATGACAGAATTCGGTCCGGACGTTGGCAAGGTAATAAAAGGGCCAGATGAAATGGGAATAGAGGAGATTGGATCGGAATTAAGGCCAGTAATGAGAAAATTAACCGAGGAAGATACGAAAATCTATAGCGAAAATCTCAAAGATGCCGAGCAGGCGATGCAAATATGCCTTGAAAAGATAAAAGAGCATAATTTGCCCATGAAGCTTCTCCATACCCGGTATATGTTTGACAGATCAAGGCTGGTTTTTTTCTTCAGTTCCGAAACAAGAGTGGATTTCAGAGAACTGGTAAAAGACCTTGCCAGAATTTTCAAGACGCGTATAGAACTCAGGCAAGTTGGTGTAAGAGATGAGCTGAAATTCATAGGTGGTTTAGGTTTATGCGGGCGTCCCACTTGCTGCAGCACTTTCTTGAGAGAATTCGATAGTATAACCCTGAAACATGCAAAATGCCAGCAGCTCATGATAAATACCGCGAAAATATCCGGAGCTTGTAGAAGATTGCTGTGCTGTTTGATGTACGAATATGATTTTTACGAAGAAGCTCTTGCTGATATTCCATCAGAGGGAGAAACTATAATCTATGAAGCAAAAAATTGCAAAGTTCAGTCGATAGATGTTTTCAAAGAAAAAGTTCTGGTAATTTCTGAGGAGGGAGAGATGATTAACTTACCCTTTTCGTATTTCAGGGGTGATGCGCGTGATCCAGATAAGTAGGATACTCATTGTCCTCGGCTTGATACTGATAATCGTGGGTTTTTCCATTTATTTGATAGGGCGTTTTACCCCCCTTGGGAGGTTGCCGGGTGATATAGTAATAAAGCGGGAAAGATTTGTTTTTTACTTTCCACTCACGACATGTTTGCTGATTAGTGCCACTTTAACATTGATATTTTTGTTAATATCGAAATTTTGGAAATAAAATAATCAAAGGAGGATAGTTTCATGAAGACATTTAATAAACATGATATCAAAAAACTCAAACAGATAGCACGCCTTTGCCGCGGTGATATACTTAAAATGACATATGTAGCTAATTCAGGTCATCCGGGAGGATCGATGTCCTCTCTGGAGATTTTTTTAAGTGTTTTTTCATTTGCAAATCTTAATCCTGATAATCCTTATGACCCCTTGAGAGATCGTGTTGTAGTTAGCCATGGCCACACATCACCAGGGGTATATTCAGTTCTGGGCAGGCTCGGATTTGTAGACATAGATCAGGTTATAGCTGGTTTCAGACACCATTCGAGTATCTTTGAAGGACATGTAACCCGTGGCATTCCTGGTGTCGAATGGACTACAGGAAATCTGGGACAGGGCTTGTCAGCTGGAGTGGGATTTGCATTGGCCGCTAAAATGAAGGAGCAGGATTACCATATTTTTGTGGCAATGAGCGATGCGGAACAGGCAAAAGGACAGGTAGCTGAAGCTCGCCGGGTTGCAAAAAAATACGGGTTGAGTAATCTGACTGTTGTTATAGATTACAATGATGCCCAGATTTCTGGAAGAGCAAGAGACGTAATGCCGGTTAATATCAGAAAAAACTACGAAGCAGATGGGTGGAGAGTTCTGGAAGTTGATGGTCATGATATAGAACAGCTTTTGCATGCACTTTCACAGGCTGTTGAAGATAAAGTCAATCCTGTTGCTATACTGGCACACACTATTATGGGCAAAGGTGTGTCGTTCATGGAAAATGATGTTTCTTATCATGGGAAACCTCTCGATAAAGAACAACTTGAGAAAGCTCTGAATGAACTTGGCATTGATAACGATGTGGAGAAATATATGAAGATGCGTGCTCAGCTTGGTAATCAGAAACATGAACCATTCCATCTGGAGTATCCTGTAAAAATAAAAGTTCCAGTTGGCAGAACTTACACAACCAAAACTGATAATCGGAGTGCTTTTGGAAATGCTTTATTGGATTTAGTAAAAGAGAACAGGAACTCTGAAACACCTGTAGTAGCTGTAGATTGCGACCTTGCAACATCTGTAAAGCTTGACGGGGTTCAGAAGTACGTTCCAGAAAGATTTTTAGAGCTTGGTGTTCAGGAACATAATGCGGCAGCTGTTGCAGGAGCACTTTCTGCAGATGGTGTGGTGACCTTTTTTGCTGATTTTGGAGTGTTTGGAGTAAGTGAGACGTATAATCAGCACAGATTGAATGCTATAAACCACACCAATTTGAAAGTTATTGTGACTCATTGCGGTTTAAATGTAGGGGAGGACGGAAAAACTCACCATGGACTTGATTACATCTCTGCACCTGCAAATTGGCTGGGTTACAAAGTTATCGTACCGGCAGATCCCAATCAAACCGACAGGGTTATTCGCTACATTGCATCGGTATATGGAAACTACCTGGTAGCCATGGGCAGGGCAAAAATGATGCCTATCGTTGATGAAAATGGCAAGTTGTTTTTTGCGGATAACTATCGTTTTGAATATGGAAAGATAGATATTCTCAGAAAAGGAACAGATGTGACTGTTGTGACATGTGGATCTGTTGTGCCAAATGTTGTCGAGGCTGCGGATAAATTGAGAGGTAAGGTAAGCGTTCTGAATGTGTCATGCCCGCTTGATCTTGACGAGCATGTGTTGAGAGAATATGGACACGGGAAGAAAATCTTGGTTGTTGAGGATCATGTTGCGACACTTGGATTAACATCTCTTCTGGCAAAATTTTTCTTGCAGAAAGGGATAATTCCTTCAAGTTTTGAACAAATTGCTATTCAAGAGCATGCAGTTTCAGGATCTTACGAGGCTCTATATGAAATCTATGGACTCAGCTCTACTAAGATTGCCGAAAAGCTGGGTCAGATGATCAGTTGAACAAAGAAGAGGCAAAAATTTTGATAGATTTCATGGAGAAAATAGGATACAGATTTTATGAGCCAGAGCTTTTGTACAATGCCCTCTGTCATTCCTCATATGCTCATGAGCAAAAACAACGCGGGCGAAAAGATGTTGAATCGAATGAAAGACTGGAGTTTCTGGGTGATGCTGTTATTGATTTACTGCTTGCAGAGTATTTATATTTAGAGTTTCCAGAAGCATCAGAGGGAGTTATGGCAAAGGTTAAAGCAGCAATTGCAAGCGAGGAAGCTTTAGCTCAGATAGCTCGGGATATAAATCTGGGAAGATATATGTTTTTGGGACGCGGAGAAGAAGTTTCAAGCGGCAGAGAGAGAGATTCACTGCTTGCCGACATGCTTGAAGCTGTTGTAGCTGCAGTGTATATAGATGGTGGCCTGACAGCAGTAAAAAAGGTATTTCTTTCTTATTTTGCAAAATATGCAAAAGAAGTTGTTGAAGGGAAAATAGTGTTTGACTACAAGACTTCTTTGCAGGAGATTACTCAGGCGAGATACAGAAAATTACCTGAATATGTTCTTGTTAATGAAAAAGGCCCATCTCATATGAAAAAGTTTACTGTAGAACTGCGCCTATCTGGAAAATTGATAGCTGTTGGCGAGGGACCTTCAATAAAAGAAGCAGAGAAGGAGGCAGCACGCAGAGCTATTGAGAAACTCAAAGGTGATTGATATGAAAATCGTTCCTGTTTTTTTACCTCAAATGGGTTGTAAAAAAAGATGTTTGTTTTGCGACCAGAGATCTGCAACAGGTTTTTCTCAGTTGCCATCGATTGAAGAGCTTAATAAGATGATTAATAAGTATATTGCCCCAGACGAACGGTTTGAAATAGCTTTTTATGGCGGGACCTTTACGGCTCTCCCTGTTTTGTTGCAGAAGCGATACCTTGCCTGGGCAGATGAGTACATAAGAAAAAATGTTTGCGATGGAATAAGAATATCTACACGACCTGATGAGATCAATAAAGAAAATCTGATATTTTTAAAGAAAAACGGTGTGAAATTTGTCGAACTCGGAGCTCAATCTTTTTGTGATGACGTGCTGCATGAGTCTGAGAGGAATCATAGCAGTAAAGATATTGAAAAAGCCTGTACACTTCTTAAGGAATTAAAAATAGATTTTGGATTGCATTTAATGATCGGTTTACCAGGTGATGAGAAATGGAAAGATCTTTTCAGCAGCTGGAAAACTGTAGAAAATGGCGCAAAAACATGTCGCTTACATCCTACAATAGTTTTAAAAGGAGCGCCGTTAGAGTCCCTTTATCTGGATGGCAGATACAGAGCTGTAAGACTTGATGAAGCAATTGATATATGTTCAGACATGATGGCTATACTTGAGTCAAACAATGTGAAGGTTATCAGAATAGGCTTATTCGTTCCAGATGAACTGATGAAAAATATTGTGGCCGGGCCTTATCATCCAAGATTTGGTGAGCTTGTAAAAGGAGAGCTCTTGAAAAAAGTGGTGAAATTTGTCGATCCAGAGTTATTAATTTACACAGAAAAGCAAGCGAGTATTGTAAGAAATCTGGATGTGAAAGCAATTGCTGGAAGAGAATTGGGTTTTGTTGTCAACAAACGGTTTGTTTCGTGGAAAGATGCCTTGAAAGAATATGTGTCAGGAGGTGTGGAGGATGTTCGAGCAATTGAGAGAACAGGCACTTCGAGAAATCAATGCAGCAACCGATCTTCAACAACTTGAAAAAATAAGAGTATCTCTTCTGGGTAAAAAAGGCACTATTACCGAACAGATGAAAAATATAGCCAGCCTTCCTGTTCATGAAAGACCGGGGGCTGGTAAGATCCTGAATGAACTCAAAGATGCTGTTCAGCGTGCTATAGAACAGAAAAAGGAGATGTTAAAAAAGATAGAAAGTCAAATAATCGCCAGAAAGTACTGGGTAGATGTGACTCTCCCGGGTGCGCGGAGAAATGTTGGTCACAGACATCCTATATCATTGATGCTTGAAGAGATAGAAAGCATCTTCGTATCAATGGGCTTTAAAGTAGTTGAAGGTCCCGAGATAGAAGATGTATGGCACAATTTTGATGCTTTGAATACTCCAGAGTGGCATCCTGCGAGAGACGAACATGATTCTTTTTATATAAATGATCTACTTCTTAGAACGCACACTTCTCCGGTTCAGATTAGAACAATGATGTCAGCAAAACCACCTATCGCAATTATATCACCAGGGCGTGTTTACAGGAGAGATTATGATGCGACACATCTTCCCATGTTTACCCAGGTTGAAGGTTTGTATGTGGATGAAAATGTGTCGGTTGGTCACCTGAAATACACATTGGAGAGATTTGCCCAGATGGTTTTTGGAAGCGAAAGAAAAATACGGCTGAGACCAAGCTTTTTCCCATTCACTGAGCCAAGCTTTGAGGTAGATGTCTCATGTGGCATCTGCAATGGAAAAGGATGTCAGGCCTGTGGATACACTGGTTGGCTTGAAATTCTTGGTGCTGGTATGGTTCATCCCAATGTTTTCAAAAATGTTGGTTATGATTCGGAAAAATGGACCGGTTTTGCTTTTGGAATGGGCGTTGAGCGTATAGCGATGCTCAAATATAACATCAAAGATATAAGGGATTTTGTAAAAAATGACAAGAGATTTTTAGAAAAATTCTGATGGAGGGATGAAATGTGCTTGTAGCTACAGAATGGCTCAGAGAATATGTTGATATAGACTGGACAGATGAAGAAATAGCGTCAAAGCTTACTATAGCTGGATTGAATGTTGCAAATGTAATTGATTTACCCATAAGAGGAAAAATTACTTGCGGAATAGTGCGTGAAGTGTCTCCTCATCCCCGCTCAGAAAAGCTTCATGTATGTAAAGTTTTTGATGGTGACAGCGTTCATACAACAATCACTTCGGACATGAATATTTGCAAAGGCACAAAGGTTCCTGTAGCTTTCCCTGGCACAACCCTGTCAGATGGAAGAATAGTTGAGGCAATGGATATAAAAGGTATTACGTCTGAAGTAATTATGTGTTCTCTACAGGAACTTGGACTTGAGGAAAAATCGGAGTGTGTTTATCAGATAAGAGAAGAAATACCTGTAGGAACAGATCTAATAAGATACTGGAAGCTTGACGGCAAGGTTCTTGATATAGAAATAACTCCCAATAGGCCGGATTGTCTTGGGGTTATCGGTGTTGCAAGAGAAATGGCTGTTCTATCTGGCAGACCTTTGAAAAAACCGTCTGTTGATTATACAGAATCCGATAAACCGGTGAATGATATGGTGAGTGTATCGATAGAGGATGTGGATGGATGCCCGCGTTATTGTGCCGCTTTTATGGAGTCAGTGAAGGCAGTTTCAAGCCCGGTGTGGATGCGGCGTAGACTCATGTCTGCAGGTATCAGACCGATAAATTCGATTGTCGATGCGGCAAATTATGTAATGCTTGAGACAGGTCATCCTGTTCATACTTTCGATTATTCGAAAATTTCCAGCGGACGGATTGTTGTTAGAAAAGCAAATAAAAGCGAGAGAGTTCTTCTGCTTGATGAAAGAGAATACTCACTGCATGGTATAGAGACACTAATAACGGATGGGGAAAAAGTTCTGGCAGTTGGAGGTGTTATGGGAACTGCAGATTCAGGTGTATCAGACAAAACTGATTCACTCCTTCTTGAAGTTGCTTATTTTAACCCTGTGAGAATTCGCAAAACCTCCAGAAGTATGAATATAAAATCTGATGCGTCTTATAGATTTGAAAGAGGTGTTGATCCAAATGACGTTGATTTTGTGATGAAGCGTTTAATAAAGGTTATTGAGGAGACTTCAGGTGGAGTAGCAGCAAGGGGATTTGTGGATAAGTATGTTCACAAAATTCCACCAAGGACAGTTTTTTTAAGAGATTCAAAATTGAGCAGGATTTTAGGAATTGACATCGATCAAAGTTCAGTGGAGCATATTCTATCCGGACTGGATTTTGTTACTGAAAGAATAACTGATGGCTGGAAAGTGCTTATTCCCACTTTCAGACCGGACATTTCTATTGAAGAGGATTTGATAGAAGAAGTTGGGAGAATCTACGGTTATGAAAAAATAGAAGGAAAAATGTTAAGGATACCAGTTAAGAGCACGGGGTTTGGTGAATTACAGAGATTTCGAAAAAAAATCAATCAATTGCTCATAGCGTCAGGGTTTGATGAGAGTATAAATCTGTCTTTTTGTTCTTCTTCTGTTGTAAAAAAACTTGTAAAAATGGAGCCGGTCAGACTGAAAAACCCCCTGAGTGAAGATATGGACTGCTTAAGACCTTCTCTTGTTTTTGGATTGATAGATTCTGTTGCATACAATCTCAAAAGGCAACTCAGGGATGTAAAGCTGTTCGAAATAGCAAAAGTCTACAATTTTGAAAGCGGTACTGTTTGTGAGAGAGAAAAAATAGGGCTTGTAATGACAGGGAAACTGAATGAGGATGATTATACCGATTACCGGACAGTTTCATTACTTAATTTGAAAGGCGTTCTTGATGAGCTGGCGAGCCATCTGTCTGTTCAATTTGAAGTTGCAGAAAAAGAAATGCCTTTCTTCGTTCCCGGGCGCAGCGCTGAAATATTTTTGAATGATAAATCTGTCGGTGTTATGGGGATGCTATCGGGTGATTTTAACGATTTCTATGATTTTAAAGGTGATGTTTATTTTATGGAGCTTGATCTTCAGGTAATTTTTGAAAATCGCAGAATATTCAAACAAATTGGTAATCTCTCAAGTTTTCCATCTGTAAGAAGAGACATATCTTTACTGGCTCCTGTAGGTTTTAATTGTGGAAAGATTGTGTCTCATCTCAAGCAATCCAGCGAATATGTAGAAAAAGTAGGAGTGAGTGATATATACAGAGGAAAAGATATACCACAGGATGTGTTGAGCATTACTTTTTATGTTGTTTACAGAGCCCCGGATCGTTCTCTAACCGATGAAGAAGTCAATGATCTTTTTGAAAAAACGGTTTCAGAAATTGAAACCAGGTTTAATTTGAAAAGGCGATTTTCGTGACACGCTATGAAAATTTATGAATATGATAAAACTTTACCTCTAAATGTTGAAACAATCGATCTTGGTTGCTATTTACTTGTAAGCTTTGATGCTGTGTATGATCCAGCTATTCCTCAATCAAAAAGGGTTTATGTGTATGTTTATAAAGCAAAAAAAGCATGGATGAACCTGATATTTTTGCATGGCATTGGAAATGGAAATATTCCATATTTGTTGTGGTTTGCTGAATATTTTAAATTGCATGGTATAAATACTTTTTTTATGGTACTTCCTTATCACGAAAGGCGTGGAATGCATGGTTGGAAAGGTGGAGAACCATTTTTCTCGCCATCACCATCTTACTGTATCAATAGATTTCACGAGACAGTAAAAGATGTGAGGAGGACTATTGATTATATTGATAGTATTTCAGATTTGCATACATCTATTATGGGATTTAGTTTTGGTGGCATGATAGCGGTAATGTCGCTTGCACTTGATAAGAGGTTGAAGAAAGGTGTTCTGGCTTTTACCGGGGGAGATTGGAGATGGATAAATTGGCACTCACCATATACAGAGGAGCTCAGAAAAAACTACAGATTGAATGGGAATGAATACGGGTGCCGGGATGAAAATGATTGCTTAAAAAATAGAGATGCTATGAAAAATTTGAAAAAGCCTGATTCGCTTGATGACATTTTTCTTTTATCCCCCAAATGCTTTCATTATGATCCGTGTTTATATGGAATGTTCGTTAATCAGGAAATTCTTTTCTTCAGGGGAATTTTTGACAGAATAATCCCATTAAGAAGTTCAGAAGCGTTGTTTAAAAGCCTCCCTAAGGTAAAAAAAATAGTCCTGCCTTGTGGTCACAGATCTTCTTATTTTTTCAGAAAGTTCATAGCGAATAGAGTAATCAAATTTTTGAAAAACACACCGAATCCCCTTATTTAGAAGTACCTCTTTAGAAATACCTCTGTTACATTTTATACGAATTGTTGACATATCTTCATCGTGGTGTATAATTTTTTTTCGGACGCCATTTTAGGTAGTCCAAATCATATAATTTTTTCACAGGGGGTGAACCCATGAAGGGTAAAAGCAGGTACTTGTTGATGTTTGTTGCTTGCGTGATTCTGGCAGGGTCACTTATAGCAGCACCAAAGTATACTTTGAAATTCAATCACGTTTTAGGACCAAGCGAACCATATCATGAGGGATTTCTTAAGTGGGCAAAGGCTGTTGAAGAAAGAACAAATGGAAACCTTAAAATTGAGGTTTACCACAGTGCCCAGCTCGGTGTTGAAGAAGATATTCTCGAACAGATAAGAGCAGGTGCAAATATTGGACAAAATACAGATTCAGCAAGGATGGGCATGTACGTTCCACAAATAGCCGTTATGAACGCGGCTTACTTCATTGATTTCATGGGTGCAAAAACACCCGATGAAGTTATTGAAGTGTTGAAAAAGATCAAGGAATCAGATGTTATGAAAAAATGGCTGGACGAACTTGAACAAAAATATGGCTTCAAAGTAGTTTCATTTATGTGGGTTCAGGGGTACAGGCATTTTGTTACAAACAAGCCTATCAGGACTCCTGACGATCTCAAGGGTTTAAGGATAAGAACCCCGGGTGCTCCCATATGGCAAGAATCTATTCGCGCACTTGGTGCACAACCAGTGGCAGTCAATTTTGGAGAAATCTACACAGCTGTTCAAACAAGAGCAGTTGATGGTGCGGAACTTGTTTATGCAAATGTTGTGGCGGGTGCACTTTATGAAGTTTTAAAGTATATGTCGGAGACAGGCCATATTTTGCTGATCAATTTTGAGGTTGTCAGCGCAAAATGGTTCAATAATTTGCCAGAAGAGTATCAACAGATTCTTGTTGAAGAATGTGATAGAGCTGGTATTGAAACATCGTTGAAGATAATGAAAGAGCTTGAGGAATCCTTCAAGCAACAAGCTGTCGAAAAGGGTATTGAAGTTATCACAGATGTTGATAAAGAGGCTTTTATGAAGGCTGCTGAAAAAGCGTATGAGAAACTTGGACTTGTAGAGGCAAGAAATGCTCTCATGGAGGCTATAAAGGTTAAGTAATGAAAGGATACTCCTTTTATCATGAAGGGCCCAGCTCTTTTATTGGGTTGGGCCTTTGACCTATGTATGAATGCAGAGGTGGTAAAAGATGCGGAAGATTGATGAGTTTTTGCTTAAGTTTGAGAAAAATGCAGCAAAAATATTGATTCTGGTTATGGTGATACTGGTTTTTGCATCTGGAATAATGAGATTTTTGAGATATCCAATAAATTGGGCAGTTGATATGAGCACATTCATGTTTGCCTGGGCATGTTTTTTTGCAGCTGATGTTGCATGGCGTGAGGGAAAGATGATGACGGTTGATTTATTTGTTAAAAGGCTTTCTCGAAAAGTACAGAAAATTCTCAGACTTGCCAATTATTTTATTATTGCGGCTTTTTTGATTTATTTAGTAATATGGGGATTTTATCTTTCTTACACGACTCGTTTCAGAACTTTCGTTGGTATTCCAAATTTCAGTTATACGTGGGTTACATTGAGTATACCAATAGGAGCGATATTGATGCTGAGGACTACTTTTTTAAAAATAAAAAGTGAGTTTGCCGAAAACAAAGAAAGGGCCAGCACTGAGGGGGAAGATAAATGATAATAGTTATAATAGCTTTCATAATCTTTCTGGCAATAGGCATGCCTGTTGCTTTTGCCATAGGAATATCGGGTTTTCTATGGTTTTTGCAGCATCTGGATTTACCTGTAACTATTCCTATACAGCTGGCACTCTCCCAAACCCAAAGTTTCACACTGCTCGCAATTCCCATGTTTATTTTCGCTGGAAATGTTATGAACAGCGCGGGCGTGACGGGAAGATTGATGAATTTGGCGTCTGCTTTGACCGGACATATGAGAGGTGGTCTCGGCCAGGTATCTGCTGTTTTATCCACCTTGATGGGTGGTGTTTCCGGTTCAAGCATCGCGGATGCAGCTATGGAAACAAGAATGCTCGGCCCTGAAATGTTAAAGAGAGGTTATCCAAAGGGTTTTGCAGTTGCAGTAAATGTGTGGACTTCTCTCATTACTCCTATTATACCTCCAGGGATCGCTTTTATTATTTATGGAACAATTGGCCAGGTTTCTGTCGGTAGGCTTTTTGCGGCGGGCATTGTTCCTGGTTTACTTCTGATGGTTGTTTATATGATTGCAATATGGGCAGCTGCGAAGAGAATGGGATTGCAACCGGAGAGAGAAAGACGTGCTTCCAGTAAAGAAATAGCATCCGCCTTTTCAAAAAGTATATGGTCGGTGATTTTTCCGATCTTGCTCATCCTGGGTCTCAGAACAGGTATATTTACACCATCTGAAGTTGGGTCTTTTGCTGTGATCTATGGCCTGATCGTTGGATTTTTGATTCATAGAGAATTGAATCTTAAGACATTGTTTAAAGAGACTCTGGATAACTCCATAGGAGATATAGGTAGCGTGATGTACATAATTGTCATGTCAGCTATCTTTGGGTATGGTCTTGTTTGGGACAGAATCCCCGAAGTACTTGCAAATTTTCTGCTTGGCATAAGCAGCAATCCTTATGTTTTGCTTTTGATGATTATGATATTTTTGATTTTTGCTGGTTTGTTCATAGATGCCACAGCTTTGATATTGATGACCACGGCTGTTTTTCTTCCTGTAGCGAGAAAAATAGGCATAGATCCAGTTTATTTTGGGTTAGTGTTCATACTATCAGCAGCTCTGGGTAATCAGACACCGCCCGTCGGAGCCTCTATGTATGCAGGATGTTCAGTTCTGGGTGCGTCAGTAGAAGAATATGTCAAAGCATCCATACCATTCTTTGTTGCCACTATTGCTGTCATTGCATTATTGGTATTTTTCCCGCAGCTTGTTTTGTTTATACCCGATTTGCTGTTCAGATAAGGAGGTAGTGAGATGAATTTTAAGGGAAAGGTTGTTTTAATTACAGGAGCCGGTTCTGGTATAGGGAGAAAAGCTGCTATGATGTTTGCCGAAAGAGGTGCTAAGGTGGCGATAAACGATGTTTCGGAAGAAAAGGGAAATGAAACGGTCGAGATGATCAAAAATCAGAATGGTGAAGCAATTTTTGTTTTTGGGGATGTTTCCAAAGATGCAGAAAAGATAGTCGAAAAAACAGTTGAGGTTTTTGGAAAAATTGATATACTGGTTAACAATGCTGGGATAGTGCCTTATGGAAACGCTGAAGAAACCTCTGATGAAGAATTTCAAAAGACAATAGATATAAATGTGAAAGGACCATTTTTACTATCGAAGCACGCCGTAAAGTATATGAAAGAGCAGAGATCTGGCGTCATAGTTAACATTGCTTCAGAGGCAGGTTTAATTGGTATTCCTCGCAGGTGTGTTTACAGCATTTCAAAGGCAGCTTTGCTCGGTTTGACAAGATCTTTTGCTGTTGATTATGTTCAATATGGAATAAGAGTGAACGCCATTTGCCCTGGTACAACCTACTCTCAAGGACTCGCTGAAAGAGTCAGGTCATCTGCGAATCCAGAAGAAACTATGAATAAAATGGTTTCACGAATTCCCATGAAACGTCTTGGTAAAGAAGAAGAAATCGCGTTTGCAATATTGTTTGCAGCCTGTGATGAGGCATCTTTTATGACAGGCAGTTTTATAAACATTGACGGAGGATCTACAATGGTGTAATTTTACATTAAGCTATTAAATAGAAAATAAACTGCACTGAGCTAAACTTTTCTATGGAGCATTGAACAAAACTCTGGAGGTGGAAAAAATGGATATTCTTCAAACCCTGAGAACTGTTTATGATTCTTTAACCGCTGCTGAAAAAAGGATAGCTGATGTGATACTGACAAATCCAAGAGGTGTTCTTGAATGTTCCATAAGTGAACTGAGCAGACTTGCAAATGTAAAAAGCGAGGCTTCGGTAGTTAAATTCTACAGAAAACTGAATTTAAGCAGCTTTCAGCAGTTTAAAGTGTTACTTGCTCAGGATCTATCGAAAGCTCCGCTGGAAATTGTTTATGAAGATGTTTCTGAGCAGGACGACTTGAAGACAATTACTCAAAAGATTTTCAAAGCCACAGTTAAAGCGATTCTCGACACACTTGATAGTATAGATTTTGATGCCATTGAAAAGGCTACTGATCTCATAAAAGAAGCAAACAGAGTGTTGTTTTTTGGTTTTGCTGCTTCAGCTGCAGTGGCTTTTGATGCATTTCACAAATTTAGCAGGATAGGAAAAAATTGCCTTTTTTCGAACGACGAACATATAATGGCCACATTGCTTGCAAATTCTATTGCTGGCGATGTGCTTGTAGCTGTTTCTCATTCTGGAGAGACGAAATCCATGGTTTCGCTGGCAAAAAAAGCAATTGGACTTGGAGTTCCTGTTGTTACTGTTACTGGTAATAGAAAATCAAGTTTAGCAAAAGTTTCTACGGTTGTCCTTTGCACCAATACAAGAGAAACACGTATAAGAACAGATGCCATGACATCTCGTATTGTTCAATTGGTGATTCTTGACACAATATACACGATGCTTGCGGCAAAAGATCCAAAAGCAGTAGAGAGCCTTAATAAAAGCAGGCTGGCTGTTTCGGAGTTGAAGTATTGATATCTTTCAGGAGGGGAACGGTGTGAAAACGGTAATTGTTGCTACGAGAACATTCGGAAAATATTCGGAAGAACCCGTGAAATTGTTAGAAAAAAATGGTTTCACATTGCTTCGGCCGGAATACCTTGATGAAAATATTTTAAAGAGAGCAGATGCAATTATACTTGGTACAGGCAAACTTAGCGGAGAAATGATAAGACACTCTTCCATAAAAATAATTGCAAGACATGGAGTAGGAGTGGACAACGTTGATTTGAAAACAGCCACAGAACTTGGTATACCTGTTACGATAACGCCGAATGCTAATACTGTATCAGTGGCAGAGTTGACTATAGCACTTATATTAGCCCTTTCGAGGAGATTGATAGATTCGTACAGAGAGATCTCTGAGAAAAAGTTTTCTCCTGTGACAGGAATAGAAATTTTTGGCAAGACGCTTGGAATAATAGGTTTTGGGGCAATAGGAAGGGAAACTTCCAAAAGAGCAATCTGTCTTGGAATGAAAGTTCTGGCGTGTGATCCGTATGTTGAAAAAAACATAATAGAAAGACATTCCGTAGAAGCTGTTGACCTTGAAACTTTATTGAAAAACAGTGATTTTGTTTCGCTCCATGTTCCATTGACTCAATCAACTAAGCATATGATAGGCAAAGAGCAACTGAAAATGATGAAAAAATCTGCATTTCTCATCAATACCTCGCGTGGAGGTATCGTTGATGAGCGTGCTCTTGTCGAAGCTTTGAAGGAAGGTTACATATCTGGAGCTGCCTTAGATGCCTTTGAGCAAGAGCCACTGCCAGAGGATTCTATCTTGTATGACTGTCCCAATCTGGTTTTAACTCCACATGCTGGGGCTCATACTTATGAAGCTATTTATAAAATGAATATGATGTCTGCTCAGGCAGTTGTGGATTTCTTTGATGGAAAGATTCCTCTGCATGTTGCAAATGAGAAAGTTGTTGAAAAACTGCTTGAAATGGGATTTTTAAGGGGATAATAGGTTTAACAAATGGAGGTGCCCCGGGCGATGGAAATGTACATTGGCGTCGATATAGGTACGACAGCTGTTAAGACTATTGTTTACAACTCTGATGCTAAAAAGATAGAAATGGACGTAAGTCAATCTTATGAAGCTTTCTCAAAAGGACATGGGCAGTTTGAACAGGATCCTCGTCAAATCGAAAGGGCTGTTTTCGAAACATTGAAACAGGTTTCCAAATCTTTTACAAATGTAAGAGCTATAGTCCTCGATTCTGCTCTTCACACTGTCATGTTGCTTAATGGTGACTTTGAGCCACTGAGTAATGTTATACCATGGCTTGATGAGAGATCTGTTGATCATGTTAAAAAGGTGATTTCAGATAATCAGCTTTCGAAGCATTTACATTTGAAAACTGGATGTCCACCGGATACAGTTTATCCTCTTTATAAACTCCTTTGGATAAAACAGAATGAAAAAGACATGTTGAATTCTGCCTCAAAAATAGTTTCTCTAAAGGATTACGTAATATACAAGTTAACAGGTGATCTGGTCAGCGATATAGGCGTTGCTTCTGGAAGCGGGTATATGGATATTGAAAAAAAAGTTTGGTGCGAAGAACTGTTAAAAGATTTTTTAGAAATAAGCAGTGAAAAATTGCCACAACTTGTTTCTCCAAAAACTGTTTTGAGATTGAGCAAAGAAGCAGCTAAAATCACTGGTTTGCCAGAAGGATTGCCGGTAGTGGTCGGTATCTCTGATGCAGCAGCTTCGAGTATTGGGGCTGGCGCCTTCGTTGAAAATTCAATAACGATATCTGTTGGTAGTAGCGCAGCTATAAGGGCTGTATTGAATCATCCTGTGAAACAATATCCTGTGAGTAGTATCTGGTGCTATGTGCTGGATGAGAATCATTATATCTCAGGTGCAGCCATCAAAAATGGTGGTTATGTTTTCGACTGGTATGTAAAGCTGTTTTGCTGTTATGATCATGAAACTATTGTAAAAAAGGTGGAGGAAAATCTGAATTTTTTGGATGAAAAACCTGTGCTTTTTTATCCGTTTATCTTTGGGAAAAGGTTTCCTGAGTTTGATCCTTCTCCCAGGGCAAAGTTTGATAACTTGACAAGTACGACGACGCAAGAACAAGTAGCCAGAAGTGTACTTGAGGGTATCGCTTTCAATCTAAAGAGAGCTTTTGATGTGGTGAAAACTATACCTGATTCACTTGAAAAAGTGTTTGCAACGGGTGGTCTAACGCGAGCGACTGTTTGGATGAAAATGCTTTCAGCTATTTTAAACCATCCTATTTTGGTCCAAAGTAAACGGCAGGGGGCTGCGCTTGGTACGATACTTTATTTTTTGAGCAAGGGTGATCTTCATTCTATTGGCGGTTATCTATCTAATAATGAAGTTGAGATTTTCCGACCTGATCGATCGCTTTTTGAATATTACAGCAAATTGTACAGAATGTGGGTGGAGAATTTCTGATTTATGTTCTTGCAATCACAAGAACCTCCGTTTCCCCATATTTTTTTGATTTCAGAATTTTTAATTTTTCAGGGATAACAACCTGTTCTGCTGCTGCTTTTTCAATAATGATTATCTGACCGAGAGACGGCTTTATTGAAAGAAGCTCGAGAAGTTTTTGAACAAAGCCAAGATTATATGGAGGATCGGCAAAAACAACATCAAAATTGTCGTTGCAGAGGTTGATGAATTTTCTGAAATCGGATTTCACAATTTTGAGTTCAACCCCGCATTTTTTCGCATTTTCAATGGCGGTTTTAATTGCTTTGCTTGAAATATCAACCGCAACAGCGTGTTTTGCTCCGCGGCTCAGCGCTTCGATTGACATCACAGCGCTCCCGCAAAAAAGCTCTAAAAAACTGCTTTGTGAAACATCAATCATGTTGAAAACAGCCTGTCTCACAAGTGAAGTTGTATATCTCGTCCTTGAATCAGGAACGGGATTCAAATGGTAGCCTTTGAGGGTTCCTCCTGTTATCTTCATACTTCCTCGCCACGCATATTTTTAATCTTTTCTTTAATTCGATTTAGATAATCGCCCTCAAGTGGGTAGTATTTCAAAATAAGTAGACCACCTATCGTAGCAATTATTGGTACGACACTGCATAGAATTCTGAATCCGGAAACAGCCGTTAGTGGTTGCATTTCTGCAGGTAAATTTGCATCATATCCGCTTGAAGAAAGCACAAATCCCATGATTAACGAGTTCAAAGAGATGCCGAGCCTTATTATAAGCGCGTTTGCTCCAAAATACATTCCTTCTCTCCTCTTGCCAGTTTTAATCTCATCTTCGTCAGATATATCGGCAATCATTATGTCAAAGACGATCAGAGCTCCGGCAAGGCTCATGGCAAGAGCAGAGGTTAATATAATTGCTTGAAAAAAGGTTTTCACGAATCCAAAACCAATCAGGAGTATTGCCCACAAAATCATTGAAACCTTCATGGTTTTTTTGGCTCCTATCTTCGCTGTTATTTTTTGCCAGACGGGTATGAGGAAAAAAGCCACGACGAATATTGAAGCTAAAAGCAAAGTAGTTTGTGTCTCACTGGCTTTGAGGACATATTTTGCATAAAATGGGAGTGTAGCTGTCAGCATGGTGTATGTAAATTGTAAAAGAAATGACGGCACGACATAGGTGAAAAAAGACCTGTTGAAAAAGGTGAACTTTATTGCCTCAATTATATTCAGAGTTTGTTGATGAGAAAACTCCGGGTTTTCCTTAATTCCAAACAGTGTCATATAGAGGATAGAACCACCAATCACTGCAAAGACCGCACCCATTTTCCCCCATCCAATCTTTGCAGCAATTACAGGGGTAACTGCTACTCCAAGTAAAAGTCCCGGTATGGCAAGAATTTGCCTTAGTCCGGAGATTTTTGCGCGTTCTTTGAGGGTTGGATACATCTCTGGAAACAAAGCAGTCCAGTTCAGGAAAACTATGGTGAAAAACGTATCAAATAGAAAGATCATAATCAGGTAGTAAATAACCAGAGCTGTTTTCTGGGAGCTATCGAAAGGTGGTGCCCAGAACATGGCAAAACTTATTGTTAGGGGCAGGGAAAACCATACAATATAGGGCTTTCTTCTTCCCCATCTTGTCTTCGTTGTGTCGGAAAGATATCCGAATAGAGGATCATTTATAGCGTTCCAGATTCCGTATAACACCATGATTATGCTTATTAAATGAGGCGGGGCTTTTAAAACATCGACGTAGTAGAAAATGGCAAAGGTGGAGATCGCGTTGGAAAACAAAGCAGAACTGAAAGATCCCAGACTGTATAGGAAATTTTTCACCTTTTCCACTCCTATTCAAGTTTAATGAAATCTTTGTTTGCGTTTAAAATATCTTCGAGTAATTTTGGAGCATCTTCAACATCTGGGCCCAGCGGGTGTAGAAGCATGGCCTTGAGCGCGAGGTTCTTCGATTTTTTAAGGTATGCGTCGATAGTTATGCGCTCGTACATTTTTACAATATGGATAAGCCCGGATGCAAATTCATCAGCAATACCAAGTGAGGTTGGAAAAACTTTTCCGGCTTTGACCATACATGGTATTTCCAAAACGTAATCATCAGGGAGATTGCTGATGGCTCCATTATTTCTTGTATTTAGTATATGCACCGAACCATTTGAAAGATGCAGATCTCTGATAAGATAGGCTGCTGCCGTTGAATACATGCTACCGCCTCGCTGAGAAAGCTGATCAGGGATTTTATCACCTGTTTTGTAAAGTTCGAGCAGCTGCTTTTCAATGGAGATTACTTTTTCGGCACGTGTACCTTCTTTTTTTATTTTTTTGAGCATTTTTTTCTCCATAAGATAGTATCTCAAATAAGAATTCGGATACATCTTCAGGCATTCTATTAACCAGCCCGGAAAATCTTCCTTTGGTATATTTGCAAGTTCCAATTTAACGGTCTCAAGCAATTTCTCAGTTGCATCTTCATTTTTCAAGTAGACTTTTTCAAGAAATGTCAGGTGATTCAATCCATAGTATTTGACGAATATGTCTTTCGGCGGATATCCAGTTACCTGTGAAATCATGTGAAGCAAATTTACCGGAATATTGCACAAACCTATGAATCTTTCGAAACCTATATAATTCATCACGAATTCTGTTATGTGACCCGAAGGATTGGTAAAGTTTATGACTGTTGCTTTGCTATATTTGTCAACCAGCTCGATGTATTTTTCAATGACTGGAAATGTTCTCAGTGCGCAGGAAAATCCTCCCATGCCTGTTGTTTCCTGGCCGATCAGATTGTAACGAAGGGGAATTTTTTCATCATTTTCTCTTGCTTTGAGAAAACCAACTCTGAATTGAAAAATCACATAATCGGCTCCTTGAAGTGCATCGATCAAATTTTTCGGTTTCACCACTTTGAAAAGGTCTTTTACCAGTCTTTTGCTGAACTGGTATATAGTTTCAAGCTTTTCTTCCGATTCTTCCAGATCGTACAGAATAAGCTCGTCTACTTTTACTTCGCTGGATATGTCCATGATGCCTTTGACAAGCTCCGGGGTATAAGTACTTCCGGCACCAATAACCGTTATTTTCATTTTTTACCCCCCCAGTGACTCAGTAAATTGGCGATAAAATTTTCATCGTATTTATAACCTGCTTTTTCAGCAGCGAGTAGCACCGCACCAACCACAGGAGGATGTTTTGGAATTATGAGAATGTATTCGTCGCTAAGAGCTGACTGTATCATGTTTATCAGTATTGGATCTGCTTTTTTGAAAAAGCTTCCCTCTAAGACAACCTTTACAGGAGAGGTAAAATACATTTCTTTTCTGTATGCTGTAACAATTTTTATTATTTCATCGACAATATTTCCCATTATTCTAAGTGCTACATAGTCAAATTGATGAGCGGCTTCGTAAAGAGATTGTATGAGTAAAATGGCATATTCTGCTAACTTTGACTTATCCTCATTTGCATATTCATAATGCATTATTTCTTCTATCGGCTGGTTTATTTTTGATTCGAATATTTGTTTCATAAGTGTGTTTTCATCTCTTTGATCTTTTGACCTGATAATAGCAGAAGCTACCATACTTGCGATAACGAATGCTCCAAGTCTTTCACCGAAGAATCTCGAAAAGCCGCCCTTTCTTGCGATCTTCTTCCCATCTCCTGCATAGGTTATTCCGCCGGTTCCACAACTTATCAGGATGCCTTTATCGTCGAAAGTACCAGATTTCAGGGCTATTCTACCGTCATTATCAAAGTCATAGTTTTTCAATTGGAGTCTTTCGAGTATGGATTTAACAATTTTTATTTCATACTCCATATCTGCACCGGCAACACCAAAGTAAGAGTACGAAAGCTCATTATAATTTAAACTGGATTTTTGCAAAGCATCGTTTATAGCACTTTTTAAAATTTCGTAGGCTTTCTGCACTCCTACTCCTTGATAATTTGCCCCTGAAGCTCTGACGTGAGAGATCAATTTTCCATTTTTATCAACGATAGCAACATCTGTTTTACTTCCACCTACATCGATACCCATGAAGTACATTTTCTTTCCTCCCTTAGAAATCCTGCGCTTCTGGAAAAACGTGGAGCATAACAGGGGGCAGTATTTTGAATGACTCTGCCAGTTTGTCTTCTCCAACCTTTGCCCTCTCTTCTAAATAAAAATATAATGTCTGAAGAGTTTTTTCATCAAATTGGCTTTTATGATGGGATAGTGCAAGAAACTTTTTTTCAAGGTGCTTTCTCTCGATCTGATAAAAGTTATTAGGATTGGCTGTGTTGAAAAAACCAATCGCGTGCAGGATATGATCGGTTCTAAATTTGGAAATTTTTGGCAATTTATAAAAACTACTCGCCTGGGCAGCAGCGAAACCGCATTTTATATGATCCGGGTGAATTTCATATGGTAAAAATGGGTCAACGGTAAAAACGATATCGGGCTTTAAGACAACGATATGTTCTGCTATCATTGACCTTAATTCTTTCAACTGGTAATCTCCTAAGTCTTCGAAATCAAGCCAGATCAGGTCATGTACACCAAGAATTTCAGCAGCTTTTTCTTGCTCTTCTTTGCGTATTTTGCTCAAAGTCTCTCCGATTAATCTTTCGTTGGTTGAACCGGCACTACCATCTGTCACTGTGAGGTAGAAAACTTTAGCGCCTTTTTCAGATAGCTTTGCCACCGTTGCTCCCATACCTATATCTGCGTCATCTGGGTGAGGTTGTATGCATAGAATTGTTCTGTATTCCTCTAAATCTGGCATTTTGAAAAAATTTCTGAGATGTTCTAGTAAAGAATTCATACATTCACCTTCTTTCTTGTTTTTCGGCTCTATTTAACTTTACCACAATGATTACTAATGTAGTTGTATAATCTTTCACTGGAGGCGATTAGATGCTGAAGTCTACGTTGAATTACATGTTGTTTTTACTTATTTTAAGCAGCTTGAAGATCTTCGGTTTCTATACGACGGTACCAGAGGTTTTGAGATTTTCAACTCTCCTGAGTACAACTGGCTGGCTGATTCTGTTTTTTCTTCTGTTCACTTTCTTTTTCAGAGAATGGGGGTTTGGTCTTTATTGCGTAATATCCATAGCACTTTTTATAGATTTTCTCTATTTTCAGAACTTTGGCAATCTTCCGTCTGTTAAACAGCTTGTTCTCCTGCCTCAAGTTGGAAAACTTGGGGCAAATATAAGGTATTTCACAAATTTTTTTTCCCTGCTGTTTGTTGCAGATTTAATACCACTTGGGATTTTTGATAGAAGGCGTTATTTACAATTGAGAACAACTGATTTCAGTACTCCCAAAGGATTGTTTTTGACAATGATTTTATGTAGTGTATTTGCAATTGTTCCCCTTGTATCCGAAAAATTGAAGCCTGGCCAGGTTTTTAACAGATATGGCTTTTTTGCGTACCATATTTTTGATATTGCTACAGTCTTTTCGAAACCTGAGCGAGAGAACTATTCAGTGACTCATATGAACCACGAGCAGCCATCTTCCAAAAAATATTGGTCCATTGCTTCAAATAGAAATATCATAGTTGTCCAACTTGAATCATTCCAGAATTTTCTGGTGAATATGAGATATAACGGTCAGGAAGTCACACCAAACCTCAACAAACTTGTCAGGAATGATTCGATATATTTCAACAATTACTATCAACAAACAGGTATAGGAAACACTGCCGATGCGGAATTTGTTTCGCTTGTCTCTTTGCATGTGCCAGGCGACGAAGTTGCTTATGAAAAGTATGCTGATATAGATTTTTATGCTCTACCAAGGATATTGAAAAATCATGGATTTCATACAGTGGCAATGCACGGTAACGTTGGTTGGTTCTGGAATAGATTCAAAATATACCCTCATCTTGGTTTTGAAAAATTCCTTAGTTTGGAAGATTTCAATCAGGATGAAGTATTCGGTATGGGGTTGAATGATGTTTCCTTTTTCGAACAGTCTGTGGATGTTTTGAAAAACTATCCCGAACCATTTTTTTCCTTTCTCGTAACAGTATCAAGTCATAGCCCTTTTGTTATACCGGAACAATATAGAAAACTTATGCTTTTACCGGAAGATGAGAATACGATGTTTGGAAACTATCTTCAGGCAGTTCATTATGCAGATTACGCCCTTGGAATTTTTGTAGATAGGCTGAAAAAAGCAGGGTTGTATGAGAGATGCATTCTTATACTGTATGGAGATCATGCAGGTTTATATCCATTCAATAAAGAATCAAAAGAAAGGTTGTCTGCGATCTTTGAAAAAGAATATACATACAAAGAGGCTATGAATATTCCTCTAATTTTTCATATCCCGGGTTGCAAAATCAATGAAATTGTAAGTACCGTTGGGGGGCAGATAGATTTCTTGCGTACAGTTCTTAATGTAATAGGGATAGACGATTCCGGCGTGGTTTCGTTTGGCAGGGATTTGCTCAATACTGAAGATGGTTTTGTAGCTTTACGATACCATGTTCCGGATGGTTCTTTTGTTGACGATGAAAGATATTTCGAGATATCGAAAGATGGAATCCTGCAGAACAGTCTGGCTGTGAATTATATTGAGGGTACCTCTCTGCCATATTATGAATGTCTGGATGGATTTAAAGCAGCCGTAAAGCAAATAGAGACTTCAAAGAATATGCTTGAAACAGCCGAAGCAACTTTGGCAAAATTGCGCTGAATAATAAATTAACTGGCGGGCCTGCCCCGCCTTTGTTTTTATTTCGAATATTTTGTTTCTAATTTATTCCATTTTTTTATTCCAACAATTTCATTGAATTCAGACCAGTTGACACCCATATGTGATATTTTTTCAAGATCTTTGTTTTTAAGCGCATTTAGAGCTTCCATAATAGCTTTTGTCGCAGGATACAGACATATCATCGGGACAGATAGATACTTAACCCCTAACTCGGCGAGTTTCTCCAGTTCAAAAATAGGTGTTTTTCCACCAGGTATGATGTTAAAAGAGATTGGCTTGGATACTTCTCTAACAAGCGTTTCAATCTCATAAAGTGATTGTGGAGTTTCGACATAAACGTAATCTGCCCCGGCTTCTGCGTAAGCTTTAGCCCTACGAACCACTTCTTCAAATCCGGCTACTGTTCTTGCATCAGTTCTTGCACCTATTACCATTTCCGGATTTTCTTCATTTTTCGCATCGGTGGCTGCTTTTATCTTGTTAATCATCTCCTCGAGAGGAACTATATTTTTTCCCTCCATGTGTCCACATCTTTTTGGCCAGACCTGATCTTCCAGCCTGATGCCAGCCACGCCTACTCTGGCAAAATTTTTTACAGCCCAGAAAACATTCAACGCATTTCCATAACCTGTATCAATGTCTGCATCGACGGGCAGTTCGGTAGCATTAACAATTGTTCTCACTCTTTCAAGCATTTCAGCAAACCCAACAAGACCTATGTCAGGTTGCCCTATGAGTGATGCAGAAATACCATACCCAGTTGTTCCAACAACTTCGAAACCTGCTCTTTCTATTAAAACAGCCGAGAGCGCATCGTATGCACAAACCCTGAGTGTCAGAACACCTTCTCTTTGAAGATATTCTCTCAATTTTTTAGCTTTTTCAAAAGATTTTGAATTCATTGGCCATACCCTCCCAAAGTAAAGATATTCTGAGATTTGTTTTTAGATGTAACATGTTATATAATTGCTTTGAACCATATAATATATGATATCATATATTATATGTGATATCTCAAAAAATATTTTAACATGAAATTTTATATCGGGAGGTGGTGTTATGAAATTAAGGTTTGGAATTTTTATGTTAGCTGTATTTTTTACCGGGATTTTATTCGCGGAAATTTACCCGGCAAAACCTATCACATTTATAGCTCCTGCAGGTCCTGGAGGAGGATGGGATACAACAGCAAGAGTGGTTTCTCAAATTTTGAAAGAGACTAATTTGGTGGATCAGCCAATAATTGTGGTCAACATGCCAGGAGGGGGAGGCGGTGTTGGTTTGGCTCATATGCAAAGTAAAAAAGGCGATCCATACAC
This sequence comes from Pseudothermotoga elfii DSM 9442 = NBRC 107921, assembly GCF_000504085.1. Classification (NCBI taxonomy): domain Bacteria; kingdom Thermotogati; phylum Thermotogota; class Thermotogae; order Thermotogales; family Thermotogaceae; genus Pseudothermotoga; species Pseudothermotoga elfii. The sequence continues at coordinate 44,452 of NC_022792.1, read as the reverse complement.
GATGATAGTTTTTTCTCCGCCATTGCTGTTGATAAATCTAACCGGTCAGACAGGTTATTCTTATAAAAATCTTACCCCGCTTGCAATGTTGATACATGACTATGGAGCATTCGCAGTTTCAAAAAAATCGAAATTCAACAGTATATCAGAAATTATGGAAGCTTTGAAAAAAGATCCCAAGAGTATTAAAGTGGGTGGAATATCTTCGTTTGGTTCTATGGACCATATACAGTTTCTCATTGCAGCAAAAGCAGCCGGTGTGAAAAATTTAAAAGATATAACTTACGTTTCTTTTCAGGAAGGAGAACATCTGGCGGCTTTACTCGGAGGGCATATAGATGTTTTATCCACCGGGCTGGCTGAAACTGTTACAGCAATGCAGGCAGGAGCAGTAAGAGTTTTAGCGGTAACTGCTCCACAGCGAGTAGGAGGTATTTTGTCATCTGTCCCTACTCTTAGAGAGGAAGGAATAGACGCGGAATTCATAAATTGGCGTGGATTCTTTGGACCACCGGATATGCCATCGTATGCAGTGGATTATTGGATAAATACTTTTAGCAAAATGGTTCAAAGACCAGAGTGGGACAAAATTGTTTCGAAATACAGCTGGACTAAGGCATTTATGAATGGAAAAGATTTCGAAAATTACCTGGATAAAGTTAATGAAAACTATAAAGAAATACTCAGAGAGATCGGTTTGTACAAAGAATAGTTTAATCCTGCAGGGTTCTCCCTGCAGGAATCTGGAGGGTCTATTATGAAACAAAGTTCTGAAAAAATATTGGCTATAGTGGTTTTAAGTTTTGGAGTCATGTACATAATCACAACATTGGGGTTGCCAAGAGCACCGGTGGGAAATCCTATGAGCCCGCTTTATTTTCCCATAGGTCTGGGGATTTTAATGAGTGTTTTAGGGTTTTTAATGCTTATTAGAACAGAGGGCAGTAAAGTAAGGAAAGAGGTACCAAAAAGAAGTTATTTTATGATACTTACGATTCTATGTGCCTGCTTTGCTTATGCTATGTTGTTCAAAATAATTGGGTTTGTGGCATCAACAATGCTGTTTTTGGTGGGTTTGTTGTTTTTACTCAACGGGTATAAGAAATGGTTGATAAATATTATCGTTGCAATTTCATACACGTTTGGTATATGGTATGTGTTTGAAAAAATTTTCATGATCAGCTTGCCATAGGTGGTGATCTGAATGGAGGCGTTGCAACACTTAATATATGGACTTGAAGTTGTTTTAAGACCATCAAATATGCTTTGGATAACCATTGGAAGTGTTCTTGGTACTATTCTGGGGATGGTTCCTGGCCTTGGACCAGCCACGGGTATAGCTTTGCTTTTGCCACTAACATTTGTGTTAAAGCCCGAGACAGCTCTAATAGCAATGGCTGCAATTTTCTTTGGTGCTATGTTTGGTGGATCACGAAGTTCAATCTTACTCAACATCCCGGGAGACGCATCAGCAGTTGCGACTTGTTTTGACGGATATCCTATGGCAATGAATGGCGAAGCTGAAGCTGCTCTTGCTATCTCAGCGATAGCTTCTTTTATAGGTGGCCTGCTTGCTGCAATTGGCTTTGTTTTTCTTGCTTTGCCACTTGCAAAAATTGCTTTAATGTTCGGGCCACCTGAGTATTTTGCACTTATGGTTTTAGCTTTGACTGCCACAGCCTCTCTATCGGAAGGCAAGGTTTTGAAGGGATTATTGTCGATGACAATAGGGTTGATGATATCGGTCATTGGGCTTGATCCCCAATCGGGTGTTTCCAGATTTACGTTCGGTGTTTTGGAACTTCAAGGAGGAATTGATTTCATAGTGGTAATTATGGGAGTTTATGGTTTGGGTGAGGTACTAAAAAATCTTGAAAAGATGGCTAAAAAAGAATCTAATAGATCCATCCAAAAAAAATTCAAGCGAATTTGGATTACAAAAGAGCAATGGAGAAGGAGTGTCGTACCAATATTGAGATCTGCACCTTTAGGATTCCTGATAGGAATACTACCCGGTGCAGGAGGAACTATAGCAGCCCTCATGTCTTATAACGTTGAAAAGAAACTCTCAAAAAATCCAGAAAAATTTGGTAAAGGAGCCATTGAAGGAGTTGCAGCGCCAGAATCGGCAAATAATGCTTGTTCTATAGGGGCTATGATACCAACTCTCACGCTGGGCATACCCGGGTCTGGTACAGCGGCAGTCATGCTTGGTGCACTCATGATCTATGGGCTTCAACCAGGGCCTCTTTTGTTTCAACAATATCCCGAAATTGGCTGGGGTATTATCGCAGCACTTTTTGTAGGAGACATTATATGCGCCGTGATCAATCTTCCTTTAGCAGGGCTACTTGTGAGAGTGCTTGCAGTACCTCCAAAAATACTGTATCCTTTGGTTGCTGCCCTGTGTTTCATAGGTGTGTATGCTGTCAATGTGAGTACAGTTGATTTTTATCTCCTAATAATATTTGGATTACTCGGATATGCCATGAGAAAATTTGAAATTCCAACTGCTCCATTGATTTTGGCAACTGTTGTAGGTGGAAAATTAGAGCAATCATTCAGGCAATCTTTGATGCTCTCTGACGGTGATTTCACAATATTTTTTCAATCTAAGATTTCTTTAGTTCTTATATTGTTGACGGTTTTTTCGCTGTTTTATCCGTTTATATCTAAGAAAATCAAATCAAAGCGCTTGGGAAAATAGTATAATCAGTGAACTGAGGAGGAATTGCTTTGACAGTTATAGGTAGAAAATCTTTGAAGGATGAAGTAGTAGAAAGAGTAAAAGAATACATACTGAAAGGGCGTTATTCACCGGGTCAAAAGATAGTAATCGATAGCCTTGCCAAGGACCTTGGCGTTAGCGTAACGCCAGTAAGAGAAGCATTAAATTATCTTGCGGCTGAAGGGCTTATTGATGTAGAACCTCATAAGGGTTTCTCAGTGAAAAAATGGAATAGAAAGGAAATCGAAGATCTGCTTTTATTGAGAATGTATCTGGAGAGATTAGCTGTGAGACTTTTTATAGAAAGAGGCTATGATGAAAACATATCAATTTTAGAGCAGATAGTGAAAGAAATGTCAATTGCAGCTGATTCCGAGAATTTGCAAAGATTGTTACAGCTCAATACAGATTTTCATAATGTTATAGTAATGGGATCTAAAAACGAGGAGCTCAGAAAGGTTATATCTGCTTTGCGAGATAAACTTTACAGAGTAAGGGTATTTTCGCTTTCCTATCCGGGGCGAATTAAACAGTCTTATCAAGAACATTTGCAAATATACAAAGCAATAAAGAGCAAAGATATAGAATTATCCGAGAAATTAATGGAGGAACATATAAAATGCGTAAGAGATGTTCTTATCAAGAGAGCCAGTGAAGGTTTGATTTAACTTGTGCCCTGCAAGAAGTCTTCATCCTGCAGAAAGTGAAGATGAGTTGCAGCAGACAAATATTTATTTTTGTATGCAATTACAAGCAATCAGCATGTGGACCACCTGAGACTATAAAGATAATGCCTTTACTATCGAATTTTCCAGTGGCAAGTTTGGTCGGTGAAGCAGGAAGCCACCGCTATAGGAGGAATGGTTCACAAAATTGAAATATGATGTGGTGCCAGCCATACAAGGCTGGCTTTTTTATTAAAGATATTTTTAGAAAAGTCACGATAAGACAAGATATTTTTTAAAAAATGGAGGTTTTTAGTTTAAAACAGTAAAAATTATTTTGTTATTCGAGAATTTTCCCATTTTACAGCTTTTGACTGAGAGTGATATTTATGATAAGTTAGTTGCAGTATGCAAGCAACTAACAAGAGGTGAAAAACATGCTGAACCATCTGCACCATCAAATACTATCTTGTCTCAAAAAAAATGGACCTATGACAGCTCAGGGCATTAGCGAAGAATTATCTGTAAATGAATCAACTATTTCAAGAAATTTGAGATATCTTCTTGAGTGCGGAATAGTTTTTGTAAAAGATCATCTGCCTGCTAAAAGTGCTGGTGGGAGAAAACCCCGACTACTTTGCTTGAATCCTGAGTGGCTCAAGCTACTTGGTATATCTGTAGAACAAGGAGAGATATGCTGGACAATCAGCGATTTTCTGGGAAGAGCTCTTTTTTTTAAAAGATTAATTACTAATATTGATAGAGAAAATTTTGAACAAGTTGTTTCCAAGGTTTTATTTGAAAATTCGTTTGATGTTGTGACAATAGCTATGCCGGGATTAATAAAATCTTCTGAGAATTTCATCGTGTTTTCTGAAGCACTTGGCATAGAAAATTATTCCCTGAATGGTATTTATCATGGTCCATTTTTGCTCTTTAACGATGCAAATGCTGCCGCAGCGTGTTATTTGAATTTTGCAAACAACCTGGTGTATTTACTGCTTTCAATCCCCTATGAACTTTCAAAGCCTGTCGGACTTGGAGCGGGCATGGTTATAAACGGGACGATTTATGAGGGTAGTAATGGGTCTGCTGGCGAGCTTGGAGAAGGTGTCCCGGTAATAAGAAAAACGCCTTTTACAGTTGAAGATCTTGAAAAAAACAGAAATCTTTTAACAGAACACGAGAATGATCTCGAAGCTTTTATAAAGCATATCTGCGATAAGGTTGCAACTGCGGTTAATTTAATTGACCCGGAGTTGTTTGTCCTTGGAGGGGATTTTCATCTACTTGGGGAGCGCGTTCTTTCAAAAGTAATAGATAAGATAGAAAGCCAGGTTACTGTGAAGAGGGTGAAAAAAATCAACTGGCAACTGGATATGAGTGGTTCTAAGACAGTTGCGCTTGGTTCTGTTTTGGCATTCTTAGAAAGGTTTTTCTACGATTATGAATTTGCGAAATACGTTTTTGAAAGCAAAGGGTGCGTTCAAAATGGGAAGATATGAGAAAGTTTTCTTTTGCGGTGTATCAAATTCAGATGATTTAAAAGTTGTTTTGAATTACGATATTGGTGGAGTTCTCCTTTATCCTTCGGTTTTCGAAGATCCATCTGAATTTGCTGAGATAATGTGCAATCTTGAGGGAAAAAAGTTGTTGGTTTCCACAGATCACGAAGGCGGTCAGCTTGAAATTTTGCCGTTCATCCCTCAATCTCCGGGTAATCTTCTCTTCGGACAAACAAATCCGGATTTTGTGTTCAAGTATTGTAATTTATCCGGAAAATTTATGAAAGAACTTGGAATAAATATGATCTTTGCGCCTGTATTGGATTTAAAGTTCCCGGAAACTAACCCTGTGATTGGTTACAGAAGCTATGGAAGCGATCCAAAAAAAGTTTCCGAGTTTGGATTATCTGCTATAAATGGTTATAAAGCAGCTGGTTTGCTTTCGTGTGCAAAACATTTTCCTGGCCATGGTAGAACTCGCCAGGATAGCCACCAGGAAATTGCTGTTGTCGATATTGATCGTGAAGAACTTGATAAGGACCTTTATCCGTTCAGGATAGCTGTTCAAAATGGTGTCGATTCTATAATGATGGCACATGTAATCTATTCAAAGATCGATGAAAAACCGGCCTCAATTTCAAGAAGATTCATAGACTCCATGCTCAGGAATGAGTTGCAGTATGATGGTTTGATCATAAGTGATGCTGTGGAAATGAAATCTCTTTCGCGGCATTACAGCCCTGAAGATATATTAGTGGATTTTTTTAGTTCAAGAGGAGATATGCTAATAATTTCTCGCCCCAGAACTTTGAGAATCTATGTTGAAATGCTTCATAAACTTATCAAAAATGGAAAACTTGAAAAAACATTTCTTGCCGAAAGTATGCAACGCATAGAAAAAATCTCTCCTGCTATTGAGGATAGTTATGGATTTATCCGCCATGCAATTGAAGAAGCGGTGGAATTTCATATTGAGCAATTGAGATCAGAACAAGCTGTATTGGTGCTTCCCGATTTGACATTTTACAGTGAGGCAGATGTATCTGAGAGCTATCTCGAATTTTTTAAGAAACAGGCAAAAAGGTTTTTAAAGGCAAAGATTATTCCTTTCAGTGGGATCAACAGTGTGTCTGGAAATGTTCTGATTATAGATCTTTTGATTGATGCTTCGGATAAAGAAATAGTTGCCCATAGAAAGTTGTCGGAAAATTTTGAAACAGTTCACATAATAACGAGAAATCCATTTCTGAAGACGTATTTCTGCGATAGAAATTATATCGTTACCTACTCCCTTTCTCCGATTGTTATGGGGTATGTTTTTAAAAAAATATCACGGTTTTTAAAAGGGGGTGTTTGAAGATGTTGAGAAAGTTTTTTATCTTTGTCATACTCGTCCTTGTAGTCATCAGCTTTGGAAAAACCAAACTTACATTCTGGCAATTTATGATGGATGATGCTCTGGCAAAAGAAGTCCTTTCCGGTTTTTCAAAGGAGTTTCCCGATATTGAAGTGGAAGTAGTTCAGCTTTCATGGTCGACTGGATTTGACAAGATAGTTACTGCAATCGCAGCCGGGGCTGCGCCGGATGTTGTGGAATTGGGAAATACATGGATAGCAAATTTTGCTTCAGAGGGGGTACTTTCGGAACTTCATCCGGAGGATCTTGAAAAATATAGGGATTTTCCGGGTATGAATAGTACTGAATACATGGGAAAATACTACGGCTATCCATGGTTGCTTGGAACACGCGCCATGTTCTACAATGTTGATCTTATGATGAAAGCAGGGCTTGATCCGGATCGGCCGCCGCAGACGTGGTCTGAATTGCTCGAGGCTGCCAGAAAAATTTCTGAATTGCCGGATGTTTACGGAATTGGTTTGCCTGCTGGAGAAGTATATAGCCCGTGGCAGGAATGGTTTTTGCTGGCTATATGGGGAAATGGTGGAAATGTTATTTCCAAGGATTTGAAAAAAGCTACTCTCAACTCTCAACAGAATAGAGATACGGCCAGATTTTATCAAGAACTTTCTAAGTACGCTTTGAAAAGCAAACAAAAAGATCTCGGTGATGCGTTTGGAGAAGGTCGGGTAGGTTTTTTAGTAAGTGGGGCCTGGTCAATAGGAACGCTTGCACAATCATATCCAAATTTAAATTATGGTGTATGTCTTATACCAAAACCTGATAAACCTGACGGAATTCATGCTTCATTTTTAGGAGGGGAAATACTCGCTGTGCCTTCTCAGACAAAAAATGTAGATGCTGCGAGAAAATTTATAAATTATCTTATGAGACCAGAGATAGCTATGATCATAACCAAACATTATCCAGGGGTCTATCCTGCTGATCCAAAGGCTTCTTCAGACCCATGGTTTGAGGACAATCCATTACACTTAGTCTTTTTTGAGCAATTGAAAACAGCTTTTCCTGTTCCGCCGACTCCTGCATGGCCAAAAATCGAGGATGTTCTGACGAATGTGGTAGATGATTTGATAATTTCCTACAAAGATGTCGATGAAGTTTTGAATTTCTACAACACGGAAATTCAGAGAATTCTCGATGAGGTGGGTATGTAGAAAAAAACAGGGAGCTCTGGCTCCCTGTTTTTGGTGGAGTGAAAAATTATGAAAAAAAGAGGCAGAATCACAATATTGTTCTTACTTCCGTGGATTGTCAGTTTCATTTTTTTCACGGCTTATCCATTGATTTTCTCGATTTTTGTCAGCTTCACAGATTATTCTGGACTAAACCCGGCTATGAAATTTATCGGATTGTCCAATTACACAAGAGCTTTTTCAGATAAGATTTTCCTCAAAGCTCTTCTTAATACATTTAGTTTTGTAATTATAACAGTTCCAATAACGACTGTTATTTCGTTATTTTTGGCTATTCTCCTGACAGGTGGAATAAGGCTTAAAAGAGTCTTTCAGGCGAGCTATTTTCTTCCATCTGTAATATCGATGGTAGTCATTTCTATGATCTGGTTGTACATATACAGTGCTACAGGTCCGCTTAATCTGTTGTTAAATGCTTTGGGGTTCAATTTTCCCGCAAGAAGCTGGCTTTCATCCTCGAAAACAGCACTTGGGTCAATAATGGTTATGGACATATGGTCTGCCATAGGGTATTATACAGTTTTGTTTGTTGCAGGCCTTCAAAGTATTCCCATTCAACTCTATGAAGCTGCAAGAATAGATGGCGCAACAAAATGGCAGATTGTGAAATCTATTACTCTACCACTTCTAAAATCAACAATACTTTTTGTCATATCAATAAACTCAATTCGTTCCTTTCAGATATTCACAGAAATATTCACTCTAACCGGCGGTGGCCCTGCGAACTCCACGCAAACTGTTGTTTATTATCTTTATGATACGTCGTTTCGCAAATTTGAGATGGGATATGGTTCGGCTATTGCGTATATCTTGTTTTTGATAATTATGTCGGTAACATTTATTCAAAGAAAGTTTTTGAAGGGTGAGCAATTATGAGATTTTTTATTTATGCGATTCTAATTATCTTTATGGTGTTATCGCTTTTCCCCACGTTTTTAATGTTTTTTACGGCTTTCGTTCCCGAAGGTGATTTGTTTAACAGGACAATTGAAAAGACCATCACAGATTTTGAGTTGCCGAAGGCAATTCTGCTGAGTAAGGTCAGACCTGTAAAAACGACTATAAATTTAATAAAAGAAGGTGAGAATAGTTTTTTGAGAATAGACGCTTCGAAGGATTTTTCCGGTATAGCACCATCGATGGGCTCTTCAGATATAAATAAAGTCAAATTCGTCGAATTGAGGTTAAGAAATGAAGAATCTATTCGTCTAAGAGTAGGCTTCAAAGATATAAAAGACAGGGTAGATTATTGTATAGTGAGGGATATCCCGGCATCCAGAGAATGGCAAAATCTCAGATTCGAAATTAAGCCAGGCGATCTTTCTCTGGATACATTTCACATTTCTCAGTTAAGAATTGAGACACTGGGAGATGGTTGGGTTGATATAGATGATGTAAAGCTTGTGAACAGATATCCCACATTCTATAATTTCGTTAAAGTTCTCAGGGATGATTACTTTGGAAGATATTTGCTCAACAGCGCTATTGTCTCGACGGGCTCTGTGGTGGGGAATTTGTTTTTCTGCTCAATGGTGGCCTATGCCTTTGCAAGGAAAAATTTCAGATTCAAAGAACTTCTTTTTTCTTTGATTCTCGGAACGATGATGATTCCACCGCAGGTAACGATCATTCCTACTTTCATATTGATGAAAAAACTTGGCTTCATAGATACTTACTGGGCTCTGATTTTGCCGAATCTGGTAACACCATTTGGCATTTTTCTTATGAGACAGTATATCGAACAGCTGCCAGTTGAATTGGATCAGGCTGCATTTGTAGATGGAGCAACCGATTTTCAGATTTTTCGCTATATCATATTACCTTTGAGTAAGCCAGCCCTTTCGGTACTTGGTATAAACACTTTTGTCTTGACCTGGAATGATGTTTTTTATCCACTAATTTTGACCACATCCCGAGAAATGCGGACTGTGCAGATAGGGCTCGCACTCTATCAAAAATTAAACGTTTTCACATGGCCGTCATTAATGGCGGCGTCTGCTATAGCAGGATTGCCTATAATTCTGATGTTTTTGATCTTTGAAAAGAGAATCATATCTGGTATCCTTGAAGGAGCAATAAAAAGCTGATTTTTCAAAGTTTTTTTATAAAATAAGAGGAATAAACGGCGCTTGTAACCAAGCAAATTGCGCCAAATGTTATGTACGTGTTTGAAATGCCTATGCTGTCGACTACAATGCCGCCCATCGTAGAACCAAGCAGCGGCCCCACTCCTTGAAGAGCTATCCAGAAAAGTGTTTGTGCTGATCTCAATGTTTGACCTTTTAAGGCTTCCCTCATGATGAAAATAGTTGAATAGTAAACCACAATAAATGTCCAGCCGTGAAGCATCTGGATTAAAACCATGCTTCCGGTGGACCAGCTCATAGGTACGAGAATAAGTCTTACACCAATTATCAAAATACCTGTAAGAAAGAGAAATTTACTCGAAATTTTCTTTCTGATTTTTTCTGCGGACATCAGAAAAGGGACTTCGCTCAATGCCATTAAAGACAAGGTTGTTCCAACAATTGACACATTGTAGTTTCTGTGTTTTACAAAAACCGGTAAAAAATTGCTGTTGAATAGATTAAAACCGATAGCAATTGTTACCATAATGAAGAGGAACAGAAAAGGCGAGGGTACTTTCCCAAATTTTCGATTTTTTTCGGCCTTTTCAGTTTTTATATTGATTTTTCGTATTAGCAAATTTATAAGTACAAAAATGACAGACAGGACAATGAAAAGCCATTCAAACCCCAATCTAACTAACTGGCCTATTAAAAATGCTGCTACTGCGTATCCAATAGAACCAAAGATTCTTATCTTGTTGTATGAAAAAGCATATTTTTCCGAAAGATCAATCATGGCTGATTCGACCAAAGGTAAAAATGAAGCTTGGAAAAATGCAAGCACAGCCATGAAAAGAAATTTCATGACGAATCCTTCTGATATATAAAGCAACCAGGAGGAAAGTACAGCGGATATTGAAAAAATCCTTATTATTTTTATCGTTGAAAATCTATCTACCAGAGAAAAGTATATGTAGTTTCCGTAGACAGCAGTTAACGGCATTAACGCCATCAAAAGACCTATCTGTGAAGGCGAAAAACCTGTTATAGTAAAATACTGGCTCATCAACGTTGAACACGCCATAATAGAATAGATAAGTGCCTCAAGAACGCATGAGTTTAACATTTCCAATCTCCTTTGTTTTTTTAATTATACTATAGACAGCTGGTTTTCCGGTAGTTGTGTCAGCGTATAATACAGTTGGTGGTGATGATTGTGAAAGTTTTGGTTGCTTATGACACTTACACGGGAACAACAGAAAAGTGCGCAAAAATCCTGGCAGAGAAATTTAAAGAGGCAAGAATTATTAATCTTGCGAAAGGTTATGGAGTGGTTCTGAATGAATATGATTGTGTGGTTGTTGGAAGCTACGTGCACGCTGGAAAAATAAGCAAGAGGGTTAAAAAATTCTGTGAAAAGAATATTGAAAATCTTAGGGGTAAAAAAATAGGTATATTTTTATGCATGCTGGGGGAAGAAAAAGATTTTGAAGAGTATGTTTCCAGAAATTTTTCGAGTCAGTTTCTTGATCTTGTAAAGGCAAAGGATTACTTTGGTGGAGAACTTAACTATGAAAGAATGAACTTTGTCTTCAGATTTATATTGAAACTGATTGTCAAAAACACCAAGCCAAAGCTTGGTGTAAGGGAAGAAAAGATAGAGAATTTTGCAAAGCAATTAATGGATTAGAGACGAGCTTTTGAACGATCTTTTCTCTGCTGGACCTCATTCTTATCAATATTGGAGCCCTCTATAACTTTGATATCTTTTGCCTTTTTCAACATTCTTTCTGTTTCAGCTTCTCTCAAAAGTTCATCTAAACGAGCCTTTGCGAGTAGATATTCTAACATGCTCCCACCTCCGAAAAAATTTTAGCATATACTTTGAAATTTGTCAAGTGTAATTTCATAAATATGAGTTTTTATTTTGATATATATGGAATAAGCCTGGAAATATCAAAAATAATTATAATTATATCAATAATATTTAGGTGAGATGGAGAAATATTTTTCGAAGGCTGGTGTAAAATGAAAAAGAGGTGGTTTTATGGGACGGTTTTCATCTTTCTGGACACTCATAATATTTGGGATATTTCTCATATTATTGGTTTTTGTTTCACCTTTAACGAGGCAATCGAGAGAAGATGTCGAGTGGTTGAAATTTATAGGCAGGACATCAAGGGATATAGCCTATGATATAGCAAGGTTAAATGATGGGTCATTTGTAATCGCTGGATGGACAGGATCAAAAGAAGATTTCGATCAGGATGTTTTACTGCTTGGAATGGACAAAGGTGGGAAATTGCTCTGGGAAAAGGAATTTGGTGGGACGGGAACTGATGGTGCGGTTTCACTAACGCCGGCTTCTGACGGAGGATTTGTAGTTCTTGCACTTAGCGATTCAGATTCTGGAGAGCTATTTGCACAGTTTGGAGAACAAGACGTCTGGCTTTTGAAGTTCGATAACAAAGGTACACTTCAATGGAAGAAATGTTACGGTACATATGGTTACGAGACGGCTTTTGATGTGATAGAAGATGAAGGATATATTTTTGCGGGCAGCATAAATATAGATGGTCAGGAAGATTTCTGGGTAGTAAAAGTTGATAAGTCTGGAGATGTTGTCTGGAGCAGAAATTTCGGTGGAACTGATTGGGATGCAGCTTTCAGCGTAGCAAAATCCAAGAATGGATATATAGTTGCTGGAATGTCAAAATCAGCTGATGGTGATGTCAAAATAAACCATGGTTCGGCGGATATGTGGATCGCAGAAATATCTACCGACGGAAGATTACTCTGGGAAAACGCTTTTGGAGGAAGTGAATGGGATCAGATAGTAGACTTAACAGCTGTCGAAGATGGGTATATCGCTGCTGGGGTCAGCTGGTCTGAAGAAATAGTTGGCAAGGAAAGAAAAGCAGATTTTGTGATGATCAAATTTGATATAAATGGCAAAGTTCAATTTTTCAGAACCTATGGTGGAAGCTCAGATGATATTGTTCAAAAGATATTAGTAACTGAAGATGGTTATGTTCTGGCTGGGACATCATGGTCTGATGATGGTGATGTTGCGGGTAAACATAAAGGTAGTGATTATTGGCTTATCAAGGTTGATAAAGATGGCGAGCTTATATGGCAAAAATGCTTTGGGGGCGACATGGACGAGGTTGCTTATGCGTTAGAAAATTCAAAGAGTGGTTTTTTGATAGGGGGCATTTCTTATTCTTACGCCGCTGGAATTGCGGGAAGATCTCATGGTGGTGGGGATGTATTTATTGTGAAGACAAAATAACTGGCCTGAAGGCCAGTTATTTCTTGTATTTTGTGACCTGTCTTAAAAAATTGTGTCTGAACTCTCTATCTTTTTCTGTTTCGACATCCTTGATTTTGTATCCATCTACCACACCAAGAACAGCTCTTCCTTGATCTGTTTCAGTTACAATTACCTGAAGTGGGTTTGCTGTAGCTGCGAAGATTCTGCAAACTTCCTGAACATTTTTGATTTGATTGAGTATGTTTATGGGGTAACCATCTTTGATAACAAGTACAAATAGATGCCCAGCACCTATATTTCTGGCATTTTCGATTGCTACATCAGTTAATTGCTGGTCATTGCCTTCATACCTTATCAGGCAAGGGCCACTTGCTTCATTAAAAGCCAGGCCAAATTTAATATTTGGGTTTGTTGTGACTATGACTTCATACAAATCTTCCACGGTCTTAATAAAATGTGAATGACCTATAATGACGTTAGCCCCTTCTGGAATTTTGACCTGTACAATCTCAAAATTCATGAAAAATCACCTCCTGTATCTCAGGAGAATTATACTATAACGGACTTTCAGAATGAGAGCTGTCTAATTTCAAGTTGCAGAAGAACTCGATATTGTCCATGAACAGATGAAAAATATAGGGATCATAATGAGCTTTTTCCTCTTCCATGACACGTAGAGCTTTTTCTAACGAATAAGCAGATCTATAGTATCTAACTGATGTTAACGCGTCAAAAACATCCGCAATCGCCACAATTCTTGCTTCCAGAGGAATCTGCTCGCCTTTTAATCCGTGAGGATATCCACTTCCATCAAACTTTTCGTGATGGTATAAACATACTTTCATACATGCTGACAACAATTCGTCTTCCGGATAAATTTTCGAAATTGTCGAGAAAAGTTCAGCTCCCCTCCTGGTGTGGCTTTTCATAGTATTGAACTCATCATATGTTAGCGAAGACGGTTTACAGAGAATCGATTCAGGAACAAGTATTTTTCCTATATCATGAAAAAGTGCCGCAATCCTCAAATTATCGTGAAATTGAAAATCAATCTTTTTGTTTTCCAGAAAGTAGAGATTTGCCAGGATAGAGGAAATAATTTTTACATTTTTCGAATGTTCGTAAGTGGGGAAGTTTTTATACTCAATGATTTTCATTGCGAACTCTGTAAAGGCCCTGAGATCTGTTGACTTTTTTTCTTTTTCAAGGGCAGATCTCAGAAAATCCTGAACTGTTTCTTTTTCAACAACACTATCTGCACCAGCCTTTAATGCTATGGTGGTTGTTTTAAGCCTGTCATCCGTAACAGCAAGAATATACGGATGTATGAAGGATATATCATTTCTTATTGCACGTATCAAAGGAAGAATATTGAATGGATAATCACAATATGTTATGAGAAGGTCATATTCACAGGGTGATTTTCGACAGATCCTGTAGGCATCTATGCAGTTTTCGCATATGTCAAGTAAACATTTTCCCTGAAGAAACTCTTGAATGCTTTTGAGTTTATTTCTGCTTTCCGCAACTATTAGTATTTTTTTCTGCTGCATCGTATCTCCTCCTGACATTTATATAGTTATAATGACAACTAACGAGAATGATGATTATTGATAGTACATTGAAGAAATCTAAGTTCAAAGTTACGACGAGGAAAGTTTTTATTCAAAAATAGTGCTGAAAAACTATAGAGTTTGCGATTGACACGATAATACAAAAAATGCGAAAATACACTTAGAAAAAGAAAAATCATTTGAATCTTTACTATCAATAATCATCATTATTTTGATTTATAAATTTTTCTCATTCTTAATATTACCTTTCACTTTTGTTTTAAAATATTATGCCTGCAATTGATTGAAACTACGTCCGATCGGTGATGAAAATGTCTCTCTTTAACGTATATCTACATAATTTAAGGAGGCCGGGATCATGAAAACAGATGTTGATTTACTCAAACGTTTTGAAGCCGTTCTTCGGAGTCAAAAATTGAGTTCAATGACCGTCAGAGCCTATATGTCCGCTGTGAGGAAATTTACACAGAGCATTGAAGAGCTCAATGTAGAAGAGATCCTCAAATGGGCTGAAACAACTGCAGAAGGTCGGAAGCCATCTACAGTGAATCTATATTACTGTGCTATAAGAAGATTTCTTGAGGAAGTTTCTCCAGAAATATTACTTGATTTAAGAAACAAACTTAAAGTTAAGGGAAGGTCTTCTACTATACCGAAAGCGCTTTCTGAAAGAGAGTTTCTAAAGTTATGGAACAAGGCTGTTAAGATATTTGATGAAGATTACAGGCAACTTCTTATTGTTGGCCTTGCAGGCTATGCAGGTTTGAGGGTTAGTGAGATCAGATCTTTAAAAGTAGGGCACATAAATCTTCGGGAAGATCATATATTGGTTAATGGAAAAGGAAGGAAAATGAGAATAGTTCCGATTCCTTCCAAACTTAAACCCTATATATTCAAGATAGTTCCTAAATTGAAAGAAGAAGAACCTCTCTTGAAAAATCTTTCCGGCAAACCAATAACTTCCCATGGTATTTCATATCTGCTCAAAAATCTTGCAAAGAAAACTGGAATTAAACATATATCACCGCATGTTTTAAGGCACACCGCTGCGACGAATCTTTTGAAGAAAGGTGTAAATCTCAAAATTGTCCAGGAATTTCTTGGGCACTCGAGTCTGGCGACCACGGAAAGGTATCTGAGAGTGACTATCAACGATATGAAAGAAAATTTGAGAAAAGCAGGTTATTGAAAATCAAAAGGTTAATTTTACCTCCTCAAGAACGGTTTCAATTGAGATCTTCAATTTCTGAAGCTCGGTTTCATTAAGAATTTTAAGAGGTGATCTGCATCCGCCTGCGTTGATTCCTCGCCAGCTCAAAACTGTTTTCAATATAGGAATACTTGCTCCATCTCCCAAGGCAAGTGAAAGTTTTGTAAGTTTTCTCTGAGTTTGCCTTGCTCCTTCGATATCACCTTTTTTGAACTGCTCATACAGCCTTACAAAAAACTCGGGGAAAACTGCTGCAGGACCTGAAACACACCCCTTTGCACCCATTTGAGTAGCATAAGATTATTGTATGAGATTTGGGCGGTTCACCCGCAGCATTAAAGGTCGTTATTTTGTTTCACAGAATTTCAACTACTTTTCGAATTTCTCAATACAAAAAGCACCGCCCTTTAAGGCGGCTAATTTTATTGATCAACTTTATCGATGTTTCCAAAAATATATCGAGTTGTGAAACAAGTCTTAATTCGGTTTCTTTTGCGATTGCTTTGTAGCGGGTTAAAACTATCTCTTCGTTAGATCTCCAACAATACAACAGACTGATCATCATTCCACCGAGTCCAGTCCAGTTTTTTCTGTACAATGAACCAACTTTATGACCGTTGTTCGTGTATCGGCACAGTCACATCCACCAGTTGCAGGAACTTCGTCTCTTGCTTTTCCTGCTTTCTCTTTGACTATTTCGAATATTATCTTTTCTCTTCATCTGTGAGCATTACCGCACATTCTTGAATACTTCCAACAGACACCAAAAAACCAGTACTGTTTCTTACATTGATATCAATCAAAAATTGGGTAAGTTTTTTCAATCCTTTTATTTTTTCTTTCAATTTCTCTGATCTTATGATCTTTTTCACTCTTCATATCTTTTTCACTCTTCATTTTATGAAATGAAATAATTTTTTTCGTTTATCGTACCATGATTGTAGCGCAAAATCGCGCAGAAATACAATCAAAAGGATTTGTTAAAGAACAGAAAATGAAAGACGCTTCAACATTTATTCCAGATTGGGTATCAGAAAGTCTGGATTTTTTATCACAGCGACATTTATCTTTTCATTTTCAGCGATAAAATTATCGATTGCTTCCTGAGTCGAGTTGAAGCATGTTATTCCAAAGTTTTTTAATTTGTCTTTTAACAGTGTGTTCGATGTGATAACAATTAGGCGTGCTCTGAGTAAAAACGATGCCAGGAATTGAGCTGCCCATTGTTCTGGTAATGGAGAAGAGGCTTTTAGATACTTTAAAACTTTCTTTGGATCTCGATATGTCGTAAAAAGTTCTTCAATGATATCACTTCCCATGCCTTCTTTACATTGCGCAAATAAAATTATGATTCCGTTTTCTTTAAGTACTGGCTTAGGAGTTGTGAGAACAACATTACAACCAAAGAGTGCTTGATAAAAGTTTATAGAACCGGGGTACCCCCCTTCAACTACAACCAAATCCATGGGCTCTTTCAAAAAAACTTCTGCCATTTTTTTAAAGGCTTCTACTCCTTTACGATGCGCACCAATGACATCACCAGCTACAACGTCAATGATCTGATTTTTATCATTCAAGACAACATTGATGATAAAAACAGGCAATTTCTTTGCAGCCTCTTCCATATCTTGTCTAACCATGCTCTTTTCTGCATCGCCCAAAATACCATTGGGATATTCTATAAACTCAAAACGATGATTTGAAAGCACGGTTTTTTCGTTTGATATACCTGGGAGTATACTTTTCGCGCCACCAGTGAATCCAGCGAAGGAATGTGATTTAATCATTCCAATAGTTACAATTAAATCAGCTGAAGTTACTCTTTTGTTGAAAAACAAAGGTGTACCCTTGGATGTTTCTCCAAAGTACTGATATTGATCATTTTTTGTGTCATTATCGTGAACTTCGAATTTTTCAAGAATTTCCATTCCAAATATTTTCTTTTTTTCTTCCAATGTTGTTAAGCGGTGTAATCCATTTGCTATTTGCATTACTATGTTCTTTTTCTTTACCCTGATTTTTTCTAATTTTTTCAATAAAATTTTCAAGATGAACTTTGTTGGTGTTTGACGAGTTGCGTCATCGACAACAATTGAAACCCTTGAATCTTCACTTAGCAATAATTCCAAAGATTTGGAGTCCACAGGCATATTGAGCATTTTTTCTACTACATCCCTTGGATTTTCCACTGGGCGAGAGGCACTTTCTTTAGGAATTAGAATTGCTTTCAAATTTTCTGAGTGTATAAAAACCTTTTCTTCAAAATCACCAGAAAAAAGTTCAACAATTTTGAACATAATAGATCTCCTCTCGAACTCAAATTACTCGACTACCCCAAATAATCTTGGAAGAAATAATACGGTCTCCGGAATGTATGTTACCAAGAACAAGATTATAATTGAAGCTATTATAAAAGGAATCATTTCCTTCGAAATTTTACCGATGGATAATCCGCTCACAGCGGCACCTGTAAACAATGCAGCTCCATATGGAGGTGTCATGAGTCCTATGATCAGATTGAATCCCATTATCACCCCAAAATGAACGGGATTCAATCCATAGTGATTAATGGCAATCGGCAAAAAGGTTGGTGCAAGGACTAGCAGTGCAGGCATAGCATCCATGACCATACCAAAAAGAAGCAAGAAGATATTCACAAACAACAAGAAGAAAAATTTATTTTCTCCAATTGTTGACAGAAGAAAATTTGTGAGAACTTCGGGTACTTTTTCTATAGCCAAGATTCTTGCGAATACACTGGAAGTTCCTGTGAGCATTAGAATAGCAGCTGAAGTTATCATAGCGCTTTTCAAATATTTTAGAACATCTTTTCCTAATTTTCCTTTTTTGATCACCAGTGATAATACTAAGCCATAAAGCACGGCGATTCCAGAAGCTTCTGTAGGTGTGAACATGCCGCTTAATATACCGCCCAATATAATAAAAGGCATAATCAAAAATGGTGTTCCACCAAACAGAATTTTGATCTTTCTACCAAAAGTTACATTAAGTAAATATCTGGGGAAATTTTTTTTCTTGGCTATGATAGCAATGATTATTATTTGCGAGATACCAACAAGAATACCTGGTATAGCGCCTCCCAACAATAATCCACCAATTGAAACACCTGTGATCGCACCTAAAAGTACCATTATTATACTTGGCGGAATCAACGGACCCTGAATAGAAGAGCTCACAGTCAAAGCAACTGAAAACGGCTTATCATATCCAGCTTCTACCATTGAATCCATTATTAGTCTTCCTATGCCACCAACATCAGCAATAGCGGAACCAGAAACCCCTCCAAAGAGCATACTTGCCAAAACGTTGACATAAGCTAAACCACCTCGATATTTTCCAACTAAAACATTTGAGAATTCAGCTATTTTGTTTATGGTGCCGGAGTATACCATCAGCTCCCCTGCTAAGATGAAAAATGGAATTGCCAAAAGAGTAAAAGCATCCAAACCCGTGAAAAAAGTATGGACGACTAAATAAAGGGGGTCACCTTTAACCAAGAAGTACACAATTGAACTCAAAAGCATAGTGAAAGACAGAGGCATTCCCATGATCGTAAAAAATGCGAAAGATAAAATTACGACTAAAAGTGCTGTGGACATAAGTTTATCCCCCTTTGTTTTTGACTATATATTTGAAAATTATTTGTATCTCCATGAGAACACCACCTATTGGCAATGCAAGATAAATGTAGAAAAATGGTATTCTCAAAGCAGGAGTTTTCATTATCAAAGCATCTACTGCCATCGAAAATCCTTCTTTTATTACCACAATGTATGAAAAGAAAATTAAGATATCTACTATAAACAGCCAATTTTTACGAATCTTTGATGGCATTTTCTCCAAAACTATGAGAAGATTGGGATGACGATTTTCACGAAATACCAATCCGCAGGATAAAGTAACCATGTAAAACATAAGATAGCGAGTCAATTCCGCCGTCCAAAAGACAGGATTGACAAGAACATATCTATTTAAAATGCCGAATATTGTTATTGCAAACATAGCTATTAATAGAATAACCCCAGTATATTCAGTTATTTTTCTCAAAAGAGAGTCTATTTTCTTTAACATATAGGTGTCCTCCCTTATCCTGATTTTCCAAACATCACGGGGATTCCCCGTGATGTTTGGAATTCAGAGTTATTTACCCAGGGAAGTTGCTTCAGTAACTATTTGTTGTCTGGCTTCATCGACAATCTTAAGAAATTCATCCACAAGATCTTTACCTAATTTTTCAACGAGATATTCCTTAACATAAGATTGGGTTTTCTCTTTCCACAATTCTATTTCTTTAGTGGTTGGAACATACACTTCCATTTTCTTTTTCAATTCATCCAGCTTGACATCGGAAACAAGTTGGCCTATTCCTGAATAAACTAACCAAGCAGTCTTTTCGCCTTCTACAAGTGCCGCTTTTAAATCGCTTGGTAATGACTGGAACCATTCTTCATTAATTATGGTAGCTCCTATTCCCATGAGATGGCCTGTTAAAGTTAGATACTTTTGAACCTGATAATACTTTTGAGCCAAAATATTAGATATCGTGTTTTCTGCACCGTCCACTACTTTTGTTTGTAAAGCTGTGTAAAGTTCTAACATTGGCATTGGAGTTGGCGTGCCCCCAGCAGCTTCGATTAATTTCATGTGAGGGACTATTTCCATCGTTCTTATTTTCAAACCTTTCAAATCGCTCGGAACTTTAATTGGTCGTCTGCTATTGAATATATGTCTGAATCCAAATGGTTGAAGTGAAAGTATCCTAATCCCTGTCTTTTTAGCACAATCTTCAATAAGATTTTTCATAAAGTCGCTATTTACAACCAATCTAACGTGTTCATATGAAGTAAATAAAAACGGCATATCAACCAGTTCCAGTGGTGGATAATATGCTGAAGCCAGAACACCCGAACTGATATTACAAGCTTCTATGGTACCTTTTCTAACCTGTTCGACAGATGATCGTTGATCACCAAGTTGACCAGCTGGATAAAGTTCGACCTTTATTCTCCCGCCAGAAAGTCTTTCTACTTCACTTTTTAAAGTAACTGCGTATGCACTCGTTGGATTGCTGTAAGGATCAGGTGGATCGATCCAACCGAATTTCATTACATAGACTTTCTCAGCCAAAACTGTTAAGGAACCGAAAACCAAAATAATCATAACCATCAACAGAAAAAATGGAAACCTTTTCA
Source organism: Pseudothermotoga elfii DSM 9442 = NBRC 107921 (assembly GCF_000504085.1). Lineage (NCBI taxonomy): Bacteria > Thermotogati > Thermotogota > Thermotogae > Thermotogales > Thermotogaceae > Pseudothermotoga > Pseudothermotoga elfii. The sequence goes on along the minus strand of NC_022792.1, from coordinate 23,601 downwards.
TCCATGATCCCTCCCCTTTAACTTAATTTCTGATACTCTTTTCTTGCGATTTTCAAGGCTTTACTTATGAACTCTCTATCTTCCTTTGTATAAGTTAGAAGCGGTGGTCTCGCTGTTGAAACGCGGAGACCACTTACCACCTCCAATGCCATTTTCACACCTGGTGTTGGATTAACTCGACTATCTGATACACCGAAGAAACTCTTGAATACATCGTACAATATTTCGAATAGCTTCCTCGATCTTTCCACTTTTCCTGATAGAAACGAATCTATCAGGTCTCTTATCATATCTCCCACCACGTGTGCTCCTCCACTAACCACTCCTATTCCACCTTGCTGAATAACTTGCAAAATCATTATGTCATCCCCGGAATAGACCGTTAATTTGCCTCCAGATTTTTTTATAAACTCCATTGTTTGTAGAGGATTGATCCCTGCTTCGTCTTTCACAGCAACTATGTTTTCTATCTCTGAAAGTCTTGCTGCCGTCTCAGGAGAAATACTTTCATTTACGAACAATGGTATGTTGTATATTATTATCGGTAGCGATGTATTCTCTGCTATCTCTTTAAAATGTTGATATATCCCTTCTTGCGTTGGATGACAATAATATGGCACAATCACCATTGCAGCTTTGTATCCAAGTCTCTCTGCTTCTTTTGTTAACTTGATGGCTTCTTTTGTGTACACGGCACCCGTGCCTGCTATCAATGGAACTTCGTTTCCCATCTCATCCTTGATCTCCTCGAACAGTTTTACTCTCTCGTCGAAAGAAAGGGAATGAAATTCGCCCGTTGTACCACTGACAATGATTGAATCACAGTATTTGTTATCGATTATGTATCTTGCCACTTTCCTGGCCGTTTGATAATCGACAGAGTAATCCTCATTGAAAGGTGTAATCATAGGAACCAAGATCCTGCCGAATTCTTTTACTAAATCCATAGTGCATACCTCCTTATTAAAAAATATTTGAACCAACATATGATTTATGCGTAGATGACACATTTGATTCCTGATATATCGCAGAAATGCTTTAATTCTTCCACGTAATCTCCATACACTCCATGAATATGGTTAGAACTATAAGTTGCCAGAAAATCATCTGCTGAGATTTTGAGTTTTGCAAAAGCATGAGGCCATTCAATCTGTGTATTTCTTGCCTTCTCTTCGTTTTTTTGCTCACCAAAATCAAGAAATTCTCCTTTTATAACAGTCATCACATACTCGCCGTTTTTTCTCGTGAGGCGAGCCAGAGTTACTTCCCCAGGTGCTGCGATGTGTCTTATAGAAGCTCCACCTGCTGGAAAATAGAAACTTTCTGGATAGAGCTCCACTTTTGCAAGATTCACGGCGGGATCATAAGATTTTGCCGCAAAAAAAGTGGCGTGTTCTCCAGAGTTACACAGATCAAAGAAATCATCCTGTTCATCATAGTGGCGAAGATCAGCAAAAAGCACGGGCTGGTTGGATATAAGCTTCAATATTTGCATTGTTAAAGCACCATCTGAATCAGCTTCAGTTGCACATACGATTGGTTCCTTTGGGCCATCGAAATCGTACGGATCGTTCATAAAGGCTTCTGTGAGATCCATGGTGACAAAATGCTCTGTCAATTCTGGCTGAGCTTTTATACCTGTAAAATCAAGTTCGAATTCTTCACAGATCTTTTTGACAGCGTAATAACTCTTGATCTGCAGTTCGAGCTTTTCTGGTGTGAGCTGTTTGCCATCGTAGTGGATCTTTCTTGTTAATTTTTCAAGCCACTCTCTTGCACTTTTTGCGGCTTGATCTGGTATTTTTTTACTTTTTTCAATGATTTCAAGTTGATCTATGTGCTCTATGTCTATTCCAAAGAGCTTGTTCCATAAATCCACATTTGGAACAGCTGTGTACATGCCCATCGACCTTCCGCCAAAAAGACCATATCTTTGACCTCTAAGCATGTTTCTTGCAGTCGCGGCCCTTACAAAAGCAAGGACTTTTCTCAGAACATCTTTTTGTTTTATATCTCCCCAGACTCTGTAAGTCTGAGTACCATCTTGATCGAGTGCGCCTGCTGCGGCAAGCATTCCCACCATGCCCGGGTATTTTGGATTAATATTTCCGAAGAGTAAAAATGGTGGTGGAGCGAATTTACTTGCAATCACGCTGAAATGCGGAAAGGCCCAGACCGCATAATTGAAAATAGTCATTTGTGCTCCACTATTATTTAGAAAAACAGCTTCTTCTCTGGCTACAGAGGGTTTATTTACAATCTTATTTGACCTTATTACCTGTATTTCTCCGGTAGATTCAAGAGCCTCAACAAGTTTTTGCTCAAAAGCTTTGTTGATATTTATAAGGTCTTTGTGAACATATTCTCTGCCATCGGAAAAGGTCATGAGCCCAACTTTTCTTTTCAAAAGTAACACTCCTTTCTATATAAAGTAACGCATTCGTTTGCGATAATCTGAAAATAGAATAAAACAGAAAAATGTTATAGTCAAATATGAAAAAATGATGCAAAAAAGTGAAACAAGGAGAATTTCCACTATAATATCCTCAGAACGGTAAAAAATCATTGATTTTCAGAATTGATCACTTATGCAAGTCATGTAAAATAAATTGTGCGCGAAGACGCGAAGAAAAGAGGAGTGTAAGAGTCAACTGCCCACTATAGAAAGCGGGGGCTTGAAAAAAGCCTGATTGACTACCCTCAGCCACATAAGTGGCTACGTTAGACAGTTACACCTTGGGATGCTGCTCAAGTTCCAGACTCTGTCGTGCAGGTCTAAACAGTCCTGAGGGGTAAGGGCAGTGATCTGCACATAACAAGCCTGTCTAACATTGGGGATGAGCACCTTACAGGGATAATCCCTGAGTTATCGTCAAAAGACAATTGGAAGTGATTGTGTGGTTTATGTAATTTCAAAAGATAGCAAACCATTAATGCCAACAAAAAGGCATAGAAAAGTAAGAAGATTATTAAAACAGGGTCTTGCAAAAGTTGTTAGAAGAGAACCATTTACAATCCAGTTGCTGTATGACACAACAACATACACACAACCTGTTATTGCTGGAATGGACACAGGTTCAAAAACAGCTGGCGTTTCAGCAATAACAGACAAACAAAAACTGTTCAGCATTGAAGTAGAACTGCGACAAGATATAAAGAAACTGCTTTTAGAGAGAAGAGAGTATAGAAGAAACAGAAGATATGGAAAAACAAGGTTTCTAAATAGAAAGAGACGAAATAATTGGTTGTCACCAAGTCTTCAATGGAAGGTTGATGCACACAACAGACTTGTTAACTTAATAACCAAGATACTGCCGATTGCAAAAGTAGAAATAGCACCGTTTGATATACACAAAATAGTCAACCCTGACGTAGAAGGCAGTCAATATCAAGAAGGTCCACAAAAAGGTTTTTTCGATGTAAGAGAATATTGTTTATGGAGAGCAGGGTATAAATCTGAATTATCTGGCAAGAAAGGTATTCATAGAAGGTTTGATAAAGTGAGGTACAAAAATCAAGTTGGTATAATTTATAGTTTGAGTTCTGGGTATTTTGATATACGTACATTGAATGGGGAAAAAATTCATTCATCAGCTAAGTATCAAGACTTAACAAAGATGCTAATGTTAGAAAGGAGGGAACAGCGCACTTTTCTTCATCTTAAAGAAGATGCAGTCTCCTGCGCTGGGTTGTGATGAAAATAACGATCAAAGATATTGCAAAAAAACTTGGTGTCAATGCATCAACTGTGTCTCGTGCTTTAAATGGTAAACCCGGTGTGAGTGCTCAACTCAGAGAAAAGATAATACAATTAGCCGAGAAGATGGGGTATCTTCCGGATCTGACAGCGATGGGATTGAAAAAAGGTCAGACTAAAATTATAGGTGTTTTGATACCAGATATTTCTAATCCTTTTTTCGCATATACTGTTCGCGGGATGGAAAAAGTCCTTCGGCCGATAGGGTATCACCTGCTTTTGTGTTCTACTAATGAAGATCCTGATCAAGAAGTGGAGAATCTTAGAACACTTGCAAGTCAGAAAGTAGAAGGCATTCTTGCTGCTCCAGTTGATTCTGGAGGTAACAGAACTATATACAAAAAAATTGCAGAATCAGGAATTCCGCTTGTTTTTTTCGACAGGATAGTACCAAATGTAGATGTGAGTTATGTCATAACAGATAATGAATCTGGCGTTAGGGAGCTTGTGACATATCTTTACAAAAGTGGACATAGAACAATTGGAATAATGACATTAAGGGCCAGATCTTTTACTGGAAAGGAAAGACTTAATGGGGTTCTGAAGGCATGTAAGGAGCTTGGAATAACTGTTCAGAATGAGTGGATTATAGACGGAGAATCAAGCGAAGAGGGAGGATATCGAGCAGCCAAGAGGTTTTTTTCTCTATGCAGAAAACCCACAGCACTTATCGTGAGCAACAATTTGATGATGCTTGGTGTTATGAAGGTCATCAAAGAAACTGGATTGAAAGTCCCGCAGGACATTTCGCTTGTTTCTTTTGATGATTCTCACTGGAATGAAATTTTTGAACCTCCAATTACCTGTGTTGCTCAGGAACCAGAACAAATGGGTCTGATAGCTGCCACTCTTTTGATCAACAATATCTTTCACGATAAAAAAACGAGCAGGACAGTTTTAAAAGCACATTTTATCGAGCGACAATCTGTTGCAAAAATATGAGGGGCAACTGCCCCTCTTTATTTAAATATTATTCCGTATTCGTCTGCATCTATTGTTATTGTTTCGTTCTCTTTGAATTGCTCTGAAATTATTTTTTCGGCAATAGGAGCTTCTATTTCGCTCTCCACAACCCTTCTGAGAGGTCTTGCACCAAGCGCAGGAAGATACCCGCGTTTGGCTATATATTCCTTTGCTTGCTCTGTAAAATATACTTTTCTTCCCTGTTCACTAAGTCTTTCAGAAATTTTTTCGAGTTGAAGTTCAACAATTTGTTTCATGTGCTCAAGTGAGAGAGGTTTGAAAACAACAGCTGCATCTATTCTGTTTACAAACTCTGGCTTGAAATGCTTTTTCATTTCTTCTTCAATCATTACTGTCAAATCATCAATGCCTTCTTCGAGGGCATCAAGTATTTGCTCACTTGCTATATTGCTTGTCATTATTATAATTGTATTCCTGAAATCTACTGTGTTACCTTTGCCGTCGGTTAATCTGCCGTCGTCAAATACCTGAAGCAGAACATTGAAAACTTCTTGATGTGCCTTTTCTATTTCATCGAGCAGAATAACACTGTATGGCCTTCTTCTGACTTGTTCGGTTAGTTGACCCCCTTCTTCGTAACCGACATATCCAGGAGGTGCACCGATTAATCGACTAACGGTGTGTTTTTCTGTGTATTCGCTCATATCAATCCTTATCAAAGCATCTTCACTTCCAAAAAGAACCTCCGCGAGAGCTTTTGCAAGTTCTGTTTTGCCAACACCTGTTGGACCAAGAAAGAGAAAGACACCATTTGGTCTTTTTGGATCTTTCAGACCGGCCCTTGATTTTCTTATTGTTTGTGCAACAATTTTTACTGCGTTATCTTGGTCTACAATTCTTTTGTGGATGAGTTGCTCAAGATTCATCAACTTTTCTCTTTCAGATTGCAACATTTTTGAGACAGGTATACCCGTCCAGAGCTCTACTACCTTGGCTATATCGTTTTCATTCACAATTTTTCCATTATCTTGAAGTCTTATTGCTGATGCAGCTTCATCTATTAAGTCTATTGCTTTATCTGGTAGAAAACGATCTGTGATATATCTTGCACCCAAACGGGCAGCTGCAACAAGCGCCTGATCAGTTATTGATACCTCATGGTGTTTTTCAAATTCTTTTTTTATACCGCGCAATATTTCAATAGTTTCTTCAACAGATGGTTCCCCCACGAAGACCGGCTGGAATCTTCGAGCCAGTGCTTTATCTTTTTCAACATATTTTCTATATTCATTAACAGTTGTTGCTCCTATTACCTGCATTTCGCCTCGAGCAAGCTCTGGTTTGAGTAAATTAGCAGCATCAACGGCGCCCTCTGCTGCACCTGCACCAACGACAGTGTGAAGTTCATCTATAAACAGTATGTACTGCCCGACATTTTTTTTAAGGGCATCTATCAATTTTTTCATTCTCTCTTCGAATTCACCTCTAAATTTGGTACCGGCAATGATCCTTCCCATATCCAATTTCAGGATTTTTTTATTTTTTAGAAAACCTGGTACATTTTCTGAGATTATTTTTTGAGCCAGTCCTTCGGCAACTGCCGTTTTCCCTACTCCAGGATCTCCTATCAAAACCGGATTATTTTTGAATTTTCTGCCAAGTATTTGTATAATTCTGAGAATCTCTTTCTCTCTTCCTATTACAGGTAGCAGTTTTCCATCCTTGGCGAGTTTTGTAAGATCTTCGGTGAATTTGAACAATACGTCGACATTCTCATCTTCGGCAGTTTTTCCACTTGTTCTCAGCTCTCTTATGGCTTCGTAAACTTTATCTGGAGTGACGCCGTGTCTGGAGAGCAATCTGTATGTCATTGAACTTGGTGATAAAATCATTCCAAGCAACAAATGATCGGTTCCTATTTTTTCATCTCCCATTCTTCTCGCTTCTTTTTTTGATTCTTCGAGCACATGCCTTGCATCGGGTGTTATATAGACCTGAGATAGAGATCCAGATGGGTTTATTAATCCTCCACGCATTCCATATCTGCTAACAAACGAAGATGTCTCATCTCTCAGGGTATCTATATTTACTCCTATTTTTTTCAAAATATCTATAGCTGCGTTGTCGCTATCCTCTAATATGGCAAGTAATATGTGCTCAGAGGACATTTGATTTTGGGAAAATCTATTTAGAATGTCTTGGACAGAAGTTAGAACTCTTTGGGCACTTTCAGTGTAATCTTTGAAATCAATCACAATTATCACCTCCTAAATTAATGGGGCGGTTGCCCGCCCCATCTTTTACTCAATTTTCACATCCACTACTTTAGCCTTTTTCTCTTCGCGTTTAGGCAGGGAGATTGTCAAGACACCGTTTTCATATTTTGCTTTGATTTTGTCTGCATCGACATAGTCAGGCAACGACAGGGTTCTTTCAAATTTCCCGTAGCATCTTTCAACGACTTTGTAGTTTCTGTTCTCCTTCTCGCGCTCGAGTTTCTTTTCGCCGGTGATTCTCAAAATACTGTCTTCGACCTTTACTTCAAAGTCTTTTTTGTCCATTCCAGGAACCTCGACTTCGACCACTACTGAGTCATCGGTTTCATAAACATCGACATCTGGTAAATACGAATAAACTGTGCTTCTGCGAGTCACTGGAGCGAAGAAGTCTTCAAAAAGCCTGTCGATTTCACGTTGAAGTTCTCTGAATGGTTTCATGAAATCCTCACGTCTTTCCAGCAACATGAAGACCCCTCCTTTCAAAAATCTTTATTGTGAACTTGATTGTTCTTTTCTAACATTTTCGTACAGATACTGACCTACCTTCATGCTCTCTTGCTGTAAATCATCGAAAAGCATCTTGACTCTTGGAATGTCATCTTTATTTATCGCATCTCGCAGATCATTGACAAGCTGTTCAAGTTTTGATTTCAAATCAGCTGGGAGCTTATCTCCATGTTCTTTCAAAGATTTGCTCACGCTGTAGGCAAGATCGTCTGCTTTATTTTTGAGTTCGACTTCTTCACGTTTTCTCTTATCTTGTTCCTCATATTTCTGAGCTTCTTCCATCATTTTCTTTATGTCTTCATCTTTTAATTTATGCCTACCTGTAACTACCATCGATTGTTCTTTGTTAGATGCAAGGTCTTTCGCAGAGACATGTACTATGCCATCGCTGTCTATGTCGAATGTTACTTCTATCTGTGGTACACCCCTTGGCGCTGGTGGAATGTCGACAAGTCTAAAGCTTCCGAGGAATATGTTGTCTCTTGCCATGGTTCTTTCACCTTGATAGACTCTTATTTCTACTTCCGTTTGATAATCTTCCGCTGTTGTGAATATCTTACTTTTTTTAACAGGTATAGTGGTATTTCTTGGGATAACAGGTTCCATAAGACCTCCCTTAACTTCGATACCAAGCGTCAGTGGCGTAACATCTACGAGAACTATGTCTTTTTCTTTTGCTTCTCCAGCAAGAATTGCTGCCTGAATAGCTGCACCTATTGCAACTGCCTCATCCGGGTTCACACCTTTGTTAGGTTCTTTACCAAAAATATCTTGTATGATCTTGTGAACCGTTGGTGAACGCGTCATACCACCGACAAGTATTACTTCATTTATGTCCTTTGGAGAAAGTTTTGCATCACTTAAGGCTTTCTCCACGGGACCTTTTGTCATTTCAAACAGATCTTTAACAAGAGATTCGTAGAGAGATCTCGTTAATCTCAATTCGAGATGTAGCGGACCTGATGCAGTAGCAGTGATGTATGGCAAACTTATGTCTGTTTCAAGCTTGCTCGAAAGCTCTATTTTTGCTTTCTCTGCGGCATCTCTTAACCTTTGAAGTGCTTGTCTGTCTTCTCTTAAATCCACACCGTGCTGTTTTTTGAATTCTTCAGCCATCCAATCGACAATTCTCTGATCAAAATCGTCTCCACCAAGATGGTTATTGCCAGATGTTGCCACTACTTGTATAACACCTTCGCCTATCTCGAGTATGGATACGTCAAATGTTCCTCCGCCGAGATCGTAAACAAGCACCTTCTCTTCTTTTTTCTTGTCAAGCCCATAAGCCAGTGCAGCAGCAGTTGGTTCGTTGATTATTCTCAGAACTTCAAAGCCTGCAATTTGCCCGGCTTCTTTTGTTGCCTGTCTCTGAGCGTCGTTGAAATAGGCCGGACAGGTTATAACTGCTTTTTTGATCTTTCCATTCAGGTATTGTTCAGCGTCTTTCTTCATCTTTTTCAAAATCAAAGCGCTGATTTCCTGCGGAGTATATTGCTTGTCGTCGATTTTTACTTTGTAATCGCTTCCCATTTTACGCTTTATGGATTTAATAGTTCGCTCTGAATTGAGTATCATCTGGCGTTTTGCTGGTTCGCCAACTATTATTTCCCCAGATTTTGTGAAGGCTACTATGGATGGAGTTATCCTTCCACCTTCAGCATTCGGGATTACTTCAATCGATCCATCCGGTTTCATCCAAGCTATTACTGAATTTGTCGTGCCTAAATCAATACCAACAACGTATTCTCTTTCGCTCATCATTTCACCTCCTAAGTACTTCCAGTATCATTATATGGGTTGAAAACCAGCTTGTCAAGGGCTATTGGCTCTATTTGGTTGTTTATAAAGTTATCTATATAAAAGCGATTAGGTTATAATAATGTATCTGTATATAAATTGTATAGCACTCGTAATTATAGACTGATACTAATGCTGGCTGGTTATAAGTGAATCCAGCGATAGTAAATGCTGTTATAATTTTGTTGAATGAATTAGTCTGAACGTAAGATTTTTTTCGATGAGAAAACCAAGGGGGTGTTGGCATGAGAATAACGTGGTTTGGGCATGCATGTTTTTTGATTGATACCGGCAAGACATTGATACTCACCGATCCTTTTGATAGTTCGGTTGGCTATAGAGTTCCAGATGTAACCGTTGATTTAATTACGGAAAGTCACCAGCATTTTGATCACAATGCCCACAGACTCATTAAAGGAAAATTTGAGATTATCAAGGATTCGGGGGACTATGAATTCAGGGACGTGAAGATCTCTGGAATAGAAACTTTTCATGATGATGAATCTGGTGCCCGGAGGGGTCGTAATATAGTTTTTGTATTTGATTTCGGTCGATTCAGAGTAGCTCACCTTGGCGATCTTGGTCACATTCCGGATGAGTCACAGATAAAACATCTAAAAGATTTAGATGTTCTGCTTTTACCGGTAGGAGGGACTTTTACCATAGGACCGAAAGAAGCAAGAAAGATTTTGGACCTGATCAAGCCGAAAATTGCGATTCCTATGCATTATAAAACAAAGTATATAAAATTTGACATAGCCCCTGTTGAGGAATTTACAAGATTGTGCGAAAATGTTAGATATACAAGTGATAATTTTATTGATTTGAGCGAGGAACTTAAAAGTTTTGATAGAATGGTTCAGGTACTGAACGTTTGAGAGGAGGCATTGTGTGTTACCAAAAATTTTGTTTGATGAAGGAGCTGTACGCAGCAGAATTTCTGAAATGGGAAGAGAGATAGAAGAGTACTACAGGGATAAAACGGATTCGCTCAGTGCTATATGCGTGCTCAAGGGCTCAGTACATTTTTTCAGTGAGTTGGTTTTGAGCATAAATATGAATATTAGCTATTCATTTGTTCATGTATCGAGCTATGCAGGTACTCAATCAACAGGAAGAATACGCGTCAAATCGTGGGTTGATGAAGATCTTGCAGGTAAGCATGTCCTTGTAGTTGAGGATATAATCGACACCGGTAATACGTTGAGGTACATACTTGCATATTTGAGGAAATACAAACCAGCAGATCTCAAAGTAGTAACTTTGATTGAGAAACAAAAGCATGATCATGGCATACCAATAGATTTTGTTGGATTCAAAGTAGGAGATCTCTTCGTAGTTGGTTATGGGCTTGATTATGAAGAAAGGTACAGAAATCTTCCCTATATAGGATATTTAGAATGAAAAAAGGTTCAATGATTATTGCTGGCTTGATATTGCTTGTGGTGGTATCTGGCATTCTCTTCTCGTTGCAGAAACTTATCGAGATGCGAATTTCTGGTTGGGTTAATCTTCAAAACTGGGAGAGCATTGTTTACGATGCACCCTATCCTCGTTGAAGAGTTTCTTGATTTTCTTGAGCAAAGTTTGCTTGAAGTGTTACATGGAAAAAAGGGTACAAACGAGCTGGTCGAGGAAGTCCAGGATCGGTATGAACTTGTTGCTGACCATGTTTTGCAAAATTCGGAGATTCTCGAGAAATTTAAGCAATTATTTGAATACATCGAACCAGTTGCCGATATGCAGCCTGAGAGAGCTATAAAAAGAGTAAAAAATTCCTTGGGAATGATTGAGCGTTTCAGAGATTGGTATCTAATCTCAAATCCAGATTGTTCGCAGATGAAACAACCGAGCTGTGAAATTAAATATGCAAAGAGAGTTGGACCAAGAAAAGAGGCCATTTTGAAGAAACTGGGAATATCAACACTTGGGGATCTGATTTTCTACTTTCCACGGGATTACGAAGATCGCAGAAAAATAATTCCGATTTCGGAGATTAGTTTCGAAGGAAAGCTCACCACAAGAGGAAAAGTGGTGAATGTTGAAACCAAGAAAATTGGTTCTATGACAATTACAGCAGCTGTACTTGCCGACGGTGTAAGTCAGCTTTTATTGAAATGGTTCAATCAGGAATACCTCCATAAAGGCCTTCAGGTTTTAAAAAATAAAACTATTTATGCAACTGGTTTGGTAAAACATTCTCAATTTGGTGGTATTGAAATGGTAAATCCAGAGATTGAACCAGAGGATGGGACACAAGTTCTTGAGATTCTTCCAATATACCCCTTAACCCATGGCATAAGCCAGAAAGAGATTAGAAGAATAGTCAGGGAGAATATTTCCTGCGTCTGTCACTACACAGATGAATTGCCCGAGGAGTTGATGAAAAAACGAAAATTGATGGATATTTCAAGGGCTCTTCTTGGCATACATTTTCCAAAGAGTAACTATCACCTTAAGAAATCGATCGAGAGATTAGCATATGAAGAATTATTTTTAATGCAGTTTGCCCTTTTACTTTCTCGAAAATCTTTTGAAGAAATTGGTGGACTGCCAAAGAAGATCCCTGGTAAGCTTGCGGAAGAGTTTTTGAGAAAATTGCCTTTTAAGTTGACAGACTCTCAGAAAGAGGCACACAGGCAAATAAGAGCGGATTTGATGTCAAATAAACCGATGAGTAGATTGCTACAGGGTGATGTTGGCTGTGGCAAAACAGTTGTTGCACAGCTTGCTATTGTTGATAATTTTGAAGCAGGTTTTCAATCGGCAGTGATGGCACCGACTTCAATTCTTGCAATGCAGCATTACAGAAGAATGTCACCTGCTTTTGAAGAAATGGGTATCAGAACAGCTCTTCTTTTGGGTGAAACCAGCTCAAGAGAAAAAGAAAAGATAAAGCGCATGCTTTCTGACGGAGAAATATCGGTTGTTATAGGTACACACACGTTGATTCAGGAGGATGTCAGCTTTTCCAATCTTGGACTTGTAATAATAGATGAACAGCACAGATTTGGCGTAAAGCAGAGAGAAGCACTTGTAAGTAAAGGAAAAGCGCTTGACACACTTGTTATGACTGCTACTCCTATTCCAAGAACCCTGGCATTAACGATATATGGGGACCTGGATATAACAGTTATTGATGAAATGCCCCCGGGTAGAAAAGATGTGAAAACTATGCTTGTCTCCGTTTCAAAATTAGAACAGGTGTATGAATTTGTGAAGAAAGAAATAGCAGAGGGAGGACAGGTTTTTATCGTTTATCCACTTATAGAAGAATCCGACAAAATTCAAGCAAAAGCAGCCATTCGAATGCATGAATATCTGTCAAAAAAGATTTTTGGGGAATTCAGAGTCGGATTGTTGCATGGAAAAATGAGTCAGCAAGAAAAAGATAAAATAATGGAGAGGTTTGCCACGGGAGAGTTCGATATTCTGATTTCAACAACTGTAATAGAGGTGGGTATAGATGTGCCAAGAGCAACGGTGATGATTATAGAAAATCCAGAACGTTTTGGACTGGCACAGCTTCATCAGCTTCGGGGAAGGATAGGTCGTGGAGATAAACAGGGTTACTGTTTTCTGGTTGTTGGAAATGTTGATGATGATGCTCTGGAAAGACTCAGGTATTTTTCTATGACTAAAAACGGGTTCGAGGTAGCAGAATATGATATGAAACTTCGAGGTCCTGGAGAAATTCTCGGATTAAAGCAGCATGGATTGCCGGAATTAAAGATAGCTGATTTGATAAGGGACAGAGAACTTCTTTTCAGAGCAAGAAATGATGCTGAGGAAATAGTGAGAAAAAAAGAACAATACCCGGATATAGTTAAGAAGGTGAAAACAATCTATGGGGAAAGGCTGAAACTTGTAAAAATAGCCTGACTGGTGGGTGCGGCAGGAATCGAACCTGCGGCCTCTTCCTCGTGAGGGAAGCGCTCTCCCTCTGAGCTACGCACCCATGCATGGTAAAATTCTATCACCCGAGGAGTTTTTTTTCAAGACTTGCTCCAGATTGATTTGGGGGCGATTTAGTGTGAGAATTCTGTTGTATGCCGAAGCTGCAAGGTTAATATCTAAATCTGGTATAGGGACAGCATATAAACAACAAATAGAAGCACTTAAGAGGGCAGGAGTTGACTATACCTGCGATTGGGAAGATATATATGATATTGCCCACGTAAATACGGTTGGACCCAGCTCCAGAATGGTTGTTGAGCACTGTAAAAAAAAGAATATACCGGTTATATGGCATGTTCATACAACTGCTGAGGATATCCGAAATAGTTTTATTTTCAGCAATTTTTATGCTCGGATTTCTCAAAAATGGTTGAAAAAGCTTTATTCAAAGGCAGATTATTTGATTTTCCCAACTAAGTATACAGAATCGATCATCAGGGGTTATGGTATACAAATCCCCGGGACAGTTTTATCCAATGGAATTGACACAGAAATATTTAAGAAAAATGATGAAAAAGCCAAACAATTCCTGAAAAAATTTGGTTTGAGCAAACCCATCGTCCTCTCTGTTGGCTTTCCATTTAAAAGAAAAGGCATACACGATTTTGTGGCCGTTGCTCGTAAAATGAGAAATTACACCTTTGTATGGCTCGGAGCGAAAATAACAAGTGTTCTTCCAAGAGATGTTCGTGAAATGATTAAAAATCCCCCACAAAATGTCATTTTTCCTGGTTTCTTGGATCGCGAAGAACTTGTTGGCGCGTATTCTGCGGCAGATGTTTTTTTCTTTCCAACTTACGAGGAAAACGAAGGAATTGTGGTCCTTGAAGCGCTCTCCTGTGAATGCCCTGTTGTCGTTAGAGATATTCCCGTGTACCGAGATTGGTTAGAAAACGGTGTTAACTGTTTAAAAGGAAACTCGAACGATGATTTCGAGGCACTTATAGAAAAATTAATTGTGGATAAGAATCTCTCGGACAAACTTTCTCGGGAAGGCAGAAAGGTGGCTTTTGAAAGAGACTTGTCGAATATTGGGAGAGCCTTGAGAGAAATTTATGAAAATATCTTAGGGCGGTGCACAAGTTGAAGAACACATTATCAAAATCCCTTATTATACTTGTTATCAGCTTTATTATAGTAATATTCATCGCAGGTTTCACGGATCTATCCTCAACTGTGAGGGCTTTGAAGAGAGTATCTATAGGGTGGTTAACGATCGGTGGGTTTTTAATGATATGCGATTGGTTTCTGGAAACGATAACAGTTAAGATTTTTGCTATCTCTTATAAGACAAAAATAAGTATGACTTATCTATTTAAATCTACACTCATTGGCAGCTTCTTCTCAGCAATTACACCTTTTTCCACAGGGGGACAGCCTGCCCAGATAGCCTTTATGAACAAAAGAGGTGTTGAGTACGGAGAAGCTACCGCCCTGTATGTTTCAAGATTTATAGTTTATCAACTGGTAGCAACCGGTATGGGAATTTTTGGTGTTTATGCTGCATATGACATTCTCCAAAAAAACATAACCAGATTTGCCTGGTTTGCATTCGCTGGTTTTGCCCTAAATGGAGCTGTGTTGATGTTTTTATTGATTTTTTCCATCAATAGAAACCTTGCTATATGGCTCGTTAAGACATTGATAAAACCCCTGGCTTTTTTAAGATTAATAAAACATCAACAAGCAGTTGTTGAGAAAACAATAGCACAAACAGAGCTTTTCAACAAATACATGCTCAGATCTATGGGCAGTCCTTTTCTCCTTATCTTCTCTATTTTTACAACGCTGTGTCAGATGACAGCAAGAGTTTCTATAACTTATTTTGTTGCCCGGTCTGTAGGTGTCAATTGTTCGTATTTAGAAACAGTTTTGTTTCAGCTTGTGCTATTTCTGGTGATCTCACTGATGCCAACACCTGGTGCAATGGGCGTTTCAGAAAGTGGATATGTTCTGTTTTTCAAATTTCTTTTTGGCCCTGAAACTGTCGCTACATTGTTACTGTGGAGATTTTTAACGTATTACGTGAATATAATAATTGGAGGTTTGATTACGGCTCATGAAATGAGGAATATGAGCAAGTTTTATGTAAAGTGACACATTTTAAAAAATCAGGGTATAATGTAAAATGATGATGAAGTAAATATTGCAGGGGAGTGGTACAGTGGAAAGGGTGATTATCTTGGAAATACAGCAAAAGCAGATTGAGATTACAACTGACACACCTTTTGTAATTATGCTCAGGGATTTAATGTACGAAGGAGACTGGGAATTCATGAAACAGGATTTTGTTAATAAGGAGTGGATTGCGAAGGAGATCGAGAATTGTGAATATATCGAAAATAATGTAACTTTGCTGAATGAAGTGGTTTATGACCCGGTTTGTTTCGAAGAACTGGTTGAATGGCTTGAAAAAAAGAAAATATCTCCGAGAAATTTTATTCATGCAACTATGAACGGTTTGTATGATCTTGCGCTTGATTATGCGGATAAGGATCTTCATGAAGTATCATTCAAGGTTATAAAGTATATTCTTGAGATAGATAAAAATTACGCACCAGCTTATGAACTTCTTGGATCTTTGATGCTCGAAAGAGGCGATTTTGAGCAGGGAATAAGATATCTTGACAAAGCTATAGAGATTGATCCGTGGCTTGTAGAGGCTTATTCTTCTCTCGGCGAGGCTTACTACAACCTTGGTGAATATGCGAGAGCAGCTTCTTACTGGGAAAAAGAGATAGAGTATGCACCGGATAACAAATTCACTTATTTCATGCTCGCTGAAGCATACAGAAAGATGGGTGCACATAGCAGAGTGTGCGAGGTACTGGAAAGATTTTTGAAGATAGATTCAAACAGCGTTCTTGGTATGTTTGAGCTCTCAGAAGCTTATAAAAAAGTTGGGAAGTTAGATAAAGCAACCGAGATGGAGCAGAGAATTTTAAAGACCAGGCCAGTTTACATGAGTGATGTGGAAGTCTGGAGCAGAATTCAGTTAAAACATGGGAATTATGCGACAGTTGAAGAAGTTGTTACACAGATGCTTGGTGATTCAAAAACAAAAACACATTTAAAATTGCTGCTGTTCCTGGCGTATTTAAAACAGGGGAAAAAAGATCAGGCAAAGCAGATTATTCAGGAAATGAAAGACCAGAACATATGGTATTTGTATGGGAAAAAAGAGCTGTTTTCTGAGTTTCTGACCGAGGAGGAGATGCGCTCTTGTGGCATTTCCTGAGTTTTGTGTTTGGGGTCATTATTGGAAGTTTCCTGAACGCAGTAATTTACAGATTGCCGCGTGAAAATTTGAGTTTGGTGAAACCTGCCTATTCCATATGCCCTTTATGTGGTAAAAAAATTCGATGGTACGACAACATTCCTTTAATAAGTTATATCTTACTTGGCGGAAGATGCAGAAATTGTGGCGGAAGGATAAGTTTGAGATATCCTGCAGTCGAGCTTTGCAATGGCGTTGGTTATCTTGTCAATTTTATTTTCTGTTCTAATTTCTTGGAATTTATTGCTCTTTCAATAATTTTATCGTCTGTAATAGTTCTATCGCTTATCGATTTGCAATTTATGTTAATCCCAGATATAACTCTTTTATTAATAGGTGCTGGTAGTTTCGTTTTATGGATTGTAAGAGGTGCTGAATTATTGAATCTGGTAGCTGTTGGTCTTGTAACAGTTCTTTTGATAGTTCTGAGCCTTTTGTATAAAGGTGGAATGGGAAGCGGTGATATCTTATTGATGGCTGCGATGAGCCTGTCACTTGGAATAACTGGTTCACTCTACAGCCTGGTCTTTGCCTCTTTATCTGGCATAATATATGCTCTAATAAGAGATAAAGGAAAACTTATCGCAAAAAAGAGAATCCCTTTTGGAACGTTCCTGGCTCCGACTGGATATATAATTCTTGTGATTCAAAAATTTCTGTCAGTGTAATTTTGTGTTAAGGAGGTGCTAACGGCGTTCATGATAATTTGCTTTTGAACGCTCTTTATTTGTGAAACTGATCTGCCTGACTTTGTTTTTGATAATTATTGTGCTTTTCTATTGGCAATTTCCCGTGAAGTATTATTCAGTTGTCAGAGAGAACAGCAAACCTTTGGACCCTCTTTTAATAATGGCTTTGATCAAAGTTGAGAGCAATTTCAGGGAGAACGCAATTTCTCCGGCAGGTGCAATAGGTTTGATGCAAGTCATGCCCAGGACGGCTGACTGGATGAAGGAAAAGTTCAATTTGATTGATAGCAATGTCAATCATCCTGTTGACAATATTGTCTTAGGTACAACTTATTTGAAATATTTAATGCAGCTGTATGATGAAAATATAGATCTTGCACTGATGGCTTACAACGTTGGACCATCACAGCTGGAAACCCGTAAAACGTTGGCGGAGAAGTATTTGTATAGAATAAAATTGTATTATAAAATCTATAAAGTACTTTATTTCTGGATGGGGTGATTTTTTGAAAATAGTGACGTCACAGCAGATGAAAGAGATTGATAGATTAGCTGCTGAGCAATTTTTTATTCCTTCTTCTATTCTCATGGAGCGAGCAGGTCTTTCAGTTGTGCTCTCAATAGAACAGGTTTTCAAAAATTTGTCAGATCTGTCGTTTCTTGTTTTGTGCGGACCTGGAAATAATGGCGGAGACGGCTTTGTTGCAGCAAGAGATTTGCTTGACTATACAGATTATGTGACGATCGTTTTTGCAGGTGATGAGAAAAAATTGTCTGTCGAGGCTGGAGAAAATTTCAAAAGGTTGAAAAGTGTTGGTGGAGATATCAGGGTACTTGGAGTTGATGTAACACTCGATGATGTTGCTGATATCATGAAAAAGTGTGATATTGTGATTGATGCACTTCTTGGGATAGGTATTAAAGGTGAGGTCCGCGGTCAGATAGCAGAATTGATCAAGTTGATTAACTTATATTCAAATTACGTAGTTTCTATAGATATTCCGTCCGGATTGGATTCGGATACAGGTAAAATACTGGGAATAGCTGTAAAAGCTGATTTAACTGTGACTTTTGGTTTACCAAAACCATGTCATCTTTTGTATCCTGGCAGAGAACTTTGTGGACAGCTCAAGGTGGCAAGCATAGGTATACCGAGAGTGCTAAGAGAATCAAAACAGTTTACAAGGCAAATAATAACCAAGCAGCTTGTTTCCCGATTGATACCAGAGAGATTTCCTGATTCCCATAAAGGAAGTTATGGAAAATTGCTTGTTATAGCAGGATCTGCTGAATATCCGGGCGCAGCCGTTTTGACATCTTTGTCGGCCCTGCGGGTTGGTTGCGGATATGTTCATCTTCTAACATGCTCTCCCGCAAATGAGGTAGCAATACAGAGAGAGCCTGGATTGGTGGCAACAGTGGTTGATAAAAAACACTTTTGTGAGCAAGATGTAGCAATTGCTCTGGAGCTATCAAATAATGCAGATGCAGTAGTTATAGGTCCAGGTATTACTTGCAATGATGGTGTGAGAAAGTTCTTAAGTGAATTTTTGGAAAATTTGAAGGTTCCGGTTGTCATAGATGCAGATGGATTGAATTGTCTGGCAAGGGATCTAAATATTCTGGAAAAAATTCAGGTTCCGGCTGTTCTAACACCTCATCCTGCAGAATTTGCACGTTTGACTGGTGAAGATTTATCAGATGTAAAGTACAATTATCTTTTAACAGAAGAGTTTTCGAAAAAATATAATCTGGTGGTTGTTTTGAAAAGTGCAACCACGATAATAAGCACACCAAATGAAACTTTTTTCAATTTGACGGGAAATACCTCTCTTTCAAAAGCGGGTAGTGGAGACATACTTGCAGGTATGATAGGCGGTTTTGCTGCTCAAGGATTAAACCAAAAAGATGCATCCATTTGCAGCGTTTATCTACACGGTCTTGCTTCGGAACATTATAGACACAGGGAAGGATCGATGTTAGTAAGCGAACTTCTGGATTTGATACCAGTTGCGATGGAGGAGGTGTGAGTGTGAACGATGCAGTCGAGAGGGTGGTAAGGGATTTGATAAAAGAAAATATGCTCTCGAGGGCAAGGGCTGTTTTAAGTTTGTTTCAGGACGATTATCCTCATTTGTTGCTTGAGTTAGAGGCTGCTTCTGGAAATTGGAAGACAGTGCTGAAGGTGTACGAAAATTTGTCGGAGGAAAGAAAAGATGAATACAGCACTCTTTACAAAACGGCTCACGAAAGAGTCAAAACAGATTATTCCCAGGATGTTAAGGAAGCTTTTGAAGAGGCCAACAAGAACAATTTTGAAGGGGCTATGGCTATTTTAGAGTCTGTTTCAAAAACGTATCCGGAATTAGTCGAAGCTGTAGCTTTAAAACTTGAACTCGCGAGGAGGAAAGGTGACAAAGCCAGGGCAAAAATCTTTGAAAATGTTCTAAAAAAACTTGATGCTTCTCATCCTTTGCTTATTGCGAAATCTGGCGGGGCTTCTAATTTTGTAAAAATGGATCTGATTGTATTGATAGCGATACTCTTCACATTGGCAATTTCTCTCGCTGGTATATTCCAAAGCATGGCTCAATCTAGCAAAATTGATGTTGTTGAATCTGAAATGCAAGAACTTAGAACACACGTGAAAGAACTCGATTTGTCTCTCAGGAGAATCAACGAGTCATTTTCAAATTTTGAGATTTCCACACTGAGTGAAAAAGTGGAGCAGACATCTAACGAGCTGTCGCAGTCTATCGATAAAATTCTACTGGCAATTGAATCAATAAAAGAAGGCGAGTCGCAGGAACTGGGATCTTTGAAGGAAGAAATAATAAAGCTTTTGGGTGAAGCAAGGTCAAAACCGATTTCTCTGGAATTGTCTGAGAATTTAAGTATTGATTTGGTAAGATCACTCTGGCTGTTTGGTTACCAGCTGTATAGGTCTGGTTATTATCAAGATGCGTACAATGTTTTGGAGAATGTGTCTAATATTTTGAAAGACACCAGCATATATTTTAAAGATGATGCTTTTTATTTCATGGCATTGAGTAGTTACGAGGTGGGCAATATAGTAATGGCAAGCCAATTGTTCAGCAAATTTATTACCTTGTATCCTGATAGTGAATATGTGCCCCATGCAAAATATTTTCTTGAAAGGATGTCAGGAGCTGGGAAATGAGCGAATTTTTGAGATATGATTTGGATCTTCGTCATTACGCAGCACCGATAGATTGGAAAAAGATCTTTGGCAACAATAAGGAACTCGCTGTGGAAATAGGTTTTGGCAATGGCGAGTTCCTTGTTTCTATGGCAAAAGAGAAGAGCTGGTGCAATTTTATTGGATTTGAAACGTCCCTTATTTCGCTCGTAAAGATACAAAAAAAGCTGTATTCTGAATCGATAGAGAATGTGAAAGTATCACGCATAGATGGAAAATTTGCCCTGAGAGAATTTTTTTCCGACAACAGCGTTTGGGAAGTATACATCAATTTTCCATGTCCCTGGCCAAAGAAGTCTCATCAAGGGAAAAGGTTCACAGATCAAGGATTTACAGAAACACTCGCGGCCGTTTTGAAAGCGGATGGTAATTTTCAGTTGATCAGCGATGTTAAATGGTATGTGGAACACATGAAGGCATTTCTTTTGAAAACAGGATGTTTTGAAATTATCGAATTTGGCAAAAGTGATAAAACGATTGTGGGTACGAGGTATGAAAAAAAGTGGATTTCTCAGGGTAAGGATATCTACATTTTGCGGGCTAAGAAAATCAATCACATTACTGTTGAGAGATGGACCTGGGGAGGTTTTGAGATGCCTCATGTTCATATAGAGAATGTGAATAGAGAAAAAATTCTTGGATTAAAGGATACCATTTTCAAGCATTTAAAAGGGGTTTTTGTGGTTAAATCAGTGTATTACTCACAGGACGAATACCTGCTTAGAATTGTTTCAAATGAAGGAGGTTTTCAGCAGAGATATTTTATCAGTGTAGAGAAAGTTCATGATAGATGGCTCGTTAAACTCGATACAGATGCATCTGCATACCGAACACCCGTTGTAAAATTTTCGGTGCGCAAAATAGCAGAGGTGATAGGATTTTGAAGTTTTCCATTCTTGGTGCTGGAAGTTGGGGAACAGCTTTTGCAAAGCTTTTGGTTGAGAACGGTCACGAAGTTTTAATTTGGGCAAGAAGAGAAGAATTGGCAGACAAGATAAACAAATATCATGCAAACGACGATTATTTACCGAACGTGAGACTTCCAGAGACTCTAATTGCTTCATCTGATATTTCCAGTGCGGTTCATTTTTCAGATAATCTGGTAATAGCTGTGCCAACCAAATACGTTGATGAAACTATGGCAAAAATTGAGAGAAAACCGGCAGTTATTGTGAATCTCTCAAAAGGTATCGACGAGAAATTGAGAACAATAAGTTCTATCGTTAAATCGCGATGGAGAGACGCTGATTATTTAGTTCTTTCTGGCCCGTGCCATGCTGTGGAAGTTGCAAAGAGATTGCCCACCAGCGTTGTTATCGCTGGTCCAAACAGCATTACCGAAGCATTTCAACAGGCCTTCAGCAATGATTATTTCAGAGTTTATGTAAATGATGATGTTCTTGGCGTCGAAATATCTGGAGCGGTTAAAAACGTAATAGCCATAGCAGCAGGAATATTAGATGGTCTTGGTCAATGGCACAATGCAAAAGCGGCTTTGATAACGCGAGGTTTACAGGAAATAGCAAGATTTGGATTATCCCTCGGCGCAAGGAGCCCCCTTACTTTTATGGGGCTTGCCGGCATGGGTGATTTGATTGTTACCTGTACAAGCCCTTATAGCAGGAACAGATATGTAGGAGAAATGATAGGTAAAGGTATGGCACTAAAAGATATTCTTTCTCAGATGAAAATGGTTGCTGAGGGTGTCTATACGGTAGGGCCTTTATTGAGAATGGCTGATTCTTTACACATAGATATGCCCATATGCAGGCAGGTTTATGACGTACTTTTTAGAAAAAAAGATCCCTATCAGGCTATATCTGAATTGATGAGCAGACCACTGAAGATGGAAATAGATCTTACACAGATTGGTCCAGAATCTGACCTGTGACACATCTTGCCAGCCTATCTATCTGGGATTTTATAACCATGTTCCCACTATTGGTTAATTCCTCCAGTTTTTGTATTGTGTGTGAGACAGTAGGATGTGATCTTTTAAACATGTCAGCTACTTTTCTTAAAGAGAACCCCATGTAATTTCTGGCGACATACATGCCAATCTGCCTTGCAAGAGCCACTTCCTTTTTTCTGCTCTTACTGAGGATTTCTTCCTGAGAGACGCCAAAAATTTCGCAGATTGAGTTCATCAGTTTTTCCTCTGGTAGGGATTTGTTGTGATACGAATTTTGTATTGCTAGCAGCTCAAAGGCTTTTTGCAGGTCAACTTTCTCACCGGATATCTGTTGATACATTATAAGTTTTACAAGAGCGCCACGGAGCCTTCTAAGATTATCCGAGAAGTTTTTCGATATTAATTTCAAAATATCTTCCTGAAGCTCTGCATTCTCCAGCTGTGCCATTTTTTGGGCTATTTTAAAACAAGTTTCTTCATCAGGCTTTTCTATTTTTGTTACCACGCCCATTTGAAATCTCGACACCAGCCTGTCTTGGAATTTTTCGAGTTGCTGGGGATCTCTGTCAGAACACACAACTATTTGCTTACCTTCGTTGTAAAGTTCATTGAATGTGTGGAAAAGCTCTGTTTGAATGCCAGTTTTTCCTATCAGAAACTGTACATCGTCAAGTAATAACACGTCTATTTTGTTCCTGAATTTATCTCTGAATTCTTGAACTCTGTTCTTTTTTATTGAGTCAACCAGTTCATTCAAAAATCTTTCACTGGTTAGATAAATTACTCTCATATCTGGCTCGTGCTTGAATAAATAATGCCCTATGGCTTGCAATAGGTGCGTTTTCCCAAGCCCAACACCACCATGAAGGAACAGAGGGTTATATTTACCAGGATTTTTAGCAACCTCGAGGCATGTGCTGTATGCAAACATATTGTTTGGACCAACGACAAAGTTTTCGAAAGTTAAAATTGGGTTCAAAGGTGTCAAGATCAAAGGACGTTTTTTAACGAGTGGCTCATCTTCATTGGAATCTAATTTTTCCTCTGTCTTTGCTGAGGCGTGTTCTATTCGAAAATCCATCGGCTTTCCAAACAACTCTCGCAAGGTTTTAGATATCAGGGAGCCGTATTTTTTCTCGAGCCACTCTCTGATGAAAAGATTTCCAACCTGAAAAACTACATAGTCTGGACCAATTTCTTTCACATCAAAGGTTCCAAACCAGCTTTCCCACACCCGGCGGTTAAGTTTTGATTTTAAAGATTCTATTATCTCGCTTTTCAT